>NZ_ABEA03000113.1 GCF_000171235.2 Geminisphaera colitermitum TAV2 | reverse complement strand
CCATGATCGAGATCAACGGTGTGACGAAACGCTTCGGTTCGTTTACCGCCGTCAACCGAGTCAGCCTCCGCATCGAGGCTGGCGAATTCATCACCCTGCTCGGCCCCTCCGGCTGCGGAAAAACCACCCTGCTCCGGCTCCTCTCCGGTTTCGAGCACCCCGACGAAGGCTCGATCCGCGTCGGCGGCGAAGACGTCACCCACCACGCACCCTACCGGCGCAACATCAACCAGGTGTTCCAAGGCTACGCGCTCTTCCCGCACATGACCGTGCGCGACAACATCGCCTTCGGCCTGCGCATGCAAAAACTCTCCGACCCCGAAATCCAGCGCCGCGTGGCCGAAGTCGTGGAGTTGATGGCGCTCAAGGGATTTGAGGAACGCAAACCCCACCAACTTTCCGGCGGCCAGCGCCAGCGCGTAGCCCTTGCCCGCGCCATCGTCCCCCGCCCCTCCGTGCTCCTGCTCGACGAACCCCTCTCCGCGCTCGACGCCAAACTGCGCCAGCAAATGCGCGTCGAACTCAAACGTCTGCAAAAGCACCTTGGCCTCACCTTCGTCTTCGTCACGCACGACCAGGAGGAAGCCCTCACCCTGAGCGACCGCATTGCCGTGCTCAACAACGGCCGCCTCGAACAACTCGGCACCGCCACCGAAATCTACCACCAGCCGCGCACCGCCTTTGTCGCCGACTTCATCGGCGAGGCCAACCTCATCGAAGCCGAGATGGTGGCGCGCAACGGCGTCTATGGCCGCGTGCGCCTCGACGGCGGACTCGAACTCAAAGTCTCCCTCGCCCGCTGGCCCGCCGGGATCAAGAAAGCTGTCATCTCGATCCGGCCCGAAAAAGTCCACGTCTCCAAAACTCCGATACAAATCGAAGGCGTGGAAAACGTGTTCGAAGCCCGCGTCACCGAGGAAGTTTTCCAAGGCGCGCTCGACCAACTCGTCATCACCAGTGCCGCCGGCACGCAATTCAGTGCGGTGGTGGCCAACGAAAGCGCCCTCATGGAGCCCATCCACGACGGCGACCACGTCTGGTGCGGCCTGCACGTGGACGACCTCGTGGTCGTCTGCGGCGAGGACGGCGAATGGGCCCCGTCCGCCCGGTCTGATGATCCGCCAGCATTGCTGCAAAAGTCCGCTTGACATCCGGGAAACGCAGCAGTCTTCTCACCGCTTTTCCAAAAATACAGCGTCCGTTTTTCGTTTTTCTCATGGCTCTTAAAATCCGTCTCTCGCGCGTAGGCGCCACTCATAACCCGGTTTACCACGTTGTGGTCGCCGAGGCCCGTTCCCGTCGTGATGGCGCCGCGGTTGAGCTGCTCGGCACCTACAATCCCCGCGCCACCAAGGACGCGCTCACCCTCAATGTCACCCGTGCCGACCACTGGATCAGCAAGGGAGCCCAACCCACCGACACCGCCCTCTCGCTTATCAAGCGCGCCCGCAAGGCCGCCGCCCCCGTCGCTGCCTGAGGCAACCTGCGCAGGGCAAATCCGGTAAAATTTCCCAAGATCGTCCGGCCGCCTCGTGCGCCGGGCGATTTTTTTTCGCCGCGTTTCATCCCGCTCCTCCCGCCCACATCGTGCCGCTCCACATTGACGTTTTGACGATTTTCCCCCGCATGCTCGACGGCTTTCTGACCGAGAGCATCCTTGGTCGCGCGCTGGAAAACCGTCTGCTCTCTGTTACCTCCCACGACCTGCGCGCCTGGGCCACGGACAAACACAAGACCACCGACGACCGCCCCTTTGGCGGCGGCGCAGGCATGGTCATGAAACCCGAACCCGTGTTTGCCGCCATCGAACAACTCACCACGCCCGGCTGCCGTCGCATTTATCTGACGCCCGACGGCGTGCCGTTTTCCCAAAAAATCGCGCAGGAACTCTCCACCGAAAAACACCTCATTTTGTTGAGCGGCCACTACGAGGGGATCGACCAGCGCATCCGCGATTGCGTCATCGACCAGGAGCTCAGCATCGGCGACTACGTGTTGACCAACGGCACCTTGCCCGCCGCCGTCGTCATCGACGCAGTGGCCCGGCTCATCCCCGGCGTGCTCGGCGAGGAAAAGTCGTTGACACACGAATCCTTCACCGGGAGATTGCTCGACTTTCCTCAATACACACGTCCCGCCGAATTTCGAAACATGTCAGTACCGGAAGTGCTCCTTTCAGGTGACCACGGCAAAATCGAAAAATGGCGGCAGGCGCGGCAACTTGAGAAAACCAGACAAGTCCGACCCGATTTACTCGAAAACCAAACATCATGAATCCGATCATCAAAGAGATCACCCAATCGCAGGTGAAAACTGACGTCACGAATTTTAAAGTCGGCGACGGCGTGCGTGTTTCCACAAAAGTCCGCGAAGGTGACAAGGAGCGCGTCCAGAATTTTTCCGGCGTCGTCATCGCCCGCAAAGGCACTGGCATCCACGAGACTTTCACGGTCCGCCGCATCAGCTACGGCGAAGGCGTCGAACGCGTGTTCCCTGTCAACTCGCCCAACATCGTCGGCATCACCGTCGAGCAGACCTCCGAGCCCATGCGCGCCCGCCTCTACTACTTGCGCAACCGCACCGGCAAGGCCGCCATGGCCGTCAAGAAAGAGAAGCGCGCCGAAGCCTCCACCGCCAAATAAGCGGTCCACGGCCTCGTTTCGATCCAGCCACCTTTTTTCTTTTTTTTCGCAATGCGAGTCCCGCGCCGGACTCGCATTTTTTTGTATGCCCCTCCCCCCCCCCCCCCCCCCGGCCTCCACTTTCCGGCACTTCGATGTTGGATGTTGGATGTTCGACGTTGGATGTTCGGCGCGCAGCACCGCTGCCGCCGGCCCCCCCCCCGGTCCCAACTCTGCGGTGTGAAAACGGATGCAGTCTCTTGCGACATCACGCCTGCCCTTTCGGCGTTGCCAGCTTCACATCCCTTCACGCAACTTTCACATTCACGTTTTTTCGTCCGCTTATTTTCACCGGCCACCGGTTCACTTTCACATCCAACCACTCCCATTCAATCGTCATGAAGCTTAACACCGACCTCCTCGCCCTCGCCGCCAATCAGGCCCGCGGCCTCGCCATCGACGCCGTTCACAAATGCTCCTCCGGCCATCTCGGCCTCCCGCTCGGTGCCGCCGAGATCGGCGCCACCCTTTACGGTGCCCTCCTCTCGCACAATCCCGACCAACCGCGCTGGCTCAACCGCGACCGCTTCGTCCTCTCTGCCGGACACGGCTCCATGTTCCTCTACTCCTGGCTCCACCTCAGCGGCTACGACCTGCCGCTCGAAGAAGTGAAAAACTTCCGCCAACTCCACAGCAAGACCCCCGGCCACCCCGAATTTCGTGAGACCCCCGGCGTTGAATGCACCACCGGCCCGCTCGGCCAAGGCATCGCCAACGCCGTCGGTTTTGCCGTCTCCGGCAAGATGGCCGCCGCCCGCTTCAACACCCCCGAACACACCCTTTTTGACAGCCACGTGATCGCCCTCGCCGGCGACGGCTGCATGCAGGAAGGCGTTGCCCTCGAAGCCATCTCCTTCGCCGCTCACCAGAAGCTCGACAACCTCATCGTCATTTTCGACTCCAACGACGTCACCCTCGACGCCATGGCCGACAAGACCCAGAGCGACGACGTGGCCAAACGCTTCAAAGCCCTCGGCTGGGACGTGCAAACCATCGACGGCCACGACATCGCCGCCGTTTCCAAGGCCGTCAACCGCGCCAAGCGCGCCACCACCTCCCGTCCGCAACTCATCATCGCCAAGACCACCATCGCCAAAGGCATCCCCGAAGTCGCCGGCACCAGCAAGGGCCACGGCGAAGGCGGCGCCAAGTTTGCCGACGCCGCCCGCGCCGGTCTCGGTCTCCCCGCCGACCAGCATTTTTACGTGAGCGACGAAGTCCGCGCCTACTTTGCCGCGCACAAAAAACGCCTCGTTCGCGCCTACAAAAAATGGCTCGCCACCTTTGAAGCCTGGCAGACCGCCAACCCCGACAAAGCCGCGCTCCTCGCCAGCCGCGACGCCGCGCCCGACATCTCGCACCTCGCCGAACGCATCCCCGCCTTCCCCTCCGACGCCAAGCTCGCCACCCGCGCCGCCGGACAGGCCATTTTGCAACCTCTCGCCGAAGCCCTGCCGCTCCTCGTCGGAGGCAGCGCCGACCTCTACGGCTCCACGCTCAACTACATCGCTGGCGCTGGTGATTTCGAGCCCCCCCCC
>NZ_ABEA03000114.1 GCF_000171235.2 Geminisphaera colitermitum TAV2 | reverse complement strand
CGATCTCCGTTATCTGTCCGCCCTCACCCGCGACGAACTCGACGCCATCCCCGCCGCCGACAAATCCCGGGGCGTCGTCATTCTACCCATCGCCGCCATTGAGCAACACGGCCCCCACCTCCCCGTCGGCACCGATGCCATCATTGGCCACGGCCTGCTCGCCGCCGCGCTTGCGCGCCTCCCGGACGACGCCCCCGTGTGGATCGCCCCCCCTCTCACCTACGGCAAAAGCACCGAGCACGAAACCTACGCCGGCACCCTCTCGCTCACCACCCCCACCCTTCGCGCCCTGCTGCGCGCGCAAGCGGAACAACTTCACCGACTCGGCTTCCGCACCCTCGCGATTCTCAACACCCACGGCGGCAACAGCGCGGTATTGACTTACACACTACGCGAACTCCAGACGGCCTTCGACCCGCCCCTGCGCGCCGGCATGCTCACCCACGGTTTTGTTCCCGAACTCAAACCCGGCCCCGACGAATTCACCGCGCAGGAACGCGCCTACGGATTCCATGCCGGCGACTGGGAGACATCGCTCATGCTTGCCCTCGCGCCCGACACCGTGCGCATGGACCGTGCGATCTGCGCGTGGCCTGCCCGCCTCGACGATCCCGGCGAACTCCGACCCGAAGGCCCCTCGCTCACCTTTGCCTGGGCGACCGAGGACATCTCGCCGAGCGGCGTGATGGGCGACGCCACCCGCGCCACCCGTGAAAAAGGCGACCGCTGGCTCGCCGCCGCCGCCGCCGGTCTCGCCACCGCGATCCTCCGCCTCCTCTGAGTCCTCCCCCCCCGTAACATTCAGTCAGGATTTAGGATTTACCGCCGCAGGCAGTCTGTAAACTGCGCCCATGCTTCTCTGCGTTGATATTGGCAACACCCATACGCACTACGGTTTGGTGCAGGACAGGCGCACCTCCTGTCAGTCGGACGTGCCCACGCGCCTGCTCGACGACCCGGTGCTGGGGCTGCCGGAGCGCATCAAAAAACTGCGTGCAATGCTCCGGCAGTCGGGCCACGTGATCGACGAAATCGCTTTTTGCTCCGTGGTGCCGGACGCCTCGCCGCGACTCCGTGACGTGGCAGCCGGGGCGGGGCTGGCGTCATGGCAACTTGACTACACGTGCGCGCTGGGCGTGCCGATTTCCTACCCGCGCCCGACCGAGATCGGCCAGGACCGGCTGGCCAACGCAGCCGGAGCGCATGCGCTGGTGGGAAGCCCGGCGGTGGTCATCGACCTCGGCACGGCGGTGACGTTTGACATCATCACCACGCAAGGCGGTTACGAAGGAGGCATCATCACACCGGGCCCGGCGCTGGTGACCCGTTATTTGCACGAACACACCGCGCAACTCCCCTTGGTGGAGGATCTGGTTTCGCCGGTTCAGAGCGTGGTCGGAAAATCCACCAAGGAGGCGATTCGCATTGGGGCGATCATAGGTTATCCGGGGATGATCCAAGCCTTGCTCGACGCGGTGCTGGGTGAACTGGCGGCGCGGGCGGAACCGACGCCGGTGATCGTGACATCGGGAGGCGCGGCGTCGATGGTCGCCGCCCGGCTGCGCCAGCCCACGCGCGACATCCCGGACCTGACCTTGCAAGGCTTGGCGGCGGCGCATGCATTGCGAGCCGGGAGCTAAATCTGGAGGGCGGGTCTCCCGACCTATACGCGCTAACATGTTTCGTTTTTTTCTTCATTTTTTGATTCAAACCAGCCTTTTAAATCTAAAAATCGCTGTTTTCTGCTGAAATAATCTCAAGAAATGCGTGGCGATTGAAAAGATGTTAGCGCGTATAGGTCTCCCGACCCGCCGACGGCGCGAAGCAGCCGCCCTCCGGAATGCGCGGCTGCCGCCGCGTCTGGCGGGTCAGGAGACCCGCCCTCCATGCGCCAGAAGCTGGCGGGTGAGAAAGGCGGTTTGCAGGGCGGCAATTTCCTTAAGACCTTTTTGCGCGAGGCCGAGGAGGGCCTGAAGTTGGTCGTAGGTGAAGGTCGCCTCTTCGCCCGAGGTCTGCACTTCGACGAAGTGGCCGCGTCCGGTCATGACAATGTTGGCATCGACTTCGGCGTCCTTGTCCTCGGTGTAGGGGAGGTCGAGGAGTTCGCGTCCGCCGAGGATGCCGACGCTGATGGCGGCAATGGAGTCGGTGAAGGGGTTCTCGGCGAGTTTGCCGGTGTCGAGGAGTTTTTGCAGGGCGAGGCGGGTGGCGAGGTAGGCACCGGTGATGGAGGCGGTGCGGGTGCCGCCGTCTGCCTGGAGGACGTCGCAGTCGATCCAGAGGGTGTTTTCGCCGAGTTTGGAGAGGTCGAGCACGGCGCGGAGGGCGCGTCCGATGAGGCGCTGGATTTCAACGGTGCGGCCGTCGAGCTTGCCTTTGGAGATGTCGCGCGCCTTGCGGTCGTGCGTGCTGTAGGGAAGAAGTGAATACTCGGCGGTGAGCCAGCCGCCGGGAACTTTTTGTTGTTTCATCCAGAGAGGCACCTTGGGCTCGATGGTGGCGGCGCAGATGACGCGCGTGTTGCCAAAGCTGGCGAGGACGGAGCCGGTCGCGTGGGGGGCGATGTTGGCCTCGAAGGTGATCGGGCGGAGTTGGTCGGGACGGCGGCCGTCGGCGCGGGTGTGGTTGCTCATGTTTGGCTTTGCTTAAAGGTCGAAGGTTTGAAGGTCAAAAGCCTGAAGGTCGAGTCCTCGCTTAGTTCTACTTTGTTAAGAGGTCTCACGCAGAGACACAGAGACGTAAAGAAAGGCAAAGAATTCTGTCTGTTTTTATGCTCCGCGGCTCCGCGTGAGATACTTTTGATGGGAAAGGATATGAATTCCGCCCTGCTGTTAACCCCACCTGAAAATGACTGCACAAATTGACATTGTGCAGTCCCGCAGGCAACCCTCCACGCTTTCCACTTCGCTGCCAGCACAGCCGTCATTCAGACGGGCCCGGCAACCGATCCATCTCCACACACCAACCATGTCCAAGACGCACTCCGACATCGGACTCATCGGCCTCGCCGTCATGGGTCAGAACCTCGCCCTCAACATCGCCGACCACGGCTTTCAAATCTCGGTTTACAACCGCACCACCGAGAAAACCGACAAATTCGTAGCGGACAACCCCAGCACCCCCGGCGGCCTCGTCGGCACCAAGACCCTTGAGGAATTCGTCCAGTCGCTTTCCCGCCCGCGCAAGATGATCATCCTCGTGCAGGCCGGCAAAGCCACCGACGCCGTCATCGACGGATTGATCCCCCTCCTCGAAAAAGACGACATCATCATCGACGGCGGCAACGCCCTCTGGACCGACACCATCCGCCGCGAAAAAGCCCTCAAGGAAAAAGGCCTCCGCTTCATCGGCTCCGGCGTCTCCGGCGGCGAAGAAGGCGCCCGCTTCGGCCCCGCCCTCATGCCCGGTGGCGACAAAGCCGCCTACAAGGAACTCGAAAAAATCTGGAACGCCGTCGCCGCCAAAGTGGACCGCAAGACCGGCCGCCCCCTCCTTGGTGCCGCCCCCGGCAAACCCGTCAAAGGCGGCGTCCCCTGCGCCACCTACATCGGCGAAAACGGTGCCGGCCACTACGTCAAGATGGTCCACAACGGCATCGAATACGGTGACATGCAGATGATCTGCGAAGCCTACGCCGTGCTCAAAGGCCTCCTCGGCCTCAAGGCCCCGCAGATCGGCGACATATTTGCCACCTGGAACAAAGGTGCGCTCGACAGCTTCCTCGTCGAAATCACCGCCGACATCCTCAAGCAAAAAGACCCTGTCACCAAAAAACCCTTCGTTGACATCGTCCTTGATACCGCCGGCCAGAAAGGCACCGGCAAATGGACCTCGGTCAACGCGCTCGACATGGGCGTGCCCGCGCCGACCATCGCCGAATCCGTCTTCGCCCGCTGCCTCTCCGCCGTGAAAGAAGAACGCGTCGCCGCCTCCAAAATCCTCAAAGGCCCGAAGGCGAAGAAATTCACCGGCTCGCAAAAAGCCCTCATCGAAGCCGTCCACGACGCCCTCTACAGCTCCAAAATCTGTTCCTACGCGCAAGGCTTCCAACTCATGCGCGAAGCCCAGAAGGAATACAACTGGAAGCTCAACTTCGGCCAGATCGCGCAAATCTGGCGCGGCGGCTGCATCATCCGTGCGGCCTTCCTCCAAAAAATCACCGAAGCCTACGCTCGCAACCCGAAGCTCGCGAACCTCCTGCTCGATCCCTACTTCAACAAGACGATTCAGAAAGCCCAGGCCAACTGGCGCAAAGTCGTCGCCCTTGCGGTGGAGAACGGCATCAGCATCCCGACCTTCAGTTCTGCGCTGGCCTACTACGACGGCTACCGAGCCGACCGCCTCCCCGCCAACCTGCTCCAGGCCCAGCGCGACTACTTCGGCGCGCACACCTACGAGCGCACCGACGTGAAGCGCGGCAAGTTCTTCCACATCGACTGGCCCAAGCCCAACCGCCCCCAGTACGAAGCCTGACGTCTCCATGGAGGGCGGCGGGTCTCCCGACCCGCCAGACGCGGCGCAGCCGCGCCCATCCGGAATGGCGAGCCTCGCTGACGCGAGCCTCGTCGGCGGGTCGGGAGACCCTCCCTCCATGCCCCCCCCTCCCCGTATCCGGGATTGCATCGCAGCCCGGCAGCGTTCTCGTTTTCTCCTTTCAGATCAATGAACGCCCTCGCTCTTCCCGGTTCCGACAACACCCAGGCGCGCCGACCGCGCGTGTGGGGCTGGGTGCTGGTCGCGCCGATGCTCCTCTGGCTCGCGCTCTTCGTCGTCGTGCCCATGGGCATCCTGCTCGTTTACAGTTTTTGCCAGCGCGACGACCTTGGCCGCGTCGTCTTCACCTTCACCTGGGAAAATTACGCGCGCGTCTTTGATCCCATTTACCTAAAAATCCTCGGGCGCTCCGTCGGCTATGCCGCCCTCACCACCGTGCTCTGCGCCGGCATCGGGTATCCGGTCGCCTGGTACATCGCGCGCCAGCGCGAGTCGCTGCGCAACCGCCTCCTGCTCCTCGTCATGATCCCCTTCTGGACGAGTTTCCTCATCCGCACCTACGCCTGGATCTCCATCCTCAAAAGCGAAGGCCTCCTCAATGGCCTTCTCCAATACACCCACGTCATCGCCGCCCCGCTCGAACTCCTCTACACGCCGTGGGCCGTGGTCATCGGCCTCGTTTACGCCTACCTCCCCTTCATGATCCTGCCCATCTACGGCAGCGCGGAAAAACTCGACAACGCCCTCGTCGAAGCGGCCCACGACCTCGGCGCAGGCCCAGTGAAGGCGTTCTCCGAAGTCATCATCCCCCTGACCATGCCCGGCATCGCGGCGGGTATTCTATTAGTGTTCGTGCCCGCGATCGGCATGTTTGCCATCACCGATCTGCTCGGCGGCGCGCGCGTGCCCATGATCGGCAACGTCATCCAAAACCAGTTTTCCAAGACCGGGCGCAACTGGCCGTTCGGCGCGGCGCTGGGTGTGATTTTCACTCTCATGTTCATCCTTTCCTACCTGCTCGCCCAGTGGCGATCCTCGCGCGTGGCCGGAGGAACAGCCTCAAAATAAAAAAGCCGAGGGGAAATTCGCTATTTATTTTCGGCGGCGAGGAGTTAATCACCACCTCACAAATGAATTTTACCCACATGAATTTCAGACTCTCCCCGGTGCGTCCCCCGACGCCCGACGGAGCCCCTCTGCGATCCCGGCCATGAGCGATACGCCCCTCCTTCCTCTGGT
>NZ_ABEA03000115.1 GCF_000171235.2 Geminisphaera colitermitum TAV2 | reverse complement strand
CTCACGCCCCCGTCCTGCCGGATCGCCGGCGGCAAGCGACGCCCACGCCTCATGATTCGCCAGACAGGTGCAACGCAACCAGCCCTCCGCAAGCTGACGCGCCGCGCCCGTCGCCGGATCGACGCCAAACTCAAAATTGTTCGGAAAACAGATGACGCCGCTGCGCGTATCCACGAGTTGCCCGGACGCGGGACGCTCGTAAGCGAAACGTTCGCCCTCGTTGAAAAACACAATCGTATCGTCGCCCCATCCCAAGGCAGCAGGCTGGCGGTCGAGCACGGTGATCGTTTCACAATAACTCAAACGCCCCGCCGGATGCAATGGAGCGGCGGTCTCCAGGCCGCCGGACGCCGCGGAGCGTCGCATGGCTGAAGGCGAGGCACGTTGCGCCTCGTCCGGCGGCCTGGAGACCGCCGCTCCTTGGAGCACCAATTGTTCCGTTTCCCGCGCCCCGATGGTGCTGATGATGTGTGTGGCGGTGATCTCTTGACCATCGTCGAGCACGAGCGCCGCGGCGCGTCCATTGCGGGCGATGATCCGTCGGACTCCGCACCGCATCCGGCGCTCGCCGCCCGCCGCCCGGTATTTTTCCGTCAACACGCGCAAGATCACGCGCACCCCGTCGAACGGACGCGCAAAGCCTTCGAAAAACAGCGCCTTGAACATGATGACAAACTGCCCGAACTCCATGTCGCGCTCCTGCGCGCTCCCGTAGTACATGACCGGGCAGAACAACATATCCTCCAGCAACGGGTCCGTGATGTGCCGGCGCACGATTTCGCGGGCCGACTCCGGCTTCGCTCCGAGCGACACATCATCGTAGCTGCGCACCACGCCCACCAGCCGCCGAAACCCGTCGATTTGCGCCGGGAATTTTTGCGCAACCTCGCTTTCAAAGACCGCGAAGTCGTTGGTAAAGGTTAACGATATCCCCCCCCCCCCCCCCCCCCTGCCTGTTCCGCCACCAAACGCGATGCGCGAGCGCTTTTGCGGGCAGAGGCCAAATTCATCGCGGTCGATGCGCAGTTGCCGGAGCAACTTGCCGAGCGGAGTGCCCTTGGTGCCGGGCGGCACGTAGTTGGTCATGGCGTGCAGCCCCACGTCATATTTGCGTCCCGCGATGGAGTAAAAACCGTTGAGTCCGCCAACTGCGTTGTGGCGTTCGAAGATGCACACGCGCCGGTCAAAATGCGCCAGCCGGATGCCGGCCGCGAGGCCCGCCATGCCGGCCCCGATGATGACGGTGTCGTAATGCGTGGAAGCTGAAACAGCAGCGGAGAGTGACATAGCGAGTGATTTTGGAACCCTAAAATCCAACCAATCCATGATTCACCACAGAGACACTGAGACACAAAGTTCAAACCAAAGAAACTCACATCCTCTGTCTTTGCCGAACTTTGTGCCTCTGTGTCTTTGTGGTGAAATTCTGAATTAAAAAATCGGACGAAAAAAAACGCCGGTCACCAAAAGGCAACCGGCGTCGAAGAGAGCGAATGGATTAGTTACCCAAACAGCTTAGAAGTTGAGCACGGTGCGCAGACCGAGAACAATCGCGTTGTCGTCGTTTTCGACCGGGTTGATCACGTACTGCACGTCGGCTTGGAGCGTCCAATAGGAGGTGAGCTGGGCCTTGTAGGTGAGTTCGAGGGTGAACTCATTGCCATTCTCAGCGTTGACGGAGTCCTTGTAGGCGCCACCGAGCTTGGTCCAAGAAAGGGCGGCACCGGCAACGTCGTCAGGACGGCTGGCGAAGGGAGCGAACCAGTTGATGCCGGCATCCATGTAGATGAAGGCCGTGGCAACGTCTTCCTGAGGAGTGATGCTGGCGCGCCAGAAACCACCGAGGCCAACCTTGTCCGCGTTCATGGAGATCGCGAAGTCATGGACGAAGTAGAGCGAGTAAACGGTGGATTCGGTGTTGCCGGTGTCGTAGTTCTCGAAGTCCTTCGTGTGGAGGGTGCCGCCGAGCTTGAAGGTCGAGGGCTTGCCAGCCAGGTCGAAGTTCACTGCGCCTTCGGTCATCCAGAGGAAGCCGGTGCTGGACAGGCTCTTCCAGTCAAAACCGTGGTTGGAGTGGATGTCATCGCCAGGGCCACCGAGATAGATGGCGTTCTGCCAGGAATACTTCTCGTTGGGGGTCCATTTGAACCAGACGCCGGGAGCGGCGACAGGGTAGCCGTTGTAGGCGACGGTGTCGGTGCCGAAGCGCGGCGTGGCGCCAGTGGCGGCAGGCATGGTGCCGAAGGAGCCATTGAGGAACAGGCTAGAATAATCGGAGCCCATGAAGTCGTCGTCAGCGGCGATCTGGCCGATCTTGACGGCGTATTCACCGTTGTTCCAGCTCTGGGTGTAATAGAGGTTGAACGCGCGCAGGCTGTCGGAAGCCCAGATGTTGCTGGCGCTGTTGTGGGAGCCAACGCTACCGAGGCCGCCAGAGCTGTCGCTGGACTCGGTCCAGTGACCTTGGAGGACGATCATACCGGTGGCGGGACCGCCGAACTTGCCGAGGTCGATTTCGACGCCGAAATCAACGAGGGTGTTCCAGAGGTTGTCGCGTCCACCGATCATGTCGCCATCGACATTGTTCCAGAGCTCACCGGTGACGGTAACCCAAGGGCGGATGCCATTGTCTTCGAGAGCAATACGGGGACCCCACTTGGCGGTGGGAGCGTCCGACGGCTCGGCGGTTTGAGCGAAGGCCGGGACGGCCAAAGCACCTGCTGCGAGCAGGGAGAGGAATGTAGAATTCTTCATTGGTTTGTTTGTGTGGTTATTGGTTAAGACCCGCTTTGCCCGCCGCTTCCGTATCTCTTAGGTAAAATCAAGGAGTAGGAATAAACGGATAAATCGAAGCCTTAAGTTTGGAGAGATGTTGCAATTGAGAGGTTGTATCAAATCCGAAGACAGGCATTTGCATGATTATAACAAAATCTAATTCATTTTTGCAGATATCTTTACGGATTAGGTAAAAAATCATGCAATATTTAGCTAATGCGACTGTGACGCAGTCACAAATTGTTAAAAAAGAATAAGTTATGTTTGACAAACCACTGGGACGATCACTTGTTGAGACCCGCAAGGAGAAATAAAAACATGAGCACCAAAACCATCGCCAAATCCTGCGCCTCGTGCGCCCACTGGAAATCAACCGCTCCCGCCAAAGGCGAATGCCGCCGTCATGCGCCGCAATCCATTCTTTTCAAGGTGGAGGCCGGGGTGCAGTACGAAGCCAAATTCCCCGTCACCAAAGCCGAAGACTGGTGCGGTGACTACACGGCCAAATAAGCCTGCTTCTACCCATCCTCCCCACGCGCTGGCGGAGTTCGCTAGAGCGGATAAGTTGAGATGTAGCCGTTGTCTTAACGGTAGGGAGGCCTCTCCGAGGCCTCCGAAACCACGCTCCATCTACCTATGAATTTTGCATCCTCACACTACGCACGGCGGAGGCCTCGGACGGAGCGCAGCAGCGCGCAGATGGCATCGCCGAAGGCGATGGCCCGAAGGGCTGCCCTCGGCAGAGGGCACAACGGCCTCCCTACCAAGTAATCAAATGGCTTCAGTTTAAATGAAACTGCTCTAAATCCCAAAAAACATCATCAAACCCCAAGGTGGAGAATTATCTCCGCCTTGGGGTTTTTTGTGAGACTTGGGGTTCGGCCACCCTGCAGCCCGGTTTCGCCGGGCTGCCGTGCCGGTTAAGCCACCAGTCGGACTCCCGTTGTCCCAAGGCGGGTGGCGTGTTCGCGGGCGGTAAGTGCTCCGATTACGAGATCGGGCGCGATCACGCTCAAGGGCACCATGACAAAGGCGCGTTCGGTCATGCGAGGGTGCGGCAGGGTAAGGCCGGGCGTGTTGCAAGCGGGGCAGCCGGAGTGCCAGAGCAGGTCGATGTCGAGCGTGCGCGGGCTCCAGCGTTCCACGCGCGTCCGGCCGCAGGCGGTTTCAATCGCCAGGCAACAGGCCAAAAGTTCGGGGGCGGAGAGCATGGTTTCCACTTCCACGACGGCGTTCAGATAATCGCCCTGCCCGGTAACGCCGACCGGAGTGGTTTCGTAAATGCCGGACGCGCACACGATGCGCAGACCGGGCGTGGCGGCGAGTCGGCGGAGCGCTTCGTCGAGATGGAATCGACGGTCTCCGAGGTTACTGCCGAGCGAGAGATAGGCGTTGAAATTCGGCACGGGTAAGGCGGGTTTCGAGAGCGATGGTGTCAAAGATGGCGGGCACCGGCGCGGAGGGTTTGCGTAACACGAGGCCGGCTTCGAGGAGGGTTGGGTGATGCTGGAGGATTTCCATGAGGAGACGCCGGGCAAGGGTTTCGAGAAGGCGATGGCGCTCGCCTTGCACGATGCGGGCGCAGAGGGCGGCGACGTCGGCGTAGTTGACGGTTTGCGAGAGGTCGTCGGCAGCGGCGGCGGCCGCGATGTCGAGGACGAGTTCGAGGTCGAGTTCGAAGCGCTGGCCCAGCCGGGTTTCCTCGGGAAGCACGCCGTGGTGTCCGTGAAAAACGAGATTTTTTATGTGAATGCGTCCGATCATCGGTTGCGGGTGGCAGGAAGTTGGTAGTTGTTGGTTGCCAGCCTTTCAACAACTGGCAACTAACAACTGGCAATTTTGGATCCTTTCGCTCGTGACGTTCGATTACACCATCCTGATATTATCTATTATTCTTCTGTGGATACCGCGTCCGTGCATGCGGTGGGGGCGTCTTGGTGGAGGCGGCAGACCTGCCGCTCCGGTCCCCGCGCCATCGTCGTCCCAAGGCACGGCGCGGCGTCGAAGGATATCGACCACCCGGGTCGAGTTCGCGTTGGATTACCGGTTGAATACCCTGCGCGAATTGAAGGATCCGCACAACTGGATCGACTTTTTCCGGGCCTTGGTGGGCGGGTTCGGGCTTTTCGTGACTGGCATCACGGGCACCGACTTGGTGGACCTGCCGCTGGCGCAATCCGGTCCCTTTATTGCCGCGCAAATCGTGGTGGTGATCGCCGCCGTGCTGTTCCAGATGCTGCGCTTTGACAAAGGGGTGATATTCTACGCCCCGGTGTTTTTTATCCAGGGCTTGATGTTCGGGCTGGTGGACTGGCGGGTGGGCTTGCTGACCATGCTCGGCACATGGACGATCATTCCGTTGCTGCACACACCGGGGCCGTTTCTCTCGGTGGTGGGTGTTGTCGCGGCGGTTTTTGGGGCGCTGCTCAAGGTTCACCTGCTCTATGTGTTTACGGCGTTGGGCGTGGCGCTTTGGCCGGTGTTCTGGAGCATCATGCTGGAACACCGCTTGGTTGCCAACATGGAGCGCAAACACTTGCGCCTTTATATGTATCAGAAAACCAATGACGCGAATGAGTGAGCCTCGCTGGCGGATCTGGCTGGATGCGACGCGGCCCCGGACGTTGCCCGCAGCGGTTGCGCCCGTGCTTGTGGGCACGGCGCTGGCGTGCCGTGAAGGTGTGCGCGCGCCGTGGGCGGCGGCGGCCTGCCTGGGGTTTGCGCTGCTGATCCAGATCGGAACGAATTTCGCCAACGACTATTACGACTTCATCAAGGGCGCGGACACGGCGGAGCGGGTGGGGCCGCGCCGGGCGGTGGCGTCGGGGTTGGTGTCGCCGGGCGCAATGCGCGGGGCGATGTGGGGGGTGTTTGCGGCGGCGTTTGCGGTGGGGTTGACGTTGCTCGCGTTGGCGGGGGGGGGGGGGGATGGCCGTTGTTGGTGATCGGGGTGGCGAGCATCTTGTGCGGCATCGCTTACACGGGGGGACCGTATCCGCTGGGTTACAACGGACTGGGCGATGTTTTCGTTTTTATTTTTTTCGGCCTCGTGGCCGTGGGTGCGACGTTTTTTGTGCAGACGGGCCGCATGACCGCCGACGTGCTGCTGGCGGGCGCAGGCGTGGGCGGGCTGGCGGTGAATATCCTTGTGGCCAATAATTATCGGGACGTGGAAACCGATGCGCGCGCCGGCAAGCGCACGCTCGTGGTGCGTTTGGGCCGCGGGTTTGCGCGGGCGCAGTTCGCGCTGGCGCACATCGTGGCGGTGGCCGTGGTGCTGGCGCTGGCGTGGCGCGGGCAGCTTTCGTGGCGTCCGGCGCTGATCGTGGCGGCGTTCGCGCTCGTGGCGGGCGTGTGGCAATCGCGTTTGCTGAGAGCTGCGACGACGCCGGCCAAATGCATCCGTCTGCTCGGACTGACGGGACGCCACCTGGCGTTCTACGGCATCGGCGTGGCGGTGGCCGCGTGGTGGTGATTCACTGAATACTACGGAGGGCGGGTCTCCCGACCTATACGCGCTAACATGTTGTCTTTACATGGGAGGAGGAAACGGGTAGATAGGTGGGATGAAAAAGACATGGATGACGGAAGAGTGGGGGCTGGTGAAGGGGCTGCTGCCGGAAGGGTGGGAGGTGGCGGCCAGGGAGCAAGGAGCGTTCAAGCAGGCCAAGGGGATAAGAACGGCGGAGGAGTTGCTCAGGCTGATATTGATGCACGCTGGGAGCGGGCTGTCGTTGAGGCATGCGGTGGCGAGGGGGGCGGCGGCAGGGTTGCCGGAGGTCTCGGATGTGGCGTTGCTCAAGAGGCTGAGGAACGCGGAGGGTTGGCTGAGGTGGATGAGCGTAAGGTTGCTTGAGCAGCAGGCCGGACAGCCGAGGTGGTCGAGATTGCCGGAAGGGTGGACGGCGGTGGCGGTGGACAGCACGACCATAGAGGAATCCGGAGCAAGCGGAACGGACTGGAGACTGCATTATGCGATCGGACTGCCCAGCCTGTTTTGCGAACAGGCCGAACTGACCGACAACAAGGGGGGCGAAAGTCTGTGCCGTTACAAGGTGCGCAAGGGGGATTTGTTTTTGGGCGACCGGAATTTTTGCCGAGCCCCGCAGATCAGGCATGTGATGGATCATCAGGGGGCGGTCCTGTTACGCTGGCACAGCACCAGTCTGCCCTTGTTTGACCAGCAGGGGCATGCGCTGGACGTTCCCGCATGGCTGGCCCAGTTGCGTTCCCGTCAGTGCTCCGGACTGCCCGTCTTCCTCAAGGACGGCACCGCCTTGCGCCTGTGCGCCCTTCGCGTCAGCCCACAGGCCGCCCAACGCGAACGAGCCAAAATCAGGCTCAGCGCCAAAAAAAACGGCCGCAAACCCTCCTGCCAGTGCCTGTGCATGGCTGATTACATTGTCGTTGTCACTTCCCTGCCCTCCTCTTGCCTGGACTCCCGCGGCATCCTCCAACTCTACCGCCTGCGCTGGCAGATCGAACTGGCTTTCAAACGCCTCAAATCACTCCTGAACACTGGCCACGTCCCAAAAAAAGACCCCCTCAGCTCCCGCTCATGGCTCCAAGCCAAATTACTCACCTGCTTGCTCATCGAAAAATCCCTCCTCCAATCAGAGGTTTTTTCCCCCTGGGGATTCATCCTCCCTGACTAACTCCAGATGGACTGAGTTTGTCTTCGCTCGCGATTGTCTCCTCTCTTGTCTGGCCATCCCTCTCTCCCTAAGCCTCTTCCTTCTCTGCGGCCATCGCCTACGCGGTTCCCTCGGCTACCCTCCTCGCAAGCGCATCCCCCACCGTATCCTCATCAAATCTTAACATGTTAGCGCTTATAGGTCGGGAGACCCGCCAGACGCGGCGCAGCCGCGCCTTCCGGAATGGCGGCGCTTTGCGCCGTCGGCGGGTCGGGAGACCCGCCCTCCTTGGGGGGGGGGGGGGGATGCGTAGCATCGTCATTCATTGGCAAATATCTCGCCTCCGATGAATCGCCCGGCAGCCTCGGGTGTTTTCTCAATCATGATCCGCAAAGCCTTCGTCATGTCCGTCACGCCCGGCCAGGAAGCCGAATACCAGCGTCGCCATTCGCCGATCTGGGACGACCTTGCGGCCACGCTCAAGGCACATGGCGCGCACAATTATTCGATCTTCCTGCACCCGCAGACGAATCAGCTTTTTGGATACGTGGAGGTCGAGAGCGAGGAACGCTGGGCGGCGATTGCGCAGACCGAGGTTTGCCAGCGTTGGTGGCGTTCAATGAGCACGCTGATGCCGTCCAACGCGGATTACAGTCCGGTGTCCACCGATCTGCGCGAGGTGTTTCACCTGGCGTAAGCAGCGCGCTTCGCCGCCGTCCAAACCAGAGGCCAGACTTCGGCTGCGTTGCTTGTTGGTTTTTTGTCTTCTGTTTTCCGTCTCCTGATTTTTCCACCAATGTCATTCCCTTTTCCACGAGCCCGGTTGCTCACCATTCTTTGCTACGGCGCCATGATGAGTCTGGCCATCGGCATCAATTTGCTGCCGGTGTTCCTGACCACGTTGAGCAGCGTTTTTGGCGGCGAGGCGGGCGCGCTCACCAATGAGCAACTGGGACGTCTTGGGGCGTGCGTGTTTAGCGGATTGGTCGTGGGTATCCTGATAACGGGGCCGCTGGCCGACCGGTTTGGCGCGAAGGTGTTTGCCCTGCTAGGCGATGGTCTGGTGGCAGGCGGTTTGCTGGGCATGGCGCTGGCTCCCAATTACGCGGTGTTGGCGGCAATGTTGTTCGTGCTGGGCTTCGGTTCCGGGTTGCTCGACATGGTGTTGAGCCCGGTGGTGGCGGCGCTCAATCCGACGCGGCGGGCGGCGGCAATGAACTGGTTGCACTCGTTTTACTGCGTGGGCGCGGCGGTGACGATTTTGGGCGGCTCACTGACTTTGCGCATGGGCTTGGGATGGCGCGGATCGTGTCTGGCGCTGCTGCCGTTGCCGGTGTTGTTGTTTGTGGCGCTGTCCTTGCAGCGGTTCCCCGGCATGACGACGAAGGGTGCTCGCACGCCGTTTTTTCAACTGTGTCGCGACCATTGGTTCATGCTGGCGTTGGCGGCGATTTTCTTGGGCGGCGCCGCGGAAATGGGCATGGCGCAATGGTTGCCAGCTTACGCGGAAAGATCGCTCGGTTTCTCCGCCTGGACGGGGGGCATGGCATTGCTCTTGTTTTCCGTTGCCATGGCTTTGGGCCGCATGGTGATCGGGGCGGCAGAGGCGCGTTGGCCGGCGTTTGCGATCATGATCGTAAGTTGCCTGTCGTCGGTCGTGTTGTTCGGGCTGGGATCGTTCCTGCCGTGGTCGATGCCTGCCCTGATCTGCTGCATCCTTGTGGGTTTCACGGGGAGTTGCTTGTGGCCGACAATGCTGGCCGTGACGGCGGATCGCTACCCGGATGGCGGCGCAAGCATGTTTGGAGCGCTCGCTGCACTGGGCAACGCGGGCGGGATTTTCATGCCGTGGCTGGTCGGCTGGGTTGCGGATTGGAGCAATTTGCATTGGGGGCTGGTGACTTCCGCCATTGCCCCGATTTTGATGTGGCTGGTGCTCCGACGCATGCGCAACTCCCGCCCCGCAAAATCGAGGTGACTTTTCTTTAAAAAACCTTCCGAAAATCTGCCTCCCCCCGCTGGCGCGCCGGACGGCTGTGGTTACATTCGTGGCTCTCTTCGCATCGCGATGAATCTCCATATCCAAACAATCCACCCATGAAACATCTCACCACACTCTTCCGCACCTTCGCCGCCACTGCCGCGCTCGTCTTCGGTTCCGTCCTCCTTGCCGTCGAAGCCGGCCAGCCCGCGCCCGATTTCACGCTCACTGACATCAACGGCCAGACGCACACCCTCTCCGCGCTCAAGGGCAAGACCGTCGTCCTCGAATGGGTCAACCCCGAGTGTCCCTTCGTGGTGAAACACTACGAAAAGAGCGGCAACATCCCCGGCCTGCAAAAAAGCGCCGCCGCCGATGGCGTTGTCTGGCTCTCGATCAACTCCGCCGCGCCCGGCAAACAAGGCGATTACGACAAAGCCCAGATCGAAGCCTGGAGCAAAAAAACCAGCGCCGCGCCCGCCGCCTACCTGCGCGACACCGATGGCAAAGTCGGCAAACTCTACGGCGCCAAGACCACTCCGCACATGTTTGTGATCAACGCCGAGGGCGTGCTCGTTTACCACGGCGGCATCGACAGCATTCGCTCCGCCAATCCCGGCGACATCGCCAAGGCCGAGCCCTATGTCGTCGAAGCTCTTGCCGCCGTGAAAAAAGGCGAAACTCCCGCCACCACCTCCGCCGCGCCCTACGGCTGCTCGGTGAAATATTAGAGCAATTTCATTTAAACTGTAGCCATTTGATACCTGATAGGGAGGCCTTTGTGCCCTCTGCCGAGGGCACAAAGGCCTCCCTACCGCCAAGACAACGGACACAACTCAACTGAAAATGCTCTAATACCGTCGAAGGCCAATCGTCAGACCGTCAGCCCTTCGGCTTCGTTGTCCGGGCCGAAGGCGCGGACAACTCCGCTTCTCCATCTGCGAATTGTGCGCGAAGACGGGCTCCGGCCTTCAGTTTGGCCAACTCCGCCCGGCGCTGCACGGGCTGCCCGGTGGCCTCGTCGCGCAGAATCACAAAACCCCGGTTGAGCACCGACTCTGGGCTCGCCGCCTGAAGACGTTTCCACAGCCCGAGCAAACGATGCGACTCGATCTGCACGCGCGTCTCCGGTGAACGCTCGCGGAATGCCGCCCGCAATTCCGTGAAACGCTGACGCCGCGCTCGCACCGACTGCGTAAGCGACGCCTGCAAACGGTTTCCCAAGTCGTCGAGCCGCAAAAATCCCCGCTCCACCTGCGCCGACGGCGCGAGCAGCCGCAGCCGCGCCCGCGCATGATCCAACCGCCGCGACGCCTCGCCCACCGCCGTCACCAACTCCCGCCGCAACCCCTCCGCCAGTTGTTGGAACCTCTCCCGTTCGCGCACAAATCCGCTCGAAATCAGCTCCGCCGCCCCGCTCGGCGTCTCCGCGCGCACATCGGCGGCGAAATCGCACAACGTAAAATCAATCTCGTGCCCCACCGCCGACACCACCGGCACCGGGCACGCCGCCACGGCGCGCACCAATCCCTCCTCGTTGAACGCCCACAAATCCTCGATGCTCCCCCCCCCCCTCCCGATCACCAGCAAATCAAACATCCCCAGCCTCGCCGCCTCCTCCAGCATCGCAATCATGTCCGCCGCCGCGCCCTCGCCCTGTACCCGCGCCGGCAATACCACGACGCGTCCCCGCCAGCCCCGGCGCGTGAGAATGCGGCAAAAATCCTGCACCGCCGCACCCGTTGGCGACGTGATAAACCCGACCGTTCGCGGCAGCGCCGGCACGGGACGCTTGCGCTCCGACGCGAAAAGCCCCTCCGCCGCCAGCTTGCGTTTCAGCGCCTCGAATTCGCGTTGCAGCCGTCCCACGCCGTCCTCGACCACCAGCCGCACGATGAGCTGATACTGCCCCCGCGCCTCGTAAACGCTCACCTGCCCGAACACGACCACCTGCATCCCGTCGCGCAACGCCACGGCCTGCCGCGCCGCGTCGCCGCGGAACATCACCGCCGAAAGCTGCGCGCCCGCGTCCTTGAGCGAAAAATACACGTGGCCGCTTGCCTGTATCCGAAGATTGGAGACCTCGCCGCGCACCCAGTCCGCATGCAATTGCGATTCGAGCAGCACCTTCACCCGCCGCGTGAATTCGGTGACGCTCTCGGCGCGCGGCGCGCCGCCTTCGCCAGCGGAGTCGAGCGGATGGATGGGACGCAGCAGACTCATGGCGTGGGCGGAGGCGTGTCGTCGATGCGGGAGGAGGCCGCTGCGATTTCTTCGCGCTCGCGCAGAATGCGCCGCGCGCTCACCTGTTTGCGCACGATGCGGATGCCGATGGCGAACGCGATGAACAGGCTGATGCCGATCATCGCCGTGCCCCCCTTCCCCTGCGCCAGCGCGTCGCCAAACACGATCAAGGCAAACGCATACGAATACGTGGCCACCCACGAGATGAAAAAATACGGCCAGAACGGCACGCCCGCCACGCCGAGCAGCAGGCTTTGCAGGAGGTAGGGCGGCCCCGGGGTAAACCGCACCAAGGCCACCAAACTCGTGCCGCCCTCCCCGCGCACTTCAGGCAGCGTGTAGCCGAGCCATTTGCACAACCGCATCGCCCACGGACGCAGCAACCACCGGGCCGCGGCATAGCTCAGCGTAATGTTGAACGCCAGACACAGCGCCGCGAGCACCAGCACCCAGGGCAGGCCAATGACGGGGCCAAACAGCGGTCCCGCCGAGAGATTGAACACACTGATCGGCACTCCGCAGGCGGGCAGCACGGCGAACGCCGCGAAATACGGCCCTGCCCCCAGCGAGCGCACCCAATCCACGGTGGCGTGAAACAGGGACACGAATTCCGCGCCCCAAACGCGCCACCCCGCCGCAGCCACGCCGAGCCCGAGCACCGACAGCACGGCGAGCGTGATAACAAGGAGCCGTTTGCGCCTGGCGTGGACGGTGTGTGTCATAGACGCCACGAAGCCTGCCGTCCGTGCCGCGAGACCGTCAAGTGTGCGAAAGAATAATTGCGGAGCGGACTCTGGAGGGCGGGTCTCCCGACCTATACGCGCTAACATGTTGTCTTTACATGGGAGGAGGAAACGGGTAGATAGGTGGGATGAAAAAGACATGGATGACGGAAGAGTGGGGGCTGGTGAAGGGGCTGCTGCCGGAAGGGTGGGAGGTGGCGGCCAGGGAGCAAGGAGCGTTCAAGCAGGCCAAGGGGATAAGAACGGCGGAGGAGTTGCTCAGGCTGATATTGATGCACGCTGGGAGCGGGCTGTCGTTGAGGCATGCGGTGGCGAGGGGGGCGGCGGCAGGGTTGCCGGAGGTCTCGGATGTGGCGTTGCTCAAGAGGCTGAGGAACGCGGAGGGTTGGCTGAGGTGGATGAGCGTAAGGTTGCTTGAGCAGCAGGCCGGACAGCCGAGGTGGTCGAGATTGCCGGAAGGGTGGACGGCGGTGGCGGTGGACAGCACGACCATAGAGGAATCCGGAGCAAGCGGAACGGACTGGAGACTGCATTATGCGATCGGACTGCCCAGCCTGTTTTGCGAACAGGCCGAACTGACCGACAACAAGGGGGGCGAAAGTCTGTGCCGTTACAAGGTGCGCAAGGGGGATTTGTTTTTGGGCGACCGGAATTTTTGCCGAGCCCCGCAGATCAGGCATGTGATGGATCATCAGGGGGCGGTCCTGTTACGCTGGCACAGCACCAGTCTGCCCTTGTTTGACCAGCAGGGGCATGCGCTGGACGTTCCCGCATGGCTGGCCCAGTTGCGTTCCCGTCAGTGCTCCGGACTGCCCGTCTTCCTCAAGGACGGCACCGCCTTGCGCCTGTGCGCCCTTCGCGTCAGCCCACAGGCCGCCCAACGCGAACGAGCCAAAATCAGGCTCAGCGCCAAAAAAAACGGCCGCAAACCCTCCTGCCAGTGCCTGTGCATGGCTGATTACATTGTCGTTGTCACTTCCCTGCCCTCCTCTTGCCTGGACTCCCGCGGCATCCTCCAACTCTACCGCCTGCGCTGGCAGATCGAACTGGCTTTCAAACGCCTCAAATCACTCCTGAACACTGGCCACGTCCCAAAAAAAGACCCCCTCAGCTCCCGCTCATGGCTCCAAGCCAAATTACTCACCTGCTTGCTCATCGAAAAATCCCTCCTCCAATCAGAGGTTTTTTCCCCCTGGGGATTCATCCTCCCTGACTAACTCCAGATGGACTGAGTTTGTCTTCGCTCGCGATTGTCTCCTCTCTTGTCTGGCCATCCCTCTCTCCCTAAGCCTCTTCCTTCTCTGCGGCCATCGCCTACGCGGTTCCCTCGGCTACCCTCCTCGCAAGCGCATCCCCCACCGTATCCTCATCAAATCTTAACATGTTAGCGCTTATAGGTCGGGAGACCCGCCGACGGCGCAAAGCGCCGCCATTCCGGATGGGCGCGGCTGCGCCGCGTCTGGCGGGTCAGGAGACCCACCCTCCAGAGCACAAAAAAACCCGCGCCTGTTTCCGGGCGCGGGGGGTGTCATGAAATTGTTGTTCTTGGACGGGTGGCTTATTCGTCGCCGTCGCTGCCGATGGCCTCGACCGGGCAGCCTTCGAGAGCTTCCATGCACTGGGCGATCTCTTCCTCGCTCGTCGGCTGGGCCTGCACAAAGGAGTAACCTCCCTCATCGTAACGCGAAAAGAATTTCGGCGCCGTCTCGCGGCACAGGTCGCAGTCGATGCACTGCGTATCCACATAAAACTTACCGGCGGCGTTCTGTTCGATTTTGTCAGCTTTGTTGGCCATAATGGCGGCGAGAAAACGCGCCTGCATCTCCCTGTCAAGAGGTCTGGCAGAGACCCGGTCTCAGCAGCAGAAACCACCGCAAGACAAACGAATTACAAACGAATTAATTTACAAAAAAGAAGGCCTCACCACTCGAATCGGTGCGGTCAGTGCATATGTCGAGACAACCTTTTTCTGGGGGAAGTGGAAACCGAGACGTCCGAAGATTTTTTTTAACGAAGTCGCTGGAGCGTTTGGTGTGGTATCCTCGTTGCCGAAGGCGACGCGGAGGCAGAAGGGGCTATCAAATCGTGGCGCGAATACGTTGGCGAGCGCGGGCTTGTTCCTGAGCACGTGCGTCGATGGCGGCTTTTTGCTGGGCGTAGAGTTGAGTGTATTTTTGCGAAGTGTCTTCCACGCGAATGACAGCGGCCAAGGAAATTTTCTGAGCGAGGAGGTCTTGGGTTTTGATGTTTTTTCGGAGCCATTGGGCTGGGTACAGTGCGATGGCGAGAATGTAGGGATGCTGGCTGTAAGTGTCTTTGTGGCGGGTCCAGACAAAGGTATCGCTCTGGAGTGTGCCTACTGAACGGGTTTCGATTTTCCAGTGTCCGAGTTCCTCCGCGACTTTGATGTTAGCGAGAGTGGTATCCAAGTTTTCAGAAGCAGACATCATTTCGCGAATATCCTCGATTTTTTTGTCTCCACGGAAGAGGCGAAATTTGAGTTTTACACCATGATAATCAGCAAGGCCGTCGGATTGCACGGGAGGTGCCATGGCAACAGCGATGCGGATTTTTTTTGGTTGGTGACCAGCTGTCGCAAGTTCTTTGGGGATGTCGATGGGGAGGAGGATGAGGTCACCGGGACAATGTGAGGCATCGTAATAGAGAGCCGTGGAATAGCCTTCGCAATGGGTGGCCTTTTTGATGTCAGGTTGGCCGTGCCCGTAGAGGTCGATGTCCAACTTGGGGTCGTTGTGCGTTGCTGGCGGGGTTGCGGATGCGGCGAGGAAGGCGCGGAGGAGACAGGCGGAGGGTTCGCGTTCGGGTTGGAGTTGGCGGAGGTCGGAGAGAATTTGGGCGGCATGGTAGGCAGCACGAGGGCCGGCAAAGCTTGTGCCACTGTTGTGTTGAAGGGGCGGGTTTAGCTGGCCGCTGGCCATGATGACGTCGGTGCCTGAGTTGTCTGAAACGGTGAGGTTTTCTGCGTTTTGAACAAAATTGCCTCCGTATTCGACGAGGTCGGGTTTTATTGCCTCACCAAATCCGGGGCCGGTTCGAGTGAAGGGTGAGGCTTCATTTTCGCGAGCGATGGCGATGCTGATTGCGGCGGTGGGAGTGACGGCGGTGGAGTGGGCAATGGCACCGACTGTGAGAGCGAGGCTGGCCTGTCCGGGGTCAAGGAGTTTGGCTGTGGGGTTGGCGAGATAGCGGGGCCAAGGGCCATTGGTTGCGAGGAGTTCTTTAATATCGTGGGGAGGGAGATTACCTGTGATACAAATGAAGAGGATATCGTATTTTTTGGCGAGTCGATCAATGGTCCGCCCTACCCAAGTTTTGCGGGGGAGGAGGTCGCGGGTAGCCAGATTCCAAATATGTCCGACTATGCTATAGGACAAGACGTAGATGCGCACACCTTGGTGGTGCAGTTTTTCGACGATTTTCTCGAGGGTGAGGCTCAGGAGATGCGCTTCTTTGACGTGATAGGTGCCGTCGTTATTTTGGGTGACGACATGCATGTAGCCTTGGTCGTCGGTGATGCGGGCGGAGACGATTTGAGCGACGGGCTGGTGCGTGGTGTTTTTCCCAATGTCGATATGATAATAGGCTGCAAGGGAGGCAACGCCAGAGCCGTGTCCGTCGGGGTCGGCAAGGGGATGGTAGCCCGTGATCCAAGATTCGGAAAGGTCGCGATTGACGACGTGTTTGAGAAAGGGGTTTTCGCCAGCAACTCCGGTGTCGATTACGCAGATTTTGGGGGCATTTTCAGGGGGGGGGAGGAGGGTGGTGTCGGTGATGGTAAATTTTTTGAAGCGTTCGCTGAAGGTTTCGAATTTTGGGCGGGCGTCAAAGGAGGTTACGATACGACGCCATTCGGGGGCTTCCACAAGGAGTTGGAAAGCGGATCCGGTAGAGGATACAACGGCAGGGATAACGCCTTCATCGAGAAGATTGTCGTCGTGTTCGTAAAGGCCACCGCCACCCGCGTAGCGGAGAAAACTTTGGAGTTTGGTCAGGTGTTGACGGAGTTCTTTCCGGCGTTCGCGACGGTCAGTGAGAAAGCTGCTGATTTCGACTTCGTAAATGAACCAGTGTCCGGGAGAGGAGAGGTTTTTGTAGTTTTTGCGGAATTGTTCGCAGAGGCGTTCCTTGGGGTCGCTGATTGTTACCGAGGTTACGTTGAGGAGAAAATTGATGTTTGGGGGGGCGGGGGTTTCGGGATTATTTTCGGTTTGGGCGATGCGCTGATCAATTTTGTGGAGGTTTAATTCGTCTGGATTTTTCGGTATGACGAGGGAGTGGGTGTCGGTGGGAGGGGCGTAGAAACAGAGGCCGGTGCCTGAGAGGTCGTTTTTGGTGAGACGGCGGTCGTGCGTCATTTTTAAGATGATAGCGCGAATCTGATCCGAATCGAGTTGGCGTGCTTGCTGTTCTATTTCGGCAAGTTGACGGCGCATGTTTTGCGCGGCCTCAATGCGTTTTTTGATATTAATTGCGGCAGCGGGAACGGGTCGTTTTGGAGGGGGCTTGAGGCGGCGGGAGGGGAGGGGGGCGATAAGAAGGGGCGGGAGGCTTGGGTTCATTTTCTGGTGGCACGTTTGGTGGTGGAGGGAGCGGATTTACGGGTGCGGCTCTGCGCGGAGTTTTGTTTATTTTTCCAGTCACGCCAGATGTCAGTCAGGATGGCGGTCGTTGTCTGGTTCGTGCCGGAGAGGATGGCTGTTTTGCTGGCTTCCTGACAGATGCGGGCGAGGTCGGCGAATGAGGCGGTGGTCGTGTTTTGAGCAAGAGTGGGGAGTGTCCCGGTGATTCTAAGTCCACTGGTAAAGCGACGGAGGTATTCGAGCCGTTGTTCTTTTCCTGGGAGAGGGAATTCGATGACGTCGTCAAAGCGGCGCCAGATGGCAGTATCGAAGAGATATTGGTGGTTGCTGGCAAAAATGATGATAGTTTTGCCGGGTTGGAGTTCGTCCATGGCTTGGAGTAGGCTGTTGACGACGCGTTTGAGTTCTCCGACATCGTTGCGATCTTCGCGGTTTTTGGCAATGGCATCGGCTTCGTCGAGGAGGAGAACCATGGGGGTGTCATTGGCTTGCCGGAAGATTTTCTGGAGGTTGGCGGAGGTCTCGCCAACGTAGCTGGTGATGACAGCGCTGAGGCGGACAATGCCAAAGGGGAGATTGAGTTGATTGGCCAGCCAGTGGGCGGTAAGGGTTTTGCCGCATCCCGGAGGCCCCCAGAAGAGGAGACGCGTGGAGGGCATGAGACCGGCTTCCTCAAGGCGGTTTTTGGATGTGTATTCAGCGAGGATTTTTTCGAGTGCCCGACGGGTTGTGGGCGCAAGGATGATGTCTTCGCTGGAAACACGCCGGGGCGGGGGAGAAGCAATCAGGGGTTTGATGTCGGAGGAAAGTGAATGAATGGGGATGGGCGCGGGATTCATTGTTGATGTGGCAGTGGTGCCGTTTGGTCCTTTCCTAGTTTGGGGTATATGGCCGTTGGTGGCGACAAGGGGAGAGAGAAATTCACGAAGGAGACTTGCTTCACCGGGACGGTTGGAGGTGCTGAGATAGGTGATGATCGTTTCCGCGTTTTTGCGAAAGCCAACGTCGTCTTGTCGGGCGTGGGTTTGAATCATTCCAAGGACAGAGTCGTAGGAAATGGGAATCGTCCGTTTCATGTCAGAACCAAAGTATGCGGATGTGCGTGGATGTCGATTCCGTCATGGGGGGATCGATATTTTAAGCGTTCGCGGAGGAGCGTGGCAGCGTATATTGTTGTGGAAATGAAAAAAGCCGGGAGGGTTTGCCTCCCGGCTTGGATAAACGGGTGCCCAGCCTTGTGTGGCTAGGGAGAGGGGCTTACTTGCCGAGGGCGGTGAATTTCGGCGTCAGGTAGTTGGCGCAGCTTTCGAGGCTGGCGAGCTGCATGTAGTCAGCCTCGGGCACCTCGATGTTGTGGCGTTTGCGCAACTCCATCACGATGTCCAAAAAGTCCATCGAATCGAGCTGGAGCTGGTCGCGCAGGCGCACGTCGTGCTTGAGGTTGGAGATGTCCTCGTCGGGAGCGATGTCCGCGATGATTTCAAGGACTGCCTTTTTGCATTCGTCTTGGGTCATTGTGATTCGGTTAAAGGTCAGAACTAGGCGACAAATCGCTTCACAATCAACGTGGAATTTATGCCCAGCATCCCGAACGAGTTGTTCAGGATCGCATCGACCTTCGCCACCTTGCGCGGTGTGTTGATCACGAGATTGGGCAGCGCGCACTGGGGATCGAGTTCGTCCACGTTGATCGTCGGGTGGACGGTCAGGTCGTCGAAGGAGGGCAGGTTGCCCGCCAGTTCGATCGCGCCCGCCGCGCCCATGCAGTGGCCGATGAAGCTCTTGGTGTTGTTGATGTAGGTGTCGGGGCAGTCCTTAAAAACCTGCGCTAGGCCTTGCGCCTCCTGGATGTCGCCGAGCGGGGTGGCCGTGGCGTGCGTATTTACAATGTGGATATCCTGAGGCTTGAGCCCGGCGCGTTCGATGGCGCGGGCAACGCATTCGGACTGGCGGGCGGGATTGGGGAGGACGTAGTCGGAGGCGTCGCTGTTGACGTTGTAACCGGCGATTTCGCCGTAGATTTTCGCGCCGCGCGCCTGCGCGTCTTCGAGCCGCTCCAGCGTGTAGATGCAGCCGCCTTCGGAGATGACGATGCCGTTGCGCGCCTTGTCGAAGGGACGCGAGGCTTTTTTGGGGTCGTCGTGGTGGGCGAGCGCGCCCTGCGACTTGAAGGCGGCAAAGATGCCAAATGTGCCAGTGCTTTCGCTCACGCCGCCGCAGAGGGCGAGGTCCACTTCGCCGAGACGGAGCATTTGCGCGGCGTGGATGAGGCCCATGTTGCCGGCGGCGCAGGCGGCCCCGATCGTGTAGGCGGGACCGGTGACGCCGAGGTGGAGGGAGACTTCGCCGGCGGGGTTGTTGGCCACGGTGCGGGGGTTGTGGTAGTGAGACCAATACTTGGTGTCGTAGCCGAATTTGGAGAGGGCGTAGATCTCGTTTTCCGTCTCCACGTTGCCGTGCTCGGTGATGCCAATGTAAATACCGACGCGGTCTTTCGCTGCCGCCGTTGTCCCCTCCCCCCCCCCCCCCGGAGCGGCGTCCCAAGCGATGCCGCTGTCGGCGAGGGCTTCGCGGGCGCAGTAGATAGAGATGGAACCGGCGCGGGTGCCGACGCGGATTTCCTTTTTCTTCTGGTATTTGAGCGGATCGAAATGGCAGATGCCCGCGATGAGCCGGCCCATGTAACGCACTTCGAGGGGTTCCACGCCGGCGACGCCGTTGAGCAGGTTGTGGCGAAATTCCGCCAGCGAGTTGCCGTTGGGCGCCGCAAGGCCGACTCCAGTGATGACGATGCGCGAAGAGGTTTTGTTGCCGTTTTTGTCGTTCTTGTCGTTCTTGCCGGGAATGAGCGTCATGAGAAAGAAGAAGCTAGCCAACGCATGGCCGGGCGCAATACAAGCTTCGCTCCCTTCCACAGTCCAATTCTCTCATCTTTCATCGCACCGCTTATGAACGTTCTCGTTGTTGGAGGCGCCGGTTACATCGGCAGTCATTGTGTTCGCCAGCTCATCGCCGCGGGGCATCGCCCGGTGGTGCTCGACACCATGGTGTTCGGCCACCCCGAAGCCGTGGCAAAGGACATTCCGTTTTACACGTCCAACCTCGGGGACGAGGCCGCCGTGGGCGCGATTCTCGAAAAGGAAAAAATCGACGTCGTCATGCACTTCGCCGCCTACGCCTACGTCGGCGAGTCGGTGACCGACCCGTTGAAATACTACTTCAACAACGTGTGCGCCACGCTCCAACTCCTGCGCGTGATGCTGGCCAAGGGCGTAAACAAATTTGTATTCTCCTCGACCTGCGCCACCTACGGCATCCCGCAGAGCATGCCCATCGTCGAAACGCTGCCGCAGGCCCCGATCAACCCCTACGGCCAGACCAAACTCGACATCGAAAACGCCCTCAAGGCGCTCGCCCATGCGCACGGGCTGTCGTTTGCCGCCTTCCGTTATTTCAACGCCGCCGGAGCCGCCGAGGACGGCACCATTGGTGAGGATCACAACCCCGAGACGCATCTCATCCCGCTCGTGATCGACGCCGCCACCGGCAGGCGTCCCAACGTGCAGGTTTTCGGCACCGACTACCCGACGCCCGACGGCACCTGCCTGCGCGACTACGTGCATGTGGACGACCTGAGCCGCGCGCACATCGCCGTTTTCGACAAACTCCAAAAACCCGGCGCCGCGCTCTTCTACAATCTCGGCACAGGGACGCCGACCTCCGTGCTCGAAGTCATCCGCGCCGTGGAAAAAGTGACCGGCAAAAAAGTCCCCTACGTCACCGGCCCGCGTCGCGCCGGCGACCCGCCCGCGCTCTACGCCGACTCGTCCAAGGCGATCAAGGAACTCGGCTGGCAGATCAAGTTCAAGAGCATCGAGCCCATCGTGGAAACCGCTTGGAAATGGCACTCGGCCCACCCCGGCGGCTTCCCCAAAAGTTGCGGCAGTTGACGCCCCGCCCATTCCCGCCAACCTATTCGCCATGCTCGCCACCACCCAAGCACCACCGATCACGCGCCACGACTACGAGCAAATCCCGTTTGGCGCGCCCAACTACCAACTCATCGAAGGCGATCTCATCATGGCCCCCTCTCCCTCCGTCTTTCACCAAGACATCAGCGGCAACCTCTACTACCTCATTCGTCATCACCTGCGCACGCACCCAATTGGCACTGTCTTCATGGCACCGCTTGATGTATTCCTGTCCGACATCAACGTCTATCAGCCCGACCTCCTCTTTATCCGCAAACAAAACGCCTCCATTATCAAAGAGCACGGCATCGAAGGCGCGCCCGACCTCGTTGTGGAAATCCTCTCCAAGACCAGCACCAAATACGACCTCGGCATCAAACGCTCCGTTTACGCGCGCACCGGCGTCGAGGAAATGTGGGCGATTGATCCCACGCGCCGCACGCTTGCCATTTACCGCTTCGACGAATCCGCCGAAACCCCCGTCGCCACCCACCGGACAACGCAGACCTTCACCAGCACGATCATCCCCGGCCTGAGCATCGCGCTCAAAGACGTGTTCGGACATTGAGCGCAACCCGAGACAACCCTCCCTCCCCTCCCCCCGGCTGGGCGCAGCTCCCCACGACCGCCTTTGCCGCCCTCGCCGCGCAGCCCGGCGCGCTCGCCATTTTGCCCGTTTACGATCACGCCGACCACGGCCTCGGCCTGCCGCTCAACGCCGGCGAAGTCCTCGGCTCCGCCCTGCTGTCCGCCGCCCTTCGCGCCACCAACGTTCAGCCTTCAGCCGTTTCCGTGCTGCCGCCGCTCCGCTTTGGTCCGGCCCCGTATCCCTCCACCTTTTTCGGCGTGGACGCCGACACCGCGCTCCAACTCGTCAACGAACTTGCTCGCGGCGTGAGGCGCGCCGGATTCGAGCGACTCCTGATTTTTTCCACCGGCCCCTGGCACCGCGAATGGCTCAACGCCGCCGCGCTCGACATCCGCGTGGCCACCGGCCTGCGCGTCTTCCGCCTGCACCTCTCCGCACTCGAACTCGATTTTCACCCCGCTGCGCCCGCCGCCC
>NZ_ABEA03000116.1 GCF_000171235.2 Geminisphaera colitermitum TAV2 | reverse complement strand
CCCCTCATCGCCATCACGCATGACAAACACCCTTTGGGAAACCACCCCGCGCAAACCCGCGCTCTCTGCGCCGCTGGAGTAAAACACATCCAACTCCGCACCAAACAACTCAGCTCCCAGCCCGACCGCTGGCTCGCCCTCGCCCGTGAAGTCGTGGACATCTGCCACGCGCACGACGCCCTCTGCATCATCAACGACAACCCCGAAATCGCCCGCGACTCCGGAGCCGACGGCGTCCACCTCGGAACGCAAGACACCCCTTGGTCCACCGCCCGACGCCTCCTCGGCCCCCGAGCCCTCATTGGCGGCACCGTCAACAACACCGACCACGCCCGCGCCGCCGCCGCCGCGCACGCCGCCGGCCACCTCGACTACATCGGCATCGGCCCCCTCCGCCACACCACCACCAAACAAAACCTCGCCCCCCTCCTCGGCCTCGACGGTATCCGAGAACTCCTTACAAACTGGCCCTCCCCCCCCCCCCCTCCTACATCATCGGCGGAGTTCACCCAGCCGATCTCCCAGCCATCCGCGCCCTCGGAGCCGACGGCGTCGCCATTTCCGGCGCACTCCTCAACGCCCCCGACCTTCCCGCCCGCCACCGCGAATTTCTCACCGCGTGGTTTGAAGGTAGGGGTTTCGCTTGCGAAACCCGCGAATGCCATTTGGCGCGTCGCTCTCCTGCTGCGGGCTTCGCAAGCGAAGCCCCTACATCGCCATTCGAAACAATCCAAACAACCACCCAACCATGACCGCCACCACGCCACACGTCACCACGCCACCGCCGCTCACCATCGCAGGCATCACCCTCCGCTCCCGCCTCTTTCTCGGCACCGGCAAATACAGCTCACCCGCCATCATGGCCGCCAGCCTGGCCGCAGCCGACGCCGAACTCGTCACCGTCGCCCTCCGCCGCGTGCGTACCGAATCCACCACTACAGATGACATCCTTGCCCACATCGACCGCACCCGTCACCGCCTCCTTCCCAACACCTCCGGCGTACGCGACGCCAAGGAAGCCATCCTCGCCGCCGAACTCGCCCGCGAAGCCATTGAAACCAACTGGCTCAAACTCGAAATCCATCCCGACCCCAAATACCTCATGCCCGACCCCGTGGAAACTCTCGCCGCCACCCGTGAACTCGTGCGCCGCGGCTTTGTAGTGCTTCCCTACATACACGCCGACCCCGTGATCTGCAAACAACTCGAAGAAGCCGGAGCCGCCGCCGTCATGCCCCTCGCCGCCCCCATTGGCAGCAACCGTGGCCTCGAAGCCCGCGTTTTTTTAGAAATCATCATCGCCCAGTCCCGCGTCCCTGTCGTCATCGATGCCGGACTCGGCGCGCCCTCGCACGCTGCCGCCGCCCTCGAACTCGGTGCCGACGCCGTCCTCGTCAACACCGCCATCGCCTCCGCCCCCGACCCGGTTGCTATGGGCCGCGCCTTCCGCCTCGCCGTCGAAGCCGGTGCCCTCGCCCACCACTCCGGCCTCGCCTCCATCGCCACCGCCCCAGAAGCCGACGCCACCTCCCCCCTCACCGCCTTCCTCTCATCGACTTAAATCGACCTAAATCGAATTAAGTCGAATTAAGTCTCTCCCCTCCTCACATCACCCATGACCTTCACCGACCTCTGGCGACAACACGATTTCGCCACCACTGCCGCCCGTATCCAAACCGCCACGACAGCCGACGTCCAACGCGCCCTCGCCCGCGCAACCCACGCCACCCCCTCCAGCGCCACCGCGCTCACGCCCGACGACCTCGCTGCGCTCCTCTCGCCCGCCGCCGCCCCGCACCTCGAACAAATGGCCCGCCTCGCCAACCGCGCCACCCTCGCCCGCTTCGGACGCACCATGCAACTCTTCGCGCCCCTCTACCTCACCAACGCCTGCGTCAACATCTGCACCTACTGCGGCTTCAGCGCCCAAAACAAAATCCCCAGAAAAATCCTCAACGACACCGAAATCCTTGCCGACACCGCCGTCCTCAAACGCCACGGCATTGACCACATCCTCTTTGTCACTGGCGAAACCACCCGCGTCGGACGCGCCTATTTCAGCAACGCGATAAAACTCCTCCGTCCCCACTTCTCCAGCATCTCGATGGAAGTGCAGCCCATGACGACCGACGACTACGCCGCCCTCGCTGCCGACGGACTCAGCGCCGTGACCGTATTTCAGGAAACCTACGACCCCGCCGCCTACGCTCGTCACCACCTCCGCGGTCCCAAGGCCAACATGGTCAACCGACTCGAAACACCCGACCGACTCGGCCAGGCCGGACTCAAAAAAATCGGCCTCGGCGCCCTCTACGGCCTCTCCGACTGGCACGCCGAAGCCTGGTTTCTCGGACAACACCTCCGTCACCTCGAACACACGTATTGGCGCACCCGATACAGCATTTCCTTCCCCCGCCTCCGCCCCCACGCCGGACAGGACATCCCGCTCACGCCCTTTGACGAACGCGACCTCGTCCAGACCATCTGCGCCCTCCGACTCTGGAGCCCCGAAGTTGATCTCACCCTCTCGACGCGCGAAAGCCCCCGATTCCGCGACCACGCCCTGCACCTTGGCATCACCAGCATGAGCGCCGGGGCGAAGACCAACCCCGGCGGTTACTCCGCCGAGCCCGAATCCCTCGAACAATTTGCGATCAACGACGACCGTTCCCCCTCCGAAATCGCCGCCACCCTCCGCGCCCACGACTACGAACCCGTCTGGAAAGACTGGGACCCCACCTACGACGGTGCGACCCCGAACCCGCAACCGCTGGGAACGCCGTTCACCTGACAAGTGTGTGAACTCTCATCAAAAATAGTTACATCTTTTATTATTTTTGCGCCTTTTGTGCCTTTTTGCGGCTATTCCAATTGCGGAATTTGGGTTAATATCGGATGGAATCGGAAACAAAATCCTGCGGTGGGCACCCTCGCCCACTGCACACGACATCATGGCTGCTACACTTTCTCGGAAATTCCCAAACTCCTGGCCCCATCTCCTGGTTCTCCTCGGCGCATGCCTTGCACTCCTTGTCGGCTGCCAAAGCTCCTCCAAGAAAAAAGCCGCCGCGGCCAACGCTGGCAAAGCCGCCCTCCCCAAGGAAGTCGAACGCCCTCCCGTCAGCACCACGCACGACAAGGAACTGCGTGCCATCCTCGACGCCGCCCGCTCCGGCAAGTGGGACGAAGCCGAAACCCAGATTGCCCGCCTCAAACGCCAGGACCCCTCCGACCCCACCGTTGACCGCATTTACAGCTGGATCTACGTCGAAGCCCAGCGCCGCCGCGACCGCTCCCTCGAAAACGAACTGCGCGACATCCAGGCCACCGACACCCGCTTCACCAACACCTTTCAAGACTTCTTCACCGAGTCCAAAGCCCGCGGCCTCGACCTCCCGCAGAGCCTCCGCGAAGCCCTCGACGACGTGCCCAAATCCTCCGTCATCCCACCCAGCTACGGCCAGACCCTCAACCGCTCCGCCCCCCTCACCGGCATCAACGACAAGGACAAACCCAGCGGCATGGAGGCCATCCTCCAAAAAACCGTCACCCTCCAAGTCGATGACGTCACCCTCGAGTCGATCATCTTCACCCTCGGCAAGGCCACCGGCGTCAACTTCGTGGCCGACCGCGGCCTCGCCCAATTCCAGAAAAAAATCAGCGTCAACATGAAGGACGTCCCCCTCACCGACCTCCTCTCCTACGTGTCGCGCCAGATGGAACTCCACTTCGAAGTCGGCGAAAACCTCGTCTGGATCGTCGATGCCAAGAACAAGAAAAACCTCTTTGAAGAAACCCGTTTCTACCGCCTCTCCCGCGGCTTCATCATGCCCGCGCAATTCGGTGCCAGCGAAGTCAAGGAAACCCGCGTCAAGGACAAGGACAAGGAAACCATAACGACCAACCAGACCGTCGAACAATTCGTCCGCGACGGCGCCCCGCAGGAGACTGGCATCGAGCAAGCCATCAAAAAATTCTTCACCGGCTCCACCTACATGATCGACTACGAGCGCAACATCATCGTGGCCACCGGCACCCGCGACCAGCTCCGCACCTTGGAAAACATCATCCGCGAATTTGACCGCCCCGTGCAGCAAGTCCTCATCGAAGCCCGCTTCATCACCATCTCCGAAGCCGCCTTCCAGCAACTCGGCCTCAACTGGGAAACCAACCGCCCCACCACCTCCGCCCGCTCCGCCACCGACTACACCAGCATTGCCACCACCGTCGGCTTCGGACTCGAAAAAACCTTCACCGGCATCTTTGGCAGCAACAGCGACTCCCTCACCGCCACCCTCACCGCCATCGAACAAAGCGGCGAAAGCCAGACCCTCAGCGCCCCCCGCCTCACCGTCATCAACAACCGCCCCGCCACCATTCGCGACGGCAAGACCCAATACTACTACGAAGAGTACCAAGTCTCGCAGACCATCCTCGAAAACCGCTCCACCTCCTCACTCGTTCCCTCCGGCAAACCGACCAAACTCTCGGCCGGCGTCTCGCTCGACGTCCTCGCCAGCATCGGCGGCGACGGACGCAGCATCATGCTCGCCCTCAAACCCAGCGTCTCGCAGGACGTGGAACTGGTGACCTTCGCCACCGTCAGCGACCTCGACTCCAGCGGCAGAGTCGTGAGCACCTTCGACATCAAGCTCCCCCAATCCCGCGACCAGGAAATCTCCACCCGCGTCATCGTCCAATCCGGCGAGACCGTCGTCATGGGCGGCGTCATTGAGAACGTGCAAAGCACCTTCACCGAATCCGTGCCCGTCCTTGGGGCCATTCCCTATCTTGGCGCGCTCTTCCGCACCAAAACCGAAGTAAGCAAACCCCGTTACCTGCTCATATTCGTGACCGCCACGCTCCTCTCCGAGACCGGCGAATTTGTCCGCTACAACAACGCCCCCGGCACCGAAGAGACGCCCCGCACCCAACGACGCTCCCGCCGCGGCACCCGCGCCCCCGAAGCCCCCCTCTTCGCCCCCGAGCCCTCCGCACCGGAAGCCCAACCAACGGAAAACACTAAACGTTGAACATTAAACATTAAATACCAAACCCTGAAGCCCGACCACCAAACCCGCTCCCCGGCCATTCAATGTTAAATGTTAAGCGTTAAACGTTAAATGTTCGACGGCGCAGCCGCCTCCCTTCCCTCCCCCCCCCCCCCTTCCCGCCTTCCGCTCCGATGCCCGCCACCGCCGCCACGACCGCCGCCGTCCGCCGCCTCCTCACCGGCATCGCTCCTCATGGACGCCGCATCGCCATCCAAGCCGGTGAAGCCGTCGCGCGCATCCTCCTCGCCCGCCGTGAAGTCTCCGGACTGCGTATCGAAAAACTCATCACCATCGACCTCGCCGCCGACGGCCTCCTCACCCCCGAAGAAATGGCCCGCCGCCTCGGCCAGATCCTCGCCACCCTCCCCCCCGCCCCCGTCGCCCTCTCCCTCCCCCTCGGCCGCTCCCACTCCCAGATCATGGACCTCCCGCCCGGCGACACCCGCGCCGCGCACCCCCTCGTCCAAACCATCGGCGGACGCCAGTTCGAACAAGTCCCCAGCATCTACGACTCCCGCCCGCTAAAACCCTTTGGACCCCACGCGCGCCCCGCCTGGATCACCATTGCCCGCGAAGCCGACGTGGACCTGCAACTCCTCCGCTGCGGACTGGCAGCGGGTGACGTCACCCACATCACCAGCGCGGACGGCGCCCTCTCCGCCGCCTTCGCCGAAGTCTCCGCCCGCCCCCCCTCCGCCGTCCTCATCGAACTCGGTGCCGTCGCCAGCACCCTCGTCCTCGTCCTCGACCACCAGACGGTCTTCTCCGCCAGCATCGACACCGGCAGCGGCGCACTCCTCGCCGCCCTCGCCACCGACCTCCGCTGCCCCGCCGACGAAGCCGAGATCGTCCTCAAACGCGAAGGCCCCGCCGTCGTCAGCCCCGCCACCCCGCAACTCCAAGCCGCCCTCCAACGCTGGCACCACTCCATCGAAACCCTCCTGCGCGAACACGCCCGCGAAGCCGGCATCCCGCCCGACACCCTCCTTGAACTGCCCCGCTGGTTCAGTGGCGCCCAACTCGCCGACCCCGGCGTCCGCGCCCTCCTCGAAACCCACGCCGGCGGCCACCCCGCGCAACACTGGCCCGACATCGCCGTCGGGGACGATGGCCGCGCCGTCTCCCTCGCCGCCTGCGCCATAGCTTACGGAGTCGCCGCCATCTCCAGCGGACTCCAGCCCGCGCCCGCCAACTTGCTCCCCCCCGCCGCGCGCGAACTCCGCCGCACCCGGCAAAAAACCACCTGGCTCCACGCCGCCCTTCTGACCGCCCTTGTGCTCGGTGCCGCCCTCGTCACCCACGCCTGGGCAGGCCGCCTCGCCTCCGTGCGCGCCAAGCAAGAACGCGTTGCCCTCCTCGAACACGCGCGGGACGCCGGCCCCCGCCTCACCGAAGAATTCGCCGCCCGCGAACAAGCCTACCTCGAAGCCACCCCCGCCCTCTACCTGCAAAAACGCACCCGCGACCTCCTCACCGGCATCCGCACCCTGAGCACCGCTCGCACCGCACACGCCCCAACCGCCGACTTCTGGTTTGCCGTCATTGCCGACGCCGAGACCTATGTCGGCGGCGCGATCCCGCAAGGCACGCCCGCCGCCGCTCCCGAAACGCAATTCCTGCGCGGCTGCTTTGCGCGCCCCACCGGCCTCGTCGTTGAACTCAGCCTCCCCCCCTCCAACAAAGACCACCTCGGTTCCATCGGCACGCTCGTCCAAAACCTCCGTGCCACCCACCAGTTCACCAGCGTCGACATCCTGCCCGTCCGCGCCCGCCAGCCCCTGGCCGACCCCAGCGTCTTTGCGCCCAAAGGAGGCGACTTTGCCCTCGCCCTCGAAACCGCCCCCTACGAACACAACCTCCCCCCCCCACCCCCCTCCCGCCAACGGCGACCGCAACACCCGAGCACGCCCCGGCCTCTTCGGACAATAACCCCCATCCACCCACTGTTCACTGCTCACTGCCCACTGTTCACTGTCCCCATGCACCTCCACAGCCAGCGCCTCTTCTACGCCGTCCTCGTGCCACTGGCAGTGCTCCTCATCGTGGCGGCGCTTGCCTACCGGCCGCTCGTCAACCGCGAAGCCGTGCTCGACCAGCAACTCGCCGAACTCCAAGCCACCCTCATCCG
>NZ_ABEA03000117.1 GCF_000171235.2 Geminisphaera colitermitum TAV2 | reverse complement strand
CCCCCCCCCCCCCCCCCCCCCTGTCTGGTTCGCACCTGTATCCGCAGGGACATGACGCATCACCTCCACGAGTTTTTTCAGATTGGCCGCGCTGTCGCCCTGCGGCCCGGCGTAATAGGCGCTCTCCACCCCCGGCCCGCCACCCAGTGCGTCCACGCACAACCCGCTATCGTCCGCCAATACCCACACGTCACCTGCGGCGGTTGCGCCAGTCGCGGCGCCGATCGTCGCGGCGAGTTTTGCCTGAAGCGCCACGGCTTTCTTGCGCGCATTTCCCACAAACGTGCCGGTGTCCTCCACCACGGGCGGCATGCCGCCCGCCTCGCGGGCGGATACGACCGTCAGCGAAAACGGCAGGCCGCTGGAGGCGGCAAGCGCGTTCATTTCTGAAACCTTGTGAGCGTTACCCGATGCCAAATGCAGTTTCATCGACAGAAAGTTTTGACGGGTACACCACATGCCCGCGCACCAGCGAATCCTCGCCATGCACCTCCGTAGTCGCACCCTGGATACGGACCGCCTGCTGCACACTTTCGGTGCGCAGTCCGGTGAACACACTCCGCGCCTTGTCATCGGCAAACAACAGCGGCGCGCGGTAGTTGAACAAGTAATCGAGTTCGCGGCTGCGCAGCAGTTCGCTTAGCAGTTGGGCGCCGCCTTCGAAGTACACGCCCGTGATTTTTTCCTCGGCGCAACGACGTCGGAAATCAGCGAAATTGACCCGCTGAGTAGGCGCATCGAGCACCCACACCGCCACGCCCATCTCGCGCAGCTTGCGCACGTAGCCCATGCCGCCGTGCGGCGTGGTCACCACGATGGTGCGCTCACGATGCCCGTCCGTGTACACCTGCGGCAGACGCGGCCCGCCCAGCGTTCGCAGCAACCCGTCGAAAACAAACCGCCACGGGCACCATTCCCCGCCGTCAGCGGGCCGCGCTGTGAGCCGTGGATCATCGGCCAGCACCGTCATGGCACCGACGGCGATGGCCGGGAAAAGCCGTCGCCAGCGGTGCACGTCGGCGCGCGCCGCCTCGCCAGTGATCCACTTGGAATGCCCCGTGCGACACGCGATCTTGCCATCGAGTGTGGTGGCGATTTTCCCCGCCAGCAACGGCAGGCCCGTGGTGATCCACTGGTTAAAAATGAGGTTGAGGTCGGCGCACTCGCGCTCGCGCACCCCTGTGATTACCTCCACGCCCGCCGCGCGCAGCCGGGCGTAACCCGCGCCCGCGTGGTCGGGATTCGGGTCGGTCGCGCCCACGACCACGCGCCTGATGCCCGCCTCGATGATCGCATCGCAACACGCGCCCGTCCGCCCATGCGTGGAGCACGGCTCCAGAGTCACGTAGAGCGTCGCCCCCGGCTTGGGCGCACGACCAAGAGCGGTCAACGCCACGCGCTCGGCGTGCGGCCCGCCGTCCCGGGCATGCCACCCCTCGGCCACCACCGCGCCATCCTCAACGATGATCGCGCCGACCATCGGGTTGGGATGCGTGTTCCCCCAAGCCCGCCGTGCGAGGGCGAGGGCTTGCCACATAAAACATTCGTGCCGGGCCAGGTCCGCTTCCATACGAAAAAAAAAGCTGAAACGCTAAAAACTGAAAGCTGAAATAAAACCACGGAGCTTCATCCACAAAAAAACACAAGAGAATCTTCCCCCCCGGCGAATGTCGCCCGTGCGCCTATGGGCACAATGGAAACGTCCCCGAAGTGTGTGGGATTTCGTGCCTCTTTGTGGCTAAAGTATGAAGACTGTTTTCAGCTTTTTAGCTTTTTAGCTTTTTAGCTTTTTCAATACGCCGTCTTCGGCGGGCGGACCACGTGCCAGGCCGTCAGGAAGACGATGCGCAGATCAAGCGCCAGCGACCAGTTGCTGATGTAATAAAGATCCCAATAAATGCGCCGGTGCAGTTTCTCTGGTTCGGTGATTTCTCCTCGATATCCTCTAACTTGAGCCAAACCGGTTATCCCTGGCTTAACAAATGACCGGCTATTATATGCATGCGTCTCTCGGCTAAATCTTTCTTCCATCCCTACAGGATGAGGTCGAGGCCCCACGACACTCATGTCGCCCAACAGGACATTGATGAACTGCGGAAATTCATCCAGACTCGACCTCCTCAAAAATGCTCCAAACGGATAAATACGACTGTCCCCCACCGTGGCCTGTTTGTTGATGTCGTGATCGATCGCATACATCGTTCTGAATTTGAGTATGTTAAACTTCGTTCGATTCTGCCCCCCGCGCGGATTGACGAAAAACAACGGCCCCGGAGCCTGCCGCCTCTGCACAAAGTAAACCCATACACACAGCGGCGGCACGACAAATAGCACGACCGGCAACGAAATCGCAATATCCAGCAACCGCTTCAACAACCGGCTGATCGGATCCTCCAGCGGCTCGTGTTGCAAGGCGAGGAAATGATGCCCGCCCTCCTCCAGCGGGATAAACGTCCGGGCAAATCTTGCTCCGTAGTTGTTATGGATCAGAAACCGGCAACCCTCCGATTCGCAGATACCGATCATCTTCTGCACCATCTCAGGATCGTCGATCCACTCTAACAAAACCACCTGCCCCACCCGACGCTCATGCAGCACCTTTTCCAGTTGATCCACCCTGCCGAGATAAGGTGCCACCGCCTTTTCCGCCCGCGTTGGCGGAGTATCCGACAGCAAACCCACCGGAGTCATACCCAAGTGCCCGCGATTGGTGATCCAGACATCCAGCGCCTCCAAATTCCCTGTTCGCCCCACAAACAAAGTCGGCATCTGCGCCGAATCGGGAAACAGAAAATCCGCCAGCATCCGGGGCATCCGCGCATGCATCATCGTCAGCACCCCGGTCAGGATCACGAGATATGAACCAAGAAACACCCGGCTTACATCTCGCTCCTTGGTAATGAACATGAAGGCGAAGATGAACGCCCCCACCACCATCACTTGTCGAAGCGCCAGACCAAACGCCCCCCAGTAGTCGATCCGATTCAGATTAGCAGCTCGGTCATGCAGCAACCCCACGCTGGCCACCATTCCCAGAAAAACTGCCACCACATACGGCAGCAAGTCCACGTGATCCAGTGCTACATAGGTAAGCGACGGCAAGACCTCCCGGTACAAAGGGAGAAAACCAACCGCCACCACGGTGGAGACAAACCCATAAACATTGGCAAGGCCGCGCTGACGATAGACGATCATCTTGAAAGAGCTGAAAGCTGAAACCTAAAAAGCTAAAATCTGACGAAACACGACAGTGCGTAGATGGTCAAATGCGAAGTGTTCGCCCCGAAGCTCAGTGGAGTGGGTGACTGAATCCGGGTGCCATAAGGAAAAGCTGAAAACTAAAAGCTAACAAAGATCTTTAGGTGTATCTGTTCCCACTACTTGGCCGCATCCTAATTTTAGCTTTTTAGTTTTCAGTTTTTAGCTTTTATTCAAGTCCCTTTTCTCCGCAATCTTTCCACCAGTCGCGAATCGCATCTTCCAATGAATAACGCATCGTGTAGCCATCCTCTTGCAGTTTCTTTCCGCTGATATTGGTCGAAATCATCAATTTTTTTACCCGGTCAGGATGAAAACCCTCACCCAATACTCCATGAACTGGCCCTAGCACCGCCGCTATCGTCCGCAACAGAAACCCTGGGACAACCAACTTGGGCAGCTTTACACCAGTCACCTTGCTCATCGTCGCGCATATATCCGAAATCGTCGGCGCGGGTTCATAAGTGAGATTATAGATAAACACGCCGGGCTCTGGCCTCGCTGCCATTCCCGCCAAAAGCGCCGCCACATCCTTGACGTAAATGCTCGCCTTGATCGTGTCCGTGCGGCCTGGATAGGCGAAGCGCTTGCGACGCAAGGCCCAATAAAGTCGGGTGACATTTCCCCGCTCGCCGCGTCCAAACACCACGCCGGGCCGCACGATCACCAAACGGCGTTCATCCGGTTTCTCCGCCTGCCAAGTGCGGTGAATATGCTCCGCCACTAGCTTGGAAATACCATAAGCCGTATTGGGAGTTGGCAGTGTATCTTCAGTTTTTAAATACTCTGAGGTTCCATACGCTGCCATGGAACTAGTAAAAACAATTGTTCGGGCGTTTGTCTTTCTAGCATACTCGCAAACATGATCAGCACCTTTTAGATTTGTCTCAAAATATTCGTGCATAGGGTGTCCGGGGGTACGCAACACTGCTGCTAAATTAAAAATCACTGGAGGAGGACTTGAACATAATTGATCACTAATCGGCAAGCGCACATCCCCTGCGACAAACCGACGTGCGGCTCCCTCACCTCGTTTAGAATCCTCCAAATCAACACTCGTTACGTCATCTCCTTTCGCTAGTAGGCATGCGGCCAAATGCCGGCCAATAAGTCCTTCGCCACCAAACACAATTAATTTTTTCATATATTTAAGTTTTCTGGTTCACAGTTGGTAATTCTTAGTCATAAAGTCCAATCCAGCATCCAACTCAAAACTAACCCTTGGTCGCCAAGCGCATCAACTCCGTCTCATATTGAGCCAACACACGCTCGCGAGAATATCGTTCGCCCCATGCCAACGCATTGGCCGAATATGTTTTCAGAATATCTGGATTAGCACGCCAGTGCCGCAGCACGGCCCGCAGGCCCTCCGTGTCGCCAGATGCCAACACATCGCCAAACTGACCCCGCTTCACCTCGCGTCCCAGCGGACTGTCCTTGTCTCCTACTGCCAGTACTGGCGTCCCCGCTGCCAAAGCGGGCAGCAACTTACTTGGCAGGAAATTAGCCCCCACTCCCGGCATCTGTGTGATCAAACAAGCCGAACTTGTAAGCAGTTTTTTAACATACTCCTCCTCAGGCAAAACCTCGCCCAAAGCCACCCCCGGAGCACCCTTCACCGCCTCGCGCATCCGTTCCAACTCCGCCCCCCCCCCATGGATTTCCAAGTTCCAGTTATCCCGACCGAGTTGAAACACCTCCAAGAACTGAGGCAGACCCTGCTTCACACCAAGATTTCCACTATAAAGCAGCACGCCTTCCCGGCGGACGGGAGCTGATTGCTGCTGCCGGGCAATTTCGGTAGCGATGCTTTGATGAATCCAGTTAGGAATAAAAATCAGCCGACGATCTTCCCCGACGATCTTCCCCAGCTTTTCCAGCATCGCATCGCTGATCGTTGAAAGCGTCGCTGCCGAGCGGAAACTCCAACGCTCCAGCCATCGTAACGGTTTTTCAATCAAGGGCAGCTTCAAAATTCCCAATTCAAGCGCCGCATCGACGACAAAATCCTGCACAACGATCATGCGCGGAATACGGCGAAACGGATAAATAAAGCGCTGAGCCAGACATTGGGAAAACATAGGAGACGCTGTCAAAATCACATCCGGTTTCCACCCCCGAAATCCATTCCGAGCCAGAATCGACAGGAAAAAGCTAAAATCCGAAAGTATACGCCGCGCTCCCGATGGACGTTCCGGCACATACATCGAAATACGCTTGAGTGGAATCCCCTTCCACTGTTCTTCACGTATCCCCACTCCGCGGTCTTCCTCCCGCAAACGCCAAGCAGGGTAATACGAAAATGTACATAAAACCCTTACTTCATGACTACGCTCTACCAAGAATTGACTCAAGTCGGCAAATAATGCAGCCCCTGCCAGTTCATCGGGATAATAAAGATTTGTAATGAACTGTATTCGTGCCATACAATAATATTGCCATCTTCTTTGCTTAATAATCCTTCAGTAAATGCAATTCCAAATTGCTCCAAATAAATTATCAAAACCAACAATTATCAACTAGGTAGACATCAAAAAATCCGAGAAAAAAGGTCCATCCATTGTTGATTTACTGACATAGAAGAATAATTATCAGAAACAAACTTTCGAGCTGATTGCCCCATTGCGTCAGCAAGCGCCGTATCATTTAAGAGTAGCTTTATTTTTTCAATAAATTCCATTTTATTCTTTGCCAAAAAAGCATCAATGCCCGCTTTGACCGGAATGCCCTCAAGTGCAAACCGTGAACCGATTACAGGACGCCCACTCGCCAACGCGCGTATAGTGCGATTCTTTAATCCAGTTCCCGCCATATCTGGAAGAAGGATAATTCTTGCATTACTGAGCAAAGTATCGATATCATCGCACCATTCTAAGAATCTAACATTACGCTGCCCATCCCCCGTCATCCCCATATCAGGAATCATTCTAGTCAAGGCAATCAATGAAACATTAGGCATACATTCCGAGATACTAGGCCAAACATCATTTAGTAATAAATCTAAACCAGCCCTAATATACCTTACCCGTATGTCCCCCCAAAAAACCACATAATTACCTGCCGCCGAATGCTCCCTCCTCCGTTCATCTTGAACTGAAACCGGTATTACAGCAATATTCGAAATGCCTAACACTCTTCTATAATACCTTGCATCGACCGGAGAGACTAGGTGAACACAGGTAGCTTTCTTATAAAATTTTTTCTCCACCCAGAGTGAAAACATAGCGTAGACATATAAGAAGAATTTTCGCATCCCCCTAGATTTACGCGACAACCTTCTCTGCCTTAGCGACCAAGCATCTAGACCACTCATTATTATCGAGCAATGGCCAAAATATCTAATCAAAGGCGCCAATGGAATCCCCTCAATATAAACATACGCGTAATTTCCCCTTTCTCCTAATACACTTGAAAAAAACAACATGGGGAAGATAAAACATTTCGCCATCAAAAAGGGATATTTCAAACGACAGATAATTACATGTAGTGAATCCACCTGTGGAAATTTCGAGCAAAAAGTCTCTTTATCAAAATCCTCAGCAGCCTTAGATACCACAATTAAATCCATTATTAAACCACCCGATTCCTTAAATTTAATTAAGTTTTCCAAAGTCTGCAGGAATTGCTCATGTAACCCCTCATTAGGAGGATACGAAAGTCCCGAGGCCAGAACCATTAGTTTATTACTATTCATACAACCAGAAATACACCAAAAACCATAACAAAACAGTCTCTTTACAAAAGGCATTTTTATAAATTCGACTTATTCCATATTACATGGAAATAACTATCAAATTATCCAAAAAACAGATTCAAGACTTTTTTTAAGACTCGACATAGCATGATAATGTCGATCAACAGAAAATCTCCCGCCCCCCCCTCCCCTTCCCAAACTAAGTTCATATTCCGCCCGTAATAACGATTCACCTAAATTCTTAGGATCTTCAGGTGTAAAAGCGCACTTAAGCATCGGTTCTGTGAGTAACTCCCTAACCCCCCCCCTCGCACTGGAAACAACAAAACAACCAGCATTAAGAGCCTCCGCGACAACCAATCCAAATGGTTCACGTTGCAATGTTCCATGAATCAAAACTTCATAACTTTGCATAATCGTAGTCACATCATTCCGAACTCCCAAATAATTGATCTTCACATTTTCGCGTATAGCTATACTCTGGATATCATTCCAATAGTTTCTATCTATTATTTCTCCAATAACCCCAAGTTCTGGAGCCCATCCATTCTTTAGACGACATTCCGCCAATCCGCAAACGATTTCACGAAGTCCTTTCCATGCATTTATTGAACCGACGAAAATTACCGATTCCCTCATTTTTTTTCGCACCGCCGAGCTCGCATGAAAGGGAGTCTCCACAGCACAATATATCATAATCCCTTTATATTTTAAACCACCCTCCATTCCAATTATTGACTGAGCAACATCTTGTGAGTTAGCGATCCAAATCCGAGAGCAATGAAGCAACAGTATGGAAAGATATTTGCGAGCGATTCCCCTATGATCAAAATAATCATGAATATACCATATATAATAATTTTCGCACCAAAACATTCGCAAGAATGCAGCAATTATTGAGCATCGAATAGTTGTTGCAATAGCTCGTGGCGGGTATTTGAAATTAGTCGCCAATATTCCAATTTTCATTGAATGATGATAATAAAATCGATAAGAGAGTTATAGTCTCATACAATATTTTCATTCACATTAAGGGAATTGTCTATTATATGTGACTCAAAAACTTTAATATATTCATCTGCTATCAAAGCCGAAATATAAGTAAGCGCCTCAACTCGTGCAGCCTCCCGTGCGCTCAAAATTTTCTCAAAAGAAATCTTCTCCAATTTCGCACAAAGATCGTCTACAGAACCATCAAACAATTGTCCGCAACTTTTATTTTTATTAATTTCAGGCAGCCCCCCTCGATCAGTGCTTAATACATAGCATCCATACTGAAATCCTTCAATCACAACCCTCCCAAAAGGTTCGGGCCATAATGATGTGACCACGAGAACATCTATCTGGGATAAAAAATCCGAAGTTTTCGAAAACCCGACATACCTTACTTCGCCATTTGCTTGTGCTTTTTGAACGGATGCTATCAAATCAAGATCTCCTGATCCGGCGATATAAAAATTAAATTTTTTATGGAATTTCAACTTGTGCGCCGCACCCAAAAACACATGAATTCCTTTTTCCGCTGAAAAACGCCCGATCCATCCAATTCTTAACATATCATTGCCAACAACGAGAGGTCGTTTTACATAATTTATAGAAACATCAATTGGATTGGCTATTACCCATGAATCACGTGAATTCCTGAAGTAGCCAGCGTTCTTATGCAAATTTAAAATGTATTTACTGATTCCCACGACAGCATCGGGAAATCGTGTAAAAAAACACTTGAGAGCGCTAATCCCAGGAATCGCTTTAGGGCTCTCGGGGTGTAATTTAATTGATTCTCCACTATATAATAAATCAAATTCCCTTAATGTAGCTACTACAGGAACCCTCATTATTTTAAGTATCAGCCAAGAGCCGACCGACCAACCCTTCACCATGTTCGTCCATGCAATGCATGGTCGCTTGAATGCCACAATTCCAGCAATAATTGCTATGGATATAGGATTTATTATATCAAAGATATTAAAGAAAATCCGGGCTAGTGGATGTCGCACTCTCCCGTCAAAAGGCCAGTAGATATTGGCACAAGGACAGAGCAGAATTGGAACGGAATCCACCGTCATATAACGAAATTTCCATGATCTATGAAAGGCCAGAAGTAACACATCATGCCCCTTAGCATATAATTCGCAAGCAGTCAGATGAACCGACTTTTCAGCACCGCCAACGGCGTTCGTCTTGCTTAGCGCATTTATAATCAGGATTTTCATATAAATGGCTAAGATGACAATCGAACCATACGGCCTCGCCTCCGATTCACCGGCATATCCAGCGGACTATATTTTACCAAAAGCAAAAAGAGCACAATAGGTAAAATATCGTATTGCGTGAGAAATGAGAACTTAAGTGGAAACATGTAAAGTCCTTTAAAGCAGTTCATAAAAAGAAACATGCAGAGCAAGGATTGCCCACGCTTACGATAAAGCCAGACACTGGCACCTAAGAAAAATGCACCAGTCAAAAGAGAACCTGCATAGCCAAAATCGGCATAGAGATCCGCGAACAAGGTTCGAAAGGTAAGTCCCGAATACGGAAGAAGCAGATTGCTACTCAAATACTCAATCGCAGTTACCTGAGGCAAAAGTCCAAATTCCCAAAGAATCCTATCCGGAATTATCAGTGAAAGTAAAATACGACCATGCTGAAATTCACTGAACGAAACCAGCAACCCGTCGAGATTTAAATAACTTGGGAAGAGATAAAGATAGAACCATGAAAGCGCCGAATCCAACCATGCAATATCTGTGGGATTAGCTAGAAGCAGTCCTGTAAATTTGAGGGAAGATGTGCGAAAGGAGCCAATGACCACAAAGAAAATCGGGACAAATAAAACTGCCGAGATAAAGATCATAAATTTCAATCGCTTCGTAAGAATGATACTATCCAGAAGCACATAAGCTGCAAATATCAAAGGCAGCAGCAATAGATTACGAAGTCCACCCAGAAAATTCATACCAAGGCAGCCAATCGTTACAAAAATCAAAAGAAAATTATCTCTTAAGAATTCGAAAGAATAACCTTTAAAATTTAAAAGACGCAGCATCAAATAGAGAAACAGGAACTTGGCCGATCCGTGCGCCACTACAGAAAGAAAACCGATACGGAAATCACCATAGCCGCTCGCGCCCCCCCTCCCCATCACCAACAGCGGGACTCCACCACCAAGCACGACGCCAACAGCGAGTTCACCCAGACATAGGGCAGAAATCCCCAAGAGGACCAATTTCTCGAATCTAAGTTCAATTCGTCCGGGAATTTTCCCAATTGGACCTTTGGGTAAAAAGAGTGTTATAATAAACATAATTACGCTCGCCAACAGAAGGTATGTTGATACTTCTGCTGAAAGGGTGAACTGCAGAGATCGCTTGACCCCTAATGGATCTGGCAAAAGCTGATTGGTCAACACGCTGAATGTGGTGAAAACAAATCCTGCATGTAATATTAGGAATGGAGAGAATGGATTCCTATTGCGCAATAAAACAATAACCGCTGAAGCAATTTGAACCCAGAGTGAGAGGAGAAGTAGATTCATTTTGATATTTCCGCCTCAAACGAACTTTTTCTCAGGCAAGTAATTGCTCCGCTAGGCGTGCAATCAATTAGTTCGATTCCTCTATCCTCCAGAGCAACCCGTGCCATGGCCAAGAAGGGTTCCATCTGGGCACGCGGATTCTTGATAAAGTCGTGATTGACGTAATCCACACTCATCCCGCTGAAGTAATCCTGCCCTGAGCGATAGCGAGCATCAATACCGGAAATCAAAATTCTCTTGGGCTTGAATTGGGCCGCGATGGCGATTGAGGCCGTGACCACGCTACGCCCAAAATTAAACCCCACCTCGGGATCCAAAGAAAATTGTAATTTATCAAAAACTATGGCTCGCATGCGATCGCTCCAATGCACGTGCTGGAATGTCTTGATACGGCGGAAAAATGGCCTCGCATATTGGCGAATAGGTATAAAATCCCTCTTTACTATTGATTTAATCAATGACGCTCGGGGCAAGATAGCCGGATGGACTCCAATGTGAAGCCTCGTTTCGGGAAAGGCAGCGTAAGCGGAACCGATCTCGTGCAGTCGGAAGAAATCCGTAATAACAACATCGGACAGAGAACGTCGCCAATCACTATATTTTTTAAAAATGGAATTCGTGCCAAAAACACGAATCCCATCCAAGAGCGCAGGATTCAACTGGTCCACCGAAGGACCATTCCCTAGGACTATTGCTATATCGTTCTGATATTTTTCATTCGAATTTTGCATATTAATTAAGAATTGGCTCCGAGTGCCGACTTAAGGAGAAGAGAGAAAAACTCACAGCAACGCCAATAAGGAACGGGCCGAGCCCCACATGCATGTGCAAAGCTATTAACTTGCTGGTGAATAAACAGATTCCGCCCCAACAATTCCCAAGCCGGACGCTTCTTAACGCCATAGTGATTTTTAGCATGGACTCGATAACGTGTAAACGGCTCGCTCAAAGTAACCACCTTACCCAAAAACGGCACACGGCGAGACATTCTTACATCAGGCCAGACATCCCATCGACCATCATCCTCAATGGGGAGAAAGCGTTCGATTGCACGACGTCTCCAAGCCAATGCACTAGTCTGGTAAAAAAAATTAGTGCGTTTATGCTTATAATATAATGCAAGATGATCGTCTCCAGCAGGATTTATGCTATTAATCCTGATAATACTCCCCGACTCGTTGACGACTTGCGTAGCCGACTGCACCAACAATACGTCTGACTCTGTAAATGCCTGTAAATACGTTTCAATCTTTCCTGGCAAAAATCCATCATCGCCATCCAGAAGAAAAATGATATCTCCCCGAGATAACATGAAAGCTTGATGGATCGCATTACCTTGGTTTAAGGATGGCTTTTTACCCCAATTAGGACGATGCACGACGCGCACCTTTTCCCCAAATTGAGCAAGCGTCGCCATACTGTCGTCTGAAGAGCCATCATCATAAACGATCACCTCATCGGCCGGACGAGACTGTCCCAAAACGGAACTTACTGCCTCCTTGATGAAGCGGCCATTGTTATAATTATTAATCAGCACAGAAACCAACATAAAACAATATCATTATTTCACCATACGCTGAGTAGCATGCCAATAAGGGGAAAAAATTCGCATCACAAGCGGAAGGCCGACTAACCAACATAGCGTGAATGCGAGGGCAATACCCGACAGCCCCCAAAATAAGCCCATTATCTTGACTCCGGCGAGAGCAATTATCGCTTGAATCCAAGCAACAGAAATAAAAGGCTCCACCTTATGAGCACGCACAAAACTTGCCATCCCTAACAATGCGGTCTGCATCAGATAACCCAAAGCCAAAATAATTATCAAGAAAGAGGAGAGAAAGCGCCCGTTAAAAAGTGGCAAATGGCTTGCGCCCCACATTGCCACTCCACCTAGGGACAGGCCAATGAGCGATAATACCAGCGACCTAATATAAGCTGGACCGAACAGATCACCCATCTTTTCCTTCAATCCCAATGCATTAAATTGCGTTAACGCAGGTTGCTTTGCCCCCACCCACGCGTAAGCACAAGAACTTATCATCGAAAAAATATTACTGGTCATTCCATATTGACCGGCCACTGCGGGGCCAAACAACATAAATATTGCAGGCGTATATATTTGATTTACAAAATAACCGCTCATCCAACTCACGGATATTCGCCACTGAAACGGAAAAACCTCCTTCCAAAACGAAAATTTTGCTTCGCCAAATCTGCACCGAAAAACCTGCCTCCACAAAACCCTTTGCCCACATATAACTTGCGCAGCTGATATAATAGCCGCACAAAGGTAGCCACACCCAAGAGCATATAATTCCCATCCAACCAACAAACCACCCCATGTAACAATATTTAAGCTGAACACATTTATCGCATTTATCCTATTCATTAGCGGTACCTTCCCACACCCTCCTAAAGTGGAGAGCAACGGAAGAATTAAAATATTCATACCAGACGCTGCGATCACCATGAGCCATGGTCCCTGCCAAGACACACCAGTTGCAGCCGCCTCGACTCTGGACACCATAAACAGCCACCCACCAGACCCGACGGTTATAACAAACAAGAGCGAAGCAACAGTATACCATTTCGCAAAAAAGCGAATAAGAGCGCGCAACCGCGCAAGATGACCTGCTGAGCCAACTAGACAACCCAAGCGCCCAAACCTCAAATGTGCAGCCTCATGCGCAACAAATGTAGACACACTCTGCGAAACGCCCAATTCAAGGAATATCCGTAGCGCAATGATCGATCCAAATAAATACGCATAACCCTGTTCTTCACGCGACATCTGGCGAACATATAAATATATGGTCACCGGCCCGGCCAGCAGACTCCAAAACCGGCTGAATACAACCGGCGCCACAGCTGCATCAAAACCTATAAAATTTAATAATCCCCTCAAATCATCACCTCACATACCATGATCTAGTCGCGAGCCCTGAGGCCACGAATAAAACGAGACGTCGGCGCTTTATCTCGCCATTTCCGACCGAATCTCGTGATAAAACATTTCAGCAGCGGCGACAAATAGTCTATCATTGCTATCAGCATAAAATGTATAATACCACGAATACGGGATCGATAAGTGAAAACATACAGCGCATTCATCGCCGCATAATCGATTTCGTCATTCAGTGCTACATAGCGAAGATAGTCCTTCGCAGGCCGCAACCTATGCGCCCTGTAAATCAAATCAGACATTTTCCTCCTAGATTCTCCAGGATCAATAACCTCGAGTAATTGAAAAAAATGGATGGCTAATTTCATGCTCCAGCGCGCCTCTCCCACGGGAACATTATTTGCGCGAACTATCCAACCCGGCGACAACACAATCACCTTACGATTATAACATAATGCAGCAAAAACTGCAGGAAGATAATGCGTATACGAGGAAGCATGGGCATAGATCAGCCCCATGTATTTCCTTAGAGTGCTAACCCGAACCACATTAGTGCTAATAAAAAGCAAGTTAGCAAAACAGTCCAATTCACGGAGATCAGCATCTGGGAATACGATCACTCGCTTAGGACGCTCACGTTTATCGACGCGACCTAAGACATCAGAGGTAAAGTTTATCAGAACAGAATCCGAACAGCGGTCTATCTCATTCAATATAAAATCTACAGCACCACGCGCCACTTCGTCGTCATCGCCCAGAACCCAAAGCCACTCAGCATCAGCTATCTCTACTGCGCGAACCAAATTGGCAACGAGCCCTATATTACAAGGATTGCGAATAATGCCAACTCGACCGGATTCGACATTCACGCCCGCCTCCTGGATCACGTGCCTCACCGGTGTATCCGAGCAGTTATCAATAATCGTAATTGAGACCAACTCGGATACATGTCTCTCAAGCTCTCTCAATCGCGCGACCACTTTCTCGGTGCGATTATAAGTCGGAATAACAATCGACAATTTGCGCATATCCATTGCAGACAATTATTTATTCACATTCTTTCCCCTTCGCCAATGAGAGGCACATATCTCATGACCTCGTTCGGCCGATAAGGAATGGCCCCAAAGATCAATTTGCCCTTAGCGCCCCATTTTTTCCACCATTCAGCAGCAAACTGCGCCAGTGTTGTCGGTCGCCCGGCGCCTAAGTTTACAATACGTGGAGAGCCCTTTTTCAAAGCTGCGGAAGAGGCAGCAGTTACAAAAGCCTTTGCCGCTAATTCGACCGGGGTAAAATCACGAATCTGACCGCCTGCGGTCATTTTAAAGTCGCTTCCTGACTCAGCGGCGACGCGAAGCGAGGACCAAAATCGCGACGGCGCTTCGCCTTCACCAAAAATGTGAAAAGGGCGAAGCACGATCAGCTTGAGCTTATAGTCCACCGCCAAGCCGAGCGCGGCCATGGTCGCCGCAGCTTTTGAAGAATGGTATGCTCCCGTAGGCTCCAAGGAAGCATCTACGGGTATGTAGTCATAGCGCTCTCCGCTGCGTCCGTATTCGAAACATGATCCGCAAATAACAAACCTCCTCACACCGGCATCAATCGCACTTCGCCATAGTTTTAGACTGTCATGAACGTTAACCTGAAAGCACTTCTCCCAGTCGTTCATTCCCTCCGTCACGCCATGAGAGGCAAGGTGAATAACCCCCTCCGCCCCCGTAAAATGTTCGCTGGTGAAATCGGACAAGGAGCCGACCTGCCAGCGCACTCGCTCTGAAGCATCCACATGCTCGGTTGGTGGCCGGCGAGCCAACCCGACTACCTCATGGCCGGCGGCGAGACACTCGTGGACCACGTGCCGACCAATAAAGCCGGTAGCGCCTGTAATGAAAATCCGCATCGCGAGATAATCCCTAGACGGGGTCGTTCAAACGCCCACCGATGCCACCATCAATGTGGAGGCAGGCGCCGGTGATGAATGCCGCGTCGGGCGAGGCCAAGAAGATAGCGGTTTTGGCGACTTCCCATGGCTGAGCTATGCGTTCCAATGGATGTTTTTTGGCCAGTTCGTCGAATTCGGCGGATTTGCCCTCAAAACCAGCAAGCAACATGGGCGTGGCCGTGGCGGCAGGATTGATGGCGTTTACCCTCACGCGAGGTCCCAAATCGACAGCCAAGGCCCGGGTCATCCCCACAAGAGCAGCCTTGCTGGTCGCATAGCATACAAACGCTGGCTTCGTTGCCACCGAATGAATACTCGCGATATTCACACACGAGCCCTTGGCCTTTTCCAGATCGGGCAACAGAGCCTGCAGGAGCAGGAAGGGAGCGAGGAGGTTGGTCTCGAGCGTGGCGTCCCAATCCTCGATTTTGATGTTGTCGGTCTTGTTCAGAATCTGCGTGGCGGCATTGTTCACCAGCACGGTGAGACCTTGCTCGCCAATGATGCTCCGCACATCGGCCACCAATTTTTCGCGCGCCGCCGCGCTGGAATAGAGGTCCCGAATATCGATGTTCAAAAAAGCGTCGCAAGCGCATTTGCCCTCCCGCTTGTCGGTGCCGATGACGAAATAACCGGCTTTTTGGAACTCGACGCAAAGCGCCTGGCCGATGCCGCCTAGCGCTCCGGTAATCAATGCGGTTTTCATAGTAATTAAATCATTCATTTATTCTGGTGAATACTGATCAGGAAGCGTTAACACCGAAAAAGCGGGTCATAAGATCGATGGCCTTGAGGGAGGTGCGCTCCACGGCATCGACAGTATTGGAGGAGTTATGCGAGCCAAAGATACAACGATCACCGAAGGCTCGCAGGGGCGAGTCCGCCGGCAGCGGCTCGATCTCGAACACATCGAGCGCAGCGCTATGCACCTTGCCGGAAGCGAGCGCGGCAGCCAGAGCCGCTTCGTCGATCAGAGGACCGCGGGCAACGTTGACGACACGCACACCGGGCTTGACCCGGGCGAGTGCATCCGAACCGAGCATGTGACGATTCTCTTTCGTCAAGGCGCAGGTGATGACGATAAAATCGGCCTCCTCCATACGTTGAGGCCAGACAGCCGGCTCAACAGCCTCCAGACCGGAAGCGGCCTTAAAGAAGGGATCGTAGGCCACGATCTTCATTTCGGCGGCAAAGAGCCGCCTGGCAGTGTTGCGTCCGATATCACCAAAGCCGGCCAGCGCCACCGTCTTGCCAGCCAAGGAAATGCCGGCGGACTTGATCCAGCCCCCAGCCTTGACCGTCCGGTCGATGGCAAATGTCTGGCGGGCGAGCGCGATGACATAGCCCACGGCAACATCAGCCACTTCGCGCCCAAACATGCCCGGGGTGTTGCTGATAGGCAATCCGAGTCGCTGGCAGGCGGCAAAATCGACATTATCCACCCCCACTCCCCACTTCACCGCCGCCTTGAGGCGACCGGCTTTGCCCGCCTCGAACACGCGGGCAGTGGCCGGGTCATCGCCGATGATCCAGCCATCGAACTGTGGAACAAGCTCGATCAACTCGGCTTCGGACAGGGTCTGCACGACATCCGGCGTGGTGATTTCTATTTTCCGCGTGTCGAAGATGGACCGAAATGAATCAATGGCCCGAAGCATGGGCGGGCAGGTGATGAGGACTTTCATGAAAAATGGAAGGCTAGTGAATATTCGACAACTGAGTGGTGATAATCCGAGACGGTGGCTGTCAGATGAGGCCTGCGAGTTGCGCCTTGGCCATGACTTCGGCAATATCCCAGCCCTCTTGATCATCAATATCGGCGGATTCGCGGCGCGGAGTCTCAAACATGGCGGGTTTTTTGCCAATACGCGCCTTGGTGGCAGCAAAACTGGCACGGTTGAAGAGGTAGAGGTTGGAGTTCTCTTCAAACCAAGGTTCAAGGTCTTGAGTCCGAATCAGGTTGTCGGGATCATGGTTCACCGCCGATCCGTCGGCCCGGTAAAACCGGGTCTGAAATTTGTTGACTGTGAACAGGCTGTCGCACGTGCCCGCCGCCACCCCTGCCTGATAGCCCGCGATCGCGCCGCGGATGCTGGCGGCGCTGAGTAAGGGGTTGGTGGTGTGCGTCATCAGGTAGGTCTCGCTCTCAATGGCCGCCACATCGTCGGCGAGAACGAGGTTCATGCTCACAAAGTCACCGCAAATCTCTGGTTTGCGGTCGCGAATAAGCACGCGGTCGGAGTCAACAAGACCGTTGGCCTCAAGAATCTCACGGGCATCGGTGTTGATGACAACTTTATCGATCTCTGGCACAGAAAGGAGCGTGTCGAGTATCCAGCGAAAGAGCGGTTTCCCGGCGAAATTGCGGAAATTTTTGCCAGAAACACGGGCGCTGTGAGCCTTCATTGGCAACAGGGCGACATTATGATAAGCAGGCATGGAATTATATATATTCTAGCAGATATAAACGAAACAGGAACAAAAATTACATCAATTGGGATAGAAGTATTTCTCTTTTTCGCGATAGGAAAGCCGACGGTGCGTATGATTTCCTTTCCATGCCCCCGCATATTGGCAATAGCGGAACACCATAATCTCACCCAATCGTCTCCAAAAACATTTTTGGGCCAATGCTCGCGCAGAATCCCCCATGACTGCCGCCAGAAAATATCTGACAGCATCATGCCACTGGACTTGAATTTCTGGCATGATTTTTTGAAGGGCAATGGCCTCGCGTTCGTATCTCCGCATTATCTGCCGCCAGCGTTCATGGTGATAATGATATACAGCGGCCCGTGGCACATAGGCTATACGGCCTCCCCCTTGCCACAAGCGCCGGGCCAAATGCATATCCTCAAGGCCGGTAAGCGTCTCATCGAAACGAAATGCAGCCCAAGCGGTGCGTCGAAAGGCCGAGTTTGCATTATTGCAGAAGAAAGGAGCCTGATGCCCACCATCTCCGACAGAGGGAAAATATTTTTCAAACAGACAATGTTCACTAAACTTCGTTTCCGCCCCTCCCTGCTGCCGTCCGTAAGTAACAGCCACCCGCTCATCGCGAAACGGTAATAAAAGCTGCCAAAGCCACAGTGAATCAGTAGGAACACAATGACCACTTATAAAAACAAGAAACTCCCCCCGTGCCGCATCACAACCGACATTCAACGAACGGCCAAATGAGAAGTCCTCCCGACGAATATGAACAATTTTGCATCCATGCCGCTCAACGATGGCCAAGGTCTCATCGGTAGAGCCGGAATCGACCACCACCACCTCCCGACAAGGAGCGGGGTAGTTTTGACTGACAATAGCTTTCAGAACTTCATCCAGATATCGACCTTCGTTAAGCGTGCGGATGACGATGGAACAAGCAGGAATCATAACGTCCGAAGCTCAGAGCAGATGGACCGAACCACAAGGCATGAAACGAAGCTCAAAAGGTGGACGAAGGGCGGCGTATAATGCCTCAATCTCCCAAGGGAAGGTGCAATTGGGCGTAAATAAATCCCAGTGGGTTGGAACCAACCGCCGCGCGCCAATACGCTCGGCGAAGGAGAAGGCTTCACGAGGGGTCATGTTACCTACAATACCATTTCGAATTTTAAATAAATTACATTCATTCATAGGTAAAAACGCATAATCAATACGGGCACCTTCCAACGCAGCAAAAATGGCTTCATGAGGAATCGTATCGCCAGCATGGTATATCCCGGCGGATTTCGACTCTATATAATAACCCACATATCGAGAGCGCCCCGTGGCATCAGTTTCCATTTCCGTATGCGCGGCTGGAATCGTACGAACACGTAAATTTTCAGCCAAAGAAATTACATCTCCCGCTGACACCAGCACCAAATGCGAAGCTGGAACTCCTATTGATTCCAGTAACTCATGACATTCGTAGGGGGCTGCGAAACGAACTTCCGGTGAGGCGACCCAAAGTGCCGCAAGACTTTTGGGGTCGGTGTGATCAAGATGGGCATGAGTAAGCAAAACCCACGATACGGCGGTCAATTCGCTAGGCGCCAAGGTGGAAAGGCAAAGACGACGAAGTGAGGCGCCGAACTGCTCTGCCACGCTATCGGTAAGATAGGGATCAATTACGATCCGAATATTATTAAATTCGAATAAGTAACCAACCTGCCCAAGTGGATAAACACGCGTTGACATAGTGTATAGATCAATCGTCAGCAGTGCGATTTCACAAACTTACACATAATCTCAATCTCGTAAGCGAGCATCTCAGCTGTTAACCCAGGATATGTACCAAGAAACAATGCACCATGCATAATTTCGTCGGCTCCGGTCATCTCTTCGACTACACGGAAGGATTGCGGACGGTCTTTCTTGAGCTGCACGAACACAGGCTGACGAAGCAAATTGCCTCCAAATAACATGCGATTACCAATCTTGTGCTGATCAAGGTATCGGGCAAGGTCGGTATGCGTAAAGGGAGCCGTTTGCTTTACCCGCAGCATAAAGCCGAACCAAGAAGCGTTGGTTTGGCATCCAGATTCGTCCCAAGCAAAACAAGAATCGAAAGCTATGGGCTGTGAGCTGTGAGTTGCAAGCTGCCGCTCATCCGGCGGTATCCAGCGGGTGGCGTGCGTGGGCAGGGTGAAGTCGAATACATCCGATAGATCGGCAAGGCCGGTGCGGAGGATTTCCCAATTTTTTTTTCGGGCATCAATAAAGGCTGGAAGCTTTTTGAGTTGTTTGCGCCCAATGGCCGCTTGGGGATCAAGCGGTTTCAGATTATATCCAAGGTGACTGTAGATGTATTTATGGTCGTATCCTTTGGGTAATTCACCAAGTTGCCAGCCAAACCGTTTTTTACAGGTGTCATCTTTCCCAGAAGGACACCAACAATCGCGTCCCCAATCCCGAAAGCTCTCTGCATAAGTTTTGAGGGCAGGGCGACTGATAATATTCACCGCGCCACCTTCGCCCATGGTGAGATGATGCGGAGGATAAAATGACTGGGTAGAAATATCGCCCCATGTTCCGGTATAGCGGGTAATGGTTACGCCGTCCGATGGAATGCCCGGGGAATTTTCCGTAATACCAAGAGTCTTGGCCCGGGTGATTGGCATGCTATAGGTGCAGCCAAGGGCATCGCAGTTGTCTTCGACGAGCCAGAGATCGTGTTTGCGGCAAAACTCAAGGACAGATCCAAGGTCGAAAGGATTGCCAAGCGCATGGGCCATCATCACGGCCTTGGTCTTGCCTGCCACATAGGCAGCGCCCAACTGGCCGGATCGTATATTGCCGGTGACAGGATCGTTATCGACAAAGACGGGAATGGCACCGAGTTGGATAATGGGGGCAACGGTGGTGGGAAACCCCGCTGCAACCGTAATCACCTCATCACCGGGCTGGATGCGTTTATGCGGCGGCAATTTGTGTGTAGTAAGGGCCGCCAGCGCCACAAGATTGGCGGAGGACCCGGAATTGACGACCAAGGTGTGTTTCACGCCCAGAAGAGCAGCCAGTTCCTTTTCAAAAGCGTCTCCCTCAGGCCCCAAGGTCAGCCAAAAATCAAGGGTCGCTCCCACAGCCGCCTCGACTTCGTCTTGGTCAAACACTCGTCCGGCATAGGGAATGGTCTGTCCGGGTTGCCACGGAGCACGGATGATATCATCACCGGGACGCTGGGCGGCATGGACGAGAGCTGAATACTCGCGCGTAAGGCGGAGAATATCTGCTTTCAGTTCAGCGGGTGTAGGCATTGCTTAAATTTACTAAAAAGTGAAGAATTAGGTCGCCCAAGCACGGCCAGCGGCACACGCGACAGCAGTATAATTATCGATTTGGCTCTTTGTGAATGCATGCAAGTCGACCGCTGATTCGGTGGCCTGACGATACCAAGCGACCGTTTGAGCAATCGTCTCCGGAAAAGACCAAGCTGGGATCCAGCCGAGGAAGTGATGTGCCTTGTCGGTCGCCAAATTGAGCAGTCTGGCCTCGTGGGGAGCATGAGGATCGCTACGATCCTCCCACTGGCCTGGCCAATGCTTGAGAACTTCTTGTACAAGCTCGGCCACAGTCCGATTAGAGGCGAGAGCCGGTCCAAAATTGAAGGCACTGTCGAGTTGAGAACTAAAAATGGAAAGCTGCGGATTCGCCAAACATGCTCCTAGCCAAAGATAACCGGAGAGCGGTTCAAGCACATGCTGCCATGGTCGGGTGGCGACTTTGTTGCGTACAGGAATCGTCTCACCGCGAATGAGTGCTCGGATACAATCAGGCACGATCCGATCCAATGCCCAGTCTCCTCCCCCAATGACGTTGCCCGCACGGGCGGAGGCGAGATGCACAGGTGAAACGGAAGCTGGAAAATAAGAGCGACGATAAGCGGAGATTACGAGTTCCGCCGCACCTTTTGACGCACTATAAGGATCGAATCCCCCCATGGGGTCTTCCTCGCGGTAACTATGTACCCACTCACGATTTTCGTAACACTTGTCAGTAGTAATCGCCACGACCGCACAAGGGCGGACGGGATCAGCTGCAAGACGGACGGCCTCAAGAATGTTGGCGGTGCCCATGACATTGACCGCAAATGTCTCGGTTGGCTGCTCGTAAGACAGTCGAACCAACGGCTGTGCGGCGAGGTGGAAAACAAAATCCGGTCGCGCGGTGGTGAATGCAGCACACACCGCTGACAAATCACGGATATCGCCTTCTATATGTCTCAGCCGGGTGATGAGTCCAAGTTGATCAAACAGAGAAGGTATGGTGGGAGGTGGAAGCGCATAGCCGGTGACATCGGCACCAAGTGCAAGCAACCACTCCGATAGCCACGCTCCTTTGAAGCCGGTGTGACCAGTAACAAGGACTCGTTTGCCTCGATAAATATCCGCAAAAGACATGAGAAATAAACCTACCGAGCTTCTATTCACCACTTTTTCCACGGGGCCTTCCCGGAAGCCCAAAGATCCTCTAAGTGGATTTTTTCCCGAAGGGTGTCCATCGGCTGCCAGAAACCAGTATGTTTGTACACGCTGAGTTGAGAATTCTTGGCGAGAATATCGAGGGGTTTTCGCTCCCATGTAGTGGCATCATTCTCAATCAAATCAATCACAGAAGGCTCCAACACAAAAAACCCCCCATTGATCCATCCTCCGTCGCCTTCAGGTTTTTCTTGGAAATTGGTAATACGATTATCTTCAATGCCCAACGCACCATAACGCCCCGGAGGTTGCACACCGGTAAGCGTCGCCTGTCTCCCCTCGCGTTTATGAAAAGCCATAAGTTCGCTAATATTTACATCTCCAACGCCATCACCATAGGTAAAACAAAACGTTTCATCGCCAAGGTATTCGCGGACGCGCTTTAAGCGCCCACCGGTCATGGTGGATTCACCCGTATCGGCAATCGTCACCCGCCAGGGCTCGGAGCGCCGATAATGGACCTCCATGCTATTATTGTTCATGTCAAAAGTAACATCCGACATGTGCAGGAAGTAATTGGCGAAATATTCTTTAATGACATAGCCTTTATATCCCGCACAAATGACAAAATCATTGATACCATAGGTCGAGTATATTTTCATCACATGCCATAGAATCGGCTTCCCGCCAATTTCGACCATGGGCTTTGGTTTGAGATGGGTTTCTTCGCTAATCCGTGTGCCAAGACCACCAGCAAGAATGACTGCTTTCATATTTATAATACTAAAGATCGGATTTATTCCCGGGCAATGGCAGGCGTGCCAATATTGCATCAAGAATCGGCTTAAATTCGGATTTTTCCAAAGGATGTCCGGCCGATATACGAATAAAGAACTGTTCTTCTCTCTGATTAACCCCTCGTTCAAACATATCAATAAAAACAGCATACCACGGAGGTACGTGTCCTGTAGCGTAAGATTTCACATCTACTCCAACCACATGCCAAAACCAAACGTATTCGTTATGCCCTTGAGCACTAAATACACGCCCCTCAGCCGGAGGCAGTATTTTATTGTTTGCCGACAAACCGGATATCGTTTCACTTTCCTCCTTTTTCCACCCATTACCCACCCAGCATACATCAGGCGTATGGCCCGCCACCAAGCGGTGTGACATTTTGCCTGGTGTCCAGTAGGCGATATAGACGGAAAGGCGATTTACTCCATCGTTATAATCGACAAGAATACCATCGTCGTAATTGAGTATTTCTCCCACGGCCTTCTGCATCTCGGGCGTATCCGCAATCGGTTTCTCCGTCATGGTCCATCCCGGAGGCGGTGGCGGAAGCAGGTCTTTCAGTTTGCCGTGAAACTTGGGTTCTGTAATCCGACTATTGCCATAGATCACCAAACCCACCCCCAAAAGCAAAATGCTTGCCATCACGATCAGGGTAATAAGCAGGGACTTTTTCATAAAATGGGAAATGAGCTGGGAGATGGAAGCTATGAGCTTGGAGCTGAAAGCTTGGAGATGGAAGCTATGAACTGGGAGCGATAAGCTTGGAGCTTGGAGCTTATGAGCTGAGAGTTATTAGCTGGGAGCTAGAGTTTCCAATGCTTGCCAGTAAAAATCATCGCCTTCTTTTGGCGTGTAAACCGAGCAGCAAAGGTGAGAAATTCCATATACTCCACAGAGGACAAACGAATTACAGGTTGCCTCTCCGGCGGCCAACCCACCGAAGATTTTAATAACTGCTCTTTTTCGATCTCACTTAAGCGCGCCATATATCCCTTTCATTTCTGGAAGTTTTCCCTCCAAATGAAATAAACGTAAGGGCACTTTGGAAAAGGCATTTTCAACCGCGAATGAACGCGAATACAGACCAATTAACTTAATGATCAACACCTGTTTTGTAATAGGTAACATCATTCGCGTCTATTCGCGTCCATTCGCGGTTGATTCGTTGGATTGGAAAAGGAGAGTTTTTCAAAGTGCCCTTTAGCTATCGTCAGAAAACAACACCTGTCTCTTTCACCATCGCGTGTGTAGCCCTCCGCTAGAGCATTGTCGGTTTATTTTGTCTCACGCAGAGACGCGGAGAACGCAGAGTCAGAAAAATGTAATATTTTTAATTTAATTATAATTAGAGCAGTTTCATTTAAACTGTAGCCATTTGATACCTGGTAGGGAGGCCTCTCCGAGGCCTCCGCCGTGCGTAGTGTGGGAATGCGAAATTCATAGGTAGATGGAGCGTGGTTTCGGAGGCCTCGGAGAGGCCTCCCTACCGTTAAGATAACGGCTACAGTTTTGAATAAAATGCTCTATGAGCTGGGAGCTTCCAGCTCACTTCCCCAAACCATAAGCGCGGAAGCCGATGGAGTGGAGCTTCTCCAAATCAAGAATGTTGCGGCCATCGAAGAGGAAGGCGGGTTTTTGCATGGCAGCATAGATTTTTTCGAAATCAAGCATCTTGAATTCATCCCACTCGGTCAGAATCGCAATGGCGTGTGCACCCGACGCTGCTTCATCGGCGTTTGCCGCGATAGTCAGCTTTGAGCCGAGAGCTTTGAGCTGGGAGCTTTGAGGTGTTATTCCCAACACGTCCTCATGGATTTTTTCGGCGGAGACCTTGGGATCGTAAACGACTACGTTGGCCTGCTCCTCCAAGAGGTCGCGCACCACAGCGATCGCCGGGGATTCACGGGTGTCATTGGTGTCCTTCTTGAAGGCAAAACCGAGCACGGCAATTTTTTTGTCCGCCACGGTATTGAACAGAGTGCGCACAATTCTGGCGGCAAAGCGATGCTTCTGCCAGTTGTTGATCTTGATGACGTTGTCCCAATAGGCAGCGACTTCAGGCAGGCCGAAATATTCGCAAAGATAGACAAGATTGAGGATATCTTTCTGGAAGCAGGAGCCGCCAAAGCCCACCGAGGCTTTGAGAAATTTGGGGCCGATCCGGGAATCCCTGCCGATGGCGTGGGCCACTTCGTCCACATTGGCTCCCGTGGCTTCGCACAGGGCGGAAATGGAATTGATCGAGCTGATGCGCTGGGCCAGAAAGGCATTGGCCACGAGCTTGGAGAGTTCCGACGACCAAAGATTGGTCGTGATGATCCGCTCACGCGGCACCCAGCGGGCATAAACGCTCACGAGGGTTTCGATGGCATTCTGCCCTTCCGGGGTGCGCTCGCCGCCTATAAGCACACGATCCGGATTTTGCAGGTCGACGACAGCGGTGCCTTCAGCCAGAAACTCGGGATTGGAGAGAACCTGAAAACTCGACCCGTTGCCATTGGAACGGAGGATTTCCTGAATCGTCTCGGCGGTTTTGACGGGGATGGTGGATTTCTCGACAATGATTTTGGGAGTCGTCGCCACTTCGGCAATCGTGCGCGCCACGGATTCGATATAGCGCAAGTCGGCGGCCCGCCCGGCACCGACGCCATAGGTCTTGGTAGGCGTATTGACCGAGACAAAGATAATGTCGGCCTTGGCAATGGCCCCTTTGACATCGGTGGAGAAAAATAGATTTTTCCCGCGCCGTGCTTTGACGATCTCATCCAGCCCGGGTTCATAAACCGGCAGGACATCGGAATTCCACGCCTTGATCCTGACTTCATTAAGGTCAACGACCGTAACCGTTATATCATGCGCCTTGAGCGCAATCATGGCCATGGTCGGGCCACCCACATAACCCGCTCCAATGCAACATATATTCATCAGTGAAAAAACTAAAACGCTAAAAAGCTAAAAACCAAAATGGATCAGTGGCCCTGAAGCACAGAAACAGGGACAGTGATTGAAAATAAATTTATATTTAAACATTTTACTGAATTTTACGCCGAACCTGGACAACGATTGAGGTAAAGATTGCCATCAGTTCACGAGCTTCACCTAAAAGCCATATTACCTCGGAACTCACTATACCACAGTCTTCATTGAGAAATTCCAGCCAGAGATGACTTTCGTCGGTTTCTTGTAGAAGCCCATCTAGAGCATTTTCAGTTGAAGTGTATCCGTTGTCTTAATGGTAGGGAGGCCTCTCCGAGGCCTCCGTGAGCGTGGTGAGAGGATACGAAACTCATAGGTGCTTGGAGCGTGATTTCGGAGGCCTCGGAGAGGCCTCCCTACCAGGTATCAAATGGCTACAGCCTAAATGAAACTGCTCTAATATAAAAACGGATTAGGGCATTGTCGGTTCAATTTGTCGCAAAATTTAAGAGATCACGCAGAGACGCAGAGGCGCAGAGAAAACACAGATTGCTAATTATAAATAAATTACAAACATTGTATTTTTCCGACTCTGCGTTCTCTGCGTCTCTGCGTGAGACAAAATAAACCGAAAATGCTCTATTTGAGAACCAAAAGTCTTGGTCCGCTTACGAAGTTCATCAGAGATGCGGCTCATTTTTTTTAACGCTGAAAGGCTGAAATCAAAATGCGCCGCCTCCGCGCAGAAAGATCGGAAGGACTGTTAAATTTCAGCTTTTAGTATTTTAGCTTTTTAGCGTTTTTCTGAAGTATTCAATGGTTCTCTTCAGTCCGTCTTCCAATGGGATGGTGGGCGACCAGTTCAGGTGTTTTTGCGCGAGGGTGATATCGGGTCGGCGTTGTTTGGGATCATCGGCCGGGAGAGGGTGATGCACGATCTTGGATTTGCCGCCGATCAGCTTGAGCGTCAATTCCGCCAGTTGCAGCATCGTGAACTCACCAGGATTGCCAATATTGATCGGTCCGGTGACGTGATCCTGATTCATCAACCGAATAAACCCTTCGATCAAGTCGTCCACGTAACAGAAGGAGCGCGTTTGGGTTCCGTCGCCATAGATGGTCAGATCCTCGCCCTTGAGCGCCTGGACAATGAAATTGGAAACCACGCGGCCATCATTGGGATGCATCCGGGGGCCGTAGGTATTAAAGATGCGGACGATGCGGACATCGACCTTGTTCTGGCGGTGGTAATCCATGAACAGCGTCTCAGCGCAGCGTTTGCCTTCATCATAGCAGGAACGAATGCCGATCGGGTTGACGTTGCCCCAATAGCTCTCCGGCTGCGGATGCACGGAAGGATCGCCGTAAACTTCGCTCGTACTCGCTTGAAACACCCGGGCGCGGGTGCGTTTGGCCAAGCCGAGACAATTGATCGCCCCCATGACCGAAGTTTTTACCGTCTTGATCGCGTTGTATTGGTAGTGAACCGGCGAGGCGGGACAGGCCAGATTGTAAATCTGGTCCACCTCGAACTTAAACGGGTCAATAACATCGTGCCGGACGAGTTCGAAATTGGGATGGCCGATCAGATGAGCGACGTTAGTTCGCCGCCCGGTGAAAAAGTTATCCAAGCAAATCACTTCATGACCAGCCTCAATGAGGCGGTCGCATAGATGGGAGCCGAGAAATCCGGCCCCGCCAGTAACAAGAATGCGGAGGGACATAGGGAAAAATTGTGAGCTATGGCTTGGAGCTATGAGCTCGGAGCTCGGAGCGTGGAGCGTGGTTTTCAACCGAGCTTCGCCCCGTCACGTCCCGGAGACGTAACCATAATGAGAAGAAATGTGGTTCGTGCGGTCCATGCCGCATGAGAAAAACTAACCTAATAAACGCGCGACCACCGGCAGGACGGTTCTCGCCCGGCCCGGCCACGTCTGCAACTTCGACAATCGAGCAGCCATCACCTTGCGTTGCTCGTCACCCGACGCCGCAAAATCTTTCTCTTTGAGAACGCCCGCCCGTTCTTTCCAGAGATCAATCTCCGGCTGGATGCGCTCGCGGATAAAACCGCCCACCAACTGGCGCAATTCCACCACCGGTTCAAAAAATTCCCGCCGATCACCCACCACCACCACGGACTTGATCGCACCCCAAGTGCGTAAAAACCGCAGTCCCTGGCTCACCGAGCCTTTGCTGATTTTAAGCCTCTCAACAATATCCTGCGAAGAAAGCGGAACGGGAGTCGCAAAAAGCAGGCCGTAAATCTCTCCCAACGAACGAGGGGCCCCCACCGATTGCGCAAGCTGCACAAAAATCGCAACGACCTGACGCTCGGCTGCTCCCAGCGCGGGAATCTTGGACGTCTCCGGCTCCGCGGCATCCTCCATCCCGGCCAGATCTTCCTCGGGGAGAAGCGCGGAATTGGTGGAGACTCGACTCATGAAGACGAAAGCACATCGTTTTTTTCAGTTAGTTCAATCCAAAATGAACTTATTAGGGCCAGTTTCTTTTGGAATGAGTGCCTAACTGCCAGCCTTGCAGGGGCTAGTTCCTGACTTTCAAACTCACATCCGGTGTTCGTTTCTCTGTAATTCGCGGCTTTACGCAGGTTGACCGAGTTGTTTCGCTCTGCCTCTTTCGCATTTCATCATGGCCTCCCAGAAAACCAAATCACCAGCACTCGCAGGCGACGATCGCAACCTTGTCCAAGTAGATGAGACCTACGCCGCCGCCAGTTTTGAAGACAAGGCGCGCCTGTTTTGGGGCAAGTATTCCCGCATTGTCTGGGCGCTCATCGTCATCGCCATGCTCTTGATTGTAAGCCGCTGGGTCATGGCCACGCTTGCCGCCCGCCATGACGAAAAGGTGCAACGCGCCTACCAGACCGCCACGACCGACGAGGCCCGCCGCCAGTTTGCCAAAGAAAACTCGCGCCACGTCCTCGGCGCCGCCGCCAGCCTCGAACTCGCCGACGCTGCGTATTCGAAAGCCGACTACACGGCCGCCCTCGCCGCCTACAATGAGGCCGCCGCCAGCCTCGCCGGCACTCCCTTCGCCGCCCGCGCGCGCCTTGGCGCCGCCATGTCGCAGGTGCTCGGCGGACAGACCGAGGCCGGCCAGAAATCCCTCCGCCTGCTTTCCGACGACATCAATCTCTCCGCGCCGATCCGCGCCGAGGCCGCCTACCACCTCGCCGTCCTGCTCCGTGACGCGGGCAAGACCGAGGACGCCGGCAAGCTGGCCGAGCAAATTTTCAGCATCGCCCCCTCCAGCGTGTGGGCGCAGCGCGGCATGATGCTCAAGGCCCAGCTCCCGGCCGCGCCCGCCGCCGACACGGCCCCCGCCGCAACAGCAACGGGCGAAGCCACCAGCACCCCCGTGATCGCGTTTCCCGCACCCGCGGCCAACCCCTGAGGCGCCCCCCCCTACCCCTCCACTCCGTCAGCTTTTCCCCAGGACGTTTTGCAACGCGTGCAGCAGGCGGTCGCTCCAATACTGGCCTGCGACCGTCAACGGCCATTCGCCTCCCCAGGCCGTGGTCACCAAACCCGCACCACGCCATTGCTCCAGCAGGCGGCCGGCCTCGCGTCGTGCTTCGCCGGATACGCCGCGCCACGCCGCCGGGGCCAGCCGGCACGTCTCGATCTGCGCCGACAAAAGCTCCTCCCACTCCGGACCAGGCTCGCGCCATCCAAGACAGGGCTTTGAGCCGTTGCCAACCGCCGCGAACCAGCCGTCCAGTCCCGGTGTATTGACAAAACCATGACGCTGCCAGCGTCCGCCCGCGCCGCACCCGAGCGGCACGATGTCGCCCTCGCCCTTGGCCAGCCGGTTGTAAACGCTCGCCTCCGCCGCGCCCGGACGCGCCCAGTGCCAGCGCGACAATCGCGTCCAGCCCGCCTCGCGCAGCACCGCCTCGCCGCGCGCGAACCGGCGCGCCATCTCCGCCTCCGTCGCGGGGAGCACGCGCCTCCCGTCCCCCCCTCCCCCCCCCGCCTCCGCCTGGCGCGCCAGCGGACTGCCGGGAAAAATTTTCAACCGGTAGAGATCGACCCCGGAAACCGCCCGCTCCGCGATCACTGTTTCCAAATCGCGTTCCCAACTCGCATCGGTCTGGCCCGGCAGACCGTAAATCAGATCCACGATCACCGGCGCGCCGCCTTCACCGTTCGCGGCGCGCCCGGCGGCGGCACCGATCTCGCGCAGCCGCGCGATGAGCGGAGCCGTGTCGAGGCGCCGCCCCACGGCGCGGCGCACGCCGCCGTCGAACGTTTGCACCCCGAGTGAAAAACGCGTGGCGCCCGCAGCCCGGCAAACAGCGATTTTTTCCCCGTCAAAGGAACTTGGCCGCCCCTCGATCGTGATCTCTGCGTCGTCCGCCACTGGCAGCCGTTCGCGGATGCGCGCGATCAACTCCGCCAGCGCCTCACCCGGCAGGTCGCTCGGTGTGCCTCCGCCAAAATAAACCGCCCGGGCCGGCTCAATATCCGGCAACTCCTCCAGCGGCGCGGCGGCGAGATCAATCTCCCGCAGCAACGCGTCGCGGTAAGGCCGCCAGTCCGCCGGGTCGGCATAGCGGTAGAACGGGCAAAACGAACACCGCGCCCCGCAAAACGGGAAATGCACATAAATCGCCAGCGCCCTCCCGCCCCTCCCGCCCGTCGTTCCCGCAACAACATCCGCCCATTCGTGCGTCCTTGCAGCAGGCGCATCAAAAGTGGCGCGGGCGTCCCGCCCGCTTCGGAACAAAGGAAGCGGGCGAGACGCCCGCGCCACATTCTCTTTTTCCGATGCCGTCTTCATTGCCTCCTCCAGCGACGCCAGTGCGCGCAGCGCATGCGGCGGCAGCGTTGCCTCGATGGCGGCACGCGCCACGGGATCATCCTTCGCCGCCTGCAAGGCGTCGAAAATCCGGATGGCATGAGCCGGCATCGCCGCCTTCATCTTCACCACCGGATCGCTTTCCGGGGCAAGCAGCGGTGCTGCCGACGCAGTCGGCGGAGTCCTCCTCGGTCCGCGCGGCGGGAGCGCGGGCAAGTCGAACGCGGAAGTCAGGGGATCGACTCCGGTGCGGGCAAAATAACGGTCAACAGTTGTGGTTGCAGTGGGCATCAAAATCAGGGCGAAGGAAACACGGCATGGGGTCCGAGGATGAAATGCGGCGGATAGCCGGGCAGGGAAATGCGCCGGGCCTCGACTCCGAACACATCGAGGATGCGCGACGCCGTCAGTGTCGCATCGACGGAACCGGCGGCGGCCACGCGCCCGCCCCGGATCAGCAGCACGTCGTCGGCGTAGGCCAGCGCCAGATTGATGTCGTGCAGGATCGCCACCACCGTCACACCTGCGTCCGCCAGTCCGCGCGCCAGAGCGAGCGTCGAGTGCTGGTGCGCCGGATCGAGGTTGGAAGTCGGCTCGTCGAGCAGCAGAGTGCGCCGCGTCTCTCTCCCCCCCCCCCCCCCCCCCCCCGTCTCCCATATTTGCGCCAGCGCGCGCGCCAGATGCACGCGTTGTTTCTCGCCTCCGGAAAGCGTCGTGTAGATGCGGTTGATCGCATGCCCCATGTCCACCCGCTCCAGCGCCTCGCGCACGATTGCGTGGTCCCGCGCCGTCTCGCCGCCCTGCGAATGCGGCATCCGGCCCAGCAGCACCACTTCGCCGACCCGAAACGGGAAACTCAACAACGACTCCTGCGGCAGCACCGCCCGCCGCCGCGCCAGTTCCAGCGCCGGCCACTCCGCCAGCGAACGCTCATCGAGCGCCACCGTGCCGGCGTCGGGTTTCAACTCCGCGGACAACACGCGCAGCAGCGTGCTCTTGCCCGCTCCGTTGGGACCCAGGATCGCCGTGAACCGGCCACGACGAAACGCGCACGTCACGCCGTCGAGGATGGCCCGCCCCCCGCGCCGTACCGTCGCGCCCGACGTGTGCAGATCGACAGGGTCCTCAATGGAAGCGGCAAATGTAAATGCGTTGTTCATCGTCATCATCCGGCGGCCTGCCGACGGTTGCGCAAAAGGCTGAAAAATACCGGCGCACCGATCGCCGCCGTGACGATCCCCACCGGCAGTTCCGCCGGCGCGGCGGCGAAGCGAGAAAAAGTGTCTGCCGCCAGCAACAGCGCTCCGCCCAAAATCGCCGACGCGGGCATCACGCCGCGATGATCGGGGCCGGTCAACTGACGCACCACATGCGGCACCACAAGCCCGATGAAGCCCAGCCCGCCCGCCACCGAAACGCCCGCGCCCACGCCCGCCGCCGTAGCGAAAATCAGGATACGCTTGGTGCGCTGCAAATCGACGCCGAGGTGACCCGCCTCCGTTTCGCCGAGCAGCAGCGCGTTGAGCGCGCGCGCCTGCCGCGGCACCAGCCACAGCGCGCCCAGCAAAAACGGCGCGGCGGCGGCCAGCCGGGGCCAGCTCACGTTGCCCAGGTTGCCCAGCGTCCAGAAGGTGAACTGGCGCAACTGGTCGTCATCCGAAAAAAACAGCACCAGTCCGATCACCGCGCCGCCCAGCGCATTGATGGCAATGCCAGCCAGCAGCATCAGACCGACCACGGTGCGTCCCTCGACCACCGCCGCGCGGTGCATCAACCACGTCACGCCCAAACCCGCCGCCAGTGCGCACACCGGCAGCGCGAACAAGCCCAGCGCCGCCGAGAATCCGGCCAGCGCGCCCGCCGCGAATTTCAGGTACAGCACGCTCCCGAGCGACGCACCGCTCGTCACGCCGATGAGACCGGGGTCGGCCAGCGGATTGCGAAACAGCCCCTGCATCCCCGCGCCGCAAACGCCCAGCACCGCGCCGATCATCAACGCCGCCAGCGCACGCGGCAGCCGGATGTTGTAGATGATCGTCTGCTGCACCGCGGAGAGTTCCGCCGTGCGACCAAGCAACGCGTTCCACAAGGTTTCGAGGGTGACGAGCGACGGCCCCAATCGCATCGCCAGCACAAACAGTAGTGCCATCACCACTACACTCGCCACGATCACGCAACGGCGTCCACGCAGGGGGGGGGGGGGGGGAGGGAGGACAGGTAGGGAGGCCTCTCCGAGGCCTCCGTTGCGCGTCACGGAAGGATTCACGTTCTATTGGGCGTTGGGTGATCGTAGCGTTGCGGAGGCCTCGGAGAGGCCTCCCTACCGGTGTTGTCCTGCCGTTAAACTTGTTGGATACGTTTTCCCCGTCACTGGACAGCGCAGCACGCCGTCGCTGGCGGTCTTTGGCGTGACGCCGGCGGTCGCGCCTGCATTCGCCCCCGCCGCTTGTGGCGATGCGGAGTCCGCGGGAAACAACAGCTTCGACACCTCCATCGCGGCATCGCCGAGACGGGGGCCGAAAACCAGATGATAACCGAGATCGAGCGGATACACGCGTTTCTCGCGCCCGGCCCGCGTCTGACTGATCCAGTCAGGCACCGTGTGCGAGGGCGCAGCCGGATTGACGCCGTAAAAGATGACGTCCGGGTCGCCCGCCAGCAGGGACTCCGAACTCACCGACTTGTAATTGCTCACGTCGTCAAATGCGTTCGCACCGCCGACCAGCGCAATCAGGGCGTCGGCCGCCGTTCCCTGACCCGCCGCTTGCACCGTCGCCGGTCCCATGCCGATCAAAAACGCCACGCGCGGCGTTTTTCCGGCGGCGGCGACGCGGGATGCTCCGCGCCCGACGACCGCCTCCAGTTGCGACTTCAGCGTGGCGGCGAGTGTCGCCGCCTCGTCCTCGCGGTGCAGCACGCCGCCGATTTGCGTGATCATGGCAATCGCCGCATCCGCCGAGGGCCGTGTGTCGATGCGCACAAGTTGCACGCCGGATTTTTCGAGCACCTGCACCTGGCTTTCGGGACCGGTGCCGCGTGCGGCGAGGATGAGCGTGGGGTTTTGCGAGAGCACGCCCTCGGCGCCGATGGTGCGAAAGTAGCCGACATCGGGCAGCGCGGTTGCCTCTTTTGGATACACGCTCGACATGTCGCGCGCCACGACTTCGCCGCCCGCGCCGAGCGCGAAAACGGTTTCAGTCACCGCGCCGCCCAGGGTCACGATGCGCGGCGGCGCGGCGGAGTGCGCGGCGCAGGCGAGAACGCCGGTCGTCAGCAGAACGCACGCCGTCCGATAAATATGTTTGGGAAATATGTTGGTCATTGGATTTTAAATACATGTAGGGGCTTCGCTTGCGAAGCCCGCGAGTTGCAAGTATGCCGCGTCCGGCAGACACGGGCTTCGCAAGCGAAGCCCCTACATCGGACTACAAAAATTTACTCAGCTTTTGCGGATCACCGTGTGGCCGGTGTCCTGATGTCGGAGCAGGTCGGTCCAGTCCGCCGGGTTGACGTCGAAGGCGGCGGCGAAACCGGCGACGAGGCGGCCTTTCCCGGGCGTGAGGCGGACCATCTCGAAGTCGGACATCAACTCCATCTGGCCCATGATGGGACCGAATTTTTGTTTCATCGCATCCATCGCCGCCGTGAACTCCGGCGTGTCGCGCGGCACGGGCGCGGCGGTGCAGGCGAAGGTAAGGCGGCGGCGGGCCAGGATTTGTTTGGCGGCGGCCTCGTCCTCAACCACAAGCACGCTGGCGCGACCGGTGGCGCGAAGGTTGTGTGTGTGGGCGGACATGGTGCTCACATAAACGAGGAACGAGCCTTCCGCATAAACCGCGCCCGTGACCGATGCCTCGGGTTCGCCGGCGACGGAAACGGTGCTCAGGTGAATCGTCTTGAATGTGTCGCGCAGATGCGCGGCGGCTTCTTGCGCGCGACGAAAGGCGTCGCTGACACGCGGAGCCGCGCCGGGGGGGGGGGGGGGGAGGGATGTGGTGGTTGCGGGTGAAGCCGGAACCGACGCATGACGTGCGCCGCCTCCAAAGCCGGGCACTTGGGGAGCGCTGCCGCCGAGTGCGCTGGCGGCGGCGATGGCCATTTCGACAAGGACGGTGTGCGCATCGCCCGGACCGGACAGCGGCTCGGCAAAGGCGATGGAAACCGGGCGTATTTCGCCGGAGGGCAGCGTGGCATCAAGCGTGATGCCGAGTTGGTTGACGTCAGTGAGTTTGGCGGTGATCGCTTCGGGCAGCGCGCCGTAATGGCGCACGTAGTCGAGGTTGGCGTCGGAGTGGTCCTCATTCATGTGGTCGAGGATGCGAGCAAGGTGCTCTGGCCTAAAAAAGGCTTCGGAGGAGGCCGTGGTCGTAGGCAGCGGTGCAGTGGCGGTGGTCATGGTGGTGTGTTGGATTGGATTATGATGAAGAGAATTTATTTGGTCGGTTTTGACTGAAACGGGAAAAGAGAGGCGACCAGAGCCGCCCCTCTTTTAGAGAATCTGCAGATGCAATTTGTTGTTTTTGCTGATGATTGATTGGACGTTACGTAACCAACCCAGGAGGGCGGGTCTCCCGACCCGCCAGACGCGGCATAGCCGCGCATTCCGGAATTGCGGCGCTTCGCGCCGTCGGCGGGTCGGGAGACCCGCCCTCCTTAGGGGCTGTCTGCGTAACATCAGTGTTATGATATAAAAAATCAGCGCCGGTGACGGCGAAGGATCATGACGCCAGCGAGTGCCAGTCCGCCGATGATGGCGGCGTAGGTGGCGGGCTCGGGGACAGCGGCCGCATCGATGCGAATGCCGTCAACCGACACGTGACCGGGAGGACTGGTGATCCCGATCGCAAACGTGTCGAACGCACTGATGTTGAGACCAGTCCATGTCCATGCATAGATAAAGAAAGAATTACTCTCAATCCCCTTATCGATAAGCACTTGAGACCCTTCTCCCCATCCAATGGGAGTATTGATGGTGAAGAAACTCTCCGCGGCATCCTGTTTTGCCTCATCTGTTCCCGATTGCAGCGGGGTGGTGAACTTGATCTGCAATGAGAAGGTCTCGATCACTTGGGCCGCAGTGACATTGATCGTGAAATCGAAAGCGTTGGGCGTGGGTCCAGAGCCGGCATACAACCGGTCGCCTGAACCAAGAACCATGCCTGCGGCTAGCGAGGATGAAAGCGTGGCGGTGAAATCGATATCATTGAAGTTGTCAGGCGTGTCGTTGGTGAAACTGACGCTGGAGAACGTATCCCAATGGGCATAGCCGGCGGAGGACGTGGCGAGTCCGAGCGAGGTCGCGTTGACGTTAACGGTGATGCCAAGGATGGCGCTTAGCAGCATGGTTTTTAGTATGTTGTGCATGTGTTGTGGTAGGTTTGGGTATTCACACTCCCCGCCGGAATTTCCGGCAGGGGGGAAATCATGTCAGACGGAAGAGTCTAATCAGGCCTTGCGGCGGCGGAGGATCATCACGCCCACGAGTGCCAGTCCGCCGATGATGGCAGCATAGGTGGCAGGTTCGGGGACGGCGGCGAGCAAGGCATGCTGCGTGTAAACGCTACTCTGATCGAGTTGCAGTGCGTAGAGCTGCGCGTGCTGGACGGCGGTGAAACTGATGCTGATGCCAGTAATCGTTTCGGTGACACCACTCAGATCCCACTGGAGCAGGTAGGTGTTAAGATAGATGGGTTCGTCCTGCATGGCGCCATCGGGACCGGTGGGCATCTCAACCGTTCCATTCTCGACTTTTTCAATCACCTTCCAAGCCGTCGCCCCGATCGTCGCATTTCCGGATTCGAAGCTGTAGGTCAACGTGGGAAGCTCATGGTTGAAAAAATCGTAGGTCCAGGCTTCGCCGATCTCGATTTGGAATAAAACGTTGGCGAGGTCGGCGACCGGAGTCGCATCAGTGACGGCAAGGGTGCCGCCATTGGTGTTAGCCTCACCCGAAAAGCCTCCGTAATAGATGGACCCGCCTGCCGGGTAAGGTCCGCCACCGGTACCATTGGCAATCTTCACGAGTTGAGCGTCGCCACCGACAACCGATTCGATGGGGCGCGGCCAAGCTCCAGTGCCCGGAAAACCCGGAAAACCGGAATTGCTCCCGATGGTTAGCGATGCGTTGGTCCACCCGTCCGTGGACGTATTGCCTGTAAGAGCAATAGCAATAGGCGTCGCCGTGGCCAGCGAGGCGGTGAGGGCAAATGCCGCAAGCATGGAAACGGCAATGGCGAATCTGGAGAACGGAATCATCCTGGATGGTTTCATATATATGTATGGTTTTATTGCGTTATCGTATTATATTTCCTGCCCCATCCACTTGGGCTGGAATTCCAGCCAGGCGGACAATGCATCGGAAAAGCGTTTTATTGGCTCACCCGCATCTAAGAGTCCGAATTCGGGGAGTAGGACGGGTTGTCGGTAAGTCGGGCTACATTTGACCAAAGGCGCATGTCACGAAGCTGCGAGGAGCGAAGGCGTTCCACGTGCCCATCAAGAAAACCAACCACCGCCCCTCCACCATGCCGAAAGGCAACGTAGCCATAGGTATAATCAAGACTGGCATCCGCAGCCGGCTCAGACGGATCGCCCGGAACCGTCCATGTGTAAGGAGCCTGAACCCTGAAAAAACCCGACTTGAGATCCAGCGCCCGATTGATGGATGAAGTGAAAACGATGAGTTTTTGGGAAGCTTCCGCATCTTCAAGCCGTCTGACAGGTCCACCGGGAATCACCGTACTCCCCCCACCCACAAAAACCTCGTTCATCCCAAATGAAGGGGATAGTGTCAGATGGTAGTCGAGAAGCCATCCGCTTTGAGTCGCCTGAAGCTGGTCGTAATACTCGGCTTGCTCGTTAACATAAAGGACCGCCCTGAAGCGATTACCAAGGTAAGGCCGGAGGCGATGAGCCCAACGGACTTTTATCTGACTCATTGATATCTGCCCACCCGTCTCGTTTGTCACACCGAGTGCAGCCACCGCCGCCCGCTGCTCAGCAGTGGTCGTCGCCAACTCGCCTTGCATAAGGCGCCCGCGCTCATCTTCCGCCGCAAGATAATAGGCCACCATCAGTTGACGGGCCGCCGAAGTCTCGCGGCTGGAGTAGGCATGACGCCGGCAAAGTCCAACCGTCGGAACGATTATCGCCGCGAGCACTCCGATAATCGTGATCACGGCCAATAACTCGATGAGCGTGAAACCAGCCCTCCCATTTCGCGTTTTGTAAAAACAACTCTTCATGTGACGACCAACCGCCCCTACCCTCTCAGGTAAGGCGATTCCCTCCACGGGGTAGTCGTGAGGAGCCAGTGGCGACTGGCTCCTGATTGATGTGTGCTGGAATTGACATTGATTAACGGGAGTGAAACTCAGTCTCAAGAGAGAACCAAGTAGATCTCCTTTGCGAGCGCATTAGCTTATTTTACTTTGCTATTTTTTTACCCTGATTTGCTTGAGCGCAACAAATGCATGGCCGCATCAAATGATGCTTTCAGTCGCAATTCTCTTTCAGCCAATTTCTTATCAACATAATCAGGACGTTGCGCACTACGCATTTCTAACCACCACCTGCCGGCCCAAACGGAAACAGCAGCAGCGACACCGCCTCCACCGCCTCGCCCAAGTGCGGGCCAAACATCAGATGAAACCCGAGATCAAGCGGTTGCACGCGCCCTTCGCGTCCCGCGCGAGTCTGGCTGACCCAGCTTGGAATCAGCGGCGCAGGCACGTCGGAGGTAATCGCATAAAAAATCACGTCCGGATCGCGCGCCCGCAGGGCTTCCGCACTCACCACTTTGTAGTTGCGCGCATCACCAAATACGTTGGCCCCTCCGGCCAGCGTAATCACCTCGTCGGCCGCCGTCCCAAATCCCGCCGCCTGCACCGTCGTCGGCCCCATCGAAATCAAAAACGCCACACGCGGTGTGCGTCCGATGGCGGCGGCAGCGGCAGTGCTGCGTTTCCTTACGGTCGTCAGTTTTGTCTTCAAAGCGGCCACCAAGCGCGACGCCTCCGCTTCGAGATGCAGCGCCACACCGATCCGGGTAATCATCGAAACCGTCGCATCCACCGATGGCCGCTCGTCGAGATGCACGAGTTCCACGCCCGATTGCTCCAGCAACGCCACCTGGCTGTCCGGTCCCGTGCCGCCTGCGGCCAGGACCAGCGTTGGCTTTTGCGCCAGTATCCGCGCCGCCTCGATCGTGCGAAAATACCCCGCGTCAGGCAGCGCCTGCGCCTCTTTCGGATGTGTGCTCGATGTGTCGCGCGCCACAATCTCGTCACCCGCTCCCAACGCGTAAACCGTCTCCGTCACCGCCGCGCCCAGAGTCACGATCCGCCGCGGCGGCTTCGCATCAGTGGTGATGGCGGAGGCGCCCGGATCAGTGAACGCGACGACGCACACCAGCGGGCCAAGCGCCCCGGTCAGGAGGCGGCGGCAAAGGATCCCTCCGCGCCTGCAAGTGGAACGTGTCATTGGATTTCAGTTACATTTCCGATTGTAGCCATTGTCTTGACGGTAGGGAGGCCTCTCCGAGGCCTCCGTTGTGCGTAGTGAGAGGATGCGAAACTCATAGGTGGATGGAGCGTGGTTTCGGAGGCCTCGGAGATGCCTCCCTACCAGGTATCAAATGGCTACAGTTTAAATGAAACTGCCCCAGGAAGATGCGGCCCAAACGGAGATCAGCCGTTGAGGACGCGTCTCGGTCGAAGACGTCAGTTTGAGCCACGTTCGCCGCCCGAAGACTGGCGTTGCTGAACGGTGTGTCCGGTGTCGTTGACATGACTAAGCTGGGACCAGTCCGCCGGGTTGACTTCATAGGCCTGCCCAAAACCGGCCACGAGGCGGCCACGCTTGGGGGCAAGTTGCACGAGTTCAAAATCCACCATGGATTCGAGGTGCTCCATCACGGGGCCGAATTTTTGTTTCAACGCGGCGAAGATTTCGATGAACCGCGGCGTGCCACGCGCCACGGGAGTGGCCGATGTGGCGAAGGTCAACCGGCGACGGGCGAGAAGCTGGCGCGCGCTGGATTCGTCTTCGATGACAAACACACTGGCCCGTTTCGTCACGCGGATGTTGTGCGTATGATGCGACAGGCCGCTGATATAGACGTAAAACGCCCCGTCCGCAAAAACCGCCGGCGCCACCGAGGCATCGGGTTCGCCGTCGCCGGACACCGTGCCGAGGATCACCGTCTTGAAATTTTCCCGCAAAAAAACAGCCGCCTCCCGCGCCCGTTTTTGGGCGTCACCGCCGCCCGCCGAACGGCCTTCGCCACCGGCCCCGCCTCCGTGCCCGCGTCCGGCGGCCGCCGGGTGCGTGCTGTTGGCGGCCTGGGACTGCGGGCCCGCAAGCGCGCCAGCGGCTGCGACAGCCATCTCGACCAGCACGGGATGCGCATCCGCCGAGGAAGCAAGCGGTTGGGCAAATGCGATGAATACGGGACGCACTTCGCCTCCCGGCAAGGTGGCTTCAAGGTAAATGCCATTGGCATCAAGATCGGTAAGCCGGGCGGCAATGGCGGCGGGCAACGAGCCAAAATGGCGGACGTAGTTCAAGTTGGCGTCAGCGTGGTCCTCGTTCATGTGCTCAAGGATGCGCTCCCGATGGCCGGGCTTGAAAAAAGTGGCGGACGATTCGGACGTGGTGGCAGACACAGGTGAAGGGTGGAGAAATTTGATCGAACAACAAAAGCCAAGAAGCACATTTTTTAACCATTATAAGATCGGTGAATCTTTCGCCACCTTGCCCGATTCCCCCGTTACCCGGTTGCCCGATTTTCAGACCCGCGCCGCCCCCGCTGCATCCTCCCCCCCCCCCCTGTCCTTTCTGTCCGGCGCGAAGGGATGTCCGGCGGAAGATGTCTTGCGAGGGTTTGCGTGATGAAGCAGTCTGGCCGCCAGCCTTCAACGGAACTGCGAAAGGTTCGTCCGCTTCCCGCCGCCTGCCACTCGCATCCTCCCTTCAACTACGCGCCATGTATCTGAATCTCATTCAAATCGCCGAGTCGTTCGGAGTCTCGGAAAAGGTCGTCGAGGACTGGATCAAACATGACGGGCTGCCCATCACGCCTGACCGCGGACGGCTCCTGTTTGACCGCACCCAAGTGGCCAACTGGGCGACGGCGCGCGGGCTTGCCGCCAGAACCGGTTTCCTTGCGCCCGCCAACCCGTCCCTCGCCACGGCACTGCGACTGGAGCCATTGCTGCGCGCCGGACGCATCTGGCGCGATGTCGCGGCGGCCGGACTCACCCGGGTGATCGACCAGATCGTAGGGGGGCTGCCCGGCGTCACACCGCCGATTCGCCAGCTTTTGCTGCAACGACTGCACGCGAAGGGCGGCATCACGTTCGCGCCTGTTGGCGGCGGCTTTGCGATACCGCACCCGACCACGCGCATCGCGCTGGGCCGCGACTCGGGCACCCTGGCACTCGTGCTCCTGCGCGAACCGCTGGTGCTGGACGAACCCACCCCGGACGGAATGCCGGTGACGCGCCTGTTTTTTTTCATCGCTCCCTCGCCCCGCACGCATCTCGACCTGCTCGGACGCCTGTGCCGCCTGATCGCGCGCGGGCCACTGCGCGACGCGGTTGAACACGCTGCGCCCGACGAAACAATTTTCGCGGTCCTCGCCGCAGCCGACGCCGCAGCCGCAATCGGCAATGCTAATCCCCAGAAATGATTTCCGCCGTATTTCGTCGTATAACAACTGCGGCGCGGGAGCGCCTGGGAGCGCCGGCATCCTGCCGGCACGGATTGGAAGTGGCGCGGGCGTCCCGCCCGCTTCGGAACAAAGGAAGCGGGCGGGACGCCCGCGCCACGCCAAGACAACGACGCTACGCGTTGTTTGCCGGCAGGATGCCGGCGGTCCCAGGCGCTCCCGCGCCGCAGTTGTTTGGCCATGACATGGGAGGGTTTTGTTTATGATTCCCAACGTCCTGCTCTCGCTCGCAGCGCTCTGTCTGGTGGCGACGCTCATCCCGGCGCGGTGGCTGTCGCGTGAAAACTGGCTCGCGCTCGTGCTCGGCGCGTGCGTCGCCGGGCTCGCGGCATCGGTGTGCGTGCTGGCGGGGGGGGGGGGCAACGCGCTCGACGCCACGAACACGGAGGGCTGGGTCTGGCGGGGCGGATTCGCCATCGCGGGCGAAACGCCGCTGCTGCGGCTCGACGGAATCAGCGCCCTGTTTCTCGCCCTGCTCTGCGTGGTGGGCGGGGCGGGAGCGGTTTATGGACTCGAATACTGGAGCGACGAACACTATCCCGCGTCAGCGCGACGCGGGCGCGGCTGGTGGAGCATGATGATCCTGTGCATGGGCCTGGTGCTGCTCAACGGCAACGGGCTGCATTTCCTCATCGCGTGGGAGTTGTTTGCGGTGAGTAGTTATTTTCTCATTACACTGGACCGGCGGCGCGAGGAGACGCGCGCGGCGGGCTGGCTCTACCTGGCGGCGTCGCACGCGGGCACGTTGTGCCTGTTCGCATTTTTCGCCACGCTCGCGGCGCGCACCGGGAGTTGGGAACTGGGCCCGGCTCTGCGCGAACAACTCGCCGCCGCCAATTCCGCCACCGGCGGCACCGGCGTGCTGTTCTGGCTGATGCTGGTGGCGTTTGGGATCAAGGCGGGGCTTTTCCCGCTGCATGTCTGGCTGCCAACGGCGCACGCCAACGCACCGAGTCATGTGTCGGCTTTGATGTCGGGCGTGGCGATCAAGATGGGGATTTACGGGCTGATCCGCTTCACCGGATGGCTGCCGGTGCCGGCGGCGGCGGGCTGGGTGGTCATTGGAATCGGCGCGACAAGCGCGCTGCTCGGCATCGCCTTCGCCTTTGCCCAGACCGACCTCAAACGGCTGCTCGCCTACTGCTCGGTGGAAAACGTCGGCGTCATGGCCATCGGCATCGGCGGGGCGCTGATCGGCGCCGCCAGTGAAGACGCGGCCTGGGGGCGTCTGTTGCTGGCGGGCGCGCTGTTGCATGTGTGGAATCACGGACTGTTCAAGGCACTGTTGTTTTTTGGCGCGGGCGCGGTGCTGCATGCCACGGGCACGCGCGAGATGAGCCGGCTGGGCGGGTTGTGGCAACGGATGCCGTGGACGGCGGCGGCGTTTGCGTTGGGCGCGGCGGCGGTGTCGGCCCTGCCTCCGCTCAACGGATTTGTCAGCGAATGGCTGATCTACCTCGGGCTCTTCGACGCGGCCACCAGCCAGGGCGCGGTGATGTGGGCGGCGATGCCGGCAGTGGTCATGCTGGCGATGTCGGGCGCGCTGGCTCTGGCGAGTTTCGTGAAGGCGGGGGCGACGGTGTTTCTCGGCGCGCCGCGCACGGCGGCGGCGGCGCACGCGCACGAATGCGGTCCGTTGATGCGCGGCGCGATGTGGACGATGGCGGGCTTGTGTGTGGCGCTTGGACTTGGCCCCGTTCTGGTGTGGCCCGCGGTGATGCGTGCAGTCAACGCGTGGGGGCATGCCGCGGCGATTGCGCAATCCCTCCCCTCCCCCCCCCCCCCCCCCCCCCTCGCACCACCACTTGGCACGCTGGCACTGGTGCATGTGCTGGTTGCGGGACTTTTTGCGGGCGCGGGCGTGTGGTTGTGGCGCCGCGTCAAGACCGGGCGCGGCACAGCGGACTCAACGGCAACGGCAAACGCAGCGCACGCGGCGACACCCCGGCGCGGTCCAACATGGGATTGTGGATACGCGCAACCGACGGCGCGAATGCAATACACGGGCGGCTCGTTTGCCGGGATTGTGGCGGAGTGGTTCGGCTGGATTTTCCGTTCCGAGAAACGACTGCGGCGTCCGCACGGTGTTTTCCCGGCGGAGGCAAGCCTGATGGAACGGGTGCCCGAGACCGTGCTGGAACGCGTCATCGGTCCGGCGGCGCGCGGCGTGATGCGCGTCAACGCGGCGGTGCGCCGCCTGCAACACGGACGCCTGCAATTTTACATCGCCTACCTCGCCTGCGGCCTCGCCGTGCTGGGCGTGATCGTTTGGTGGAGTTAACTTCTTTCGAAAACGCCATGCTTTTAAAATTAACCACAAAGACACAAAGCGCCCGCTCCGCAACCGAAGCAGCCGAAGCAAGCGAAGGAAGAAGGGCTCACGCAGAGACGCAGAGACGCAGAGAAAAAACTGAACCTTCTTTTATTGTTTTCTCTGCGCCTTTGCGTCTCTGCGTGAGATTTTTCTCTGTCTCGTACCATCAGGGGATCATGCTCTTTTGTACGCGATTCCTCAGGATAGTGTCTCCGTGTCTCTGTGGTTAATTCATTCCGATGACCTTGCTCACCACACTTCTCGACCTCGTGCTCCGGCTGGCGTTCTGGCTGGTGGTGGCGCCGCTGTTGCCGGGCATCATCAACCGCGTGAAGGCCTGGGTCGCGGGACGACGCGGGCCGCCGTTGCTGCAACTTTATTATGATCTGGCGCGCCTGTGGCGAAAGGGCGTCGTGCTCAGTTCGCTGGCGTCGCCGGGTTTCGTCGCGGGGCCGGCCATCGGCTGGGTGGCGGTGCTCGGGGCCGCGTTGCTCCTGCCGCTCGGCCCGGCGGGGACGCTGGCGCCGTTCAAGGGCGACGCGCTGCTGTTCGTTTACCTGCTCGCGGTGGCGCGGTTTTGCACGGCGTGGGCGGCTCTGGAAACCGGCTCGGCCTTCGAGGGCATGGGCGCGGCGCGCGAGGTGAGCTTCGCCGTGCTGGCGGAGGCGGCGCTCATCACGGCGGTGCTGGCCCTCGGCGTGCAAAGCGGAAGCGTCGTGCTGGATGTCATGCTGGATCAACTACCGGGCGGCGGCGCGCTGATGCTGGCGGCGGGGCTTTTTGCGGTGTTGCTCCTGGAAAACTGCCGCGTGCCGTTTGACGATCCCAACACGCACCTTGAACTCACGATGATCCACGAGGCCATGGTGCTCGACCATAGCGGTCCGCCGCTGGCGGTGATCCTGCACGGCGCGTCGATGAAGTTGTTGTTGTTCGCCGTGCTGCTGCCGCAGACGGTGCTGCCCATTGGCGGGATGTCCGCTCCGGTAGGCGCGGCGATGATGGCGGGCTCGGTCTTGATCGTGACGATTTGCGTGGGGCTGGTGGAGTCATTCCTGGCGCGACTCGCGTTCCGTCAGGTGCCGCTGCTGCTGACGACGGCGTTTTTGCTGTGCCTGTTCGCGCTGCTGCTGGCGTTGAAGGGGGGGGGCGCGGCATGAGCAGTATCGGAGACGCAACTACGCTCAACACCGCGGCCAATCTGCTGATCGGGCTGGCAATGGGGCTCAATCTTGTGGCGCTGGCAAGCAGCCGTCTGCCAAGCGTGATCCGCGCGGTGGCCGTGCAGGGGATGGCCCTGGGGGTGCTGCCGGTGTTGATCGAAACGCGGTTTGACTGGCGCGTGTGGCTGGTGGCGCTGACGACCGTGGCTGTGAAGGGTTTTGTCATTTCGCATCTGCTGCACCGGGCGATGCGCGCGGCCAACATCGAGCGCGAGATGGAGCCGCTGATCGGCTACGTGCCGTCGCTCCTGCTGGGCACCGCAGGCACCATCGCGGCGGTGGCATGGGCGCGCGCCCTGCCCCTGCTGCCCGAACACGCAAACACGTTGCTCGTGCCGGGGGCGCTGGCATCGGTGCTCACTGGTTTCGTGCTGCTGGTTGGACGCTCCAAGGCAATCGCGCAGGTGTGCGGCTATCTGATTTTGGAGAACGGGATTTATCTGTTCGGGCTGCTTTTGATCCACTCGACGCCGTTGCTGGTGGAGTCGGGGATTTTGCTGGATCTCACGGTGGGCGTATTCGTCATCGGCATCATCGTTGACCGCATCCAGCGCACGTTCGACTCCCTCGATACGGGCAAACTCACCACGCTCAAGGAATGAACTCCATGGCCGCGCACTTTCTCATTTTGATTCCTTTCCTCGGCGCCGCGCTTGCGGCGGCGTGGCCGGGGCGGCTGTCGCAGGCGCGCCCGTGGTTGCTGCCAGCGACGGCGGTCGTTCATGCGGGGCTGGCGGTCTGGCTGCTGGTGAATCCGCCGGTGGTCGGCGCGAGGGCGTGGATCGGTTTCGATGCGGTGGCGCGGGCCACGCTGCCCGCAGTGTCACTGTTGTTTCTCGCGTGCTCGGCCTATGGCGTGGCCTACCTGCGGGCGCGGGCGGAGCGACCGAACCGGATGTTCACGGTGTTGCTGTTATTGTTGCTCGGTTTGTTGAGCGCGGGTTTGCAGGCGCGCCATCTGGGACTGCTCTGGATCGCCACGGAGGCGCTGACGCTGGCCACGGTGCCGCTGCTGCACTTCGCCGGGACGAGCCGGGCGGTCGAGGCGACGTGGAAATACCTGCTCGTCGGGGGCACAGGCATCGCGCTGTCGCTGCTCGGGTCATTCGCGCTTGGATACGCGTCGCTGCATGGGGGGGGGGAGGGGGATTTGACGTTTGGCTCGTTGATGGCGCAGGGCGCGGGGCTGTCGCGTCCGTGGGTCCTGATCGCGTGGGTGCTGTTGCTCGTCGGTTATGGCACGAAGATGGGACTGGCCCCGATGCATACTTGGAAACCCGACGCCTACGGCGAGGCACCGGGCATCGTGGGGGCGATTCTGGCGGGCGGCGTGACGACGGTGGCGTTCACCGCACTGCTGCGCGTGCGCGCGGTCGTGGATGCGGCGGGCGAGGGCGGTGTGGCAGGGAGGACACTGATGGTCATCGGCCTTTTTTCGATGCTGGTGGCCGCCCTGTTCCTGCTCGGGACGCGGGATTTTAAGCGAATGCTCGCGTATTCAAGTGTTGAACACATGGGCATCCTGGTGATCGCCGCTTCGCTGGGCGCGGCGGGCGTGTGGGCGGCGCTGTTCCATGTGTGGACCAACGGACTGACCAAGGGCGCGCTGTTCCTGAGCGCGGGCAACATGCGGCGCGCGGCGGGGACGAGTTCGCTGGAGGTGGCGCGCGGCATGTCGGCGGTGACACCGCGTTCGGCGGCGGTGTTCGTGGCGGGGATGTTCGCGGTGACGGCGTGCCCGCCGTTTGGTCCGTTTTTCAGCGAACTGCGCATCGTGCTGGCGGCGTTCGCGGGCGGACACGGCATCACGGCGGGCTTGTTTCTTGGATGCCTGTTGTTCGCGTTTTTCGGGATGTCGCGCGTGGTGTTCGCAGTCGTGGATGGACGGGCGCGATCCGAGCGCGACAGAACCGGAAAGACAGGCGAATCGAGGGAGAAAAAGCTGCGCGTGCCTGAATCCAATGGCACCGTGATGCCCGCGCTTGCCTTGCTCGGATTGTCCTTGTGCTTGGGTCTGGCGACGCCCGCCGTGTTGCAGGAGGCGTGGACAAACGCAGTAGCGTCGTTGACTCCCCAACGCATCGAGAGCGAACCCGGTAGGGAGGCCTCTCCGAGGCCTCCGCTCCCACCGGAGATAGAGGACCTTGATCCCATCTCATCACCAGACATGTGCCCGGCATCGAAACAACAAGGAGTCACCGCGCCATGAGCAATTCGTCACCCTTTGCCCTGCTTCCCAATGCTTCCTGTCTGGCGTGGGCGGATGTGCCGGAATGGAGCGTATCCGATTTTCTGCGACATACGTCCGACGAACTGGCACGCGGAGCGCGGTTGTGCGCGCTGTTCGGCGTGCCGTCTGAAGGCGGCAAAACGCATCTGGTGGCGCTCATCGCCTTTGACTCCGACAACATGCTGGCCGTGGCGCGCAGCGAGTCGCTGGCCGCCGGCACCGCGTATCCGGCGCTGACGCCCGCTCATCCGCAGGCGCATCTGTTCGAGCGCGAAATCTGGGAGCAGCACGGCCTCGTGCCGCAGGGGCATCCGTGGCTCAAGCCCGTGCGCCGTGCCACGAGTGACGCCAGCAACGGCGGGCAGCACACGCTCCATGCGCCCACCAACGGAAATTTTTTTCAGGTGCAGGGGGCCGAAATTCACGAGGTGGCGGTGGGGCCGGTGCATGCGGGAATCATCGAACCGGGGCATTTTCGTTTTCAATGCGCGGGCGAGGAGGTGCTGCATTTGGAAATCGCGCTCGGTTACCAGCACCGCGGCGTGGAGGAGGCGCTGGCGGGCGGCCCGCACCTCGCGACGATGGTGCAGATGGAGACTGTCGCCGGCGACACCACTATCGCCCACGCGACGGCGCACGCAACTCTGCTTGAGACTTTGGGCACTTCGGGCGCGGGCGAAGCGCCGCTGCGTGCGCAGTGGGTGCGGCTCATCGCGCTGGAATTGGAACGCCTGGCCAACCACACAGGCGATCTCGGCGCACTGGCGGGCGATGTGGCTTTTCTTCCCACGATGTCGGCATGCGGGAAGATTCGCGGCGACTTCCTCAATCTCACGGCGTTGATCTGCGGCAATCGTTTCGGGCGCGGGTTGGTGAGACCGGGTGGTTGTCGTCATGATTTGGATACAACGCGCACTGCGTTGCTGGCGGAGCGGTTGCGCGCTGCGCTGGCCGACGTGGAGCAGGCTGCGGCGTGGTTGTGGGATGCGTCGGCGGTGCGGGCGCGTTTTGAAAACGTGGGCACGGTTTTTCCGCGACAGGCGCAGGAGACGGGTCTGGTAGGTCCGGCGGCGCGCGCCTGCGGTCTGGTGCGCGATGTGCGTTACGATCACCCGGCGGGCTGGCATCGGTTTGCGCAAGCGCCGGTCGCGGTGTGGCCGGGCGGCGATGTGTTTGCGCGGGCGCGGGTGCGCTGGCTGGAGATTCAGCGTTCGGGCCAGTTGGTGCTCGAACAACTCGAAGCGCCTGCCGAGGGTCCGATCCGCGACGAAGCCCCCCTCCCCCCCCCCGCCCCCGACACGCTGGCTGTTGCGCTGGTCGAGGGTTGGCGCGGCGAGGTGTGCCATGTTGCGCTGACAGACGCGGCGGGCCGTTTCCGGCGTTACAAGATCGTCGATCCGTCGTTTCACAACTGGACGGGCCTCGCCCTCGCGTTGCGCGGCCAGGCGATCTCCGATTTCCCCATCTGCAACAAAAGCTTCAACCTGTCCTACTGCGGCTTCGACCTGTGAAAAAATTAACCACAGAGACACGGAGGCACAGAGGAGCGATCCGAAAGGATATATGTATCTCCTTACAAAATCCTTTCTCATCCCACTCCGTGATTTTTTCTCTGTGTCTCCGTGTCTCTGTGGTTAACTTCCGATTGTCTTAATCCATGTTCATTCTCGACACCATCGCTCATCGCCTGAAACGCGGCTGCGCCACGATGGCCTACCCGGATGGGCCCGCGCCAGCGTTGCCCGACCGGCATGGCGGGGCGTTGCGGATCGACCCGACGAAATGCAACGGCTGCGCGGACTGCGCCCCCGCCTGTCCAACAGGGGCAATCACGTATTCAAACACCAATGACACCGGCAACCGCACCGGCCAACGCGCGCGACTCGCAACACTCGACCTCGGACGCTGCCTGTTTTGCAACGAATGCATCGAAGCATGTCCCGACGGCGCGATCGTGCAGACTGGCGACCATCGCATGGCGACGCGGCAACGCGACGACCTCATCCTCGCACCCGATCCAAGCCGCGAACAAATCCGGCTCGCCGCCGCGCTTGATGAGAAATTGCGCAAACTTTTCGGTCGCTCGCTCAAGCTGCGCCAGGTGAGCGCGGGCGGTTGCAACGCCTGCGAAGCCGATGTCAACGTGCTTGGCACCATCGGCTGGGATCTGTCTCGTTTTGGTATCCAGTTTGTCGCTTCACCGCGTCACGCCGATGGGTTGCTCATCACCGGACCCGTATCGCAAGGCATGGAACTCGCATTGAAAAAAACCTGGGACGCCGTGCCCGATCCCAAACTCGTGATCGCCACCGGCGCATGCGCCATCTCGGGCGGTCCTTTTGCGGGAAACCCACAAATACTCGGCGGAGCATCCGCCGTGGTGCCGGTCGATCTCTACATCCCCGGCTGCCCGCCCCATCCGTTGACGATCCTCGACGGACTCCTCCGCCTGCTGGGCCGGCTGGAGGAGCAGAAATCGCTGACGAAAATCGCAGCCGCGTCCGCAGCCGAGCCCCCGCCCTCCGTCACTGCGCGATCTTGATTTCGAGCACGCCGAGGTAGGTGAAGTGGTTGGCGTTATTGTTGGCTTCACCAGGAGCGATCGCGATGGTCAGCGTGCCGTCTGCCGCGGGCGCGATGGCGGTGGAGGTCACCGTGGAGTCCTTGTTGTTCGCGGCGTCGAGTTCGACAACGGACTCGGTCGCCCCCGCGATGGTGTAGCGAGTGGTGCGGTTGTCCTTGGACCCGCCGCGCGAGGCAAAAAACGTGAAGGCGTATTTCTTCGCTGGATCGAGTCCGCTGAACGCAATTTCGGGAAAGATGTTGGATTTTTTGGAGAACACCTCGGTGTTGCCAAACAAGCTGTCACCCGAAGCACTGGCCGGATAACGCCCGCCGCTGGCAACGCCCGCATTGTTGGCCCCGCCAAAGGGTTTTGTGACGCGCAGGGTGATCCCGGTGGCGGCATTCTTCACATCCACCAAGGCATGACCCGCGGCGGCGTTTTGGTTGCCCATGTGAATGTTGTTCCAAGCAATGCCTCCGGTGGCAGGAGTGGTCTTTTTGCCGTCGCCAAAGTCGATGAGGATGTCGGCGGTGGTCGTAAACGTAACGGCGGAAGCGGTGGTTGTCTCGACTGCGAGAGTCGTGCTTGTGGCGGCGGACTCTCCAGCAACAGGCGCGGGCACGGTCGTCACTTCAGGGGCGAGCAGCGGGGCGATGGCGGCGCGCCACACGCGATAGCCCTCGTCGTTCAAGTGCAGTTTGTCGTCCTTGAAATACTCGGAGCGCGGCTGTCCGTCGGGCCCGATCATGGCGGGCTTCATGTCGAGAAACGCGGTGCGGAAGGTCCGCGAACAGTAGGCGGCGATAAGCGCGTTGGCGGCGTCCATTTTGTTCTGGAGCGCCCAGCGGCGCGGACTCGGTTTCATCGACACATAAAGGATGCGCGTCTCTGGCAGTGCCTTGAGCACGATGTCGCAAAATTTGGCAAAATCATCCGCCACGCGCTCCGGCGTTTTCTTGCCCGCGATGTCATTTTCGCCCGCGTAAAAGACCACCATGCGCGGCGCATGTGGCAACACGGTGCGATCAGCGTAAAACACCGCGTCCTCAATCGTGGAACCACCAAAACCGCGACCGACGACGTTGTAGTCTGGAAAATCTTTCGAGAGATTTTTGTTCCAGATCGCGATTGTGGAACTCCCGGTGAAAATGATGCCGCCCTTGGCTGGCGGGTTCGCTTGGTCGGCAGCCGTGAAGGCATCGATTTGTTTCGTCCAGCGCGCCGGATCGGCGTGGAGCAGGCCGCAGCCCAAAACAAGGGCGGCGGCGACCAACAATCCGCGCACGCCAGACTGCGCGCGGCAAAACAAGAGGGATGGGTTTTTCATAAGAAGCGGCCAGACAAACAGGCCGCGCCGCGCATGACAACCCTCATAGACGATCCAATCCGCCCTCACTCGAAGAGCGGAGCTCCAGCCCCCCCCCCCCCCCTCCCCTACTTTGGAGTCCATCACCGCCAGACTTGAAGCGGCGGTGCAGGCTGTTTGATTACCTTGCATGAAATCACTCCTTCGCCTCCTCAATCCCGCCATCGCGCTCATCGCCACCCTCGCCGCCTCCAGCCTCTTCGTCGGCTGCACCACCCCGCCCGAAGTCGGCGGCCTCGACGCCAACCTAAGCCACATCAAGTCGGCCGGCAGCGAGAACATCACTGCCACAATCCTCTACGTCAACGACAGCACCCGCCCCATCGCCATCCAGGCCGCCGAACACGAAGTCTATTTCGCCGGGCAACTCGTTGGCCATGCCCTCATGAAAACTCCCCTCGGACTTCCCCCGCTCAGCACCGTCGAACGCACCGTCCTCGTTACTCCCACCAACGTCCTCGGACGCAATCTGATCAATGACGCCGAGCGCACCCCCGGCGCCTCCTGGCGACTCTCCAGCCGCATTGCCGTCAATTACGGAGGCGAAGACATCATCCTCCAGAGCAACACCAACGGCCAGCTCGGCCACTGATCGCAACGCATGTCCGCCACACGCGAACTCGTGATCGGTTTCGATGCCGACGACACCCTCTGGCACAACGAAACCCTCTTCGAAGCCATGCATGTGCGCTTCCGCGAACTGCTCGCCCACCATCACGACGCCGTCACCGTGGAACGCACTCTCTTCGCCACCGAGATGCGCAACCTCGAACTCTACGGCTACGGCGTGAAAAGTTTCACCCTTTCCGCCATCGAAACCGCCGTCGAACTCACCGCCGGGCGCATCAGCGCCGCCGAAATCCGCCAGATCCTCCAACTCGGACGCAACATCCTCACCCACCCCGTCGAACTCCTCGACGGCGTCACCGAAACGCTCGCCACCCTCGCCGCGCATAACGGCATCGACCGCCTCCTCGTCATCACCAAAGGCGACCTCCGCCACCAAGAGCAAAAACTCGCCCGCTCCGGACTTTTGGCCCACTTCGCGCACACCGAAATCGTATCCGACAAAAACGAAGCCACCTACGCCGCCATCCTGCGCCGCCACGGCATCGCGCCCGCCTGCTTCTTCATGGTCGGCAACTCCCTCAAATCCGACATCCTCCCCGTCCTCGCCCTTGGCGGAGCCGGAGCCTTCGTGCCGTATCCGTTGATCTGGGACCACGAACGCGCCGCCCCCCCCTCCCCCACCGACCACGCCGGACGCTATTTCGAACTCAAAACCATCCGCGACCTCCCCCCCGTCATCGACGCCTGGAGCCGCACCCTGGCGTGACGCAAGACGTGGAAAATTGAAAAATTAACCACAGAGCTCACGCGGAGGCGTGGAGAACGCGGAGGAAAAACAACAAAACTCCGCGCCTCCGCGTCTCCGCGTGAGATATTTCTGATCGGAAGATGGTATCAGAGCGGCAGAATGTGTGGCGGAGTCTGTAGTTTATTTTTGGATGCAAACGGGGGGGGGGGGGGGGGATGTTTCCACATGATTGTTTCTCTCCGGATTGAACTCTGTGCCTCTGTGTCTCTGTGGTGAACTTTTCAGCTCGTCAGCTTCAACCGCAGATTCTTCGCGTGAAACGCCAGCGCCTCGCGGATATGCTCATCCCAGTAATCCCACGTATGCGCGCCCGGATGTTCCGCATACGAATGCGGCACACCCTGCTTTGCCAGCGCCCGCGTGAACGCCCGATTGTCCTCGATGAGAAAATCCTCGGTGCCGCAATCCAGCATCAACTTCGGCAAACGCCCCGCTGCCTGCGCCTGCCTTGCCAACGCCAGCAAATCATGTGCCCCCCCGCGCGGACCACTCCCGAACACCCGCCGCATCTCCGCCGTGAACGCGTCATCCCAACCCCGCGCCTTTGCCGCCCGTTTGTAGTCCGCCGCGCCCGCGATCTGCCCCCACCCGACAGCGCCCGAGTGACTGTTGACCGAACAAAACCGATCCGCGTAACCCAGCCCGATGCGCAACGCACCGTAGCCGCCCATCGACAACCCGCCGATGGCGCGCGCCCCCCGCGCCGCCTTCGCGTGAAACGTCCGTTCCACGAACGACGGCAATTCCTCGCCAAAGTGCTTCGCGTAAGCCGGCCCCTGATCATTGTCCGTGTAAAATCCGCGGTATCCATCCGGCATGACAACGATCAACGGCAACCCCGCCGCGTATACCTCGATGCGTGACCGCCGCAACCAATTCGTCGAATCATCGGATAACCCGTGCAGCAAATAAAACGTCGCGTAAGGAGGTTTGCCCACATCGGGCAGCAGCACCTGCGCCGTTGTTTGCTTACCGAGCACATCGCTTTTCCAGTGAATCGTGGACCATGCCATATGCCCGTGTTTTAACCACTCCCGTCCGGTCCAACGCAAGCCGTCACAACCGCGCTGACCGTCCGCCCAGCGCAGCGATTTCCGCCTTGGGCGGCACGCTGATTCCATCCGCCCACTCACCCTTGACCAGCACCTCGCGCGGGATCGACGGCAAGCCCCGCTCGTTCTGCAAAATCTGCCCCACCAACAAATCCACCGCCACCGAACCGTGCAATTCGTGGTGCTGGTTGAATCCGCCAAGGTCCGGATACTCCGGCGCACGATCCACGCTGACAAGCGCCACATCCTGCGGCACCCGCCAGTTCATCTGCCTGATGGCGCGTTCCACCGTGGCTTCCGCAAGCACTACATCCGGCTTGTTTTCCCGAAGCCATTTCTGGATACGGGGAATCTCGTCCATGTGAGACCTGGCAAACCGGCAAACCCGAATTTCCACGCCACTCATCTCCGCCGCCCAGCGTTCCCGTGCATAGAAGACCGGATACAAAACGCCGTGATTCACGCGCGCATCGTATTCGTCCGACACCACCACGCCGATGCGTCGGTAACCCAAGTCCACCGCCTTGCGCAGCATCAGGTCAAAACCGTGCGCGGCGTTTACGCCCACCCGGTTGAGCATCGGAGCCTTGAGGGACCAGGCCATGGTCACTGCCACGAAGTGCGCCCATTCGATTCCCTCAAAAATACTGCTCGGATGAACGAGTCCCGGAATCAGCAACCCCGGGATATTGCGACTCCGCAACACCTGATTAAGCCGCCGCGCGGTCAAGCCCGGTTCGTGCAGCCAGACCGGCTCCAGCCCGTAGCCGAGCTCTTCCGCCCTCGCCTTTGCCCCCGCGAAATGACGCTGCATGTGCATCCCCTGATCCCCGATCCGTCCGCTTTGCCTGTTGGCGACAAGAAATGCCAGCGTCGCCTGAAACACCGGTGTCCGCCGTGTCCGCAAATGCGCCATGTAGGCGGAGGCAAAAGCATTGGGCCGCCACCCCAACTTACGGGCCGCCGTCAGCACCCGCTCTCGCGTGGCGGCAGGAATTTTCGGATGTCCATTGAGTGCATAGGATACGGTTGGCTGGCTGCATCCGCAGGCGGCGGCGATTTCCCGGGTGGTGGGCATGCGAAGTGTTGTCGATGCAATGGTCTTCATCGGCGAGCTTGACCTTGGTGATCGTGATAACTGCAGGAAACCTTCCTTTTTAGGAGCCGGAGGCAACCCTTTCGTTTCGTCAAAACTCTAAACCTCCAATATCATGACCTCTCCACTACTTCATTTCAAAGTTTCGTTATTCCGCATCGCTTGCGCCGCAATGCTATCGAGCGCAATATCGGTTGTGAGCTCCGGCGCTGAGACTCAATCCTTCTCCTACGGTAATGACTTCAGCGCATATGGTGCCACTGCGAAAGCGATCACTTCGACTGCCACCAGTGCCAACGACTACTTTTCCAAAAACTCCGAGATAGGCACATGGGAACTCATCAATGGCCGTATCAAGGCAAGCTGGACAGGATCGTCAGACGGCGTCTCAAGTTTCGTGAAACGGGATTTTCGCGATGGCAATTTATTGAGTGCCGGACTCTACATCAATAATCCATCGCTCACGGTCACGACCTATTGGTCAAACGGCAACAGCACCGATGGCTTTCTATGGAGCTATTTCGGGCTTCTCAATGCCTCCGGGCAAGGTTACGTCGCAGCCGTTTCCCGATCAGGCACCATCCAGTTCTTCGAGATCAATACCCTGTCCGACACCTCTTCATGGACGCTGCTTGGCTCCCAAGATACAAGCTTCAGGCAAGGCCAAAGCGACAAACACTCCTTTACTTTTTCAATCCAGGGTAACGATCTCACGCTTACGAATACGAAGCTTGCAGGCTCAACAAATGCGTCTTTTTCTGTGATCTTATCATCTCTGAAGTATTCAGAATTCACTACAATAACACTCGGCGGCAAATTCGGGACAGGCAGTTCGGGAAGCAACTTCAACCCAAACTTTGATGATCTGCTGGTGACTGGCACGCTTGCAAACACAGTTGTTCCCGAACCGTCTTCGATCGCGCTGTTGTTTGGCGGCATCGCTCTGGCAGCCATCGCCCTGTCCCGCAGGCGACGCCGGTAAGTGTCCGTCTCCTCCCATCCTTTGTTGCGCCCAAAAGGGCGAGAGGCTCCCGCTTCATCGTAGGTAAAAAAAGCAAGCGACTGGGAGCAATTCGCCTGCGAGTGTTTTTGGCATCTCCTCCAAAACAACATGAGAACCCTCACCGTTTTTCTCACCGCCGTCTGTTGCCTGACTCCCGGTTACTCCGAGCTTATCTGCAACCTCGGTGATCCGCTGGATTTCGAAATCATTGTGCAAAACCGGCAGGAAAAACGGCAAGACAGCTCCCATGACACGATGCCGGACGGGAAACCCGTCATGCGCTTCCATTGGGACAGCAGCCGCGCGAAGCATTTCGAATTTACCATCCGCGAGCCCGTATATCTGCCCCGCTTTGACAAGGCCGTCGTCAAGGTCGGCATCTACGTCCCCGAAAATTGCGAGGCCCGCAACCTCAAGCTCCGCCTGCGTGACAACCAAGGCGAACACTTGGAATACCGGATGCCGCTCGATACTCGAACGGCGGGCTGGCAAACGATCCCGTTCTCCCTTGATTCCGACGTGGCGCCCGATGTCGGAACGTGGCCGGGCAGCAAGAACGCCAACAAGAGAATCGATTTCCCCATGAGCCTTGTCGGCTTCGCGTCCGAATTCCCCGCCGACACCGGCCCCGGATGGCTTGGCTTTGGCGACGTCCGATTCGAAAACATTTCCGCCCCGCCTGATATAACATTGGAAACAGGCGCAGGCTCGGCAATTCACGTCATCATTCCCGGCGAGGAAAAAAACGCTGCCTTGCGTGTAAGCAACCAGCGTCCCGACAAACGCGAATTGCTTTTTGAATACAAAATAAACGATTCCCAAGGACAGGTCCTGAGCAAAAACGCGCACCGTTTCGCTCTCGCCCCCAATGCGTCCAAACGCATTGCGCTGCCTCCGCCCAAGATGTTTGGCGTTTATGCCATCGATGCCCAAGTGCGCGAATTCACCGACGGCAGTAACAGTGCCCCTCCCCCCCCCCCCCCTCCGTCCCATACCAAGCGCTTGAGCTATTCCTACATGCAACCATCCGGCCCCACGTCCGGACGCGGCAAAGGATTCCTGTTCGGACTCTCCGTTCACACCCAACACTACCCGCGAATTGTGCAGGAACGCGAAGCCCTCGCCGCCGCCTGGTGCGGGGCAAAAATTTATCGGGAAGACATTTATTGGCGCCACGTGCAGCCCCGCCGCGACGCATGGACATGGAATCGCTACGATTCCCTGATGAGCGTCTATGACAAATACGACATGGAGATGCAGGGCATCTATGTCTATGTGCCCAACTGGGCGCATCAGTCATTTCTCACGGATCGCGTCCTGGACGACTGGGGAACCTTTGTTCGCGAGGTAGCCAGACATTACCGGGGCCGTATCCGTTACATGGAGGTCTGGAACGAGCCGGACATCCAAAGCACGTTCCGAAATGACCCCGCATTCTATGTCGATGTTCTCAAACGCACCTATGCCGAGGTGAAGCAGGCCGTCCCAGAAATGACCATCCTCAGCGGTGGCGTTTCCGGAACGGTTTCCAACGAACGGCAGACCAATTTCGTCCGCCACCTGCTTTCCCAAGCCAAGGGTTTTTATGATGTCATCGCATTTCACGGGCATGGTCCGCTCAATGGCTACATGCCGCACATGAACGCGCTCTTGGATATGCGCAAGGAGTTCGACATTTCTGCGCCGTGGTATCCCAACGAGACTGCCGCTCCGACCAACTGGGTTGGTCACTTTGGGCAAGGCCCGACCCTGTTCAAAAAACTGCTGGTCAGTTGGGCCAATGGCGCGATCGGTTACACTTGGTATGACCTGCGCAACGACGGCTTCGACCCGAAGAATGTCGAGCACAACTATGGCCTGCTTACACACGATTTTTTTCCAAAACCCGCCTACGGGGTTTACAACATGCTGGCCGGATATTTCCGCGAGGCGGAATTTCTCCGCGCCCTTGATCCAGACTCCGCAGCCAAGGCCTTTCTTTTTCGCTCCCGCGACAACGGCTTTCTGCTCCCGGCCTGGAGCAACGATTCGAGCGACCGCCTGCTTCATCTCACCGGCATCACAGGCAAGGCAGTATCGGTCGATCTTTTCGGCAACGAGACGCCGCTTCCCGTTCTCGACGGGTCCCTCGCCTGGTCCATCGGTGCAAATCCCGCGACGCTGCGTATCATCGGACAGGATACAGAGCCCGTTATGGCTGGGGAATTCATCGGCGGCGACGGAGCTTTCAACGTCGTGCCCGGCGCTGAACAAATCATCCGTCTGGGCCTCCGCAACCCGACGAGGCAGGCGCTGACCTTCTCGCTGGCCTACACGCTGCCCAAGGGACTTTCCGGCAACGAACTCGAACGGCGGATTCTCCTTCAACCCGGCCTGCGCGACGAGATCGCCATCCCGCTTCGGGTGGCGGACGGCTTCCGTTCGCTCCCCGGACGTCCCTCGACCATTCTTCTGAAGGCCGACCTGCGCAAATCCGACGGCTCCCTGCTGTGGACTGGCACGGTCCCCCGGGAAATACGCACCACGGTTTCCATTCCCAACAACGGTTTTTCGTCCGCGCCCACGTTCGACCTGCGCGACGCCTCCCAAGTCACCCGTCTGGTTCCCTCCGCTCCCGCCAACGAGCCTTATTACTGGAAAGGCCCGCAGGATTTGAGCGCATGCATCTGGCTCGCCCGCGACCGCTCCGACCTCCGGGTCAAGGTCGTCGTTACTGACGACGTGCATGTGCAACCCCATCGCGGCTCCGGCGTGTTCAATGGCGACAACGTGCAGATGGCCCTCCAACTCCCCGGCCAGTCGGGTCTGTGGGAAATCGGCCTGACGCTCCGTGATGACGGAGGGAGCGAGACTTTTGTCTGGCTGGCCCCGGACGGTTTCGACGCCGCCAAAACCGCTTCGGCCATCACGCTTGTTGCCAGTCGCAATGAAGCGGCAAAGACGACGACTTACGAGGCAGCGATCCCGTTTTCCGCCATCGGCCTTTCCATGGATACCGGCCAGCGCGGTTTCCGCTTCAATTTGCTCGTCAATGACAACGACGGCCCTGTGCGTGAAAGTTACATTTGTATCGCTCCCAGCATTACCGATCCCAAATCACCGCAACGTTACCCGACGCTTTCGTTCCGTTAACCCGCACCCAAACTCCAAATCACACATGCCATGAAAACGCATCCCCTTGCATCCCACATTTCGCATCAAGCACCCCGTCATTTAACAGTGCGACATGGCGGCTTCACGCTCATCGAACTTCTGACGGTTATAGCCATCATCGGTATCCTCGCAGGGATACTTATCCCCGTTGTCGGGAGCGTCCGGGAAAAAGCAAAAAAAGCACAATGCATCAGCAATCTGCACCAGATGGGAGTCGCCCTGCTTGCCTATTCCAACGACAGAAAATCAGGCAACATCCCTCCCGCATACCTTAACGACGGTCGCTGTCTATGGGACGGTGACACGGCAAGCGGATCACCCGTTGCTTACGGCTACCTGCAATATGAAGGTTACTTGGGAACTGTTTCCGGCAAAAACATCAAAGGCCCCAATCGTTCAAAAATCTTTAGATGCCCCAGTTATCCCACTGCGGAAAGTTGGGAAACAAACAACGGTTTCGGATCATATTTTTACACGGCAGGGCACAAGTATTACGACAGCACGCGTGACAAAAATGGCAGGGGCATGGGAGTGCCGGTCAGTCAAATCGATCCGATCCAAGCCGTGATTACGGATTTTGTGCCGCAAACCCTGACCACTGCTTCGCACGATAAAAGTTCGAGCACGAACGTTCTCTACGTGGATGGGTCGGTAAAAAATATTCAGCGCAAAGATTACCTGACCGACAACCGCCTGACCGCTTTCAACAAACGCAAAGACTGAGCGGAAAATCAGATTTCGCGCTTTCCCCCGCGCCCCGCATCCGCTGCGCTTGCGGGCTTATGGTCAAAATCACTGGCGACTACCAAGGCGAACTCCACTGCACTGCGACCCACGAACCATCGGGCGCGCTGCTCAACACCGACGCCCCCCGCGACAACATGGGCAAAGGCGCGACCTTCTCCCCCACCGACCTCGTTGCCACCGCCCTTGCCACCTGCATCGTGACCACCATGGCAATCGTCGCCCGCAAAAACGGCTACGAACTCGACCCCGTTCGCTACGAAGTCACCAAGGAAATGACCACCACCCAACCCCGCAGCATCGCCCGCCTCAACGTCAGCCTCTGGCTCCCCGCCTCCGCCAGAAAAATCCCCTTTGCCCTCCTCGAACGCGCCGCCCACGGCTGCCCCGTTCACAACAGCCTCGCTCCCTCCGTCGAGAAAAACATCCAGTTCAACTGGGCTGAGTAGTGAAATAACAACTACAACCAGGACGCCCTGCGTTTGCGTCTGCCTGCCATGTCCGACACTCACCAAATCAAGGTTGCCGTCGCCGACATCCTCGCCCGCAAGGACGCCCTTGCATTCCGCCGATTTGCCGCGCGCTGGCTCCCCGCCGACCTCGCCCCTCACCTCGCCACCCTCCCCGAACCCCACCTGGCAACCCTCGTGCGCATTGCCCCGCGCGACCTCTCCGCCACCGTATTCACCTACCTCGACCCGCGCGCGCAAAAACGCCTCCTCCGCCTCATCTCCCAAGAACAAGCCGCCCTCCTCCTCAACGCCCTCCCCCCCGACGACCGCACCGCCTTCCTCCAAGAGCAACCCCTTGACGTTGCCATGCAACTGCTCGCCATGCTCACGCCGGAAAACCGTGCCGAAGCCGAGGCACTCATGGCGTATCCAGAAAACAGTGTCGGGCGCATGATGACCCTCGACTACATCGCCGTCCGACCCGAATGGACCGTGACCGAAGCGCTCGACCACATCCGCGCCCGAGGCAGCGACCGCGAAACCCTCAACATCATCTACGTCGTTGATGCCAACGGACACCTCATTGACGACATCCGCGTCCGCCGCTTCCTCCTTGCGCAACCCGGCCAGCACGTCCGCGAACTCATGGACGGCAACGTCGTCCGCCTATCTGCCACCGACACCCGCGAACGCGCCCTCAACCTCACCCGCAAACTCGACCGCGTTGCCCTCCCCGTCACTGACGACACCGGACGCCTCATCGGCATCGTCACCGTGGACGACATTCTCGACGTCGCCGAAGCCGAAGCCACCGAAGACATCCACAAACTCGGCGGCAGCGAAGCCCTCGACGAACCCTACATCTCCATTGCCCTCGGCAAGATGATCCGCAAACGCGCAGGCTGGCTCGTCGTCCTCTTCCTGGGCGAAATGTTCACCGCCACCGCCATGGGATTCTTCGAGGACGAAATCGCCAAAGCCGTCGTCCTCGCGCTCTTTGTCCCCCTCGTCATCTCCTCCGGAGGCAACGCCGGCTCGCAAGCCGCCACCCTCGTCATCCGCGCCCTTGCCCTCGGCGAATTTCGCCTCCGCGACTGGTGGCGCGTCATGCACCGCGAACTCTTTGCCGGCCTCGCCCTCGGCACCATCCTCGGCACGGTGGGATTTCTCCGCATCATCATCTGGGCGCAATTCTCCACCATATACGGCCCCCACTGGTTCCTCATCGGCTGCGCCGTCGGAGCCTCCCTCATCGGCATCGTCCTCTGGGGCTCCCTCGTCGGCTCCATGCTCCCGCTCATACTCAAACGCCTCGGCTTTGACCCCGCCACATCGAGCGCCCCCTTCGTTGCCACGCTCGTGGACGTCACCGGACTCGTGATCTATTTCAGCGTCGCATGGCTCTTCCTCGACGGAACCCTGCTGTAACAAGATTGCGACTTCGCCCGCCCCCCTTGCGCCGCTTGACAAGCCACGCATACCGGCATTGCGTGCGCCTTCACCAATTCGTTTAGGCGAACCCGGGGCGCCGGGCTGAGAAAGGGACACGATCCGTCCCCATAGTCTTCGAACCTGATGCGGTTAGCACCGCCGAAGGGAAAACGGGCCCGATTACAAATCTCAACCAAGACACGTATCGGGAATCGCATTACCGGAGGCAGTGCAGGCCGCAAGCCAATGCACAACACCGACCAACCGCCTCCTCCGCTCATGCACACCGCCACTCACTCGAACACCACAAACACA
>NZ_ABEA03000118.1 GCF_000171235.2 Geminisphaera colitermitum TAV2 | reverse complement strand
CCCCACGGCTTCGACGCCAGATGTTCGCGCAGCGACGCTCGTCTTTGAAAACCTCCGCGACGGCGGCATCCTCGCCACCGACTGCGACGGCCTCACCCTGCGCGGCTTCACCATCGACTTCGACCCACTCGCCTTCACCCAAGGCACCGTCGAAAACATCGACCCGGAAAAACGCGAAATCACCTTCACCCTGCACGACGGCTATCCCGACCTCGCCCCGCACTACCTCTCCGGACGCGCCCACCTTTTTTCTCCCGATCCCGTCTCCCCCAAGTGGAAAACCACCGCGCCCGACATCTACGCAACAAAAGCCACCGCACTCACCCCGCGCCGCGGCGTCCTGTATTTCTCACCCGCTGAAAAAGCGAAATTCGCCGCCTTCTCCCTCGGCGATTACGTCGCTCTCGACTTTCGCCACTCGCGCGGCATCCGCGTCGAACGCGCCAGCAACCTGCGCATCGAAAACGTCACCCTCCACAGCGTGCCCAGCATCGGCGTCATCTGCCGCTACATGGACGGCAAAAACGTCTTTCGTTACAAAATCGAACGCGGTCCCCTCCCCCCCGGCGCGACCATTCCCCGCCTCCTCTCCACCTCTGCCGACGGCCTCAACTACGCCTACGCCCGCACCGGCCCGCTCGTCGAACAATGCGACTTCTCCTTCATGGGCGACGACTCCATCAACCTCCACGGCATCACCTTTTTTGTCGCCCGCGTGGACGGCCGCACCGTCAGCCTCCTCCGACCCTACCCACAAGAAGCCTTCGCCTCGATCATCGCACCCGGCGACGAAATACGAAGCCTCGCTCCCGACACCTTCGACGTAAAAGGCCGCTCCAAAGTCGTTCGTTTCACCGTCGATCCCCACCCCGCCGAAGATTTTTCCGAACTCGCTGCGCGCACCTGGAAATCCGCCGCAGTGAAAGCAGGCAAACTCACCGTTTATCGCCTCGAATTCTCCGACCCCCTGCCGCTGGAAACCGGCGATTTTCTTGAACTCCCCGCCATCTCCGCCCCCGGCTGGATCATTCGCGACAACCACTTTCACGACCACCGCGGACGCGCCCTGCGCCTCATGGCCTCCAACGGAATTGCCGAGAACAACCTCATCGAAAACATCAAACAAGCCGCCATCACCATCGGCCCCGAATTCGCCTTCTGGCGCGAAGCCGGCTGGGTGGACAACGTCACCATCCGCAACAACACCATCCGCCGTGTCGGCTACGACCAACGCCCCGCCACCTACGCGCCCGGAGCCATCTCAGTTTTCTATCGCGGCGAGACGCCCGACTCCCCCCGCCCCGCCATGCGCAATGAAAACATCCGCATCGAACAAAACACCATCGAACAAACCGGCGGCCCTGCCATCCACATCAACCAAGCGCGCAACATTCACGTAACAGGAAACCGAATACGCGACACCTTCCAAACTCCCTCCCCAAAATCCGGCACCCTCTTCCAACTCACGACCGACCGCGACATCAGTGTGAACCACTCCGACAACGTCATCATCGAATAAGCCGATGAGGGCTTCGCAAGCGAAGCCCCTGCAACTATCGCCATCACCTACCTGGTAGGGAGGCCTCTCCGAGGCCTCCGTTGTGCGTGGTCTGAAAATACTAAGTTCGCAGGTAATTGCAGCGTGGTTTCGGAGGCCTCGGACGGAGCGCAGCAGCGCGGAGATGGCATCGCCGAAGGCGATGGCCCGAAGGGCTGCCCTCGGCAGAGGGCACAAAGGCCTCCCTACCGTTAAGACAACGCCCCCTGTTCCATTAGCAGAACACCGTTCTGACGCCCCCATTCCTTCCACTCGCCAACGCCACACCCTCCGCGCTTGTTTGCCCAACGTGAGTTCCCCCCTCCCATCCGAACGTTGCATTTTTACCGATTCCGAAACCGGAGCCCGCGTCACGCAATGGACGTCGTCACCCGCATTGGATCGCCCCCTTTATTTCACCTCGCCCAGCGTAACGCGAGACGACCGCTGGCTTGTTCTCCTCTCAGAAAGAGACGGCGGCTCGCCCAACTTTTTTGCCATCGAACGCGCATCCGGCCTCATCCATCGCCTGACCAACAACACGCAAGGCTCCCTCGCCAGCTATTGTTATCCCTCCGAAAACCGCTCCGGCATCGGCAAATCCTCCCCCTGCCTCGACCCAGACCGCAACATCCTGTATTACATAAAAGGATACGAAGTCTGGCGCGTTTCGCTAGAAGGTGACCGCGTCCCGCAAAAACTCGCCACGCTGCCTGCGGGTTGGTGGACCGCCTTCACGCACGTCTCCGCCGACGGACGCTGGCTCTGCGTCCCGTGCACTCACCCCGACGCATTCCCGCCCGGCCAGTCCACGCAATGGGAACAACTGGACAACATGTATCCACGATTAAAGGACAAAGGACTCGTCTCGCGAATCTATCTTATTGAAACCGCCACCGGTCGCAGCCGCATTCTGGCGGAACTCCCATTCTGGGTCACGCATGTGAATTTCGCTCCCGACGACTCAGGCAAACTCCTCGTCAACTCCGAAGGCCCCCAGTCATCGCGCCACGGTTCCCCGCCCCGCATCTGGTGCGTGGAATCCGACGGCAGCCATCATCCCCTGTTCGAACAAAACGGAATGCGGGTGAATCACGAAAACTTCGCCCGCGACCAACCCTGGATCATCTATCACGGCGGATACGAAAAAAACGGCGAGGCCCGCCGCCGCAACTTTGTGGCCGCCAGAGACTGGACCGGATCACCCATTTTTGAATACGCGCTGGAAGACCTTCCCCTGATGCACGCCACCCCGATGAACAACCCCCGCTGGTCCGTCGTCGATACACCGGAACACATCGCAATGATTTGTCCCGACACGCAAAACCGCCCAGCGCTCATCCCGCTCTGCCGACACCATTCGCGGGAAGGTTTTGGCGCGAACCAAGATCATCACTGCCACCCGCTGCAAACCCTCGCCGGCGGCGGAGTTGTCTTTGCCTCCAATCGTGAAGGCGAAGCCAACGTTTACGAAGTTCACCTCTAGCACCTTCAGTTTATGACCAAACACCGCTACGCCGCCGTCGGCACCGGGGGACGCATCCCGATGTTCATCGACCCCATTGCCGACACCTACCGCTCAACCTCCGAACTCGTCGGACTCTGCGACACCTCCGCCACGCGACGCCGCTATCACCGCGACCGCCTCGTCGCCGAATACGGCATCGCCCCCGTCCCCGACTACGCCGCCGCCGACTTCGACCGCATGATCGCCGAACAAAAACCCGGCACCATCATTGTCTGCACTCCCGACTACACCCACCACGACTACATCGTGCGCGCGCTCGACGCCGGTTGCGACGTGATCTCCGAAAAACCACTCACCACCGACGCGCAAAACTTCGCAGCCATCGACGCCGCCGTGCGTCGCACCGGACGCCGCGTGCGCACCACCTTCAATTACCGCTGGGCACCCGGTGCCACACGCGTCCGCCAACTCATCGCCTCCGGCGCGATCGGCACCGTCAAACACGTGGATTTTGAATACATGCTCAACACCGCCCACGGCGCCGACTACTTCCGCCGCTGGCACAGCTACAAAAAATATTCCGGCGGCCTGCTCGTTCACAAATCAACGCATCACTTCGACCTCATCAACTGGTGGATCGACGCCATCCCCGACACCGTTTTTGCCATGGGCGGCCTCGTCTTTTACGGCAAACAAAACGCCATCGCTCGCGGACAAGAGCAGCTCACCCGTTACCCGCGCTACACCGGCCATCCCGAATCCGCAGGCGACCCCTTCCGCATGAACCTCGAAGGCGACCCCACGCTCAACGCGATCTATCGTCAGGCCGAGGCCGACAGCGGTTACATCCGCGATGAAAACGTATTTCGCGACGGCATCGACATTGAGGACAGCATGAGCCTCACGCTCCGTTATCGCACCGGCGTCATGGCCTCGTATTCACTTAATGCGTACAGTCCCTGCGAAGGATTCCGCGTCTCCATCAGTGGCGACGCCGGACGCCTTGAATACACCGAGCAACACGCCGCGCACATCATTACTGGCGACCGCGACATCAAACACGACCCGCGCACCTCGCGCAGTTCCTCGCTCCGACTCCAAAAGCTCTTTGGCGATCCCGAAGACATCCCGATCATCATGCCCGAAGGCGGACACGGCGGAGCCGATCCACTCATCCAGGAGCAAATGTTTTCCGCCTCCCCCCCCCCCGACCCCGATCATCGCAACGCCGGTCACGAACAAGGCGCGGCCTCACTCCTTGTCGGTGCCGCCGCCAACCGCAGCATCGCCACCGGCCAGCCCATTCGCATCACCGACCTGTATCCACTTCGCCCCGACGCCCGCCGACTTGGCGAACTGGTCTAGCCTTCCCCCCCCCCCCCCGCCGTCTGCCACGCGCGCACTGGAGAGTGAAGGGTGAAAGCGAACGTTGAACTACGTTCGTTCGCCGGATTAGAGTGGCAGCACATCATGCCGATCAAATTTGTGCCGCACCGCTTCAAAAGCGCCGCCGAGTATTATGTTCGTGGACGCCTTTCCTATCCGCCCGCCCTGATCAGTCGCGTGGCTTCACTCACGGGACTCACCGCGCAGGATCGCGTGCTTGATCTCGGATGCGGGCCGGGGTTTCTCGCCGTCGCTTTCGCCTCCCATGCCAGGGAGGTGATCGGCATCGATCCCGAGCCCGCCATGCTCCGCGAGGCCGAACACTACGCCCGTCATGAGAACGCGACCGCCAACGTCTCGTTCCGGCAGGGAAGCAGCTATGATCTAGCACCGGAACTGGGGCAGTTCCGGCTGGTCACCATGGGACGCTCCTTTCACTGGATGGACCGGACCGCGACACTCGAAATGCTGCTGGACCTCACGCCCGCCGACGGCGTCGTGGCGCTCTTTGACGACTCCCGTTGCAAGGTGCCGGCAAACGACTGGCAAACGCGCATTCAGGCGGTTTTGGAACCTTACACGAACCGCGACGAAGACTACACGGTGAGACGGGGGAAGGACTGGAAGCCCCATTTGTCGTATCTGCTCGAATCACAATTCAACCGGGTCGAGCAAATCTCCGTCATCCAAAAGATCGGGACGCCAGTGGAGCGACACATCGACCGTGTCCTGTCAAAATCAAGCACGTCCCTAGAACGCCTGGGGGCGGACTTGGAGCCGGTGCTCGAAAAACTCCGGGCCATCCTGAATGAGGAGGCCGTGAATGGCGTTGTGACCGAGGTCGTGGAGTTCAGGGCCTTGCTCGGGTTTCGCACCTCCTGACTGCCTGCCGTGCGTGGCGTGTGTGTGTGTGGGGGGGGGGGGGGGGGGAGGGCGGGCTTTGCCCGAACGCTCAACATCCAATGTCGGAGCTGGCAAAAGGGCAGGCGGGGACACCTCCCCCCCCCCCCGACCGCCTGATTTTTAGCGATTGCCGCCTTATGTATGCGCGCTTGCATCGCCGCCCATGTCGCGTTCGCAGCAAGAAGCATGGAGTTCCCGCTTCGGTGTCATCCTCGCCGTGGCGAGCAGCGCCGTGGGATTGGGAAATTTTCTCCGGTTCCCCGGTCTCGCCGCCCAATACGGCGGCGGCGCCTTCATGATCGCCTATTTCGTTTCCCTGCTCGTCATCGGCATCCCCGTCAGTTGGGCCGAATGGACCGTGGGCCGGCACGGCGGACATTTTGGTTATCACTCCTCGCCGGGCATTTTCCACGCGCTGCTCCGGCGTCCGTGGGCCAAATACCTCGGCGCGCTCGGCTTCATGGTGCCGCTCATGGTCTGCATGTATTACGTTTACATCGAAGCTTGGTGCCTCGGCTACGCGCTCAACGCCCTGACCGGAAACCTGAGCGAACCGGGCATGAGCTACAAAGAGTTCTTCGCCACCTACACGGGCGCGGGCTCAAACGGGGTGGCCCTGCAATTCGGGCTCAGTGACGTGGGGCTGTTCGTCGTGCTGGTCATCGTGGTCAACCTGTTCTTCCTTTACCGCGGTCTTTCCAAAGGCATCGAACTGGCGTGCCGCTGGGGAATGCCAGTGCTGATTCTCATCGCCATCGTCATCATGGTGCGGGTGCTCACGCTGGGCACCCCCGACGCGACGAGGCCGGAGTTGAACGTGCTCTCCGCCCTGGGCTTCATGTGGAACCCCGGAGACATTCTCCAAAGTCTGAAAAGCCCCCAGTTGTGGCTGGCCGCCGGTTCGCAGATCTTTTTCTCACTCTCGATCGGCCTGGGCATCATCATCACCTACGCGAGCTATCTGCGAAAAACCGACGACATCACGCTGAGCAGCCTGACCGCAGTGGGCGCCAATGAGTTTTGCGAAGTGGTGTTGGGTGGACTCACCACGGTGTCGGCCGCGTTCATGTTTCTCGGCGCGGCGGGCGTGGCCGGACAAGGAACGTTCGCCCTCGGCTTCATTGTGCTCCCGGAAGTGTTTTCCCACATGACGGGTGGCCCGGTCTTTGCCGCGCTGTTCTTCGTGCTCCTGTTTCTGGCGGCGATCACAAGTTCGCTGTCGATCCTGCAACCAACCATCGCCTTTCTCGAAGAAGCGTTCCGGATGCGGCGGGCCGTGTCGATCACCTGGCTGGCAACGTTGCTGGTGATCGGAACGGGATTCGTCTGGTTTTTCTCCAAGGACTTGAAGGCGCTCGACACGATTGATTTCTGGGTAGGCACCGTGGGCGTTTATCTTCAGGGGCTGCTGATCGTGATCCTTTTCGCGTGGGTGATCGGCATCGACAAAAGCTGGCGCGAAATGCACCGGGGGGCCTTGTTGCGCGTTCCCCGTTTTTTCCGCCGGGTATTGTGCTATGTGACGCCGCTCTACCTGGGCGGAATATTTGCGATCTTCGTCCTCGATTCCATCCTGGGCTGGAATTTCAGCTTCGCATCGGCGCAGTTCAAACCGACCAGCTATGTGCGCGAATTGATCGGGGACGCCGCCAATCCGGTGGCGCAACTCACGGCGGGCTTCATCCTCGCCATGATGCTTCTCGCGGTCGGTCTCGTGGCGCTCGCCGGGCGGCGCTGGCGCTACAAACCCACCGCGCAAACTTACCGGAGATGACCGCGAGGGTATCTAAATTACAACTACCATGACGACCACAATAACGACGGCTTCTCTTACCGTAGGGGGATGGATCAACCTGATCCTGTCCGTAAGTTTCGTGACGGCCCTGTGCGTGTGGACCCTCATACGCGTGCTGCGCGGCGGTGGGAAATCCGGGAAGACTGAATCAAAACCGAAGAAGAATTAACCACAGAGACACCGAGGCACAAAGATCGAACCCACAAAATTCTCCGGCCTCCCCCCCCCCCCCTCTCTTTCCGTTTCATTTAGGCTCTGTGTTGGTTTTTCAACATTTTCGGTGTTTGAGCTCATTGCACGAGCCAACCGCGAATGGCCGCGAATAGACGCGAATAAATGAAAGCCACTCGAAATCCATTGGTTTTATTCGCGACCATTCGCGTTCATTCGCGGTTAAAGTTTGAATTTCGCCCGTGTGCGGAGGTGCAGAAGGAGGCCACTGAAAACGTCGAAAGACCTCCGTGTTTTGTTCCTCTGTGCCTCGGTGTCTCTGTGGTTAATTCTTCTGAATCCTAAACCACGCACTCCAACCGGGTCGGATCGATTTCGACATCAGGATTGAGTGCGAGCAAAGCCTCGCGAAGTTGCTCCGCCCCGGCCTCGCCGCTTTCAAGATCGTCCGCCTCAATGTAACGCCCGTGAAGCCGCACGCGGGAAAACGGTTTCGGTAAACGAAACGCGTCCCAACCACGCAACTTCCAAGCAGCCTCAAACGCCGCGCCAAAAACGAGAATCGGCGCACGCGCACGCCGCGCAACCAGAGTCGCGCCCGGCTTCACAGCATAACGCGGCCCGCGCGGACCATCGGGGGTCAGTCCGATATCGTCGCCGCGACGCAACACATCGGTGAGCGCATAAATCGCCTCGCGCCCGAAATTGCTGCTGGAGCCGCGCACCGCGTTGAGACCGAGCAATTCAAAAAACGCCACCGCCCAAGCCCCGTCCTTGCTCGCGCTGATGAGCGCGTGGAGCGGCCAGTCCGGACGATAACGACGCCCCAGATCACCGATGATAAAGAGCCGGTTATGCCAGAGCGCGACCACGATGGGCGTGTCGTGCCGGACGAATATCGCCTCCGCCGCCGGGCTGGCCTGGATGCGCAGCGTGGCATTCCAAAGACGCACGAACATGGCCAGAGGCCAGAGCACGACAAACTGCCACCTCGGCACGCAATGAACCTGCGCAGGTTTTTTGACCGCTGCCGGACGCCCGGCGGCAGCCGCGACAGGCGCGGTTAAAGGAAGATCGTCACTCGGACTGGACATTGCTGAAAACGGACGACGCTACCGGAACGTCATGCCAACAACAATTACAAAGCCAGTTCCGACGCCCACGGCTCCACGCCTTCGTGGGCGAGCAGACGGCGTTTGGCATCCTCGCCAAACGCGAAACCCGTCAGCGAACCATCCGCGCCGATCACGCGATGGCACGGCACGATCAACGCGATTGGATTGGCTCCATTGGCCCGCCCAACCGCACGCGCCGATGACTTCAGAGCGCGCGCCAAATCACCGTAGCTGCGCGTCTCGCCAAACGGAATCGCGCTCAACGCCGCCCACACGCGCAACTGAAACTCCGTGCCCTGCGCCGCCAGCGACAGATCAAATTCGCGCCGTCGTCCGGCAAAATAATCCTCCACTTGTTTGCGTGCCGGACGCACGCGGTTCGCGTCGCGCACCAGACAAAAGCCAGAGGATGCGGAAGCGTCAGCGGAAGCACGGGGAAAACGTTCCCGCAGCGCATCGACGCCGCCAAAGGCAGTCGCCGCGACGCTGCCGTGTTCATCCAGCGCGATGGAAAATTCGCCGCCCAGCAGTGAAACAAAAAAAGTGTCGTAGTGAAAAATCATGACAAAGAAAAATGGTGTGAAGACGAAACGGGAAGCGGCGACGGCGGCGCTTGTAAGAGTTGCCAAAGGTGAGCGGTCGCAAGACTGCGATGCGGAGAAAATACCGACATCAAACGGCGCGTCGCATCCACATCAGGACGCGTTTCGAGTTTGAACAAACGCATCAGCCCGCTCGTCACGCCTGTGTCGCCGTAAGGCACGCAATCGGCGAACCCAAGCGACCGCATCATGATGTAATTGACCGACCACGGCCCCAAGCCGCGCACCGCCAGCAGCGTCCGTTGTGCCCGCGTGGCGGACATGGCGGCGAGCGCGCCGAGATCCAGTTGGCCGGAAGCGACGAGCCGCGCGACATCGATAAGATAGTCCGCCTTTTGCCGCGAAAATTTGAGCGCGATCAACGCCTCCGGTTCGAGCGCCGCCAAGGCTGCAGGCGTAGGCAGCGCGACGAGTCCCCCTCCCCCCCCCTCCCCCCCGGCTACCGGTTCCCCTGCACAGAGGGCGAGGCGCTGGCGGAGTTGGAAGGCAAAAGGGAGGTTGATTTGCTGTCCGATAATCGCCCAGAGCAGACCGTCGAAAACGGAAAACGTCTGCACGAGCCGCAAGTCCTCGCGTCCCTTGACGAGCCGGGCAAATCCCAACCGCCGCGCCAATCGAGCAAAGCCCGAAGCATCCTGCGCGAGCCCAAGCAAGCACGTAACGACCTCATGCGCTTCGACTGCGGAACCGTGCGAAATCGTCGCGCGCACATGGTGATTGTCATCGGAGAATCGCAAGGTGAGCAGTGTTGCCCCTCCCCCCCCCCCCCCTTCCAGCCGGATAGCGGCGGTGAACGTGCGGCCCTCCAGTTTTTCGGTTACGCCCGTCGGATCGCGGCCCAGCGTGCGCCACAAATACGCAAGCGGATAACCATCAGGCAGCGTGAGTTCGAACCCACACGCACCGGGCGAGGCGAGTTCTCGAAAGGCAGACGGCGTGAGGCCGTTGAACCGTCGAAATTGCTCATGAAACGACGACTGCGATTCGAAGCCCGCCTCCTCCGCCACGTCCGTCAGCGAAGTGTTGCCGCCACTGCCGCCGACGGCGAGGAGCGCCCGGCGCGCGGCGTCGATCCGGGCGCGCAGCAACAGGTCTGCCGGCGTGGTGTGATAATGCTGACGCAACAGTTCGAACAAACGCGTCGTCCCGAATCCGGAACGACGCACGATGGCGCGTGCATCGGGAAACGTGTGCGGTGCGGCGCGTACCTCGGCCACAAGCGCCTCGATGGTTTCGAGCACGGGGTCGGCGCCACGTTCGAAATCGTCGGGATGACATTTCTTGCACGCGCGCAGCCCGGCCTCGCGGGCCGCTTCGCAGGTGGGGAAAAAGCGGATGTTTTCCGACTTCGGTTTGCGCGCCTTGCAGGAGGGCAGGCAGTAGATGCCGGTGGTGAGCACGCCTAGAAAAAAGCGTCCGTTGCAATCCGGGTCGGAGGCAAGGACGCGCTCATACATCTGTGCATGGCTCAATCGCATGGTTGCCACCGTAGCACATTCCCCCGCCGGTTGTCGTCCTGAGAATTTCGGGGCAATTTTTCCCCCACGGAGGGCGGGTCTCCCGACCCGCCAGACGCGGCGCAGCCGCGCCCATCCGGAACCGGAATTGCGGCGCTTCGCGCCGTCGGCGGGTCGGGAGACCTATACGCGCTAACATGTTTCGTTTTTTCTTCATTTTTTGATTCAAACCAGCCTTTTAAATCTAAAAATCGCTGTTTTCTGCTGAAATAATCTCAAGAAATGCGTGGCGATTGAAAAGATGTTAGCGCGTATAGGTCGGGAGACCCGCCCTCCTTAGGAATGTTTATTGCGCCTGTTTCGCCACCTTGCGTTCGGGCGGTTGTTCGCCTTGCGGCAGCGCAAGCAGATCGTAGTCGGCGAAACCCGTGATCGTGACATCGGCAAACTCGCCCACCGGCAGTTCGCGCGGCACATAGACGCGTCCGTCGATATCGGGCGCGTCGGCTTCGCCGCGGGCGATGCCGGGCTCCTCGACAAGGACGCGCAGGGTGCGACCCACGTAACGTTCGCTCACCTGCGCGGCGATTTCTTTTTGCAGGCTCATCGTCTGGTGCCAGCGCGCGTCCTTCGCCTTGAAGGAAAGCTGGCCGACCATGCGCGCGGCCTTGGTCCCCTCCTCCTGCGAATAACGGAAAACGCCCAATCGCTCGAACTGCGTGTCGCGAATAAAATGACAAAGCTCCTCCACGTCGTCCGGCGTCTCGCCGGGGAAGCCGACAATGAACGTAGTGCGAACGGCGATACCGGGAATGCCGGCGCGAATGCGCGCAATGAGGTCGCGGATGTAGGCGCCGCTCGTCTCGCGTTGCATGAGGCCGAGCATGTGGTCGCTGATGTGCTGGAGCGGGATGTCGATGTAGCGGGCGACCTTGGGGCACGCGGCGATGGTGCGGATCAGTTCGTCGCTCCAATGCGCGGGGTGCGTGTAGAGCAGGCGTATCCAAAAATCCCCTTCGATGGCGTTGAGTTCGCGCAACAATGTGGTCAACGCCGTGCCGCGTGAGGAGTCCACGGGCGAGCGCGGGTTGGGGCGTTGCTCCCAAGTGTCCATGCCGAAGTAGGTCGTGTCCTGCGAGATGAGGTTGAGTTCCTTTACTCCCTCGGCGACGAGGCGGCGGGCCTCGGCCACCACGCTCTCGACGGAGCGCGAACGGTGGCGTCCGCGGATTTGCGGGATGATGCAGAAGGCGCACGGGTGGTTGCAGCCTTCGGCGATCTTGATGTAGGCGGTGTGTTTGGGGGTGAGCCGGAAGCGCGGCGTGTCGTAGTCGGGGATGTAGGTGGAGCGGCCTTCAATGAAGTTGGCGGGCGCGTCTTTTTTGCCGCGTTTGCGTCCCGTGATTTCCTCGATGATCGGCGCGATGCCCGTGAGTTGGTCGAGGCCGATGAAGGCGTCCACCTCGGGCATGGCGGCGGGCAGTTCCTTGGAAAATCGCTGCGACATGCAACCGGCGACGATGAGTTTTTGTTCCTTGCGCCGCTTGGAGAGCCCGCGTGCCTGATGGGCGGCGAGGATGTGGTTGATCGATTCCTCCTTGGACGAGTCGATGAAGGAGCAGGTGTTGACGATGACGACGTCGGCCTGGTCCGTTTCCGGAACCACGGACATGCCGGCCTGATGGAGATGGCCGATCATGATCTCGCTATCGACGAGATTCTTGGCGCAACCGAGTGAGACGAGACTGACTTTGATCGTGGTCGTCATAAAAACATAAAAAAAACCGCGGCCTTCGCGGGTCGCGGTTCCCTGAATTGATCGGGAAGCGTTATTTCTTGGCCTTGATTTTTTTGGCGGTGGCCGCGGCTGCGACCTTCTTGCGTTTGGCGTAAGCCTCGCGGCGCTTCTTCTTGATGACCTTGTTGTATTGTTTGCCCATGGGTTTGGAAAAAATGAAACGCCCAGCAGGGCCGAGCCCCGCCGGGGAGTCAAGCACGGCGGTGGGCACTGCGGATAAAAGCCGCCGACTTTGGACGCGCAGGATTTGAGTTTTCCCCCTCTTCCTGTGTCTTTTGCCCATCCACTTCCTTCCCGACCACACCACTATGAGCAAACCCGGCCCTCTCCTGACCACCAACCGCAAGGCGCTTACCATCAATCTCGACGAGGCCAAGTATGGCACCTTTGCCGAAATCGGCGCCGGGCAGGAGGTGGCGCGCATCTTTTTCCAGGCGGGCGGCGCGGCAGGCACGGTCGCCAAATCCATGTCGGCCTACGACATGACGTTTAGCGATGCCATCTACGGCAAGTCCTCCCGCTACGTCTCGCGCGACCGGCTCTCGCTCATGCTTGCGCACGAATACGAATTGCTGCGCGAACGCCTCGACCCCAAACGCGGTGACACCACCACCTTTTTCGTCTTCGCCGACACCGTCGCCGCCCGCAATTATCAGGGCACCAACGAGTGTCACGGCTGGATGGGGCTGCGCTTCCAGACCGAGCCCCACGGCCCCACCAGCGACGTCGTTCTCCACGTGCGCATGTGGGACAAGGACAACCTCCTCCAACAGGACGCGCTCGGCATCGTCGGCACCAACCTCGCCTACGCCACCTTCTACTACCGTGACGACCCGGAGAAATTCATCCAGTCGCTGCTCGACAACGTCGGCGCCGACCGCATCGAGGTGGACATGCTCACCATGAGCGGCCCGGCCTTCTCCGGCGTGGACAACCGCCTCATGTCGTTTCTCCTCGTCAAGCACGGCCTTACCCACGCCATCATGTTTGGCCCCGCCGGCGACGTGCTCCAGCCTTCCGAAGTGCTGCACAAAAAACCCGTCCTCGTGGAGCGAGGCAGTTTCCGGCCCGTCACGCACGTCAACATCGACATGCTCAACTGCGCCTGCGCGCAGTTCCTCCAGGAGCCGCCCGTCAAGGGCAAGGACATCGTGGTGCTCATGGAGATCACGATGAACAACCTGCTCACCGACGGCCGCCTCGACCCGCAGGATTTTCTCCAGCGCGTGGACCTGCTCGGCGACACCGGCCTCACGGTATTGATTTCCAACTACAGCGAATACTACCGGCTCACCACCTACTTCCGCCGTTACACCGACGAGATGATCGGCGTGGCCCTCGGCATCAACAACCTCGTGGAGGTGTTCAACGAGAAATACTACGAACACCTTCAAGGCGGCATTCTGGAAAACTTTGGCCGTCTCTTCCGCAACGCCGTGAAACTTTACGTGTATCCGATGCAGCAACACGCCTACGAACGCTACCTTGCCAGCGGCCACCCCGCGCCCGCCGCCTCCCCTTCCGGCCCCCTCCCCTCCCCTGCCACCGGCACCGGCAACAACTTTGCCTCGCACGTCCTCATCACCGCCAAAAACCTGCAAGTGGACGACCACCTGCAAAACCTCTACGCGCACCTGCTCGAAAACCACTACCTCGAACCCATCGTGGGCTACGACACCGCGATCCTCGACATCTTCTCGCGCGACGTTCTCCAGCGCATCAAGGACAACGATCCGACTTGGGAAAAACTCGTGCCCGCACCCGTCGCCGAGGCGATCAAGCGCCGCGGCCTTTTCGGTTTCGCTGCGACAAAATCCCCATAGCGCATGCGCATGTCAAAATGGCTGATGTTGCGCAGACGACAGCCACGGGGGGAGGGCGGGTTTTACTGCCAATCCCCGCCGACGGTGCGAAACGCCGCCCTTCCGTTTTTCCGGATGGGTCAAGAGACCCGCCCTCCGCCATTCGCATTTTTCTTCCGCAGCCACTCCACCAGCTTCGTCCACGCAAGCCCCCGATGGCTGTGTTTGTTTTTAAAATCATCGCCCAGTTCGGCAAACGTCCGGCCCTCCGGATTGTCGGCCTCCGGCACGAAGAGCGGATCGTAACCAAAGCCCCCCCCCCCCTCGGCTCCACCAACAACCGTCCGTGACACCGCGCCTCGAACACCGCCTCCAATCCGCCCGGTCCGCGTAGCAGCAACACGCACACGTAATGCGCCCGACGCCCCGCTCCCTCATTGGCACAACAGTAACCCACTTGGATGTTGGACCTTCGACGTTGGATGTTGGACCTTCGGGGCG
>NZ_ABEA03000119.1 GCF_000171235.2 Geminisphaera colitermitum TAV2 | reverse complement strand
CGACAATCGAAATCCCCCCCCGCCACTCCCGCCTTTCCCGCCACGCCTTCACGCTGATCGAACTCCTCACCGTCATCGCCATCATCGGCATCCTCGCGGGCATTATGATTCCCACCGTGAGCAAAGTGCGCAAAACCGCTGCCCGCAGCACCTGCGCCAGCAACCTCCGGCAACTTGGCATGGGACTTGCCCTTTACGCCGAAGAAAACCGTGGAGCCCTGCCACGCGCCAAAGAACCCGACACCAACGGACTCGCATGGCCGACTCTCATCGGTAACATCATCAAAGTGGATTCCACCAAGGCGAATCAGAACAACGTCTTCATTTGCTCCGCTGCAAAAAGCACATACCCCAACCCTCCCATCCGCACCTACGGGATCAACCTCACCGGAGACAAAAACCTTGCTCCCGCGCCAGCCATCAAACTCGCCTCACTCACCGCGCCCTCTCAAACCGCGATGCTTGTGGAGGTAAAATACGACTCAGGAAATGGCCTCGGCTACAACTCACTCGCTGAGAGCATTAACGGTCAGTATACTAAACCACGCCTCGAAGCCCGACATGAGGGCAAAGCCAACATGCTCATGGCCGACAATAGCGTCCGCCTTATCACGCTCGATGACCCCAACCTCGACAACTTCCTCCTCAACATCCGCCGCTGATCCCCCCCCCCCCTCCAATACTCAACATGAACCATTTCCCAATCAGCCGCGCGCTGCTCAGCTTGCTCACGATCATTGCATCC
>NZ_ABEA03000120.1 GCF_000171235.2 Geminisphaera colitermitum TAV2 | reverse complement strand
GCCATCACGCTCGTCATCAGCGCGGCCCTCATGCTCCTCGCGCAGGCGCACAATTTCATCCTCCTCTTTGTCGCCCTCGAAACCGTCACCGTTGGATTCTACATCCTCGTCAGTTACTTCCGACACAACCCGCTCACCCTCGAAGCCGGCCTCAAATACCTCATCACCGGCGCGCTCAGTTCCGGTCTCCTCCTCTTTGGCATCGTCCTCCTCTACGGCGTGGCCGGCACCCCCGCGCTACCCGGCGCACTCACCGGCGGCGAACCGATGGATTTCTCCCACCTCCGCCTCTTCCTCGCCACCAACCCGCACAACTTCCTCGCCAGTGTCGGCATCGTCCTCGTCCTCAGCGGCGTGTGCTTCAAGATCGGCGCCGTCCCCTTCCAAATCTGGATACCCGACGTTTACCAAGGCGCGCCAACCCCCGTCACCGCGTTTCTCGCGGTTGGTTCCAAAGCCGCTGGATTCACCATCCTCCTCACCCTCGTCAACGTCTTCGGAGCCTACGCCCCGCTCATGACCAAGGTGCTCACCATCGTGACCATTGCGACGATCCTCTTTGGCAACCTCGCCGCCCTCACGCAGCACAACGTCAAACGCCTCCTCGGACTCTCCGGCGTCTCACATGCCGGCTATCTGCTCATCGGTATCATCGCCCTCCTCAACACCAACCCCGCCGCCGGCTCGCACGCCATCGGCGCGATCAACTTTTACCTCCTCGCCTACCTCCTCGCCAGCTTTGCCGTTTTCGGCGTCATGGCCCACGTCTCCGGCACCGACGACGCCAAACAGGAGCTCGACGACTACAACGACCTCGGCAAGACGCATCCCTTCCTCGCCATCATCCTTGCCATCGGCCTTGGCTCGATGGCTGGCATCCCGCCGCTGGCCGGCTTCATGGGCAAACTCTTCGTCTTCCTCGCCGCCTTCCGAGCCGAACTCTACCTCCTGCTCGCCATCGCCATCGTTGGCGTCGTGATCTCGATCTACTATTATTTCGGATGGATCAAAGCCGCCTTCTTCAACGTCTGGCGCGCACCCCTTCTCGAAGGTGAAACCGACCCCCGCCCCCCCCGCACACCTGTTGGCGTGCTCGCTGGCGCGACGCTTGTCGTCCTTGCCACCGCCTCGATTGTCCTCGGCATCTGGCAAGGCCCGCTCGGCAACTGGCTCATCCTGCGCTAGAGCATTTTCGGTTTATTTTGTCTCACGCAGAGACGCAGAGAACGCAGAGCCGGAAAAATATAATGTTTGTAATTTATTCATAATTAGTCGGTGCTGAAGAACCATTTAATTTCCTATCAAGGAGCAAGTTAACGCTTGAGACTGGAGTGAGATTTTCCCAGAAAAGGGCAATTTATAAAGAAAATCTGGGAAAAAGATGAAGCCAAAGGAAAACAAGCACGAGAGACAGAGGGAAATGTTCAAGATGGAGTTAATAATGTTGGTGAACATGAACCATCCGATGGTGAAGCTGGCCGGGAATATAAACTGGGCCGAGTTTGACAAGCATTTGGGGCCGACGTATCATGAGAGGTTGGGGCAGCCCGGGTTGGGGACGAGGTTGATGGTATCGTTACATTATTTGAAGTATCAATATGATCTGAGCGACGAAGAGGTGCTGGAGCATTGGGTGGAGAATCCATATTGGCAATATTTATCGGGGATGCAGTATTTTGAGCATGAGAAGCCGATAGACTCGTCGAGCATGACGAGGTGGAGGAAGAGATTGGGGGAGAGTGGAGCCGAACAGATGCTCAAGCAGACGATAGAGAGCGCGGTGAGGATGAAGGGGTTAAAGCCGGTGCAGGTGGTGCATATCAACGTTGACACGACGGTGCAAACCAAGGAGATACGTTATCCGACCGATGCGAGATCGTATGATCGGGCGAGGGAGAGGCTGGTGAAGGAAGCGCGGAAAGCCGGGCTGAAAGTGAAGCAGAGTTATGAACGGGTAGGGAGGGGATTATTGATGATGGCCGGGCGCTATATGCATAGCCGAAAGATGAAGAGAACGAAGGCATGTGTGAGGAAACTGAGGACGAATCTGGGCCGTGTGATACGAGAGATAGAGAGACAAAAGCCTGTGGCGGCATTGCAAGGGTTGCTGGAGACGAGCAAGCAAATTTACAAACAAAAGACAGCAGACAAAAACAAAGTGTATAGTGTGCATGAGCCAAAGGTGAAATGCATATCGAAAGGGAAATCGGGAAAGAAATATGAATTTGGACAGAAGGTAAGTGTGGCATCGACGAGCAAGGGAGGCTGGCTGTTGGGAGCGTTATGTATGCCAGACAATCCGTATGATGGGCACACGCTTGAAGCGCAAATGGAGCAGGTAAAACGGCTCTATATTGAAAAACAGGGGTCGAAAACGGCGCACGTGGACATGGGTTATCGAGGGCACAATTATGAGGGACCGGTGGAGGTGATCGTGGACAAACGCAGGCGAGGGAAAATCCCCAAACGAGTCTGGCGCTGGATGAAACGCCGTGCCGCCATTGAGCCGACAATCGGACATCTCAAGAATGAACATCGTATGGAGCGCAACAAGTTACGCGGATTGATCGGAGACAAGGTCAATGCCATCCTCAGCGCCGCCGCGATGAACTTCGGAAAGCTCCTGGCTTTCCTTTTGGCCTTTTTTTCCCGCCTTCTGCTCGCGCTTTTTCCCGCCTTGCGCACCTCGCCATGCTTCAAACTCGCTTAATACCGCCCTTCCTCAGCACCGACTAATTAGCAATCTGTGTTTTCTCTGCGCCTCTGCGTCTCTGCGTGATCTCTTAAACCTTGCGACAAATTGAACCGACAATGCTCTACTCCAGAGATGCTACTCCGCCGCGAGGAAATCCATCTGCGCGGGGTCCACGCGGCCGGCGAGGAGTTTGCGCAGGAAAAGGCCCCGGTGCTGGACGCAGGGCCCCAGTCGTAACACGGCCTCGCGGTGCTCCTCGGTGCCGTAGCCTTTGTGCTGGGCGAAACCGTAGCCCGGGTGCCTCGCGTCCAGTTCCGTCAGGAGGCGGTCGCGCGTCACTTTGGCGATGATCGAGGCCATCGCAATGCAGAGGGAGCGGGCGTCGCCTTTGACAATGCCCAAGTGGGGATAGGGGAAACTTTTCAACGGGAGGCCGTCGATGATGATGCGGCAGGAGACGCGGTTGCGCCAGGCGGCGAGTTCAGCCTCCGTCGAAAAGAGGTCGGGCTCCACTTGCTGCTGGAAGGCCTCGGGAGGGTGGATGCACTCCAAGGCGCGCCGCATGGCGAGCTTGGTCGCGCCAAGGATGTTGAATTGCTCGATCTCGGAGACTTCGGCCACGCCGCAGCCGACGCGGATGGCGTTTTCCACGGCGAGGGTCTCGAACTCGAAGGCGAGGGCGTCGCGTTCGGGGGCGCTGAGTTGCTTGGAGTCGTTGACGCGGGAGGCGTTGTGCGCAACCCAGCGGCTTTCCAAAAAAACGCGACGCACGAGCACCGCTGCCGCCACGACGGGGCCGGCCAGCGCGCCGCGTCCGGCTTCATCGACGCCGATAAGTTCGGCGTGCCCGGCGAGGTTGCGCAGGTCGAAGCCGCGGAGTTGGGGAGGCTTGGGCGTCAGCGGGGCCGCGCCTGCGGTTTCGCCGGTTGCTCCGGCCTCGTCGGGTTCGCCGCCTGTTTTTTCTTCACTCATTATGCGTCATTCTTCGGCAGTGGCTCGTCCGATGGATTTGAATTCGATGCGCTCCCTGGGTTCGGGCAGGGGGAGTTCGTCGAGTTTGCCCGCCTCTTTCACGACTTCGTAGGCGGTGCGGAAGTGGAGCTTGGCAAAGTCGCCGAGGGCGCGGACACCGAATTTTCGGATGATCTCGTGGGCTTGTGTTTTGACGAGGGCGCTCGCGCCTTTTTGCAATGGCGCGCCGAAGCGTTTGGAGAGTTCGCGCATGATGCGCACGTATTCGGCGCGCGCCACGATGGAGGCGGCGGCCACCACAGGGTCTTCCTCGGCCTTGGTCCTCATGCGCAGGTCGAAGCCTGGGGGGAGGAGGGCGGGAGCGGGGGGGGGGGGGGGGGAGGCGAGGCGCTTGAGTTCGCGTTGCACGAGGGGTTGTTCGCTAAACTGATCGAGGAGGCCCCAGTGCACGGGTTTTTCGCCGAGCGCCTGAAGGAGCGCCTTGGCGTGCTGCCAGGCGAGGAGTTTGTTGAGGCTGGCGCGGGGACGGGCCATCAGTTCGTTGTACTTGGGCATGCCGCAGTATAGAGTGCGGGCGACAACGCCGGGGGTCTCGCGGATGAGGCGGTCGAGTTCGAGGATGCGGTTTTCGGTGATTTTTTTCGAGTCCTGCACGCCGGCCTTGCGCCAGGCTTCGATGGCGGATTTTTCGGCAATGACGGTGGCGGCCACGACGGGACCGAAGAAGTCGCCTTTACCGCTTTCGTCGAGGCCGGCGTGGGGTTCGAACCAGTCGGGGTGGAGGACTTCGTCGTAACCGAGTTTGGCGGACTTGGTGACTTCGGGTTCGATCACGTCGCGCACAAAGTCCTCCGTGCCACGCCCGGCAATGACGACTTTGCCGCTGGTGTAGGCGCTGACGTTGACCTTGAGGTGATCGGCCTTGTAGGCGAAGTAGGTGTAGGGGACGTCAAAAGGCGTCCAGTGGCGGGACTTGCAGATGTCGTCAAGGAGCCGCAACTGGGTGTCGTTGAGCTTGACGGTATAGGAGGCAATTTTCTTCGGCGCCTCGTCATCGGAGGCCGTCTTTTTTGGCATAACGCGCCATCGTGGCGGGGCGCGGCGGAGGGTCAATCCCGACGCGCAGGGCTGGCAGAAGTCGGGGACTTGACGGGCTGCGGCACGCGCATGGTGAAGGCCGGCAGAACCGTATACACGCGGCGTCCTTGGTCGTCGATGCCGTGAAAGCTGCCGTGGGCCACGCCGTTGACCGCCGCGATGTGGTAGCTGCTGTAGGAAAATTCCTCTCCCGGCGCGAGACGCGGGGTCTCGCCCACGATCTTGTCGCCCTCGACCACGATACGCGTGCCGTCCTCCTGCACGATCACCCACTTGCGCGCCAGTAGTGTGACGGTGTGCTCGGAGTCGTTGCGGAATGTGATGAAATACACGAAGGCATGAGGTTTTCCCTCCGGCAGGCACTTGCCGCCGTAGTGGTAAACGAGTTTGTCGAGGCGGGCGCTGAGGCCCGGCAATGGAATGGACGCTGGCACAGTGGAATTTTTAGATACACTGGAACAAACGCAGCCCGGCCCGGTTTGCAACCTGCCATGCAAAGTGTCCTGCAGGAGGAGGCGGTGGGAGCGCACAAAAACCGCATGCGTTAATCCGCAAAAAACCACGCGAAATCCGCGCGAAATCGACTCGAACTGACGCTCGCCCTCGCTGGCGGATTGCGTTTTGCTGATCGGCACCATGCGCATTTTAGTCACTGGTGGCAGTGGATACATCGGGCGGGTTTTGGTGCGGCATCTCCTCGATGCCGGCCACTGGGTTCGGGTCGTGGACCGCACCTACGCGGCCCTCCCCGGCGCGGAGATGCACGTCATCAACCTATGCCAGCCGGAGCCCATTTACGAAGCGCTCAAGGGCATCGAGGCCGTGGTCCATTTCGGCAACCACAGCAATCAGGGGCGCGGCACGGCGCAAACCGTGCTCGGCGAAAATTCGCTGATGAACACCAATGTATTTCAGGCGATGGCCGACATGGGCATCCCGCGCGTGATCTATGCGAGTTCCGTGCAGGCCATGACTGGCTGGCCCGGGCCTGATTTCCAGGACACGCCCCCCCCCCGCATGCGCTCCCCGTTGATGGCGACACTCCGCCGTATCCGGGCAACGCCTACGCTCTGAGCAAGGTGCTGGGCGAGGAAATGCTGCGCTACTACGCCCGCGTGCACGGGCTCTCCGCCGTGGCCCTGCGCCTCCCGTTCGTCATCCCGGGCCGGACCCGGAAGTGGAAGGATCATCTCACGATGTCCGATCCCGGACGCCGCCATGAATTTGCCGGCTGGCTCTGGGTGGACGATGTGGCGCGCCTCGTGCTGGCCATTTTCGCCCGCGATGTGAGCGAGTTGCCGGGGTTTCGCATCTATCATCCCAGCGGAGTATCCCCCGACGACATTTCCTCGCCCGAGGAACTGGCCCGCACTCATCTGCCGAACGCGCCGCGACGTCATCCAGGCCAGCCGCTCACCAGCCTGATCGACACCAGTCGCATCACCAAGGAAACGGGCTGGACGCCCACTCCTCTGGAAGATGTCCCTGAACGCTCGCGTCAGGATCTAATGGGGAAAGGCTGATTTTAGAACATCACCCCATCGTGATGAATTCATTCTTACTTGCGTTCGCCTAAAATATAAGGCCCGTCGTAACCGAGCGAAATGATTGAAACGGTTCGGAAATCGGCCCGAAACGGGTCAAAATCGGTAACCGGCGCGAAATGGGTGCCCCTCCCCCATCCGCGACATTATCATGAACGCCCGGACGCCTGCCGAGGCCATCGACGGCGTGCAAGCATTCTGCGCGGTGAAGTTTGATTCATCGCGGTCGGCGCGAGTGATGGAGGAGGCGATGCTGGCGATCACGGCCAACGGCGTCGCCAGTCGGGCGCGATGACCCATTTCAAACATTTCGCATACGCCACGCGGGCCGGTCCTTTCAAACATTCGCCGACACGCTCGCTTTTGGAGCCCTCCCCCAGAGGGTAAATCAAACCAGATCAGGCCAGATCATGGTATTTCAAACACTCCTCTCAGTGGAGCTACTAACAAGCGGATTATCAGTTAGTTAAGAAACTGGCGGAAGGGGAGGGATTCGAACCCCCGGAACCTTGCGGTTCAGCGGTTTTCAAGACCGCCGCAATAGACCACTCTGCCACCCTTCCTTAAAAAATAGACGCGAAGTGGAACAACCCAACCGCATTGGGTCAACCCTTGCGAAACCATCACAACAGACCATCGCAGACCGCATTCCCTCCCCCCCCCTCCCCCCGGCTCGCGTAACACCATCTTCACCGTTTTTCGCCAGACAAGCGCCACAAGACGTGCATCGTTACCCACCATGTCGTCTCGTTCGCAAACCGCTCCCGCCTGGCAATGGCTCTACGTCCTTCTGCTTATTGCCACCATCATTTGGGCCTCCAGCCACGGTCAGGTCGCCGGCCCTAAAATCACCAATTTCGACAAGCTCGCCCACTTCTCAGTCTTCGGCCTCATGGCCACCCTTGTTCTTCGCCAAGTCGGCATCCGCCGCTGGTGGCTCGCCCTGCTGCTCGTGTCCGCCTTTGGCGCGACGGACGAGATCCACCAAAGTTTCACTCCCGGCCGTTCAGCCGACATCCGCGACTGGGTCGCGGACACCCTCGGTGCCATCACCGCCATCGCCCTTTACAGTCTCGTTGGCCCCTACCGCCGCCTTCTCGAAACCCGCCCGCCTCGCAAGAACCACGATTCCAAGGCACGATCGTCCGCCGACAAGCAGGTCATCGCAGCCGAGACCGAGACTGGCAACGCCACCACATGACCCCCGCAGAACCGACCCCCGTTCAACGCATCGCCAATCTCCGCGCCGAACTCGCCCGCCACGACGAGCTCTATTACCGGGCGGCGCGGCCCGAGATCAGCGACTACGACTACGACCGTCTCAAACGCGAACTCGCCAACCTCGAATCGCAACACCCGCAACTCGACCTCGGCGATTCCCCCACCCTTCGCATCGGCGACGACCGCGTCGAAGGCTTCACGCGCGTGCGTCATCGGCAGGCCATGCTCACGCTCGACAACACCTACGACGAAGGCGAACTCCGCGAATTTCACGTCCGCGTCGTCAAAGCCCTTTCCAAAGAAAATCCCCCCCCCCCCCCTCCTCCGCCTCCCAGCCCAACCACCACCGCCACAAAACCCACCGAACAACTGGACCTGTTTGCCCCCGTCCCCTCCCCCCCTCCCCCCCCCCTGCCTCCAGCCACGTTCGATGCGAACATCGCCTACATCGTCGAACCCAAGATCGACGGCGTTTCCATCTCCCTCACCTACGAACACGGCAAACTCACGCAAGCCATCACGCGCGGCGACGGCACTGAAGGCGACGACGTCACCGCCAACGTCAAAACCATCCACGGTCTCCCGCACACCCTCTGTCATGCCCCCGGCACTACCACGCCCCTGCCCGCGCTGATCGAAATTCGCGGCGAGATCTTTCTGCGCGAAGAAGAATTCCGCCGCATCAACCAGCAACAAGAGGAAGCCGGCGACGCCCCCTACGCCAACCCCCGCAACCTCGCCGCCGGCACCCTCAAACAACTCGACCCCACCCTCGTTGCCTCGCGCCGCCTCGAAATTGTCCTCTACGGACTCGGCGCCTGCGAACCCGCCGTCCCCCCCCCCCCCCCCTCCGCTCCCACCGACGCCCTCGGCTTCGACTCGCAGACCACTTACCAGCGACAACTCATCGCCTGGGGCCTCCCCACCGTGGAAAAAATCTGGTCAGTTCGCGGCATCGACGCCGTCTGGACCGCCATTCAGGAACTCGACCGCCTCCGCCGCACCTTCGCCTACGCGACCGATGGCGCCGTCGTGAAACTCGATCTCTTTGCCCAGCAAAAAATCCTCGGCTACCGCGGGGCTGACGCCACCGGACGCGCCCAAGAAGCCCGCAAACTCTCCCCGCGCTGGGCCTGCGCCTTCAAATTTCCGCCCGACCGGGCAAAAACGCGCCTCCGCGCCATCACCATCCAAGTTGGCCGCACCGGCGTCCTCACCCCGGTTGCCGAACTCGACCCCGTGCTCCTTGCCGGCAGCACTGTCCGCCGCGCCACCCTGCACAACGCCGACGAAATCGCCCGCAAGGACGTACGCATCAACGACACCGTGCTCATCGAAAAAGCCGGCGAAATCATCCCCGCCGTCATCAACGTCATCGTCGAAAAACGCCCCCCCGACAGCATCCCCTACGCATTTCCCCAAAACTGCCCCGCCTGCAACACACCCGCCGTCCGCATCGAAGGCGAAGTCGCCTGGCGCTGCCTCAATCCCCACTGCCCCGGAAAAATGCGCCGCCGCATCGCTCACTTCGTCTCCAAAGCCTGCCTCGACATCGAGGGCTTGGGACGCGAGATCGTCGAACTCCTGCTCGACCACAACCTCATCAAAACCATCCCCGACCTCTTTCGCCTCACCCGCGAACAACTCCTCCCGCTCAAAAAATCCGGAGAAACCTGGTCCGGCAACCTCATCAACGCCATCGCCGCCCGCCGCACCGCCGACCTCTGGCGAGTCATCCACGGACTCGGCATCCCGCAAGTTGGAGCCGCCGCCGCCAAGAACCTCGCCCGCGCCTTCCGTTCGCTCGACGCCCTTGCCGCCGCCACGCTCCCCGACCTCGAACGCCTTCCCGACTTCGGCGCCACCACCGCGCAAGCTGTGCGCGACTGGTTTGCCGACCCGCACAACCAGGAACTCATCGCCGACCTGCAACGCGCCGGCCTCGCGCCCACCCCGCCTGCCGCCGCTGCGACCAACCACCCCTTGGCCGGCAAAACCATCGTCCTCACCGGCACGCTCCCCACGCTCACGCGCGAGCAAGCCACGGAAAAAATCGAAGCCGCTGGCGGCAAAATCAGCACCAGTGTGTCCAAGAAAACCCACTACGTCCTCGCCGGAGCCGAGGCGGGTTCCAAACTGGAAAAAGCCCAAAAACTCGGCGTCCCCATCCTCGACGAAGCCGCCTTCCTGCAACTGCTGGACGACCCCACTGCCGTCGCCGTCCTCCCCCCCCCCCCCTCCCTGCCGGCTACTCCGGGATGAATCGCACCGCCAGCCGCGCATCGGACGAATCGGGGACAAACGCCACCGTCAGAACCGACACCCCCTGATTTTGCTTTTCCGCCCTCGTCGGCGGGAGCGCGGATTCAACCGAAAAACTCGCCTGGGCCGGTGCCAACAATTCCGCCCGCAACTTGCGTCCCTCAAGGACCAGAACCGCTGCATGCCCATCGTCCGAAACCGTGATGTGAGCCGGTGTCAGCATCCGCCACGTCAACGACTGGCCCGCACCCAAGCCCTCGACCCTGTCTTCAATCATGACCGCCTTGCGCTCCGGCATGGAAACACGACGCGTCATTTTTTTTACTTTTCCCGGATAGACGTCCGTCAAATCCACCTCCGCCATGCCCCCCTCCGGCTTGCTCTCGAACTGGATGATGCGTGCCGTGGCCGTCGGCGACTGCAACCCATCGGCGACCGTGAGCGTATTGTGACTGCGGTTGTTGAGACGGTAATATTGCCACCGCTGTCCGCCCTCCCTGTAATCAAAATACTTTGGAAGACCGTATTCTTCCGGTCCGAGGTCAACCGCCCACCGCACGCCCCCGGCATCGAGAACAAACGAACCGAGATCCAGATGACTATGGGGCACCGCATTAGTCCCGCCCTTCAATCCCACCCACAACGCGTTCGTATCGGACCTCCCACTACGCAGGACCAAAAACTCCCCCTTGCCCCGGAAATGCGCGTCCAGCGGCAACCTCTCCATCGCGTCCCCAACCACGGTCGCAGGCGCCTCGGTTCGTTCCGGGAAAAAAATTGCGCCAAACACCAGTCTCCGTCCGCCCAAGCCCCGCCTCAGATTGCGATCGGACGCGGGTGACAAGGCCCGCAGCCTTTCCTGCAATCGCCGGCGAATCTCGGGCAACGCATCCGGACGCTCAAAGCGCCTGGCCAGCCACGCGAGCACCGGCGACGCCGATTCATAATCACGAATCGGTCCGCCATCGGCAAAATTGAACGAAACCCCGCTCGGCCCGAAAAGTTGCAACGCATAATCAAGAGTTCGGTCAAAGCCAGGCAACTTCGACACGCCGGCGTCGCCCTCCGGCGTTTCCGCCAGCATGGCAAGCGTGTCAACCAGGTAGGACGTGCCGTAATTCCAGTAAGTCGGCCCCTCCGGCCATACACCGTCGGGCGCGTAACCAGCCATCGCCAGCGGCAGCGACTCCCGCGCACCGGCAAGCACCAGCGCGGCCAGTTCCGGCTCCTCATCGCGCAAGGCCAGAGCCGCGGCGACAAAGCCCCCGTTGCACACAAAATTCCAGTTGTTCAACGTCGTGTCCCTCGCACCAAACGCCCGCCATTTCAATTCGCCCCGTCCTGAACGATCGTACGCCACGGGCGCCATGCTCAGAAGATTTCTGACGAGGGCTGCGCGGATGACCGCGCGATCCTCCATCGACAATTCCTGCCGCAACCACGAATAGCCGACCGCCACGCCAAAGCCCATCTCCGCCGTGTCCAGAAAATGACGCGGATTCCAATCAGGGAAGGCGCAAACGTTGAGCAAATCGCGCCGCGCCGCCTCAAAGTGGCGTTCGTCTCCATCGATCAAATACACAAACGCGCTGGTGACGATGCGGCTGGCGGCGGCGCGCGATTGACCCAGCATGTCGCGCGCGCCCGGTTTCAAATGCGTATTGGGAGGCAGCGTAAGATTCACCTCCGCCGCCTCCCGGATTTTGATCAACAACTCCGCCATGAGCGGATCGTCTGTCATCAACTGACGGATACACGCAATCCGCGTATCGGACATAAGAATACGTTGAGAATGTTCCCCGGCGAAAGCATCGTTCTCCACAACCGCCGCCCGAACACCCGGCAATGGCAGGGCGGCAAAAAACAGACCAAGGGCTGCGAGGAAACAAAGAAACGTCATGGTGGAAAAACCTGGGGTGGAAGAGCGTGAAACGGCGATTTGATTCGTGAAATTAACGCCGCAGCATTCGCCCGCGCCAACCGATCACGCAAGCCAGCGCTCCCAATACCCCGAACAGCACTGACGATGTGGCTGACTCTGGAATAGGGGCGATGGCAGAGAATGAGGCCGGCGCGGAGTTATAGAGGCGAAAGAGATCGTAATCGATATCGCTGCTGTTCGTGGTGCCGGAGTTGGAGCCGCCGAGCAGGGAGAAGTTGCCGCCCGTCAATCCGGTGGTCACCACGCTGGAGTTGATCTTGAACGTGACCGTGGCCAGAGCTGTGCCGCTGGTGTCGATCGCGCCGCCATCGGTGCGTCCGAACAGCTTGGCCGTGATCCATCCATCGGCAGCCGTGCTGAACGTGAAACCGATGTGGTTGATCGAGGCCGTCGCTCCGGTCGTCACAGCAAGCGAACCGTTGACGCTGATGGAGCTGACGGTACTTCCGGATGCATTGATCATTGAACCGCTTCCACCACTAATGAGTAGATTGAAGCTGTTGGTCGAATTGGCAGACAGGGCGATGCGAAGCACGCCGCCGGTTGGAGTGCCGCCCGTCAGATCAATGGGGCGAAACCAATTGTCATAAACCGAGGGGAGGCTGTTAACTCGAAAAAACAAATCAGCGCCGCCGTTGAGATGAACGTAGTCGTCCACTTTGGTGGACAACGCAGCCCAGGAATTGGCCGCACTGGTCGGCGTGAAAGTGACTGCAGGAAAATAGCCGCCGGAGGTGGTGGTGGAATTTTTGACCACGTGCAGGTAAGAGCCTTGGCCGAGGGGATTGGCGGTGGTGAGCGAACGCTGATAGATCGCGGTATTGCTGCCGAGCGCGCCCGTGCCGCCGACCGTGACGATGTTGCCGGACTCGAAACCCGCCTCGAAAATCAAGGCGGCCCGGGCCGTGTCCGGTGAAGCAAGCAGCAGGAAACCGAAACCGGCGAGGAGGAGGAGGGAGGGAAGCAAACGCTTCGTCACGGAATACGAGGAGTAGTGTGTCGTTGTCATAGTGGTAATGTCGGATGCGTTGATGTTGAGAGGGATGTGGCAATCGCCGGACCTGATGACATGCCCTTCGCTGCGTTTCCCTTATCTCAACTTCATCCAATGCATGCCAGGGAACAACCCTCACGCCACTAACACAGTTCAGTGACTGCGTTTGAATGCTTTTGTCGCCCGTTCATGTCATGCGCTTGCCAAGACCATCCGGGCTTTTCTCCAGGAACGTCTTGCCCGGCACCCATACGCCAGGGACAAGTATCTGCTCAGGCCGGTCCGGGAGCCCGCGTGACCCGCGGTACAATGCCGCCACCAGAAAATCCACCGCCACCTCCCCGATGTGAAAGGAGTCTTCGTAAATACCCGCCAAACTCCCGCCCAGCCCCGGCACACTTGCGCAGGCCACCGCCAAGTCCTGCGGCACCCGGCAACCAGCCTTGGATATGATACCCAGCAAACGCGGATTGCCGGTGATCACCGCATCCGGGCGGTATTCATCAAACCACGCTCGAAAAGCCTCCGCTGTAATCACCTCCTCGTCGAGTGGCGGGATGCGCCCGCCGCGTCCGCACAGGTGCTGCTCCACCAGATAACCAGCCAGGAAATTGTTATCTGCGCGAGCATCAGTGGTAAACGAGTGCGCGAATCCGATCCGCCGATACCCCGCGCGCAACAGTCGGCGCATGATCTCCTTGACCGCTCGAAATTGCGTCGGAGCCACCGTATGCAGAAGCGGACTGGCGAGTGAATACCCAAAGGTCACCGATGCAAAACGTTCGAATGGAAACTCCAGCGTCATGTTGGGACCGGGCTGCGGACACACGAGAATGCCCTCGATATTGCGCGTAATAAAAATCCGGGCCAGCCGTCCCGCAGTCATATTCCGCTGGGCGATATCAAAAACCTCCACCTTGTAACCATGCTCCGAGGCGCGCTTGCAGCTGCCCTCGTAATAATCCCTGAACATCATCACCTCGTTCCACCGGCGCGAGTGAGGCGGGATCAGTTCCGTGTTTACGAGCCAGGCGAGAACTCCGTGGTAACTTGCCGACCGGGATCGAGTCCGGTAATTGGCAAGCGCCGACAACATAGGGTCCGGCGCATATCCCACGCGCGCGGCCGCATCGCGTATCCGCTGCCTTGTATCGGGAGGGATGCTGGGATGGTTGCGCATGGCCAGCGACACCGTGGACCGCGCCACCTGCGCCGCCCTTGCCACGTCCGCCTGGGTTGCTCTACGCAGTCCACTCATCTGTGTTAGTGAACCGGACGTTGAACCCTGTCGTCAAATCCAAACAATCCACGCCATTACTCATCATTCGCATCCTATTCTATTCACCAGCCTCCCCCCCCCCCCCCCAGTTCCACCCATTTGCCTTTCACTCAAACCGGCCACGTTCATGAACCCCTCACCGCTTTCTTCTTCGTCCGTCACCAGACAACCGCTTCATGCTCCGTTGTTTTCCGAGAAACAAGGCTTCACGCTCATCGAACTACTCGTCGTCATTGCCATCATCGGTATTCTGGCCGGGATAGCTTTTCCCGTGTTTCAGCGTGCGCGCCGGGCCGCTGACCGAGCCGCCACCACCAACAGCCTCCGTCAAATCGGCTCCGCCATTCAACTCTACACCAACGACTATAAAGGACGTCTTCCCGGCCCGCTCTGGACCTACAATTTTTCGTGGTACAGCACCGGCGACAACGGCACATTGGGTTACCACCTTTGGAGCTATCTGAATATTCCCCAGCCAACCGCAAAAGAAAAGGTGGCAACCATCCTGACCAATCCCGCCAACACCCGCTATCGTCAGGATTCCCAAAGCCCCGTTTACGGCCTCCGCGACACTATTCCGGACACAAGCAATCCCGTTGAAGCCAGTTACCCCACCCTGGCAAAGGTTTTTGGGCAAAAAAGTGGTTACGACCCCATCGATCCCGCCAAACAACCCAAGAATCTTTCGCAGCTCGCAGACTATCCCCTGTCCCGCCTCAAGGCGATATGGGACGTTGACCAGAAAAACGTGAGTTCGGGCCAATCACGCTGGCCGCAACTTCCACCTGAACCCGTCCTTGGCAATATCCGCATGGCCCTTTTCTTCGACTGGCACGTCGCGCCCCTTCCCGTCAAGTAATTAGTAATTGGATACACCGGATCACGCTGAAAGTGTGTGTGTGTGTGTGGGGGGGGGGGGGGTAATCCTAAAAAATTGCTCAGAATCCCTCGGAGAGCGGTGCCACCGCGCGTCCCAAATCCGGCTGCGGATAATGCACGATGTATTTATCTTTAAAATACACATCGCCGAGCGTCTCCTCCAACGACAGCACCCGGGCGGGTGCGAGACCGAGCGCAGCTTCCTCGTCCGCCAGACTGCCGCCCTTCCAATAAACGATGCCGTTGGCAGGCGTGTGTTTTGCACCCGCGCGCACCCGCGGTTTGACCAGTTGCACAAAACCGGGAAGCGATGTCACCGCGCGTCCCGTCACGAAATCGTAACTACGGTTGAGTATTTCGACGCGCACGTTTCTGGCCTCCACATTGCGCAGTCCGAGCCGGCGGGCGATGTCGGCGACCACGGTGATTTTTTTCCCCACCGAATCCGCCAGCGTGAAGTGAGCCTGCGGATACAGCGCCGCCAGGATCAGGCCGGGGAAGCCGCCGCCCGTCCCCACATCCAGCAACGTGGCGCCCGCCTCAAGGCGCAGGAGCTTCACCGCCGCGATGCAAGGCGCGTAGTGATGCCACTCCAGGTTTTCGATGTCTTTGCGCGAAACCAGATTGATCTTCGCATTCCATTCACGGTGCAGCGCGGACATGCGGATGAGCAGGTCCCATTGAGCAGGTGTGACTTCCGGGAAAAAGGGCCGAAGGCGTTGCATAGGCGTCGGGAAAAACCGCCACCATGTAAGGAAGCCCCCGGCGTAACGAATAAAAATTCATCCCTTTCCCGTTCGCCCCTTTGCAGGCGTATTTCCCCTGCCCTGAAAAAAGAGTAAAAAATCGCTTGCCACACTCCCGCAAAGCATCCTTCTTCGCCCTTCCCTTTCATGGGCTCTTAGCTCAGTTGGTAGAGCGCCTCAATGGCATTGAGGAGGTCAGCGGTTCGAACCCGCTAGGGTCCACCACTTTTCCCACGAAACCCGCTTCTCATAGGAGCGGGTTTTATTGTTGCCTATCGCCAGACACCGCCCAAAAGGGCGTTTATGGCAAGCAAACGGCAAGCAGGGCAGCAAGCGGACGGCAAGCAGGCTGGCGGATGGGAACCCCCTCGTGGCATCCGTTATTCCTACGATGACACACGCCCGAACGCTCCTTTTTACCTCCATTGGCGCGATGAAAAGGGAGTGCGCAAAGCCAAGGGCTACCCCGATGAAAAGGCCCGCGAGATCGCCGCAAAAGACCTCGCCGACAAGCGTTCCAAGCATGGCGACGTGATCCTTACCTTCGATCCGGCAAAATGGGCGCGCTACGTCGAGTTTCAGAAGATCGTTGGCGAGAACGTTGACCCCATCGTTGTTGCCCACGAGTGGCGCGCATCAAAACAGGGGAAACCGCAGGCCGAAGGCTTGACTGTTAGCAAGGCGTTGGAGCGTTACTTCACCCTGCGCGACGAGGAAAAGAGTTGGGGTGACGATGCGAAGCGACACGCCGACAAGCATCTCAACAAACGCTTCGCCGCCAAGTTTGGATCGTGGCGTTTAAACGATGTAGGAACCGATGACGTGCGCGAATGGCTGCGCGATCTGAAGGACGACAAGGGCGGCGTGATCGGGTCGCACGGCATCAAGGATCATCGCAAGAACGTGAAGACGTTTTTCGACTACTGCCTACGCGAGAGGTGGGGCGCGGTCGAAAACCCGGTCGAGCGGATCAAGCCGCCAAAGACTGATGACGGCGACCCGGTTGTTATCCCGCTGCGCGACGCATGGGACTTTTTCTGCGCCAACCGCGATGAGCGCGTGATTGGCCGCATCGCCTTGGAGGCGTTCGCGGGCATCCGCTACACGACGGCAGGCGCGATTACGAAGGATGCAATCAACTTCGACGGACGCGGCATCCGCATGGCGGCGCGCATCCACAAGAGCGGCAAGAAGGACGGGCGCACTCGCTACCGGCAGGGGCATCCCAGCAACCTTTGGGACTGGCTGAAGCACACGCCGGAAAAGACGTGGAAAATGACGCCGCTCAACTACCGCGAGGCAAAGCGTTACGCCAGCATCCGCGCCGACCTCCGCCCCATCGAGAACGCCAGCGAGGAAGACGCAGCGAAGATCGAGGGACTGCGCAACATCTGGCGGCATTCGTTCATCAGCTACCATCTAGCGCGGTTCAGGACGCCCGCGCTGACGCAATACCTGGCTCAGCACCAGAGCCCCAAGACGACGGAGGAATACGAGGGTATGGCCGATCACGACGACGCGGCACGCTACTTCATGATTACGCCGGACACCGTTCGGTTGACGTGGAAGATGTTCCTTGCCCTGCCGGTGGAGCCGGTGGCGGCGTTGGATTCGATGGCGCTCGCGGGACGGCTGGCGGGATAAAAGCGGCTTGAGACCAATGCGTTTAAACGCATTGGTGGAGGCGTGCCTATCGACCCCAATCAATTGATCTCGGATACCGAAAATGCGAAAGGGGTGAAGCTTGCTGAATTTATTGCCGCTACCTCGGTGTGGGCGTCATTGGAAACATATCAGCATGTGATTACGTATTTCCCAGATGGTTGCTTGGTGCCAAACACGCGTCGGGCAAGGTGGGGCGACACCCTTCCTGATGGAGTCAATTTCGATAGCAACCAACAAGCCAGCGCGGCGATAAGGCTACTGACTGGTATTCCGCGCTCAAAGTCAGGGTTTAGCGCGTGCCACATCTACGAAGATTCGTGCTACGACACGCGCTATCACACCTGCGTCGCCAATTTGGTTCTCATTCCAGACTCGCTTGAGTCACTGACTGACCACTACCCCCATGTGATCGAGTGCCTGAAATACCGGGCATGGGAGCTTTATGAATGGAGAATCGAAGGGGAAATTGCTTGGGACGCGAGCCGCTCTTCCCCCGTGCTTCCTGACGGGTATCGGCTTTTGCAGTGGAGGGCACCTGTCCCCCTGTCTGACCGCATCCGACGTAACATCGAGAGGCGGGCGCGCTCCCTGCCGCATTAGTTTTCCGGGGCGCTGCGTATCAAGCTTCCCCATTCGCGAACCATGTCCTCCGTGCGTCCCCATGCGTGAACTGACACCCGCGTCGTTTTGTCTTCGATTCGGGTCAACTCAATCAGGCCCATGTAGTAGCCCCCAACCACAATGCTTATTTCTGCATAGCCATCAAATGTATGGAGAAAGGTATTTTGGCTTCCGCTGAGCAGGTCGTAGGTTTTTTGAGCATTATCGTTCCAGTAGCGGGCAAGTGTGAGGTAGTTTTGTTTCTTAATAAAAACCTCGGCAGAGCGTGCGCGTGCGCCTGCCTTGGTTGATTCAAGCGACCCCGGCGTCACGCAGCCGACTAGGGAAAGAGCGAAAGCAAGAAGGGTAAGGCGGGCAAGGTGCATGATGCCTTCCATTCCTCTTTTTACTCCAAAAGGCAATCATGATCGAACCCCTAACATCCCCTTCCGGTAGCTATTTGAGCAGATTGTGAATAACTCTTCCTTGTCGGACGCGGGACAAGCGTTTCAATCGGCCCCGAAGTCGCCCCCTGACGCGCGCTAACGTCCCGTTCGTCAGACGACCCTCTCGGCTGGAGCCGAGGCCCGCCCCGGCGCACCGGGAAACCCGGACGGTAGCTTTGCCGTGTCAGCTAAAATCCCTCCTCCTACCACACCGTCTCTCCTCAGTTACAAACCAAGCGCCTACTACTTCCGCCGCCGCCTGCGCGGGACGGATGATCCTGCGCAACTGCGCAAGCTGGGGCTGGCCGTCGTGCTCGAACTTGAGCAACTGAAGGCTTGGGTGCGCGAACAGGGAATGATCCCGCCCAAGTGGAACGTGCTGCGTGAAGAGGCGGAGGAAAAGGGGTGGCCCGATCAAGGGTGAAGCTAAGATGCGGCGCGTTGCTCTCGTCCCTTCCCCTTGAGTGGCGTGCCATCTTTCGCGCTTGCGCCGTCCTTGATGCGCTTGCCGCCTTTAACCGGCACAATGTCACTGTCATGGTCTAGTAGGTCGTGATCCTGCGCAATCAGTTCAAGGGCACGAGCTTCCGTTCCATGTATGGATAATTTCAGTTCGCCAGCCTCAATCGTCCGCCGCAAGTAGTCCTCTATTGCGAAGCGAATAATATCGGAACTCTTCACGCCTGCGCGCTTTGCGATTATCTCAAGAATACGGCGCGTCGAGTCGTCTAGCCGAATGCCTGTAGTTGTTTGCTTTGCCATGCTGCACATTATGCCGCGTTAAGGATTAAGTTTCAATATAAATTAATTTATTGATGGTAAGCATGTTGAAACTTTTTTGAAAAATAACGTTGCACAATGCTGCACAATAAGCAGCAATCAGCACCACAGCAGCGCAAACGACCATCATGAAACCGCAAACGACCAAACCTCAGTATCGCGGCGAGTTGATCCCTGACCTCGCCCAAAAAACGGCCCCGGAAATTGCCGAGACCGTCAATGCACACCTTACGGTGTATTCACAAATGCGCGAAGTCGCGCGAAGGATCGCCGATTGCGGCTCCCTGACCGTCCCGCCTCGCTCCGTCAACATTGAGGCGGCAAAAAACTGGATGGCCGCGCTCGACACGCTCATGAGCGGCATGATTGACGCCCGCGAACGTGTCGAGGTGAAGCTTTACCTTCGCCGGATGCCCCCCGTCCCCTTCGTCATCCCCGGCAAGCCAAAGGCGAAGAAAGGAGCGGCCAGCAAATGACGCCGCCGGTCCTTGTCATTTCCCATTGTGCCGCCGCCCTTGCTGGTGTGGCGGCGGCACTCCTCACGCTTGGCGTGCTCTTACGCCGTCAGCATGAACGCGAGGCGCGCCGCCTCGGCACCATCCCGCTAGGCGCTAGGCAGGGAGGTGCGCGATGAGTAATACCGCCGCCGCCAGTTCTCCCTCCATTAACAACAACTATCTCGCTTCTCTCCACGCCAAGGTTGACGCTCTTACGGAGAGTTTAAACGCCGCGCTTTCACTCGCTCCAACCCTGCCAGACGATGCGATTGAGGCGAGGCAGGCCCGCGCCGCTGGTCATGCTCGCGGCTGGTTCACGGCGCGCGAGTTCGCCGCCATTATCGGCAGGCGTCACCAATTTGTAACCGACCGATGCAAGGCGCGTGTGATTCACACCCTGCCCGGAGGCTGTCCCTACCGCATCCCGCTTTCCGAGGAGGAGCGGTGGAATACGGACCCCAATATGAGGAAGGGGCGGCACTGGTAGCCGTCCGCCTCGCCTCTTCGTTCTTTCACATTTTCACCATTGAGCGGTAGCGCGAGTGCGCAGCGTGCGGGTAGCTTCTGTCCCTGAGTGCTGAATACAAAAACACACCATGAGACGACCCGTAGCGACGGATGAGAGTAAGGCCATAACAACGTTCGGAAACCTAGGAATCTTCGAGCGAGAAACAGTGGAATAGGGTAGTCCTGAGGCTGATAACCAGAGCAGGCGTGGCGTCCTGCCCGCACAATGGTGTTCCCACTTTCGGACGGCGGCATGGTGCGCGGGGAGACCCCGCGACAGAGCATCGGCTCGTATGAAACACCGCCGTCCGCACCCCTCACCCGTATCCGCCCCCTAAGACTGCACCACGACGGGGATCACGTAGCGGCGTTAGTAGCGCCGAAGCGGATACGGTTCCCACAAAAAAATGCCCCGCCGTCCTTTCGGATGACAGGGCGAACACAACCGCAAACGACCAAGTAAGCAATCATGTCCGCATATATTGAAAACAACCCGCTCGAAGTAGTCGAGCCTTCCGCACTGGAAGTCGTGGAGCGCGCCTCCACCGACATCCAAATTGCCACCGCCCGCAAATACCCGCGTCAACTGACGCAGGTTAAAAACAAGATGCTCAGCCTCGCGACGCTCGATCAGGAGACCGCCGCAAGCTGCTTCTACACGCTCCCGGCTCGCAAGGGCGGCGACAGCAAGCCGATCCAAGGCCCGTCCGCCCGCATGGCCGAAATTGCCCTCGCCAGCTACGGCCACATTCGCGCCGGAGCGCGTGTCATCGGCAACGATGGCAAGGTGCTCGTGGCACAAGGCGTCGTCCACGATCTCGAAAATAACGTGTGCATCTCCATCGAGACGCGCCGCCGCATCACGACGAAGACCGGCCAAAAGTTCTCCGACGACATGCAGGTCGTCGCGGGCAATGCCGCGTGCTCCATCGCACTGCGCAACGCGACCTTCAAGGTCGTGCCGTTCGCGCTGGTGAAGCCGATCTACGAGCAGGCAAAGAAACTCGCCATCGGCGACGCGAAGAGCCTCGTGCAGCGCCGTGCCGTGGCGATCGAGTATTTCGTGAAGATGGGCGTCCCAAAAGAGCGCATTTTCGCCGCCCTGTCCGTCAAGGGCATCGAAGACGTGACGCTTGAGCATCTCGAAATCCTCACCGGTTTCAAGACAGCCATCAGCGACGGCGATGTGTCCATTGACGAGGCTTTTCCCGATCCCAAGAAGATCGAACCGACCGCTGCCGGGGAAAAGCTCGCTGCCACGCTCGGCGGTGCCGCGCAGCAACAGCAACAACAGGCGGACACCCCGCCCCCCGCTGACGGGTCCGCGAATACCGAAACGCAGCCCGCCACGGAAGAGTCGCCTGCGCCCGCTGACGCCGAAAAAGACACTAGCGTTGACGCGCCGGAAGAGGGTCGCGACGAGATCGTCAGCGCCCTGCAAACCCTCATGCTCGACCACGGTGTCAGCGAGTCGAAGCTGTTCGACTACGCCAAGCGCGCGAAGCTCGTGCCAAACGACGTTCTCGACGTGTGGGAATTGACCACCGAAACCCTTGCCAAGCTCCGTTATGCTGTGCCGACGCTCGGCAAGAAAGGAGGGAAATAAGCCATGTGCGACTTCCATTCCATCGTTGTCCGTCGCGACGGTGCAAAGGCACACATTGCGGCAAACTCTCACTCCGGCGCGGTTGCCGCCGCCCTCTGGCGCGAAAATGACCAGATGGCTGACTTTCGCGGCGCATTTTTTGTCGAGGCCGAATGGGACTGCGAGGGCAGTATCCCCGGCCTTGGTCGCATCGCACGCGACCATACGAACGAGCGGCAGGCAAAGGTAATTGAGGAGCACTACACCAACCTTGCCAAACTGCTCGCCGATCCGAAGGAGCACGCGGAGCGAATGCTATTCGACGGCGGGTATTTCGCCGGCGAGGAATACGCGGACGTGCGCTGGCGCGTGCTCCATCATCCTGACACGCCGAAGCGCGTCATTGAAAAGCTTGTTAAAACCTCGCTTTACGCCGATGCGCAAAAGCCGATCCGCTCGCTTCATCCGGCCATCACGAAGATTGACGGTAGTTTTGCCGTGGCGGAAGGCGTGAAAATTGATGCGCCGAATTTGGCGGAAGTGTCCGGCTACGTGGACGTGGGTGCCAACGCCACCTTCACCGCCCCGGTGCTCGCGGAAGTGTCCGGCTACGTGGACGTGCGTGACAACGCCACCTTCACCGCCCCGGTGCTCGCGGAAGTGTCCGGCTACGTGGACGTGCGTGCCAACGCCACCTTCACCGCCCCGGTGCTCGCGGAAGTGTCCGGCTACGTGGACGTGCGTGCCAACGCCACCTTCACCGCCCCGGTGCTCGCGGAAGTGTCCGGCTACGTGGACGTGCGTGCCAACGCCACCTTCACCGCCCCGGTGCTCGCGGAAGTGTCCGGCTACGTGGACGTGCGTGACAACGCCACCTTCACCGCCCCGGTGCTCGCGAAGTCCGGCTCCGTGGTCGTGGGTGACAACGCCACCTTCACCGCCCCGGTGCTCGCGGAAGTGTCCGGCTACGTGGACGTGCGTGCCAACGCCACCTTCACCGCCCCGGTGCTCGCGGAAGTGTCCGGCTACGTGGACGTGGGTGCCAACGCCACCTTCACCGCCCCGGTGCTCGCGAAGTCCGGCTCCGTGGTCGTGCGTGCCAACGCCACCTTCACCGCCCCGGTGCTCGCGGAAGTGTCCGGCTACGTGGACGTGGGTGCCAACGCCACCTTCACCGCCCCGGTGCTCGCGAAGTCCGGCTACGTGGACGTGCGTGACAACGCCACCTTCACCGCCCCTCTTTTGAAAAAGGGAGGTCGTAAGTGAAGCGCCAATACGTCGTCATCAAGCCCGGCACAAACCATGTGCTGGGCGGTTTTTGGACGGCGGACTACGATTTTGCCTCGACGCAAGCCGCCCGTCTTGGCGGCGTAGTCACGCCCTTGTCGCGCTTGGAGCGCGTTTTCGGTAGCGACACCGTTTCCCGCCTGAATCTGAAGGAACGCGGCCCGGCGAAGGCCACGAAGAAAGGCGGTGCAAAATGATAAACGTCACTTCCCCACGCATGGGGCGGATCACGGACGAGTCCTCCGCTGATTATCACGCCACCGTTGCCATCTCTGCGTCAAAGCTTCGCCCATTCGCCCGCAAGCCGGGTGGTCCGCAGCTTTACTATCAGCGCTACATTGCAAAGACGCTAAGGGACGAGGACTCGGAGGCGAAGTCCTTTGGTCGTGCGCTCCATTGTCTGGCCCTTGAGGGACGCGAGGTGTTCGAGCGCGAGTTCGTCATTCAGCCCGAAGGCATCGACCGCCGCACCAAAGAGGGCAAGGCAGCTTACGCGGCATTCCTCGCGTCAGCAGACGGCAAGGAAACTCTCACCGCGCAAGCCCTCCGCGAGGTAGAGGCTATGGCCACGAACATCCATGCCCATCCCGTCGCCGCTCAACTTCTGGCGAGGGGCGAGCCGGAAATCTCGTGGCGCGTGCAGGCGACAGGTTTGCCGCATTGCCCGCCTCTTCAGGTCCGCACAGACTGGATCAACGAAGAGGGCTGCGAGTTGTCGCAAGGCCGTCCCTACATCCTCGACATCAAGACGTGTGCCACGCTTGAGGAGAGCGCTTTTGGCAACTGGCAGCGCGGCTTCGAGGAGCATGGCTACCATCGGCAGGCCGCGTTCTACATGGCTGTGCTTTCGTTGCTCGGCATTGAGGTGCGCGACTTCTTTTTCGTGCCTGCCGAGAAATGCGCGCCGGGCGGCGTGAAGGTCTGCCGTCTGTCGTATCGTGCGCTTGCGCAAGGTCAGGATGAGGTCTCGCGCCTCCTCCTCGACCTCGACAAGTGCTACGCGCGCAACTGGTGGCCGAACGCTTCGCTGGAGCTTGAGGAAATCGACCTTTCGCCGTGGTATTATTCGCGGGCGAAGGAACAGGTTGCGGAGGTGTGGTCATGAGCGGCCAACTCGCATCGCTTCTCGCGTCAATGGGCATCGCCACGCTCTCCACGATTGGCGGCGTGCTCATCGGCGACCACCTCGCAACCGTCCGGCAGCGTAAGGCAGAGCAAGAGAAGCAGCGTTTCTACAAACGCCTTCACAAGACCCTCACGCAGCAAGGAAGGAACTGACGCCATGCCACGTCACATCGAGAGCCGCCTTCAGGCCGCGTTCGTCGCTTGGTGGAACCTCGCTCACAGGGGGCTTGGCGTGCCTGACGCCCGGCTCCTTTTCGCGGTGCCGAATGGTGGCGCTCGCAACGCCGTCACCGGCTCCATTCTGAAGGGGGAAGGCGTTCGCGCCGGAATCCCCGACATCTGCCTTGCCGTCCCGAACATCACGCGCGGCGGCAAGGCACACGGCCTGTTTCTTGAGTTCAAGACGACTATCGGGCGCGTGCGGGAAGAGCAACAGCAGGTCATGTCCGCACTGCGCGGCCAAGGCTACGAGGCCGTTGTCGTCCGCACCTTCGATCAGGCGCAGCAGGCCGTCACACAATATCTGACGGGGCGCGAAATCGCCCTGTAGTGAAAAATAAATACGCAAACGACCAATGAAACTATACCGAATCACTTATCGGCTCAAGGACGACACGCCACTTGAGCAGGACCGGATCAGCGAAGCATGGGCTGTCGATGGCGCCGCCGCGCTTGGCGCGTTCCACAAGCGGAGCAGAAAGGGCTTTGGCATTGACGGCTACTCCGTTGCCGATCTCTGCGAGATCCACCCGGCAAACAAAACCGTGGTCTCGCGCCTCGCCTTCGACGCGCCGCTCAAAAATCCCGCTCCTCCCGCTCCTCCCGCTCCTCCCGCTGTGACCGCAGCGTTCCCCGGAATGCTTCAAAACGGAAAGCCCTTCTGAGCCATGAATGACAAAACGAATACAGAGCGTTTAAACGCGCCATATTACTTTGTTTTTCCAAACCTGCCCCGCGACGTGTGGTATGGAAGCCCCGACGCCCCTGACAGTGCATTGCTTGTTGGTTGTGTATGGAGCGAGGGTCCGGACAGTGCCACCAAACTTGCCGAGGCGCTGAATTGCCAAGCAACCAAGGACGTGTGTTGGCTCGACTGGAAGCGCCGTGCCGAAGCCGCCGAGGCACTGGTTGCGGAGTTGCGGGAGGCATTGGAGCCGTTTGCCAGAGAGGCTAATACATGGAGTGGCGAAGCGTCACCGAAAGCCTCTATTGTCATCGCTGAATATGGATTCAGCCCCGAAGAAGCAGAGTTCATTTTGGGCGACTTGATGAGGGCTGCCGATGTGTTTGCCAAGACGCCAGCCGAAATGGGCGCGGACTATGTAAATCTGCGCGATGAATGGGGCGCCATGGTGAACATAATCGACCGCCACGGAGCGTTTGGCGGCGAAGGTGCTATAGACGCGCTTAAGCGAATCTACGAGGAATGGGCTTCCCTCCGCGCCCATGTCGCCGCCTTGGCCGCCGCTGGTGATGCGCTGGCATCCGACCTCAAGTTTGTTTGTAATGTCATGCGTCATGAAGGGGCGATCGTGACAATCGGTAACGAGTCGTTGGCAGCATGGGATGCCGCCAAGAAAGGAGGCTTATGAAAACGAAACACAAGCCCTTTAGGATCAAGCGCGGGTTCTACAATTATCGCGGATACAACATTGTCGCATGTGGCCCGCGACGCTGGACTATCATGAATGACGACGACTCCGTTGCCGCCGAAACCAAGACGCTCCGTGCGATGCTGCGCAAGTGCGACAGGTGGGAGCGTGAGGCAATAGCGAAGCCCAAGTATGTTCGGCTTCGGCCCGGCCAGAAGCGCCGGCCCGGCTACCAATACCGCTACCGCGAGGGAAGCGGTAGGTGGACCCCGTGGCTCAATGGAGACTACGAGGGATGGACCATTTCCCCCGGCACTGGCTGCCAGTATCGCGCCCCTCGGCTCCAGTCTAACACACCAGCGGAGGCACGCACCAATGGATAACGAAACACAACAAAAGCCAGAGGCGTTGCCTCCCGCGAATGGTTGGCCGGGCCTGTTCCTCTATCTCGGCGAAGCGGTCTTCCGCTTTATGGGTTACGCTTTTTTCGTGTTGGCTGGTGGGGGCATCGTCGCAAAAGCCAACTTCTTCGGCGTCCTCGTAGTGCTGTGTCTTGGTCACATGAGCATTAGCATGGCAATGGTTATAGACCAGATGGAGCGCGAGAAAGATTCCGATTCGGACACCCCGAATGACGCGCCGACAGGTCGCGTCGAGTGAATGGTTCAGCGATTTTCAAAATGCCTGCCCAGATCGAATACATAACGATGGCCGATGATCCGGCCAAAAAACAAACCCTCGAAACGCAATGGGCGGAGGCTGTTTCGGCGCACACCGTGCATTGCCCCTGTGGCCGGCCCCGTGCGTTGGAACTGGCTTATCGCTGCCTATACTGCGGCGTCTGGTTTTGCGCCTCATGCGCCGAGGCCCACTTCGGCAAGACGATGCTCGAATGGAAAAACGAAAAGCGGGCGGAGCGGCGTCGCACCTTCGAGGCTCGGCGCGTGAGCGCTCCGCTGAACACCTCAGACCGTGCGGGCGAAGCCTCGCACGAGTCGCATGGTTAGACTTTTTGGATACAAAATTTATGAACGATACAATCCCACCCCTCGCCCAAAAACTCGTGGATTTCCTCCGGGGAATCGACACCAGATACGCTGCCCATGAGTATCTGCTCACACAATCCGGCGGCGTAGCTTTGAGTTCTAACCCAAAAGCCTCCAACCCGTAGGGTTTGGAGGGGTGAATTGTTACGCTTTTTTGAATGCCATGAAACCGAAATGCGAAAACGTGACGCCTCTCGATATGACGGATGATCCCGAGTATCAGGCTTGGGTCGAAAGCATGGCAAAACACTGCCGATGCCGGTTAGGAGACGTGCCGTGCGCTGGCGTGCTCGCAGGCGGACTTTGTGACGAAATCGACGACAGCGCAGACCAATGGGACTACGACGACAACAATCTATGAGGACACACATATGGAAAACACACACAAACTAGCACTTGGTTCGGCCGCTTGGCTCCGGGCTCAGGCGGACGAAAAAGACGAAATGCTCAATGCCGTCGGCGCGTTCGATGACGAGAGCGAGCGTGAGATCAAATGCGAAATTCTCGGTCTCCGAGATGCCGCCTCACGCATGGACCTGCTCGATGCGACGATCACCGCCTGCCACTCCGCAATGCTCGGGAAAGTGAATCCGAAAAATCCAGCATGGAAGATGATCTACGCCGTGCAGGACTCGCATCGGTGCAACGCGCCTGCCAGCGACGATCCGCACGCCGATGCCGTCTTTGCCCTGCACCGCCAGCGCCAAGGACTCGAAGAGCGTAACACCGAGGTGCGCGGCACGGAGTGACCGCGCCACCGTCTGGTTACGCAATTTTTTCCCAATACAAAAATGAAAAATACAAAAATAGACTGGATGGATGTGGAAGAACTAGCACGCGCCCTGCTGAATTTGAGCGAAGACGCCGATTCGTCAGAAATTGAAACCGCAATTTGCGAAAAGTTCGATGCGAGCTTCGAGCAATTCCACCAGATCGTTGAGGCGCTGGTGCCACTCACTCCCGTTGTACGGACAGCACTTAAAGGCACACTGGTGCGCGGTTTCATCAAAGATGACTGTTTCATCATCAAGGCCGAAGTCGAAGAGCGTAACACCTGATTCTGCCAACCGGCGTTCGTATATCAGAAAGGAAAACACTCATTGAGAATCCGCACCATCAAACCTGAGTTCTGGTCACACCCTGTCATGGTGCGCCAGTCTGACGCATCAAAACTTCTCGCTATCGGCCTGCTTAACTACGCAGACGACGAGGGCTATTTTTACGCCGATGCCCGCCTGATTCGCGCCGCTCTGCGACCACTCGACGAGGATTCGTCGAATGTTCGACGAGCACTCGACGACCTCTCGAAAATTGGGTTCGTCGAACTGCGCGAGCACTCGTCTCATGGACCGACTGGCCGCATCGTGAGTTTCGCTGAACATCAGCGCGTAGATCGCCCGTCAAAATCGAAAATAAAACCATTCTTTGACGGTGCCGCTCCCTCTGATTCGCCTCCTGAAAAAGAGGATTCGTCGAATGTTCGACGAGCACTCGACGAACGTTCGTCGCTGGAAAGGAAGGGAAAGGAACAGGGAAAGGAAGGGAATGGAGATAGAGCGTCGGCATCCGCCGCCGCGCCGATTGCCGAGACGCCCGGCAACGAACTGCCCTTGCCTCAATCCGAACCGCCGCCAGCCGCGCCAAAGCCTCGCCAGCGCGACCCGCTTTTCGACGCCCTTGCCGCCGTCGATGGCTCCGACCCGGCGCAACTCACGAAGCCCGCCGCCCGTGCCGTGGGCGTCGCCCTTGCCGACATCCGCCGCGTCGTCCCCGGCCTGACACCCGACGAAATCGCCCGCCGCGCCGCGAACTACCGCCTCCACATGCCCGACGTGACGCTCTCAGCCTCCGCCCTCGCCAAGTGGTGGGCGAAGTGTGCCAACCCGCCGCCACCGCCAACCCATCGGCCCGGAGGGAATCCGTTCCAAATGCCGCTTTCCGATCACAGCAAAGGCTTCTGATCGGCTCACCAACAAAACCGCAAACGACCAAACATGCAGACAACCGAAACCGATACGACAGACATCGAGGGCAACCCGTTCGGCGGGGGCTGGCCCGACGACTACGCACCGCCGCCGCCATCCGATGCGGCGCGCCACAGCGGGCCGACAGCGTTCGCCGAAATCCCGCTTGCTTCCGAAATGCAAGGCGCGCTGCTCTTGCGCGGCCTCGACGACTTCACCGGGCACCCGCACCCCTACGACGGCAAGTGCAAGGTGTGCGGCAAGCCCCTTAGCCAACTCTGGCGTCAGATCGACGCACGGCTTGCCCCCGGCTGGTTTGCCGTGAACTGCTGCGAGGCCTGCTACGAGGCCGCGAAGATCGACCAGGAGGCGGCACGCCGCAACCGCGAGCTTTGGGAGCGCATTTGCCCGACCGAGTTCCGGCCAGATTGGGACAACGCCAAAGGCAGCGCCACACTGTTTAAACGCGTTATGGATTGGGGCGCGCAATGGTGCCCCAGCGAAGGCCGTGCGCCAAAGCGCGGTCTGGTCATTCACGGCGACACTGACAGCGCCAAGACGCGCGTTTGCTGGCAGCTTTACCGCCGTCTCTGCGAAGAGGGCGTCGGCGTCATGCTGATCGAAGCCATCGACCTGCTCGATTCCATGCCGCAGGAGGCGTTCAGCGTGCCGGTCCTCATCATTGATGACTTGGGCAACGATGTGCCCGATTTTAAGAAGGAACAGCGCCTGCTGAAGCTGCTGCGCACTCGCGCCAACTGGCACCGGCACGTCGTCGTAACGACGCAGTATGTCGGCGCTGACCTCGTCTCCCGGTTCAAGCAGGAGGCTACGGGCGCAGCCATCGTTCGCCGCCTGCGCGATCCTCTCTGCGATTCGATCCACGCGCGCCGAGCCGATCAGGGCACCGTCACCACCGGCACAGACGGACGAAAGGAGTTTCGGATATGACCACGCCACCTGTCCAAACAGCATCCGGGAAGCTCGTTTACCTTTGCGCCTGCTGCATGTCCGACGCCGGAACATGGCCCGACTCCGAGATCGGCGGCATGGTCTGCACCGATTGCCACACAAAGACCAATTGGGCCAAGGCATGGCTTAAAGCGGCAGGCATTCGCGGCTGCGTGCGTGTCGAGAATGGAAGGAGAGGATCGCAGTGAGCGATCGTCTTCTCTCTCGCAAGGAACTCGCCGCCGCGCTCGGCAGGTCGCGTCATTACGTCCATCGGATGCAGCAGGCCGGTTTCGCGCCAGCCTTCGCAGGCCGGTTCACGCTGGCCGATGCGCGTGCCTGGCTCACTGCGCATCCCGATTTTCGGGCTACCGGAAAAAAAATAACGAAGCGACAGAAAGCGACGCGAAGCGACAAAAAGCAACACGCGCCCCTCCACTGCCCTGCCCCTCGTGAACTGCATCCGATCCGCCACGCTCACGATTACGTCGATTTCGATTACGATGCCGTGGAGGAAGCGGAGGGCGCTGCGCAACAACCGGACGGCGGCGAGAACTTCGCCAGCCTCGCGCATGGCCTCGGCGAGTTCTGCCACATGCTTACGATGCCAGACCTGTCAGCGGGCACCCCGCATCCGAAGCCGCCCGACGCGCGCACCGTTGGCCTGCGCACCATCGCGGCGCTATGGGTTCTCAAGCCTGACGCGCTCGACGGCATCTCCATGCACCAACTGTCGAAGCGCCTTGGCTGCACGGACACGATCCTTTCCCGCTACGCCTGCCAGTTTCGCGACCGCTTTGGCATCGCGGCACGAGGCGGACGCAGCGAGAAGACGCGAAGCCTGATGCGGAAGGTCCATCGCGCGAAGGCGAACGTGGAGGGGATCACGCCACCGTCTGATCCATCGCGTAACTGAAGAGGATGGATTTAGGATCGAATGCCAAACGTCGCGGCGCACGCGGCAAGTATTCTAATGGGGGATACGCCGGAAATCCGTCAAGCCTACAGTCGCAGCGCGCGGCAGTTAGTCGAAGGGCTAATGATTACGTATCGGGCGAACTGATACAGCCATCAGCGGGGTTCATACCACCCCCGGCAAGGAATCTTTTTGCCCGGCCCATTGTTGTTGTGGTTCCGCGGCAGCAACCGCCTCTCCTGTGTGTGACGTTCGCGCGCATGTTACACTCACGAGGTTGAAATCAGGCCGCAAAAAAGCCCGACCCCATGATGAGAGTCGGGCGTGAGTCTTGGTGGAGGTGTGATCAGGATTCTGTCAGTATCTTGGCCGCACCTTTCACGAATTTGCGGAGCCCCTTTCGGCCCTCTGCCTCGTAGCTTTGCACGAGGTTGTCGATGTAGAGGGCGGTGAACTTCCCTGGATTGCGGTTGCCGTTGAAGTAGCTGCGTAGTGTGCTGGGCGTGATGCCGATGTTTGGTCCGGCGTCGTCGGTTGAGGTCCATCCTTCGCGGTCGCAAAGGATTTTGAGTTTTTCGATGTTGGTCAACGTATCGGCGATTTTGGGCATGGAGCCCGTTGTGTCGATCTGATTCATGGCGTCAATTGTCATGTGTGATATGCGGCGACGAAGGTGCGCTTGGCAGAATCCCGAGAAGCCGAGCAGTCATTTTTAAAAGGTCGCCCTCGCAGGAGTTTGGAAAGCGATATGTGCCGTCCGTCTGCTTGTAAAAATGTGCGAACCGGTTTCGCAGTTCATCGGCGAGGCCGTGCTGTCCTATGACACGAAACCATCCACCATGCCCATCCTGCCACTGTGTGTCGCCATGGAAAGTTGGTGGTGTCGCGCTGACGATAATTGATTCACGCACGTCATTTTTCCCGAGTTCGGTTGGCTTATCGAAGAGTATCTCAAAAATCGTTGTGTCTCGGTCGATAGTATGGGGGCGGCGACTGCGAATGACCCCGGTATAGGTCGCGCCAAGCAGGTGTGTGCCTTGCACATGGTCGCCGGGCGAAGGAATTGCCTCTGCGCTCATTCCGCACCCCCTTCCAGCGCGTCAACGCCTTCGACCTTCATCGGCTTTTTCGACGCTGGCGAGATTGGCGGTCCGTATTGAACGAGCCACTGGCGCGTTGTGCGGACGGTGTATCCGCTTTCTTCGCACACACACTTGACGAGGCGTGTGCCCTGTTTCTTCACGCCCGACTGTTCCGGCGTGAGCGCGGCGTGCGGATACTTGCCAAGCTCACCCTCGATCAGAGCGTTTAAACGCGCTGTCAGCTTTGGCCCGGCGTAGGTTGCGGTCAGCTTTCCCTCAAGGCCGATGGCGCGCGCGATGCGGCCAAAATCGGAGCCGTGGCCGGTGCAATCCGTGCAGGCGTGGCAAAGCTCGTGTGCGAGCGCGGCCAGCGCCTCAATGGAGTCCTCCAAGACCGGAGAAATGAAAATTTGAAAAGCACCATCCTTGCTCGCTTCGCGCTTCCAGCATGAGCCAATGGCCGATTTGCCGCCGCGCTTTGGAAAGCCAACGGAGAGGCGGACAGGCGGAATGTCAGAACCGGCAGCGCGGAAGTCTTCGCGCAGCAATTCAGCCGCGCGCATCAAGTATGCTTCGCGGTCTTTGGGGTCAGCGGACGGCGAAGCCGTGCCAGTGGCTCCCCTTCGCTTTGATGTTATGGTAATTTTGCCCATGATGTTTTTGGTCGTTTGCGGTTTTTGTTGTGACGAGCGGCTTGCGCTCACTCGTCGAAAGTGATGCCGAGCGGCGCGAGATGGTTACGCACCCATTGGACGGCGTCTCCATCGGTAATGACGCGGAGATCGGAGCTTGGCAGGTAGATGTCTCCCCCATCTTCGGCTTCGGCGCACATGCCATAGCTAGACCCATTTACCTGCATGTAGTGGTGGTCTTGCTCCCAACAGGAGAAAATCAGGCGGCGAAACATCGACGGGTGGGCAACGCAAAATGCCAGCCGGTCAATCTCGACCGGTTCGCCCGCGCGCTTGGCGAGGATGGTTTGCATTGTATCTGCGCCGCCGCAGTTGCCGTGAAAAACCATCGTTAGTTCGACGCTGAAGGCGGACGATTCCAGTGCGTCGATCAATGCGACAATTAGCGCGCCGCGCGACATGATTGCCTCGGCGTCAATTCCTCCGGAGGCGGTGCCGTTAACTACCATACGGATAATTCGACCAGTGCTATCGTCCTCAATGGTTTGAGTTGAAAACATGCTCTCAACTTCCCCGGCGAGGTATGCACCAACGTCCGGCATGTGGCCTTGGACGCCATGAGTGAGTATTTTCCGGCGAGCGCGTGAGCCGATCACGCTGGCGAAGTGCGCGCGCGTCTTTTCTACGGAATCACGCCCATCCCCCCATCCGTTGCGGGCGAGGTCCATTGCGGCACCAAATGACGACGTGCCAAACCACTTGGTATCCTTTGTGCTGCGAGACGAGAGGCGATTGTTCCAAGAGCTGGTTTGCTCCGCGTAAGTGAGGAAGTCGGAAAAATTGTCAAAGTGCGTTGTCATGATTCAGCGGATTTGAGCTTTAACTTTCGCGACCGTGGCGGCGTCCATTCCCTTCCAGACCGTGAGCGTTTCGGCGGTGGCGGCATCCATGCCTTGCGCGAGGAGGCGCGCACCGTAGATGCTGGCGCGAGGCGAGACGACGGCCCGAACCTTCATGGACTCGACCGCGCGGCGGATGGCTTGCACGCGGCGCGTCCATTCGAGATTTCCGGCGATGCGCGTTTCTAATTCCTCGTCATATTTCCATCCGAGAAAAACGAAGCGATCCAGCGAGGCGGTGTCCAACTGATTGCGGCCAACATATTGCCGATCCGCACCCTGCCCGTAGGTGTTGGCGGCGGCAATCGCAACGCACGTCTCATGCAGGCGGACGATTTTGCCGTCTGGAAACTCGCAGATGCCGTTCGCAAGCGCAGCGTTGAAGCGAAGCAGGGCGCGCGCATCGCTGGCGTCGATTTCATCCCAAAGGAAAACGCCGCCCTCTTCTGTCCATTTGCGGAATGGCGTGGAGTGATACTTGCCGCCCGCGTCAACGAATCCGGTCAACTGCCATTCTGTCGCGACCGCTCCGGTGAAGTGAAACGGCAGCTTGAGCGCACCCGCGACCTGTTCGGCGGCAGTTGTTTTGCCACTACCAGCAGGCCCGGCGAGGTATGCGTTGCAGCCAGCGGCGATGATGGTGAGGAGGTCGGCAAACTGCTTGTGCGGATTCTCGACCTTCACGGTCGGCTTATCGGCGGACTTGATCTCGACGGTGAAGGTTCCGCCTGACTTGCGAGCGGCTAGGTCAGCGGCGGCTTTGGCAAGGCTTTCGGCGTTGGCGGCTGACTTTTGGATGAGGCCAATGGCCCCGCTGACGTGCTCCATTGCTTTCGTGAGGAATCCCAATGCTTCGATTTCCTTCGTCACGTGGCGGCGAACGTCGTCAGCATCAGTGGTGAAAGTGATGTTTGCGTTTCCCTCGTCAAAATAGGCATCAATGAGAGCAAAGATTTGGTTCTTGCTCATTGGTGTGGAGAGGTGGTTTTTGGTGGATTGCATCGTTGGTCGTTTGCGTGAAATTGGTCTCGTCAGTGCTGGAACTACCATCAGACGCCCTGACAGTTGATCCGCTCGATCTGCCCCGGATGTCCTCCGCCAAAGCAGTCCTGCCCGAATCTCATGGCGGTCGCCAGCTCGCCGCCAGTCAGCAAGCCGTGCCCGGATGGTGGCGTGTCAACGACGACGATTTCGCCGAAGCTTCCTTCCTCTATTCGCCCTTCGATTGAGAGCGGAAATCTCATGGCCATGAGCGCGTCAATTCCTTGCTGGCGAGAGCCAAAGGTTGCGACGCGGCCAAAGATGTTGGCCTTGTAGAATCCGCTGCGAGGCGGCTCCTGATACAGAGTAATAGACAGTTTCATTGGCTGATGGTCGTTTGCGGTTTTTTGCTTTGGCGGAATGCCTCTGCTGAATTTCACAATGTATCATTTTGACACTTTGTGAAGGAAAAATTTCTTCCCTCGGAATGAGGTGCTGATGCTCAATAACTTAAAGTATCATTTTGATACCTTGAGCCGTTTAAACGCATCCGTTTTTTCTTCAATGAAGCAGAAAAAGCAGGCCTGCTGCGCTCCGCAAACGACCAAACATGCACATATCACCATCCCCCCTCCCGTCCCCTCATCCGCTCGACAGGCTGGACACCCTCCGCCCGTCTGGTGTCAGCACGCTGTCAGCACTATTCCGGCAGCATCCAGACTTGCCGCGCGTTGCTCTCTCGATCCGTCAGCCGTGGTCTTTCCTCATTGTGCATGGTTTCAAGGACGTTGAAAACCGAACCCGGCGCACGAACTACCGCGGCCCTGTCCTGATTCACTCTGGGCTGAACCCTTACCCGATTCACATTGAGGACGAGGAGTTTATTGGCTCTGCCCTTGGCAGGCCATACCCTCAAGACTTGAGCGAAGAACACGCGCCGCTAGGCGGCATCGTTGGCGTTGCTGAAATTGTCGATTGCGTGACCTCGCACCCGTCGCCGTGGTTTGATGGACCGTTCGGCTATGTGTTGCGGAATGCGAGGCCGTTGCCCTTCGTTCCGCTGAAAGGCAAATTGGGCATCTTCAGAGTGGAGGCGGAAAAATGATTTCGTTCCCGTTTTTCCAAAAAAAACGCAAGACGCTTGGCGAAATTCTCCCCCTGTTTATCAAGAGCCGCAATGACCTGGACTTGCGCGGGATGACGCTCGTCAATTACGATGTTTTCTCGAAGCGGATACAGAAAGAGATGGCAGAGGCAGATCGTGAAGCCGACAGCTTTACCCGCGATGACGTTCGCGAAATTGCCGAGAAAAAGAGCCGCCGCTTCGCAGAGGAGTTGCTTACGTTGCTTCGATGGGCAAGGTCAGAGAGGCTGATTAAGCTGGATGTTGATGCTGAGTGGGGGAAGCCCGTATTGCCTCGTCTGCCGCGTGACAAAGGAGATAGAGTTTGCTTCTTCAAACCTCACGAAGCACACGCCTTCTATCTCGCCACCTCGGAGGCATACCGCCCGGCGTTCGCCCTTGCCCTCTTCGCTGGCATCCGGCCCTACGAAGTTTGCCGGATGCGATGGGATTACATCCATGTGAAGGAACGCTACATCATGCTTCCTCCTGATGTGGCGAAAACTGGATACAAGCGCATCATCGAAGGCGTGCCGACAATCCTTTGGGCGCAACTGGCGCTCTATCAGCGCGACAGCGGCGAAATCATTCCGCGTTTGTCCAAAGGCAAGGCTCCCGAATCGCTTAATGTCCCTCGCTGGATTCACGAGCGACGCGAGGCGGCAATGCGGGCAAGCGTAACACTTGGTCATGACATTCTTCGCCACACCTTCGCCACATACTTCGTTGCGCTGCGTGGCGACCCCGGCCCAGCTGTAAAGGTAATGGGGCATTGCTCGCTGAGGCTGCTCGCGAAGCATTACGATGGCGTGGCAACACGCGCGGAGGCGGAGGCGTTTTTCTCGCCGCCACGCCGTCTGGCACTTCCCTGCGGCTCGTAGCAGTGGAAATCGCGCATCGGGTGAACCTTTAACTGGAGATCACCCAATATGGCACGAGCAACAATCCGCCCAAAAAACAACCGCAATGACCGTCGCGCACGCGCGGCCCGAACCTTCGCGCGAGGCACGCGCCGCAACACCGCACGGGCAAACCGCGCATCTCGCGGCTGATCTTTCGCAGCCGGGTAGAGTAACGGTAACTTGCCACGCTCATAACGTGGAGATGAGGGTTCGACTCCCTCCCCTGCTCCCACTTTCGCCGCCATGCTTACGCGCATCGTCAAGCAGGCGGCGGCGCTGTCCGACCAAGCAGCCGTAGGGTTCTCGACCGGGAAAGACAGCATCGTCGCGCTCGACCTCTGTTGCCGTCACTTCAAAAAGGTGACGGCCTTCTTCATGTATGTCGTTCCGGGGCTGTCCTTCCAGGATGCCTACCTGCGGCAGGCGGAGCGGCGCTACGGCATCGAAATTATCCGGCTTCCGCATTGGAGCCTGAGCACGGCGTTTCAGGTCAACTACTACAGGCCCGGCTCCGATCTGTCCGCCAAGACGCCCGACCTCACGATTGTTGACGTGGAGGCGTATTTGCGGGCGAAGACTGGCGCGACGTGGTTTGCCTACGGTCAGAAGAAGAACGATTCGCTTGAACGGCGCGGGATGATTTCGGCTTGTGGTGGCGTTGATGTGAAGAGCCGCCGTTTGTATCCGGTGGGTGACTACTCCGACCGCCAGATTTTCGCTTACATGAAGCATCGCAGGTTGCCGGTGCCAGTCGATTACCAGCTTTTCGGTCACAGTTTCGGTCTGCTTGAACCGCTGGAATTGCGGCAGGTGCGGGAGCACTTCCCGGCAGACTTTGCGAAGATCGTGAAGGTGTTTCCCGAAATCGAAGCGGCCATCGCCAGACAGGATTTTTATGGGCAAGGTTAAGATCACTCCCAAGCGCACCGCGTTGCAAAAGTTCCTGCCCGAAGAGATCGAGCGGGGGCAGATCACGAACGCACCCTACAACCCGCGCCGGATCACGGCGGAGGCCCGCCGCCGCCTGAAGGCGAAGATTGAGGACGTGGGGTTGGTCAATGCGTTCGTCTGGAACCGGCGAACTGGCAATCTGGTCGGCGGACACCAGCGGCTTTCGATTCTCGATGAATTGGAGGGGCGCAGCGATTACCGCCTTACCGTCGCCGCCGTGGACGTGGACGAGCGAACGGAGAAAGAGCTTAACGTTTTCCTCAATAACGCATCGTCAATGGGCGAATGGGATTTGCAGGCGCTCGGCAAGCTCATGGAGGAGTTCAGGCCGGAGGAGTTGCCGGAGTTCGGCTTCGAGGCGGGAGAACTGGATTTCCTGACGGATGCAAAAGGTGGCGAGGGTGAGCCGGAGCCCGGCGGTGAAGGTGGCGATCCGACGCCAAAGGAAACGCAGGATGGCACGCAGGTTGTTGTCGTGTTCCGCGACGCCGGGGAGACGGATGCCTTTTTGCGTTTCGTCGGCGCGTCATTGGATTCCCGATACGTTGATGGCCTGAAACACTTCGAGCGGCGCGGCTTTGGCGGCGGAAAGGAGAGCGTTTAAACATGGCGAAGGCGGCAAAATCCAAGGTGACAAAACACCAGACTTTCACGGCGCGCACGATCAGCCGGGCGTTGATCCAGAATGCGCCCTACAATCCGCGCATCATTGGAGACGACGCCCGGAAACGGCTGAAGAAGAAGCTGAAGAAAACCGGCCTCGTGGAGCCGCTGATTTGGAACGAAACGACCGGCAATCTGGTCGGCGGGCACCAGCGTTTGTCTGTGCTGGATGAGATCGAAGGCCGGTCCGATTACGAGTTGACCGTCGCCGCCGTCCGGTTGCCGGAGGCGAAGGAAAAGAGCCTGAACGTGTTCCTCAACAACCCGGCGGCAATGGGCGAATGGGACGAGGAGCGGCTTGCCGAGATCGTGAAGGAATTTGGCGACGCGCCGGATGGGTTGGGTTTCGACGCAGCAGACTTCGACGTGATTTTTGAGAACGGCGAGCTTGGCGGTCTGTTTGACGACAAGAACGAAGGCGGAGCGGCTGACATCGAGGCCATCAAGAAGATGAAGGACGCGCGAAAGGAGCACGTCGAGAAGAGCGATGCGACGGAGGGGGGCGACCATTACGCCGTGCTCGTGTTCCCGTCGAAGGCCGTCCGGGACGCCTTTCTCCGGTGGTGCGGCATGGAGCCAGGACAACGGTTTTTTGAGGGCGCGGCCATGACGGCGGCGCTCGGGAAGGTGATGCGCGATGGCTAGCTTGAATAAAGAACTAGCCGAGGCCGCCCGCAAGGGGCTTCAGGTCGAGGTCGGCAACGTGCTCAAAAAGCTGAAGTCGGGCAAGACGCTGACAGCGGCGGAGCGTGCGCTGATCCAGTCCGTTGCCAACGGCGAAGACGTTGCCGCCGCCGACTCGAAGGCGTGGGCGAAGTCGAAGGTCGAGCTTGCGAACGCGCTCGGCGTGACGCGCCAGACAATCGACCGGTGGGGAAAGCTGAAGCGCAACGGCCCGCCGCATCCGGCCTCGAATGGCCGTTGGAGCATTCCCGATTGGAAGCGTTGGATGAAGGAAACCGGGCGCGGCGGAGGCGTTGACGGTGACTCGCTGGAGGACGAGTTACCGCGTTTAAACGCGAAGCGAATCCTGCTCATCAACGAACGGCTGGAGATCGACAATGCGGAGCGGCGCGGGGAACTGATTTCACGCGAGGATGTGGTTCGCGAGGCGGCGGAGATTGCCACGCGCCTGCGCAGCGACCTTTACGGGCAGGCGGCGTCCATCTGCGAAGAGGTCATGAAAATGACCGACACGGACAAGGCCGTGAAGGTCTATAACGAGGCGGTTGACCGGATTCTGTTGCGGCTGTCAAAGGGGCTGAAGGTTACGCGCCAGAGGAAGCGCTTCGCGGACATCGAAGAGTGCGACGAAGAGACGGAGGCGCGCAATGGGTCTGCTGGCTGAAGTCTTCGCCGAGTGCCTGAAGCCGATTGACCGCTCACCGCCTCACGAGTGGGCGGAGGCGCATGTCAACGTGGACAAGAACTCGCCGTTTCCGGGTCCGTGGCGGCTGGCAAATTCTCCGTTCGTCGGGGAGTTGATGGAGGTCTTTACGGACAACTCGGTTCGTAACATCGCCGCCATGACATCGGCGCAGTCGTCAAAGACGCTGACGATCATGATCCTTCTGGAATGGGCGATTGCGAATGACCCCGGCCCGGCGATGTGGGTTCAGGCGGCGGCGGACGAGGCGGCAACGTTCGTCAGCGAGCGGCTGTTGCCCATGTTCGAGGACTGCGAGCCGGTCGCCCGGTTGCTCCTGAGCGGCGAAGGCGGCGAGAAGTCGCGGCACAAGGTCAAGCTGTCGCAGATCGGGTTTAAGACGATGACGGTTTACGTCACCGGCTCCAACTCGTCATCGAAGCTGAAGTCGAAGCCCATCCGCTGGCTGTTTCTGGACGAGGTGACGGAGTATCCCAAGGGGGCGCTGGAAAGCGTGACGAAGCGCATCCGGTCGTTCTGGAACTCACGTCGCGTCACTATTTCGACGCCAAAAAAGGAAAAGGATGCGATGCACGTTTCCTTTCTCGAAGGCGATCAGCGCGAGTGGCATTTTGCCTGCCCCTGTTGCTCACATGAACAGCCCCTGAAGATAGCGCAGCTTCGCGCATGTCGTCGCGCAGGCGGAAAGGAGGAGGTTTGCGACTGGCGAGACGTGCCGGGGGCGGTCTCCGGTGGTATCTGGAATTTCGATACGCTGGCAGAGGCCATTCGTTACGAGTGCGCCGCGTGCGGCCACCTGATGGCGGACGAGCCGAAGACACGCCAGCACATCGCGAGCGTCGGGCGCTGGATTCCGATGAATCCGAAGGCATCGAAGAAAAACGTCTCGTTCCACTGGAACGCCATGCTGCCGCCTATCGTGAAGTGGCGGGAAATCGTGGAAGAGAAGATCATGGCGGACCGCGCCCTGAAGCTCGGAGACGTTGAGCCACTGATGGAGTTTATCAATCAGACGCTCGGCGAGCCGTGGGAAGATCGGTTGCGCGAGATTGACGATTACGATTTCCTTGAAGATCGGATGATTGATTACGTCCTGCCTGAGAAGGGCGAGGATGGCACATATCAGATCACATGGGACGACTTTACCCCGGATTCCCTGTTCCTCGCGCTCGACGTGCAGGAGGCACCGCATTATCATTACCGTTTCGTGTGCCGGGCGTTTGCCAAAGACCGGCGCTCAAGTCGGCTGGTGGCGTTTGGCAAGGTTGGAGCAGAGGCGGAGGCAGAGGCGTTGCGCGTCGCGCTTGGTGTGCCAACGAAGAACACGGTCATCGACTCAGCGCACGACTCCGCGCGGGTTTACAAAGCGTGCCTGAAATACAAATGGAAGGCGTTCCGTGGAGACGACCGCGAGGCGTTTTCATCTGTGGTCGAAGTCGATGGAGAGAAGAAAACCGTGCGCCGCGTGTGGGCGCTTTCCCATGCCGACCCCGCCATTGGCACGCAACTCCAAGGCAAGGTGAGGCCCATCAAGCTCTACCTTTGGAGCAACCCCGGCGTGAAGGACATGCTTGGGCTCGCCATGACCGGCGTTGAACAGGATTGGCAAATCCCCTCTGAGGTGGGGCGGGAATACTTGCAGCAGATCACGGCGGAAAAGCGTGAGGAGCAGGTTGATGCTCGCGGTCGGGAAAAGTTCGTATGGGTGCGGAAGCGCCGCGCCAATCACTACTTTGACTGCGAGTGCATGATTATGGTCTCGGCAGTCATCGCCAAGAAGATCGGTCGCATTGAGGAGGAGGCGGGGGGCGAGCCGGAGGAAGCCGCTCCATCGGGTGGAAAAGCCGCCTAGGTTAGCATGGCAGGCGTTTCCGGCATCTATTACGGTTTGGATGAAGCAACGCTCCTCACGATGAGGAGCGACGTTCTCGCGCAGCTTGACGCGGCGAGGAAGGGCAAGCGTTTCCAGAGCGTGAGCGGCGGCGGAAAGGCGTTCTCCAAGGACAACATGACAATGGCGGAGTTGCGCGACGACCTGACCGAAATCAACGCCGCCCTTCAGCGGCTTAACCCTCAAGTTTACGGGAAGCGATCAAGGGTGATCGTCGCCGACTTTTCCCGCGCTCACATCACATGAGAAACGACGCCGGATTCATCGCCAAAGCCCGCGCGACCATTGCCCGCGCCATTTCACCCGATGCGTTTAAACGCGCTGAAAAGCAGGCGCAACGGGCCCGCATCACGCCGAGCGATTACAACCGGGCGGTGGCGGCGGCATACCATTTTTACGAAGCGATCCAGCGCACGACAGACCGCACGCCAATCCCCTACCATGTCGGGGATACGAAGGATTCGATGTCGTCGTGGACGCGGCTGGAGTTCATGTCAATGGCACGCAATCTCTACGTGAACGACGGCCTCACGGGCGGCGCGATTGACGAGATGGCGCGCTACACGGTCGGCACGGGAATCAAGCCGCATTCGCAGGCGGAAACGGCATGGGCGGACCGTGCGGAGGACTATTGGGAGGACTGGTGCAATCGCGCGGACTTCGCCGGGACAAACCACTTCGACCATCTTCAGCTTCTCTGGAACATCGGCGAGGTGCGCGATGGCGACATCGGCATCGTCCTGACTGACGACGGTGCGGGCGATCCCCGCGTGCAGACGATTCGCGGGCATCGCATCGGCAACTTCGGCAAGGATGCCGCTGGTCTGCAAGATGGCGTCCGCGTTGACGCTTTTGACCGTCCGGTGGCCTATCGCATCAGCACGCGCGATGGCGGCTTTCGGGAGATTCCGGCGCGTTCGTTCATCCTGTATCACGAGCCGACCGAAACCGACGAATTGCGCAGCATCACCAAGCTACACCGGGCGATCAATCACGCGCGCGACAAGAAGGATACTCTCGGCTTCGAGAAGAAGACAATCAAGGCCCTTGCGTCATGGCGGGCTGTCCTGAAGGCGCGCAATGGCTCCGTCGATCCGGGGCAATGGGAGGACGAAGACATTGAGGCGCACGAGCCAACCCGGCTGACGCGCGAGCAGATCGAGGACGGGGCGACGATTCCGGTTATTCACCCCGACGAGAGTCTTGACGTGCTCGAATACGACCGCCCCTCCCCTGCCTTCGTCGGTTTCCTTGAGTTTCTGATTCGGGAAATCGCCTTCGGGCTCGGCGTCCCTTACGAGTTTCTGTGGAACCCGGAAAAGATCGGCGGCGCTCCCATGCGGTTTGTCATGGAAAAGGCACAACGCCGGTTCACGGAGCGCCAGATGAATTTCATCCGCCGCGTGATGCGCCGGATTTGGGGTTACGTGATCGGCAACGCCATCGCTCGCGGCAAGCTGCCGGACAATCCCGAGGCGTTCCGCGTGAAGTGGCAGGTTCCGGCGAAGCTCTCCGTTGATGCCGGGCGAAACTCCTCAGAGGACCGCGAAGACGTGAAATACGGCCTCATGTCCGAGGCGGAGCACTACGGGATGCGCGGCGAGGACTACCGAGTAAATCGCGACCAGATCGAGCGTGAGGTTGATGACCTTTTGGAGCGGGCGCAGCGCATTTCCAAAAAGCGCGGTGTGTCGCTGGAGACGGCTCTGTCGCTCCTCAAGCAGAGCACGCCGAATGACAGCCCTTCCAGCGCAAACACCGGGAAAACCGGCGAAAAACAGGAGACCAAAAAATGAAATTCCAACACGTTTACCATGCGGTGCATTTCGAGCCCTGGCTGATTGTGCCATCGGCACACGCCACCATTGCCGACTTGCTCGAAAGCCGCCTCGCCATGACGGCGGAAGAGTGGCAGGCGGCGCGTCCGGCGAAGGGATTTTTCGGTGACGCCCTGCCGCAAATGATCGTTGCGGGCGGCATCGCTGAGATTCCGGTTTTCGGCCCTATCGGCAAGGGACTCGGCAGTTTTGAAAAGTCCTGCGGGGCGACCAGCACGGAAGACGTTGCAAACGACATTACCGAGGCGCTGGGACGCCGGGACGTGAGCGGCATTTTGCTCAACATCAACTCGCCGGGCGGAACAACCACCGGAGTGCCTGAGCTTGCGTCCGCCATTGCGCGCGCGGCGGAAAACAAGCCGGTTGTCGCCTTCACGGACAGCCTCATGGCATCCGCCGCTTACTGGCTCGGCTCGCAGGCAGACATGATCGTCGCAAGCAAATCGGCCAGCGTCGGCAGCGTCGGCGTCTATATCCCCTTTTTGGATAGTTCGCGCCGTGCGGAAATGATGGGGCTGAAGGTTGATGTGGTCAAAAACAAGGAAGGAACGCTCAAGGGCATGGGGATTCCCGGCACGTCGCTGACGGAGGCGCAGCGCGAACATCTTCAGCAGCGAGCCGACGAGATTTTCAGCATGTTCAAAGGCGACATCAAGAGCCGCCGTCCGGGCGTGAAAGACGAGGCGTTGCGCGGGCAGACGTTGCTTGCGGCAGGCTCACGTGAAACCGGCCTGATTGACGACATCGGCGACATCCAGCACGCCCGCGCGAGCCTCGCCGCGCTCATCAACATGCGGGGCTGAGTGGAAATGCACGCAGGGGTGTAAGCACCATGAGCGCATCCACCAAAACCATTCCCGAACAACTCTCCGACGCCCAAGCCCGTATCAAGGACTTGGAGACACAAATTCTCGAAGCCAACGGCAAAGTGACCGCCGCCGAAAAGGCGCTCACGGACGCCAAGGCCGCACACGCCGCCGAAAAGGCCGCTCTCGAAAAACAGGTCTCCGACGCCAAGGCGGAAGTCACGGCCAAGGATGGCGAAATCGCCAACCTCAAAGGCGAAGCCAAGACCGCCAGCGAGCGCGCCGCCCAACTCGCCGCCAATGCCGGCGTTCCTCCGGTTCATTCTGACGGAGGCAAATCCGATTCGGGCAAGGCCGAGGAAACGCTCGACCAAGTGCGCGCCAAGCTCGCCGCCACCAAAGACCCGACCGAACGCGGACGCCTCGCCGCCAAAGCCGCCAAGCTCCGCGCGGAGGGCTGATTTCCCACTTTTCGCACTCACGCAACTCGAACCCGTAACCAACAACTCACATGGCTCTCACGCTCACCGTTTCCGAGATCCTTCTCGATGTCATCCGCAGCTTCACCAAGCAGATTCCGGCGGTCAACCGCATGGGCACCGATTTCCGGCCTGACCGCCTGAAGCTCGATCAAACCTACATCGCGCACGTGCCGGGCATCCCGGTTGTCGCCGACTACAACGCCGCCAATGGCGGATACAAGAACGGCGTGCAGTCCGCGCGCGGTCTCCTGACCGACCTGCCGATCACCGTCAATCGCCACAAGCATGTGCCGCTCAAGTGGACGCACCTTGAGAGCATCAAGGACAACAAGCAGCGTTATGAGCAGGTCATCGCCAACGCGGGCTACGCGCTCGCCAAGGCCGTCATTGACGACCTTCTCTCCGAGGTGAAGTTTGCCAACTTCTCGGAGGAGACCATCATCCCCGTTGAGGACTCCGAACTCGAAGCCTTCACCGGCGTCACCGGCAAGATGAACAAGCGAGGGGCGCTCACCAATGGGCGCACCGCGATCATCAATACCGACGTTGCCAATGTTTTCGGGGCAGACACCCGCGTCGCCTCAAAGGACTACCACGGTCAGCAGGTCGGCGGCACGTCCCTGCGCCGCTGGTCCAATGTCGCGGGCTTCGCCGAAATCTTCGAGTATCCCGACCTCCCAGCCAACGGCGAGAACCTGACCGGCTTCGCTTTCGATCCGCGCGCGTTCGCGCTTCTCGTCGGCATCCCCGACGACTTCGACCCTGCCGTTGTCGCGCAACTCGGTATTCCGCAGGTGATGGGCCGTGAGGCCATCACCGACCCGGACACCGGAGTTACGATGGCCGCCGTCTCGTGGCAGGAGCCCGGCACGGGCGACGTGTTCTGGTCCCCTACCGTCGTGTGGGGCAAGTCGCTTGGTCGCCAAGGGGCCGCCAATCCTGCCGGTTCGCTGGTCGATTACGCCGGACACCGCATCATTTCCGCCGCGCGCGCCTAACCCGGAGACCGACAAATGGGCCTGCATATCGTCATTGGTTTTGATCGTCCGGGCGCTTCCGCCGAGCCGTCCCTTGTCTATCTCGGCAAGAGCGGCGAGGAGGCCCGCGCGGAAATGGACAAGTCGGACGCCAACCGGTTTGAGATTTTCCGCAATCCGGTCGGTATCCGAAAACACAATTCAGCCTCCGCCGCTCGCCGCGAGGCCGCTGCGAAGAAAGCAAAGAAAAAAGAACCCACCAAATAACTTTTGTGCGATTGGTCGTTGCACACCCAAGCCCCGCGCCGCCTGCAAAGCGGGCGGGGCTTTTTCTTTCACCCTTTCACCTGTTTTTACCATGAGCTTTGAGGACGAACTTGCGGCGGGATTCGCCGAACTGGCGGCAGAGGCCGGGACGAAGGCCGCGCTATCCTTCCGTGACACCCCAATCGTTGGCGTGCTGGACGAGGGCACGGACGATCCGCTGAAGGCTGACACCAAGATCGGCACCGTGAAGCGTTCGCGCCTCGTGATCGCCCGTAGCGAACTGGCGAAGCTGCAAGCGAAACCCAAGACTGGCGACGTGTTCAGTTATGGCACTGGTGGCGCAAAATTGAGCATCAAGGACGTGGAGGACTTCGATCCGTCAGACGTGACCGTGACGTTCATCGTCAAGCTCGTGGAGGCCGCGCCGTGAGCCAGCAAGGGCAACTGTTGTCGATTGAGATTGGCGATTCGCTTGAGGCGTTGGACGCGCTCAACGCGGAGCTTGCCATGTATGAGCAGTTGTCCGGCAAAACGAACGTGGAGGTAGTTGAAAAGAAAGGACGCGACCTCGGCATCAAGCTATTTCAGGGGTTTTGGGTGTTGCGCACGCAGCGAAGCAAGGCCCCTTGGTCTGGCCCGATGTTCAGAGCGGCGAAGGCGCGGGGATGGCGGACGATCTTCAGCCGGAAGAATTACGGGAAGCACTACGAAAACCCCTACGACATCACGGATGAACCCTACAAAAGCATTTGGGAGAGCGGGCGCAATGCGCGCCTGAAGCGCGGCGAAAGAGGCAGGGCGGAGCTTACGAGGGGTCGGCGCAGTCGTCGCGGTCTTGCCGTGGCGCAGGAGCTTTCCCGCCGTCAACGCGGTGCCGGATTGCTTGGCGTGAGCTTCCTCATGTTTCGCCGGGGAGGGGCGATCAACAAGCAGAGGCGCAACGCGGCTTTCGTGATTAACAACACCTCGCGCCAGCTTGGCTTGCTCTCGCATGTCGAAAGCGGATCAGGCGCGGGCGGCTCCGCCTTCTTCCGCATCGTGAACTACACGCCCGGCGTGGATACGGTCGGGGCGAAGCATGGCATCTTTGCGAGAGCCATCAATCAGGTGCGGGCGGATACACAGGTTTACCTCGTGCGCAAGCAGATGGAGGCGTTGCGCAAATCACTCGGAAAATCTTAACCAATGAAGACGTTTAAACAGGTTCGTGAAGAGTTGAGGGCGGTGCTTGCAACGGTGCCGGAATTGAACGGAGCGACGGTTCTGGTCGAGCACGCCGGGGCAGACATTGACGGCGATGTTGAACGCGCCCTGGCATCGGCGGGACTGGTCCTCGTGGTCTGGACTGCCTCAACCGCCGTGGCGGACAGTGCGCGCGGTGGCTCCGCGTCCGTGCGCGTGGCCCTGCCGGTTTCGATCATTGAAAATCCTCCGGTCAACATGCAGGGCGAGGGCGGGAAGTGCCTGCCTCTGGAGGATGCGTTGCAGGCGGCGATTGCAGGCGTGATCGGCAAGCCGTGCGGCGATGGCGAGGTGTCGCTTGGGCAGGAGGTCTTCGCGCGTGCCGAGGCCGACGCGGGCGAGTTGGAGGTCGTGGTTGGTTTCGAGGCTCCGCTTGTGATCCGTGCGCGGCGAGGGTGACGGTGGAAATGGCGACAGGGGCAGGAGTAAAACCAACATGCCGCTTCCCAACGTAAACTTCGATCCTACCAAAACGATCATCCCGACCAAGACCTACGCGGTCTGGACGCCCACCACCGGCCCTGCCGTCAACCTGATCGGCAAGATTGCCAACTACGAACAGACGCTCGAAACCATCAAGCGCGAGGTGCCGGGAGCGGACAATCTTCTGCGCCCCGACCGCATCGTTGCGATTCGCCAAAGCGAAATTCTCAAACTTGAACTGGAGGACGTGAAGTTGCTGGGCAGCGTGTTCGGCGACGGACGGCTTTCCGGCCTGCGCAACGGCAAGGTCAGGTTCTATATCACGGACCCGGATGACGCCGCTAACAAAGCGGCCATCGTCACCAATGAGTTTCAGTGCGCCGTTACCGTTGACGGCGGGCTCGGCCTCACGGCCAACGAAGTCACCAAAGCCACGCTCGCCTTCGAGGCGAAGCAGGCTGTCACCTTCACTATGGACGGGAGCACGGCATGAGTAACGAAAATTCCACTACGCCTGCCGCCCCCGCCGCCCCGTCGAAGATGACCGTCGTGAACGGCGGCGAGCCGTTTGTTGCCACCATGATTGGCGGCAACACGGAGCCGCTAACCATTCGTCTGATTCCTATTCGTCAGATGGACGAATACCTTTTCCGCTACGAGGACATCGTTGGGCTTGTTGCGCTCGCGACAGGCAAGGAGCCTGAGTTTTTCGACGGCATGGACGAGGAGAGTCTTTACGCTCTCAATCGCCGGGTGCGAGAACTCAACGACCCTCGTTTCGACCGTTGGGTTTCGGAGAAGGCGGCAACGGTCGGCTCAAAGCTCAAAGACCTTCTCAAGACGCTGAGCGGCTCTCGCTGACGCTGGCCGATCTTTGCGCCGACGCCGCCTTGTTGCTGGGGCGCGATCTGCCTGCCGTAGCGAATATGTCACTACCGCAGGTCGAGCTTTTGCTTGAGCGGCAGTCCGCGCGAGATGGCGAGCTTGGTTTGCTGATGGTGCGCGCGTTCGGGGCAATCATGGGAGGCGGCGATGCCGCCAAGGAAACGATCCAAGGTCTGCTGAGGCAGGCCGGTTACGAGTCAGGGAAGTCCAATGACACACCGTTTAAACGCCTTCTAGCCAAGGCGCAGTCACAACCAAAACAATGAGCGCACAGGCACGCGCAGACATCCTTCTGAAAGTCGGCAGCGACATGGCGGAACTTCGCCGGTTGCAGGAGGAGATGTTGCGCACGCGCCAGAACGTTGAGTTGAACGCGGGGAAGATGGGCGCGGCGTTCGCGGTGGCGAATCAGGGGATTTCCGGGGCGCTGGCAGGCATCAAGGCGGCGATGAAAGGCACGCTGACCGATGGCGTGAAATTCAACGCGCAGCTTGAACAGGCGCAGGTGGGCGTGGCGTCGGTTCTGAGGCAGTTCAACCCGGAGCGCTACAAGGATTTTCGCTCCGCCATGACCGCCAGCACTGGCGTTCTTGAGCAGTTGCGCAAAAAGGCGAAAGAGACTTCCGCCACGTTCGGCGAATTGCTCGAAGGCTTTCAGAGTTCGTCTGGCGCGATGGCCGGAGCGGGCATCCCGCTCGAAAAGCAGGTCAATCTTATCTCCATGATGTCGCAGACGCTGACCGCGCTCGGCATCCAGCAACACCAGTTGCGGCAGGAGACGACGGCCATCCTGACGGGAAACATCAACCGCAACGCGCAGGCGGCGATGATGCTCGGCATCACGGCGCAGGACGTGGCGAGGGCAAAGGAGGCGGGGCAGCTTTACGAATTTCTCACGAGCAAGATGTCTTCGTTCGCGAAGGCGAGCGAGCTTGCTGCTGGCAATATCTCCGTGCTCGAAGGCAACCTGAAGGATGCCGTCACCAATCAGGCGGCGGATGCCACGAAGGAACTGACGGAATCCTACCGGGAGTTGCTGAAGGCGCTGACGGATTTGGTCAACGCGCCGGGGACGAAGTCGTTTCTGGAGTCGCTGGCTGGAGCGGCGGCGAAGGGCGTCAATCTTGCGACGTGGGCAGCGAACACAGCCAGGGAAAACCCGGCAGCGGTCGATATGGGCATTGGTGTCGGCGCTGCCGTTTCCGCGCTCATTGGCGGCGGCTGGGTGGTGAAGCTCATCAAGGCGGTGGTTGCGGGGGCCAGCGTATCCACGATTGCGCCGCTCGTCGCCATTGTCGCGGCGGCGGGGGCCGGGGCTGGATGGGTTAGAGGGAGCGCGCAGCGGCTTGACGATGTTCTCAACGCGAACAACGTGGCGAGGGAAACGCATCTCCGTGATGCCCGCAGCCTGATTACGGGCGCACGCACGCCGGAAGAGCTTTCGGTCATTCGTGCGGAGATCGCCACATGGCTTGCCGAGGCACAGAAACGGGCGGCACCATTGGATTTTCGCGCCACTGCCAGAGCGGATATTGGCGGACGCGCCTTGGGCGCGGACGGGAAGCCGGTTGCGGATGCAAACGGTTACTGGATTCGCGCAGGTCTCTCACAAGAGGAAAAGGGTGAACGCGCATTTTTAGGGGCATCCATCAAGACGTATCAGAATCTTCTAACGATGGCCGATGAACGCGGCGACAAAATCATCGAAGAGAATCGTCTGCTCGATGAGCAGGCCCGAAAGCTGGCGGCCATTGAGAAGATCAACAAGGATGGCGACACCCTTCGCAAGCAACTGGTCGATGACCTCAAGAAGAATACCGAGGCGGAATCCAAGGCTCTGTTTGAGGCCATCACGGAGCCCGAGGCCAAGCTGGAGGCGCTGCAAAAGAAGCTGCTCGAAGAGCGCATGAAGCTGACACTGACGCTTAATGCGCTCGGGCGTCCTGACCCGAACAATCCCGGTCAATACTTGCCTCCGACCGACGAGGACAATCAGGCGGCGGACTCCGCGCGGGCGGCGTTTACAGCGAAGGAGGCGACTCTCAAGAAGCAGATTCTTGAGACGGAAAAGAAGATCACGGAGGAGCGGGAAAAGCAGAATAAGAAGGATGCCACGGAGCACGAAAAGGCGCTGCGCGACCGCCTGAACACCCAAGAGAGCGCCTTGCAGGGCGCTCTCACCAAGATCGTCGTCGAAAAGGGCAGGATCGAACGTAATGAGCTTTTAACTACGAATGAGCGCCGTGCGGCCAACGTTGAGCAACTGAAGAAGGAATTGGCGGCTTACGAAGCGTTTAAACGTGTTCTCAATTCGGAATGGGTGATGGCGCTCACCGATCAGGAAAAGCAGACCATCAAGCAACGCATTGACGCGATCCATCGCGAGATTGAGAAGGCCAGCGGAAGCATTGCGGGCGGCGAGCAGACGCCCCTTCGCGGTCTCGAAAAGTTCAGTGCGCAGTTAAGGCAGATGGACGAGAACTTTGACCCGATGTTCGACGTGGTGAACGCCGGGTTCAACAGCATGTCGAGCGGCATCAACGATGCGCTCACGAACGCGAAGAGCTTCGGGGAGGGGTTCAAGACGATCCTGTCGTCTCTCGGTCAGGGAATCTCGCAGGCGATCATGCAGATTATCTCCATGAAGATGGCGATGATGGCGTTTCAAGCGGTAGGGCTTGGTTCTTGGATTCCGGGCGGCGGAGGGAAGTTTTCAGGCGGCTACATGCTGCCCGGTTACGCGTCGGGTGGCTTGCCCATACCGATCAATGGCTACACGCCTCCCGGCGAGAAATACAAGCCCGCTGGCGTCGTTCACGCGGGCGAGTGGGTTGCCCCGCAATGGATGGTCAAGAGTCCGCGCGTTGGTCCGATGATCTCGGCGTTGGAACAGATGCGCGTCACCCGCAAGGGCTTCGCCGGGGGTGGCGCGGTGGATACGACGCTGCGCATGGTCAACGAAGCGAACGCGGCGGCGCAGGCGCGCGGCACTGGCGGAGAGGCCGGACCGACATTCAACTACACGTTCGAGGCGGGCGTGACGCGGCAGGAACTTGCCGCGCTCATCCCTGTTTTGGAACGCAAGACCATCGCCGCGATGGAAGAAAAACAACGCCGGAGGAAGTAACACATGGCCTATCCGCTCGCATTTCCAAATGTCCCGCCCGACAAGGTGAAGGCATCTCTTCGTCGGGTTCAGGCGTCGGTGCAGTCGCCGTTCACGCTACAACAGCAGGTGTTCGACTGGAATGCCAGACGCTGGGAGATCACTGTCACGATGCAAAAAATGGATACGGAGGATGCGGCTGTATTCGGCGCATGGCTACACGACCTCAACGGCATCGTCGGCACGTTCACCTTCAATCTGACACCGTGGGTTCCGGGCGTGAATCCGGCACCGGGGACGCGGACGTTTCGCATGGTCGCACCAACGCAACCGTGGGATTCCGAAAAACGGGTTCTGTGGGATTTCCAGTTTGATGCTGTCGAAGACGTTTAAACGCTATGAGCAGAGACCTTTCAACCAACGTCGGCAATGCGGTGGCCGCCCCAGTGGTGGCCCCGGCCTTCCTCTGCGAGATGGATTTCGCAACCGGCTCCCTGCGCACATGGACGGGGACCGGAGTGCTGGAATGGGCCGGGCGTTCATTCACCGGCACGGGGACGCACGGCAACATTTCGGAGGTGGAGGAAAGTCAGAAGGTGTCGGCGAACGGCGTTGAGCTTTCGCTTTCCGGCATCCCGTCCGACATGATCTCCCGCGTGCTCGGGGAAGGCTATCGCGGGCGAGTGATCCGTCTTTGGATGGCGCTTTTCGATACGGCTACGGCTGCGATGCTGAATGATCCGATCCCGGTCTTTGCCGGTCGCATGGACACTATGCGCCTTCAGGACACAGGAGAGACGACAACGGTGACGGTGAGTTGCGAGTCGCGGCTGATCGACTTGGAGCGGGCGCGCGAGCGGCGCTACACGGACGAAGATCAGAAGGAACTATATCCCGACGACAGGGGTTTCGAGTATGTGGCCGATCTTCAGGACAAGGAAGTTTTGTGGGGGAGGAACGCATCATGACAAACGAACGCATCAGACCTGACGACTGGCCCAAGCGCCTTCACGAATACCTGGCTGAAGCCAGCGGCAAGGGGTTTCGGTGGGGCATTCATGACTGCGTGCATTTCGCGGCTGGCTGGCTGGAGTGCCTTGGCTACGCGGATGTGCTGGCCGGATTGCCGGGATGGACAACGCGCCAGACGGCCAAGCAGACCATTCGCGAGCTTGGCGGCTTTGAGGTGGCTGTATCCGACCGCCTGACGGCGCTGGGATGCGCGGAGGTGCCGCCGTTGATGGCGCAGCGTGGAGACGTGTGCGTTGTCGTAGCCGGTGAATACGAACGGCAAATGCTCGGCGTCGTTGATGGCTCCGGCGTGGCGTGCCTGCTGAGGCAGGGCATCGCGCATGTGCCTGAATCGCAAATTTCAAAAGCATGGAGGGTGTGAGAGATGCCATTTTTAGCAGCCCCCGTTTTCGTTATCGCAGGAATGACAATCACGGTAGGTAACATCGTGGCTTTCGCTGTCATGGTCGGCAGCATGGTCTATTCGCGCATTCAGCAGCGGAAGATGGAAAAGGCCGCGCGGAAGTTGGAGGGCGCGACACTGACAACCCGCGAGCCAGCTGCGGCGCGGCGTGTGATCTACGGCACGCAGCGCGTTGGCGGCATCATCATCTACATGTCCGGGAGCGGGAAAAAAAACACCTATTTGAACATGGTTGTCGCCGTCGCCGGGCATGAGGTGAATGCGATCAAGGGCCTCTGGCTGGACGACACCCGCGTGCCTCTGGATGCCAACGGAAATGCCGTGGCACCAACCAGCGGCGGCGCTCCAAATCAGGCGTTGCACTGGATGGACACGAAGGAAATGGAGCGTCGGGGCATCGCGCCGACTTCGATTTACGATGACGGCGGCGCGAAGGTGCCCAGCTATGTGGGCGTGGTTCACGCGGAGTTTTTCACCGGTTCGCCCAATCAGACGGCGTGCGCGACGCTGATGAACGAACTGCCGGGCAAATGGACGGCGAACCACCGGCTGCGCGGCGTCGCCTACGTGTATGTAAGAATCAAATACAACACGGACAAGTTTCGAGCACAGCCAAACGTTTCGGTTTTGGTTGAGGGGAAAAAGGTTTACGACCCGCGCACCAGCACGACGGCTTTCAGCAGCAACGCCGCACTCTGCATCCGCGACTATATGAGCGATTCCGCCTATGGACTTGGCTGTTCGTCTGCCGAGCTTGACGACGCCGCCACCATCCGGGCAGCGAACATCTGCGACGAGGTTGTGGCACTGAAGAACGGGCGGACGGAGCGGCGCTACACCTGCAACGGTGTGATTTACACAAGCGACGCTCCGGGTGATGTGCTCGAATCCATGCTGAAGAGCATGGCGGGGGCGGCAATTTACTCAGGCGGGCTTTGGCGGCTGCGTGCAGGGGCGCACCAAGAGCCTTCCGCCACGTTCGGGTTTTCCGATCTGCGCGGAGAGGTGAATTTTCAGCCGGGGGACAGCCTGCGCGAAACCTGCAACGCCGTGAAAGGCACTTACATTTCGCCAGAGGGGAAATGGCAACCCTCCGACTTTCCGCCGATCAAGAACGCGACGTATTACGCTCAGGACAACAACGAACGCATCTGGCGGGACGTGGAGTATGCCTTCACCACGGCACCGGCCACGGCTCAACGGCTGGCGAAGATCGAACTGGAACGGAGCCGTCAGGACATCACGGTGCGCCTGCCTCTGAAGTTGCAGGGAATGCGTGTGCGGGCTGGCGATGTGGTTGCGCTGGACATGCCGCGCTACGGCTGGAACGGGAAACTGTTCGAGGTGATGAGTTGGAAATTCGTTGTGAGTGATGCCGACCTGACCGCCTTGGGTGGCGGCAAGAACGGCGAAGGCTCGTCGGGACCAACACTCGGCATTGACCTCGAATTGCGCGAGACGGCGGCAAGCGTTTGGGACTGGAACAACGGCGAGGAAACGACGGTCGATCCAGCGCCCAATGGCGATCCGCCCGCAGGCGACCCGGATACGCCGCCCGTGATTACGATCAATCCCCTGCCGGTTACTGCAACCGCTGGTGTGTCCTTTCCCGTCACCGGCTCCGTAGTGGCGGCGGATGGCGACCTTGCGGGCGTGTCGGTCGCGTGGGTTACGCTTGGCGCGGGAGACGCGCCAGAGGGCGAGCAAACATTATCGGTCGCGGTGTGCTCCGGCGCGACGAAGAACAACTACGCCATCAACACGACAGCCGTTCCGATGTCTGAGGGGCGCTACCGCGTCGAAGTGCGCGCCGTGGTTGATGGCGGCGGAGAAACGGTCATGCAGAGCGGGGTGGTTGTGGTGACGGCAGAGGAGGTGCCTGACCCCGACCCGATCTTGCAGGAAGTTTTCAGCTTCGACCCGGCCAATAACGACATTTTTTACACGGGTAACAGGGTAGCCGCTGGCAGCGGCGGCGGACGCTACATCGTGCGCGGAGGCTGGGTCTGGATTGATGTGCGGGTTCAGGTATCTAGCGTAAATAGCAGTTATTTGAATGGGACGGTCTCACTCAACCTTTCCAGCCTCATCCCCGCTCAGTATCACCCGAGCACGGCAGATTACGGGGACCTCAACAGAGTCCACATGACCGCTTACCTCCGTGCCGCTGATATTGATGACCTCGGACATACCCCGATGCACATCCGTTTTGGCGCCTCAGCGGGGCAAGGTATTGGGACGCTGTTGGGTCTTATCGAGTATGTTACTACCAACAGCCAAATTGGCCAATGGCCCGCATCGCGGATACGGGGGAACACCACGCTTGAGTTTAATCTTAGTTATCCGCTCGTCGCCTAAGCGTAGGTGCGTGTGTGTCCGGTGGAAATAGCGCCTTGGTCAGAAAGCACTCAAGGCACATGGACATTTTCATTAAGCACTCCACACGGGCGGTTGTCGGGCCGAGAGGCGAGGCGTCCCCGGCCATCGCGTTTAAACGTCGTGAACTCGCGCTGATTCGCCTGACGTTCCTAGACGACAGCCTGCAACCGTTCCTGCCCGACGACGTGACGGCGGAGGCTCCGCAAATCAAATTCGGTTTCAAGGCCAACGGTCATTTTGGCGGCGGACCTGTCGCACTGATGGACGCATGGGAGTATCAGGGGGCGGCGGGAGGCCACGCCTTCGTTGGTAATCTCAGCCTCAACACAGACCCCCTGAACAATGGCCTGTTTTCAGACGACGAAATCGCCTCCGTTTCGCTGATGGGAGAATTCATCTGGCGAAAGGACGAAGGCCCATTTGCCAAGTCGGGGACGCTTATCGCTGACGTGTCGAATGACATTTTGCGCGGCGACGAGGCTCCGCCGGCCGAAGACCTTGAGATCATGCAATCGCTCGTTGCGCAGGCGCAGGCAGCGAAGGCGGCGGCGGAAGAAGCCAAAGACACCGCCGAACAAGCCGCCGCAGATGCCGTTGACGCGGCAGGCAATGCAGCCAATGCGGCAACCGCCGTTTTTGATGGGCGGACGCGCTCTGGCGTCGTGGCGATTGAGGCCGGGGTTGGCACGGTCAACATTGTCTTCCAGCCGACCTATCCAGCCGGACAAAAGCCCGCCATCTCGCTAGACATCGAACGCCCGGAGGGCGGCGACTTCCTCGTGCATGACATCGTTTCGCGCACCAATGCCGGATTCACGGTCAAGCTCACCGGCCCCGCACCGGCAGCGGGATATTTCCTCCACTACAACGCCTTGCTCGCTTCGTAATGACCATGAAACGTATTTTGTTTTTCACTACTTTCCTGATTGCGGTTGCCGCGCACGCCGCGTTCCCGGTTCCTGATGCCCGGCTCGATGGTCAGGGGCAGGTGCCGAGCGGCAGCACACTCGCTGTCAAATCCGGCGCGACGCTGACCGTGGAGCCCGGCGCGACGGTCAACGGCCTCGCCACCACCGAGCAAGGCGCGAAGGCTGACACCGCCGTGCAGGGCTGGGCGAATTTGCCGGGCGTGACGATGGTTCCGGCAAGCACGTCCCTGCCGCTCGGGATCAGACTCACGTCCAGCACATCCAGCAACGCGGGGTTTTTGCGCGCGCCGTCATCGCTACCCTCCGATAATGGACAGTGGACCCTCCCGAACAAGTTCGGTCCGCTCGCGAGCATAATCGACGTCCCCGCCGCCGCCGCGTATGCCAAGATCACGATCCAGCTTGGCGAAAGTTGGACCGACGCCGAACTCAAACTCGCCATCGACAACTACGCATCCGGCACGCTGGTGATCTACATCCACACGCCGGACCTCGCAGGCAGTTCCGTCACCGGGCAGATCATCCCGACCGGCACGAAAATTTATTACACTTGCACCGGCGCGCTTGCGGGCGGGGACACGCGCAAGATTCGCAACCTGCCTCTCACCGATAGCGGCGGCATCGGCAACCAGATCGATGCCAGCGGGCGCGTGGGCAGCATTACGTTTTACATCCCGGTCACAGCCACGATCAAGCCCACGGCTACAAACCTGTCGTGGACCTATAACCTCATGACCTACTCCGCGCACGAACAGGACAGCGCGGGGCACACGCTTTGGCGCGAGCCTGTCGTCACATGGGTGACGGCCATTCCCTCCTACTGATTCGTAACCACTTTCCCGATACGTCGGGCCAAACACCAAACATCAAAACACCATGAAGAAATACATCCTCCTCATCGCGGCTCTCGCCTTTGGCGTGGGCCTTTTCGCCGCCGCTCCGGCTGAACAAAGCCCGACTGCGCAGGCGGTCGCACTCAATCAGACCGTCGCTGCCATTACCAAGGATTGGGATGGCAAGCTAGCCTTGGCGAAAATCGCAAAGGACACAGCAGCCGTCAAAGCACTGAGTCTTCAACGCAAAGCTTCCCTCGCTGAACACAATGCCGCGACCGCAGACGTCGTTGCCGCACTCATCAATGACCACATTGACGAAATCAGCGCCAACAATGCCGGTGCCGCCGCCACTCTGATTAAGCGACACTTGCTCAATAAAAACACCGTGGACGGCGAGCTTGCCAAGGTGTTCGCACAAGACGCCGACGATAAGGCGCTCGCCGCCCGTCTGCTCACTCTCAGCAAAGGGAGCCAAGCCTATTTCTACTATGGGAAATACGCCAGCGAAGCTGAAATCCGAGACCTGCCCGGCACTGGCAGCAGCGCCATCGTTTCCGCCGTTGCCACTCGCATTCGAGACCTCGGCTTAGGCAACGACGTGCTCATTGGACTCTATGAGAAATCCGCCCGCCAAGGGCTCGTCACGAAGGGTTACAACGCATGGTTTGATAAGAAGATCAACGCCCTGTATTTCACGAATCGCACCAGCGCGCTCAAACTCGCCGAGGATGAGCACTCCGGCATCATCACGGCTTACGCGGACAAGCCGACGCCGCAGAGCGTAACAGATCGGGGCGAAGCCCTTCGCAAAATTGCCGCTTACTGGCGCGAGCAAATCAACGGCGGGAGCAAGTAAGGACGCCTCACAAACAACGATTACGGGCGGGAGGATTCTCCCGCCCGCAACGACAAACCCAATACACTCACGCATCATGAACGAGAAACTTACATCTTTCCTCTGGGGACTGTGCTTCGGGGCCGTCGTGATCACCGGCGTCAACGTCGCCCGCGTTATCGCTGACGAGACTGGCGAACCGGAGGATTTTCTGCAAATGGAAATCGGGGAGGCGGAAAAAGAATGGACGCCTCCGGCTGACTACGTGCTGCCGCCCGCAATCGGCCCGGCAATCGCTCCGGCATTGCAAGACTTGCCAATCCCTCCCGGCCTCACGTCGTTGCAATTCGACACCCTGCGCATTGCGTTAACCAACGCACTGCGTCGCGAGCAGGCGATTACGTCGTTCGGGCTTGTCGTTCTGACTCCGCCCGTGCTGGCCGATCCGCTCAAGTCGCTTGAATCATGGCTGCGCATCGCGCGTGCTGCCAACATCACTGCGTTACCCTCCTACGCGCACGGCACCCCCGCGTGGGTGCTCTGGCGTCAACTCTCCACCAGTCCTCTCACGACAGAGGCAGACTGGATCACCTTTTACCGCCGCCTAGCGGCATAACGTAACGGAAAACCAAATACATCACAACATCATGAGCCCTGAACTCATTGCCAAACTTGCCACCTATGCTGGCTACTACGGAGCGGCCTGCGTCGCGTTCAACGCGCTTGCCACCGCCATCTCTGCGTTCGTGAAACAGTCGCCCTCCACCTCGGATGATGCGGCTATCGACCGCGTGTATTCATCGAAAGCCTACAAGGCCGTCGCGTGGATTTTCTCTTGGGGCGATTACGTCGCCGAACTGATCGCCAAGTATAAGGCCAAGTAATCACCTCACGCGGGGCGCAAAGACACGGGGGGGTCATTCCCCTTCGCGCTCCCCGCGCCCTGCGTGAGTCCAAACTTCATCCTAACAAATCCAAAATCATGAGCGCCGAAACCGAACTGAAACAACTTGAACAATTCCCGCGCAAGGAACTCGAAAACTACTGCGCCTCCCTGCGCGAAAACGCTCTGCGCCTCGGCGAACTGGTGAACAAGCTCCAAACCGAGAACGGCAAGCTGCGTGCCTTCGTGCGCGATGTGTCCAGAGTTACCACCGGGCACGATTCCGATCCGGTGCTGAGGCGTCATGTCCTTCGCGCAGAAGACCTGCTGACCGAACTGGCACACTCCTGACCCATGCTCAAAGTCCTCGCCGCCATCGTCGCACTGCTGCAAGCCATCCCGGCCCTCTCAAGGCTGGTCGATCAGCTTTGCGACGCATGGAAATCCGCGCAGGCCGCAAAGCGCAGGGACGCCAAGAAAGACGCCAACCATGAAGCTGTTTACGGCGACAAGCCTCCTCCTCCTCCTTCTGGCAATTAGCCTCTCCGGCTGCGTGTCCGTCGTGGAGCGCGACAACGGAGCCCGCCTCCGCGCCCGCGACGACTGGACTGCCGCCCGTGACGCCGCTCCTGCGTGGTGTCTCGATGCCTTGAATACAATCGCCGACCTCGAATACGAACTCGAACGCCAATGAGCCAGACCGAAACCATCCTACTCCTCGTTAACGGCATCATCCTGCCCCTGTCATGCTGGACCGTTTACAATGTCCATCGGCTCGTGCGGGACATGGCGGTCGAATCAACCTATGGCAAGCAACACGCCATCGAGTTGGAGGAGATTCGCACCCGACTAACCGCCGTCGAGGCCGAGGTCATTGCGATCAAGCTGCACATGGCCGCGCACCCTCCAAAGAAACTCTGATTCTCAGCAAGCAAACGGCAAGCGGGAACCGACCGCGACTGACAGACCAGTCTCCGCTAGGGTCCACCACTTTTCCAATAACACCCACACTTTCAACGGTGTGGGTGTTTTATTTTCCGCAAAATCTCCGAACTACGGTTAACATGCTACTGGCCATAGTAGGCGCCGGGGCCGTGTTTGCGTTTGAAGTGTTTGTTGAGGAGTTCGGGTTCAAGGGTCGACGCGTGCGGATCGAGTTGCAGGCTCATCAACGCCATGTGCGCGATGCATTCAAGCGCCACGGCCACTTCAATGGCCTTGGCAACCGTCGGTCCCCACGTAAAGGGAGCGTGGCGGTTCACCAGAACCGCCGGGTAATCGAGCGGCGAAAGTGCGTCCACCCCGGCGAAACGCTCCACGATGACGTTGCCGGTTTCCCATTCGTAAGCTCCACCGGAAATTTCGGCTTCGGTCAGTTTGCGCGTCACCGGGATATTGCCCCAAAAGTAGTCGGCATGGGTGGTGCCCAAAATCGGAATCTCGCGTCCCGCTTGTGCAAATGCCGTGGCGTGCGACGAATGCGTGTGCACGACTCCGCCGATTTCGGGAAAGGCGAGGAAGAGTCGGCGATGCGTCGGCGTATCGGACGAGGGACGAAGTTTGTGGGTCGCCGGTTCGACAAGGTTGCCGTCGAGGATATCAACGAGAACCATGTCGTCGGGTTTGAGCGTCACGTAATCCACACCGCTGGGTTTTATGGCAAACACGCCGCGCGCGCGGTCGATGGCGCTGGCATTTCCAAAGGTGAGATTGATGAGTCCGTGGCGCGGCAGAGCGAGATTGGCTTCGTAAGCTTCGCGTTTGAGTTCAGTAAACATGGCAGCGGGGGGGGGGGGGGACGTAGGGGCTTCGCTTGCGAAGCCCGCGAATTGGCAAATGGGCTTCGTTCGACAAACGCGGGCTTCGCAAGCGAAGCCCCTACAAGTTTCGACAGGTTTCTTTTAAAATGCCCTAGTTTCGCAGGCCTTGGGCGAGGGTGTAGTAGAGATCGTTCTGGCGTAGTTGATTTTTGAATTCACGCAGGCGCGTGTCGCGGTCGATGACCACGAGTTCGATGCCTGCGAGGTCGGCGAGGTCTTCGAGGTGTTCGGTTTTCACCGAGTAACTGAAGCCGGTGTGATGCGCGCCGCCGGCGTGTATCCAGGCGGCACAGGCGGTCTTGAAATCGGGGAGGCATTTCCAAACGGCGCGGGCAACGGGAAGTTTGGGCAGGGGTTTGGGCGGTTTGATCGCAGTGACTTCGTTGACGATGAGGCGGAAGTGGTTGCCGAGGTCGATGAGCGAGGCGTTGAGCGCGTCACCCGCAGCGGCGTTGAACACGAGGCGCACAGGATCGTCCTTGCCGCCGATGCCGAGGGGATGAACTTCGAGCGCGGGTTTCGCTCCGCGCGCGGCAATGCTCGGGCAGATTTCGAGCATGTGGGAGCCGAGGACGAGCGGGTTCTTTGGGTCGAGGTGATAGGTGTAATCTTCCATGAAGGACGTGCCGCCGGGGAGTCCGTGGCCGATGACTTTCATGGCGCGAACGAGCGCGGCGGTCTTCCAATCGCCTTCGCCTGCGAAACCGTAGCCGTCGGCCATGAGGCGTTGCACGGCGAGGCCGGGGAGTTGTTTGAGTCCGTGGAGAACTTCGAAGTTGGTTGTGAATCCCTTGGCGCCGGTTTCGTCGAGGAAGGAGCGTAGTCCGAGTTCGATGCGGGCACCGTCGCGCAGCGAGGAGTGGCGTGCGCCGCGTTTATTCAGGGTGGGAGCGAGTGCGTAGTCGTCGGCGTAACGGGCGACGAGCGCGGTGATCGCTTTTTCGGATACAGCATCAACGTGCGCAACGAGGTCGCCGATGCCGTGATTGTTGACGGCAAAACCGAAGCGTATTTCGGCAGCAACTTTGTCGCCTTCGGTGACGGCGACTTGGCGCATGTTGTCGTCGAAACGGATGAAGCGTGCGCCCTGCCAGTCGTGCCAGGCGCGGGCGCTGCGCGTCCACGCGTCGATGCGGTCCTGCACTTCGGGGTCGCTCCAGTGTCCGACGACAACTTTGCGGCCAAGGCGGAGGCGCGTGTGAATGAACCCGGCTTCGCGGTCGCCGTGCGCGGCTTGGTTGAGGTTCATGAAGTCCATGTCAATCGTGGCCCAGGGCAGGTCGCGGTTGAATTGGGTGTGCAGGTGGAGAATGGGTTTTGTTGACGAAAGCGCGGTGAGTCCGCGTATCCACATTTTGGATGGCGAGAAGGTGTGCATCCAGAGGATGAGGCCGGCGCAGTTTTCGGCTGCACTGGCTTCGAGCATGAGTCGGGTGATTTCGTCGGGCGTGGTGAGGAGCGCTTTGTAAATGATGCGCGCGCCGTTGATGCGCGGGGAGGAGCCAAGCGCTCCGGCAACTTCGGCGGCGTTGGCGGCAACTTGTTTGAGCGGGCCGGGTCCGTAGAGGTGCTGCGATCCGCAGATGAACCAGATTTCAGGCGTGGCGAGGTGTTTCATGGGAGAGAAGTAGCGGGTAGTGAGTAGCGTTCGGAGCGGGCGGGACGCCCGCGCCACTCTTTGATGGCGAGGAGGTCTTTCATGATGGTTGAGAGGTCGGCGGATTTGTTGAGTCCGCCAAAGGCGTCGTGGAGTTTCCGATACAGTGAATAGAGTTTGTCGTAGGTGTGGCGGGTGGTGGCGCGCGGGCGGTAAACGGTTTTTTTGAGGCGCGTCATTTTGCGTTGCGCGGTGGCGAAGTCCTTGTGCGCCCCGGCGAGGACGGCGGCACTGACGGCACCGCCAAGGGCGCAGGCTTGCGCGGAACCGGCGATGTGCATCGGCAGGCCGAGAACGTCGGCATAAATTTGCATGAGCATCGGGTCTTTTTCGGCGATGCCTCCGGCGCAGATGCAACGGGTGGTGGGCACGCCGTGTTCGCGGATGCGTTCGATGATGGCGCGTGCGCCAAAGGCGGTCGCTTCGATGAGCGCGCGGTAAATCTCGGCGCGAGTGGTGTGAAGCGTCTGGCCGAGGAGTAGTCCGGTGAGGCGTTGGTCAACGAGGATGGTGCGGTTGCCGTTGTTCCAATCGAGGGCGAGGAGTCCGCTCTGGCCGGGGCCTTGAGCGGCGACTTCGGCGGCGAGGGCGCGGTGGAGTTTGGAATCGCCCTGACAGACGGTTTCGACCCACCACTTAAAGATGTCACCGACGGCGGACTGACCTGCCTCGATGCCGTAATAGCCGGGGAGAATGGCGCCGTTGACGATGCCGCAAATGCCGGGAATGTCGGCGACTTTTTTTGTAGTGGAAATTACAGCACAGTCGCAGGTGGAGGTGCCGATGACTTTGACTAGCGCGCCCTCGGCGATGCCGCTGCCAATGGCGCCGTAGTGGACGTCCATTTCGCCGATGGCGATGGGAATGCCTGCGGGAAGTCCGAGTTTTTTTGCCCATTCGGGGCAAAGCGCTCCGGCTGCGGTGGTGGCGCCGTGCGCGGTGGTGTAGAGGCGGTCGCGCAGGTCGGCGAGGCGCGGGTCGAGGAGGCGCAGAAATTCCTTGTCGGGGAGGCCGCCCCAGTCGACGGCGTAAAGGGCTTTGTGTCCGGCGCAGCAGATGCCGCGTTTGATAGCGGCAGGGTCGCGCACGCCAGCGAGGACGGAGGGTATCCAGTCGGTGAGTTCGACCCAGGAATGGGCAGCGGAAAAGATTTTGGGGGCGGTGTTGAGGCAATGCCAGATTTTGGCCCAAAACCATTCGGAGGAGTAAGTGTTGCCGCATTTGGCGATATAGTGCGGTCGGTGTTCAGCGGCGGTGGTCGTGATGAGGGCGGCTTCGCGGTGGGCGGTGTGGTCTTTCCAGAGCCAGCATTGGGCGGCCAGGTTGTCGCGGTGTTTTGGATACATTCCGAGGGCAACGTTTTTGTTGTCAACGGGGAGCGGGCTGGAGCCGGTGGCGTCCACGCCGATGCCGATGATTTTGCGGGCGTCGAAGCCGGTGCTTCGTGAGAACGCAGCGGCGGCGGCGAGTGCGCTGCGAACGGTTTTTTGGAGGCCAAGGAGGTAGTCGCCGGGATGTTGGCGGGCGAGGTTGTGGTTACGCGGGTCGAGGAGCACGCCTTGGGTGCCAGAAGGATAATTGAAGACGCTGGAGCCGAGTTCTGCTCCGTCGGAGCAACGCACAACAATCGCGCGGACTGAGTTGGTGCCGTAATCAATGCCGATGGTGAACATGATGTTATTTGGGTTACACGGAGCACACAGAGAAGGCACAGAGTTGGAGGAGGACCGTCCGGCTGGATGAAGGGTTCATCGCAAGGTGTGGTTTTATAGTTTTTATTTGGATACAAAATCAGGCGGGCGAGGCGTGGAGGTCGTTATGACCTCGCTGTCCTCTGTTCCTTCTCTGTGTCCTCTGTGTGACCTGTCTTGGAGGATGGGGCGGCGGGGTAAATGATGGCGTTTCTTGACCGTCAAGTAATCGGTCGCCAATCTGCTCCGAAATGGTTGCGAAACGTGTAACAATGGCTGCGGTGGCGACGGCGGCGGGTGTTTCAAAAAACGCCGTGTCGCTGGCGTTGCGCGGTGATCCACAGATCCCGGCGGCGACGCGCAGGCGTATCGAAAATGTGGCGACGCAGCTTGGTTACGCGCGCAATCCGGTGCTGGCGGAGTTGATGAGCGAGTTGCGCAAGGAGCGCGCTCCGGCGTTTCGGCGGACGCTCGCGCTCATCAATGCCAACGAGGATGCGCGGGCGTTTGAGCGTCATCCGACCATTCCGGTTTATGTTGCGGGGTGTCGTGAGCGGTCGTCTTTTCTTGGATACAAGTTCGATGAGTTCTGGTTGCACGATCCGGAGTTGAATGGGGAGCGCTTGCATCGCATTTTTCAGGCGCGGGGGATTCGTGGCGCAGTCGTCACGGGGTTGATGCACGGGAATGTGTTGCCTGAGCGTTTCGCAGGTTTGTGGGCGCGGTATCCGTGCGTGGTGACGGGTGTGCGGACTCGCGGGCCAACGTTGTCGTTTTGTTGCGTGGATCACCACGCGTTGGTGGTGGAGGCGATGGAGCAGGTGTTGCGTCTCGGCTACCGACGTCCGGCGCTGGTCGTGGATGGTCATATCGACCGGATGGTGGAGCGGCGTTTCAGCGCGGGGATGTGGGTGGGGCAACAGGCGTTGCCAGCGGCGCGTCGGGTGGAGGGTTTTTATGAGGTGCAGGCGACGCGGTCGGAGCGGAGTTTGTTTGTGAACTGGTTTCGCCGGGCGCGTCCCGACGCGATTCTCACGCTCAATCGGCGTGTGCGCGAGTGGCTCACGGATCTCGGTGTAAGTGCGCCGGGCGACATCGGTCTCGTGCAGTTGGAGCGGCGGCGCGGCACGTTGGATTGGGCGGGCATGGATCAGCACAACGATCTCACCGGCGCGGCGGCAGTAGATATGCTCGTGGGCATGATGCATGGGCGCGAGTCGGGCGTGCCGGCATTCCCGCGAGCAACGTTGATCAGCGCGTCATGGCGCGAGGGGGAGACGGCGCGGGCGGACGCACGCTAATTTCAACATCAAGTAAATGCAGTTCCTGTAACCTCAGCGTGAAGAGTTCACCCAATCAAAGCCCGGTGGTATCGATCGGCGGACGAATCAATTTGGTTTCCAACTCTGTTTGGCTCTCCTTGGCAGCCTCCGCTTCCAATGCGTAGTCAACATACTGAATAATAGTATCCGAAAAGATGATCTGTCTGTCGCCCTGATTTATCAATGGGGCACGTCTCCTCCACATGCGTATTTTCTCAGCGTATCGAGCGTCGATTCCTTGCAAAGTAGGTTCTGGAGCATCCGGGTTACTCCAATATTTTTGTATCAGAATTTCCCTTAACTCGCTTAGGTTTTTCTCAGCGATGCTTTCTTTTGCAGCCCGTTCCTCTGCTTCCGTCCGCGCTCCACCATTCCATTGTCCGGCTTGTTCAACCATAGTCGCATAAATCCTGAAAATGCGTTTGGTCGTCGGGGTGACGATCACGCAATAACCCCCAAATAAAGAATTGGGATAAGGAGGCACCACATAATACGATAATCCTCCTGTATCCATTTTCTTACCTGAACGTGCCAGTGTTGCGGTATTCCCATCGCGTCCTTTAACCTGCAAAATTGCTATTTCCTTCACCATTTTTTCATCGAACACATCTCCAAGCTTTAGTCCAAATGCTCCCTCAATATTGGTTTTGGCTTGAGCGACCGGCACGGCGGCTGGGTTTTCCGCGCTGGAAACGGATGTAGAAACCGGATCAGTTGCCGGTATGTTGAGTGGGGCCAAACACAGGAGGATGAATACGAGGGGTTTTCTCATTGTATGGGAGGTTTATCAGGATGCTGCCCAAACATCATCGGAGCACAAATCATTATTTTCACCGATGTCCGACTTCTCGACTCCACGTGCATGCCCGTTTTTCTATCATCTCTGCACCCCATTACCACACGCTCAAGAAGGTCTCATGAAACATGATATCTCACGCATCACGACCGTCGCCTTCGAACTGTAGACGCCGGGATTCATCTGCGTGGTGGAGCCAGGCGTGGAGTTCGGCGGCGAGTTTGGGACCAAAACCGGAGACCTCGCGGATCTGTGCTTCGGTGGCGGCGCGGAGGCGGTCGATGTCGCCAAAGTGCGCAAGGAGCGCGGCGCGGCGCACTTCGCCCAAGCCGTCAAAATCGTCGAGCACGCTCTCGCGGATTTTGCGGGAACGCAGGTCGGCGTTGTAGGTGTTGGCAAAACGATGCGCTTCGTCGCGCAAGCGTTGCAGGAGGCTGAGTGCGGGATGCGTAAGGGGGAGATTGAGCGGGGCGCGTTCGTCGGGGAAAATGATCGTCTCGTGTTTTTTGGCCAATCCGATGAGGGGGGGGGGGGGGCATCGATGATGGCAAAGGCCTTGAGCGCGGCGGCGATCTGGCCGCGTCCGCCATCGATCACGATGAGGTCGGGAAATGGTTTTCCTTCTTCGCGCAGGCGGCGGTAACGGCGTCCCACGACTTCCTCCATGGCGCGAAAGTCGTCATTGCCGATGAAACTTTTGATCTGGAATCGACGGTAATTGTTTTTGTCGGGTCGTCCGTCGGCAAAGTGTACCATGGAAGCCACTACAAAGGTGCCGCTGATGTGCGAGATGTCGAAGCACTCCAAGGTGCGCGGTGGGGCGGGCAGGCCGAGCGCTTCGCCGAGGGCGCGCATGGCGGCGGTGTCGGTGGCAATGACGGGGTGGTTGCGTTCGAATTTGCGCGTTTTCTGCAAGGTGCCTTCGAGCGCGAAAACGATGTCGCGCAGCTCCGCGGCTTTTTCGAATTCATGTTTCGCGGCGGCTGCGCTCATCTGCTCGCGCAACTGGGCGAGCCATTCGCGGGATTTGCCGTCGAGGAATTCGCAGGCCGCCTCGACGCGCGCGCGGTAGTCGGCCTCGGTGATTTCGTTGCCTCCCGCCGCTCCCGCTCCTCCCGCCATTCCCGCACCGCCCGCGGTTCCCACTTCGCCTGCTGTTCTTTCCACCGCTCCCGCCTCGCCCCCCCCCCCCCCCCCGACCTTGCTGTAGAGGTCCTGACGCACGTCGTCGTAGAGCTGCCAACGTCCGTCGTCGAGACGGCGCGGCGTGGCGTCGCCCAGAAGGATGCCGAATTGGCGGCGCATTTGCGCGAGAGTTTTGCGCAACAAGCCGCTGTGCGCGAAGGGACCAAAGTAACGCGAGCGAGTGTCTTTTCGGATACGCGTGAGGCGAAACTTGGGCAAGGGTTCCATGGGATCGACGCGCACAAGCAGGAAGCGTTTGTCGTCCGTGAAGTCCGTGTTGTATTTGGGACGCCATTCCTTGATGAGCCGGCCTTCGAGCAACAGCGCTTCGGGCTCGGACTTGACCTCAATCGTGTCGAAATCCGCGATCAACTGGATCAACGCGCGGATCTTTGGGTGCAGTTCGCGGGCCGCGCGCGAGGGCATGAAGTAGGATGATACGCGCTTCTTCAAACTCTTGGCCTTGCCTACGTAGATGATGCGTCCGAGGCGGTCGCGCATCAGATAGACTCCCGGCTTGTCGGGCAGGTGGCGGACCTTCTCTTTGAGGTTTACTGGCTCGGTGGCTGGCATTTTTGACCAGCTTAACCACATTTAGGCAGCAGCAAGCTCTGAGCAACGTCGCAAGAGCCCCCGATGGCCGCGCTTGACGCCAGCGGGATGTTTTTGCGAATTCGTTGCCCTTTTCCGCCTGCCTTAACGCATGAATCCTCCTCCGGGCCAGTCCACCACAGCCGCCACCGATGCCACCAGCGCCTCCCGCTTCGTCGCGTCGCCGCGCTACGAACTGCTCACCCTGGGGGACGAACTTCTGCTCGGACTCACTGCCAACGGCCACCTGACCTTCATCGGAACTCAACTCGGACGCCGGGGCGTGCTCCTGCAACGCAACGTCACGATCACCGACGAGGCCGCCACCATCGCCGCGCAATTTCGCGAAAGCTGGGCGCGCGCCGACGTGGTCATCACAACCGGCGGACTCGGCCCCACGTGCGATGACCGCACGCGCGAGGCCATCGCCGAGGTGTTGGGCCAAAAACTCGTGTTCGAGCCCGCCATCGTGGAGGCGATCGAGGCCCGGTTTGCGCGCCTTGGTCGCAAGATGACCGAAAACAACTTGAAGCAGGCGTGGCGTTTCGCCGACGGCGAAGTCCTGCCCAATCCCAACGGCACCGCCCCCGGCCTCTGGTTCGAACTCCTCCCCTCCCCCCCCCCCCCCCCCGCTGCTGCTGTTGCTACCGCCGCCGCGAACGACAATCGCCACCGCGTGCTCATCATGCTGCCCGGTCCGCCCAACGAATTGCAGCCAATGTTCATCGAACAAGTCCTGCCGCGCCTCGCCGCACGCGGACTCGTGGCGCAACGCGAAGCCTACGTGCAAGTGCGCACCGCGGGCATCGGTGAATCCGCGTTGGAGATGCGCCTGCAACCCATTCTCGACCGCCACGGCGTCGCCAGTGGAGCCCTGAGCGTGGCTTACTGCGCGCATTTCGGGCAGGTGGATTTTCGCCTCAGCTCACCCTCGGGCGCATTCAATCTCGACCAACTCGACGCCATCGCGCAGGAATGCGCCACGCTGCTCGGCGAAGACTTTTTGTGCTTCGGACACGAGACGCCCGCCAAGGTCGTTGCCGACCTCTTGCGCGAACAGGAACAGTTGCTGGCCGTGGCCGAGACGGTGACAGGCGGACACTTGTCGGCGTCGTTCATGGACATGTGCGGCAAGGCAAAATTTTTCGCGGGCGGCTGCCTGTGCTGTTCCCATGAATCCAAAATGCAACTACTCGACGTGCCCGAGGAACTCCTCATGCAACACGGTGCCGCGAGCGACGAAGGGGCCGTGGCAATGGCCGTGGGCGCGACCGAGCGACTCGGCGCTGACTACGGCATTGCGATCACGGGCTTTGGCGGCCCGTGCAATCCTGCGACGGACGAAACCGCAGGCACTGTTTACATCGGTCTCTGCACTCCCAACGGCATATGGTCGAAAAAACAGCACTACCCGGGCGGCACCGATGTCGTGCGCGAACGCGCCGTGATGGCGGCCATCGACTGGCTGCGCCGCGAACTCCTCCGCGCCCGCCGCGGCGCCAGCACGTTTCGCATGCCGAGAACCGATGGTGTGGTTGAATAACGGATACGATGATACGCCCGCCAGACACGGACTTGCCCGTCGCACTCCCCTCCCCCCCCTCTCTCACCGGGCCCGCAGTGTTTTCCCCTCCATCCAGCGCCCCTCGACGAGCACCGTCTGCGGTGTCTCCGGGACACCACGCTCGCCACGATGGATCAACGACACCAGCAAATCCGCTGCTGCCGCCCCGCTATTGAAGGGCACTTCCCATACACCGGACACTGCGCCCCCGTCGCTCGCCAGATTCGGACACGCCACACTTACATCCTCCGGCACCCGCCACCCCAACCGCCGCAGATGCCCGGGCAAATAATCGCCACTGATAATCCCGTCCGGCTTGTAACGCTTCATCCATTCCCGAAACGGACCAGGCTTGTGATCCTTGTCCATCAACGCCGCCGGCACCTGCCCCCCCAGCCCGGCCATCTCCTGGCTCGCCATCCAGGCCCCCAGATACTGGAGCTGCGTGCGCTCCACATGCTCCCGGCTTAACAAAAAACCGATGCGCTTGTGTCCCGTTTCGCGCAACCGCCGCAGACACTCGACCGCCGCGTGAAACTGCGCCGCCGCCACCACATGCAGGCGCGGCTCCGCCAGCGTGTAACCGAGCGCCACCGCCGAAAAATCCTCCCAAGGGAAATCCGTCAGCACCGTGCCCGCCTCCGGTTGTGGTGCCACCGCCACGCCCATGACATTGCGCGCCCGCAGCACTGCCGCCACCCGCCCCAACTGTCCCCCCGACTTTGCCAGATCAAACACCTCCAACTGGAACCCATGCCGCTGTGCCGCCGACCGCGCACCCTCGAAAAACTCCGCGAACTGTCGTATCCGGTTCCAACTGTAACCTCCCTTGCTGCTCACCAACCAGGCCAGCGTCCCGTGAAACCCTGTCGGGCGACGCCGGTTCCGATATGCTGCCAGCGCCGCGAGCATTGGGTCCGGCTCGTAGCCCAGCTGTGCAGCAGTTGCACGAATGCGCTCCCGCATCTGCGTTGAGATGCGCGGATGGTTTTTGAACGCCATCGACACCGCCGAACGGCTCACCCCGACAGCCTCCGCCACATCCTGCTGTGTCACGCGCCTGTCCGGTTTCGAAGAGGTGGAAAATGAGACGTTCTCATTCATGCTTTACTGTGTGAGCAGCGAGAAGATTGTCAGTCGAGCATAAAGTCATTGGCTGTTCCCCAACGTCATCCAACTCCCCCGCTCCCCATGAACACTCAATTTTTCCGTTCCCGATTTGTGCGTCCGGTTGGTTTCACTCTCATCGAACTGCTCACTGTCATTGCGATCATTGGCATTTTGGCAGGCATTTTGGTGCCGACAGTCGGTCGTGTCCGCCAGGCTGCCAACGCCACAAAATGCCTCTCCAACTTGCGTCAGTTTGGCGTGGCCTCGCTCCTTTACGTTGGAGAACACAAGGGGCGTCTCAACTACCAGACCAGCCTGGGTGAAAACCCTTGGTGGCAGACCCGTTTCGCCCCTTATCTCTCCACCGCCAGCGTCCGCAACGCACAGACCGTCTGGGTCTGCCCGTCCGTGACAGAACGCAAACTCGACGAGGACAAAAACAAAAAGGACTACGGCATGTCATCGGCGGCTCTCGCCTCCAATCCGGAGGGCGAGGCCGGCACCGGAATAGGTCGTCTGCTCTCCGATTTCCAGACACCTGCCCGCAAGGTTTACATCACCGAAATGGATGTTTCCGAAAAGAACACCACCTACCTCGAACCCTCCAAGTTTTTCGTCTTCGTCAAAGGCGGTGACGGCAAAATCGCCCTCCGCCATAACGGCAAGGCCAACGTCCTCTTCATTGACGGCCATGTGAGCGCCCTCGCCGCGCCCCCCCTGCCCAATCTCAAGGACACCGCCATCGGCAACAAGTGGCTCCTGCACAATACCGCACCACCCGACTTCTAATTCGTCGTCCCCCCCCTCCCCTCCCCCCCCGCACACTGCATTACCTTCTTCTGTTTCACATATCCGGAATCCGAATCCGCAAGGAGCCCTATCCACGTCATGAAAATCCACTACACATCCATCATCCCCGCAACACTCGGAGCTGTCGCTTTTGCCAGCCTCCTGTCACTGCCGTCCGGTCTCTCTGCAGCCGCTACTTCCGAAGTGGTGCGAAGCTGGTATTTCCAAACAAACGCAAACACCCTTAGAGCCCTGTCCGGTGCATGGCAGGGCTGGGATGCCGCCGGCACCTCTTACGCTGAATCCCCCGGCACATCCAGCACGCCGCGCCTCGGGCACCATGGCGTCAGCGGCTGGGATCACGCCACCAACGCCACGGACACCGCCAACGACCGCGGTGCCATCTTCGCGCATTCGGGACCATCAGGCACTACAGGCACATTCACCAGCAGCTTTGTCGTCGCCGCTCCCTTCGCTACACTCACCGACTTCCAATCCCTCTCGCTGACCACGAACAACCTTCTCTCACTCACCTGGGATCAGGCATTGAGCAGCACCGAGATGAGCATTCGGGTGCTCGTTCAGGTCAACAACACCAACTGGTATGCCTCGCACAACACTTACACCGTGAGCACTGCGAGTTCCAACAGCAGCGTGACAAACGCCGAAGCCAAAACCCTCGACTTCACCTCGACCACCACCGGTCTCCAATCCACCAACTGGCAGGCCATCACCTTCGGCTCGACAGGCATCACCCTCACCGCCACTCAAGTAGCGAACAACCTCGGCGACACGATCACCGGCATCGGATTTTTGATCGACACAACAAACACGAGAAACCGCGTGGCTTGGATTGACAACGTGGAGCTACACGTTGCCACCCCCGTGCCCGAACCCGCCACCTGGGCTGCACTCATCGGCGTTACCGCGCTCCTCCTTGCTGTCATCCGCAAGCGCTGCCGCTGACTGCTTCGCAAGCTGATTTCGCCATTCAGTGTTCAGTGTTCGACGTTTAGTGTTCAGTGTTCCTGCTGCCTGCCGACCACTGTTCCTGTCCCCGTTTTCCATTTTTCCACCCGCCCGCCTGCCTACCTCCTCCCCCCCCCCTCCAGTCCCGATCTCCATTCATGAAACCTGTGTGTTACCTTCGATTTATTCTCCTTTCGGTGCTCGGCCTTCAGGCATTCGTCCTCTCCGCGAAGCCCGAACTCGTTACCCGCGAAGAAGCCGGCGCGCTCGCCGTCGAACGTCTCCCCGAATGGCGCGCCCGTATCTCCGCCACCACTACACCCGCGCCCGCCACCGGCATCGCCAACGCCAGCCACCCCCGCATCTATTTCACACCCGACACTGCCTGGCAAAAAAACCTCCGCGCCCGCCGAGCCGCCGCCCAAGGCCGCGAAAAAGAACTCTTCGACGCCGTTCTCGAACATGCCCGCGCCATCGCCGCCAAACCCCCCGTCGCCTACCGCCCCCCCGAAGCCTGGGTCACACCAAAAAACGCACTCAAATCCGCCGAAGCCGAACTCTGGCAACGCCCCATCGGAGACAACCTCGTTGTCTCCGCGCTTGCCCTCGCCTTGGAAGACGACCCCGCCATCCGCCGGAACATCCGTGACGTTGTTCTCACCGCCTGCGCCTATCCGAGCTGGGGCCTGCGTTCCCGCGGCATGCACCTCGCTGCCGCCCACCTCTCGCGTGGCATTGCCATTGCCACCGACTGGCACCCCGGCATCTGGACCGACGCCGAACAAGCCGTTATTCGCAAAACCATCCGCCATCACGTCAACGATATCGCCGACGGCCTCCACGGCGGCGTCTTCTGGGCGCTCTCTTATCACAACAACCACAACCACGTCAGCGCCGCCGCGCTCGGCCTCTGCGGCCTCGCCTTCCTCGACGAAATCCCCGAAGCCGCCCGCTGGCTCGCCGCCGCGCAAATCAACTTCGATCGCGTCATCCCCGCCAACAACGCCGACGGCAGCACCCCCGAAGGCTTTTCCTATTGGGCCTACAGCCTCAACCTCATCACCCAATACATCGAAGGCACACGCCGTATCACCGGTTCTGATACACTTTACCGGCACCCCTTCCTCCGCAACGCCATTGCCTATCGACTCCACGGCTCCACCCCCGGCTTTGGCGGCCCCCTCCCCTGGGGAGCCGTTGGCGGCACCGCCCCCGCCCCTGCCATCCTCCACGCCCTTGCCCGCCAATACCGCTCCACCGAAGGCCAGTTCCTCGCCCGCCAATTCCCCTGCCGCACCGACGACGGCATCACCAGCAACATCGCCTGGCAATCCCTCTGGTTCGATCCCACCCTCCCCGCCACGCCGCCCGTCATCCTCGACTACCACGCCACCGTCTCCGACATCGTCACCACCCGCACCGGCTGGACGAAAAACGATTACCTCCTCTCCATCAAATCCGGCGTCAACAACCGCAACCACGGCCATCTCGACGCCGGCGCCCTCGCCCTCGCTTTCGGTGACGAATGGCTCCTCACCGCCCCCCGCTACGGCCAGGGCAAACGCGACAACACCGGCGGCTATTGGGACCGCACCACCGGACGCCGCTGGACGTATTTTTCCACCACCACCGAAGCCCACTCCACCCTCCTCATCGACGGCAAAAACCAGCGCTCCGACTCCGCCGCCCGCGGCACCATCGACTCCTTCATAACCACCCCCGCCTGGTGCTGGACAAGCGTTGATCTGACCCAGGCGTATCAGGACATCGACTACGCGCGGCGTGGCGTCCTCCATCGGCGCGGCGATTACATCCTCGTATTCGACAACGTCCATGCTTCGCGCCCCCTCATCGTTGAATGGCTCGCACAACTCCTCCCCAAACGCATCACTCCCCCCTCCCCCCCCTCCGCCACCACGGACCGCCTCCATGTCGGCAACAAAACCGGCTCGCTCGAAATCCGCGCCCTTTACCCTGCCCGCCTTGCCTTCGCTCCCCGCGCACCCACTGCGCCCAACCACGACCTCCCCGGCGGTCGCCTGGAAACCTACGCTCTCAAATCCGAAGGGAACAACATCCGTTACGTCACCGCGCTGCTCCCCGCCTTTGCTGCAACCTCCGGAAAACAAAATCCCGTGCGTGACATCACCGTTCAGGAAATCCCCGGCGGCCTGCAAATCACGCTTCACGGCGACGGCTGGACCGACACCATCACGCAATCCGACACCGACCCCCGCCACCTCCAGGCTGCGCGCACCGACGAACCCACCTTCAAGACGACCCGCCCGTGAAACCTCACCCTCTGTTCCTGCTGCTACTCCCGCTCATCCTCACCATTGCCGATTTTGCCAGCGCCGCTCCAACACCCATCGCGTCCACCGCCCCCTCCCTTCCCCGCCCTGTGGTCCTCGTTCGTTCCGGCTGGCAGACCGTCAACATCGGCGACATCGCGCACACCCCCGGCCTCCTCACCCTCCTGCAAAAATTCACTCCGCAGGCCGACCTGATCCTCTGGCCCATGAATATCGACGAACACGGCGCCGAGGCCATGATTCGCCATTACTTCCCCGGCCTCCCCATCGTCCAAGGCCGCATCACCGATGGACAACCTGACACCCCCGAACTCCGCGACGCCTTCACCCGCGCCGACCTTCTCCTTTACAGCTCCGCCCCCGAACTCCACGTCGCCGCGCGCGACGTTCCCATCTGGCGCGCTCTTAACCCACAAAAACCTTACGGCTTTTACGGCATCACCATTGACCGCCAATCCCTCTTCGCCCGCATCACCAACCGAAAACCGCTCGACACCTCCGAGCGCGACATCCTCGACCACGCCAGCTTTGTCCTCTGCCGGGAAACCACCACGCTCGACTACCTGAAACGCGAAAACATCCGCGCCCCCCTCCTTGACTTCACTCCCGACGCCGTCTTTGGCGTCAACCAATACGACACCACCCGCGCCACCGCCTGGCTTCGTGAGAAAAACCTTCAACCCGGCCGCTACATCTGTGTCATCCCCCGCACCCGCTTCGCCCCCTACTACAAAATGCAACAACGCCCGCCCACCGAAAACGACCTCCGGCGCGAAGCCTACAATGCCGAACACACCTCCACCGACCTCGGAAAACTCCGCGACACCATTACCCGCTGGATACGCCAGACCCGCCTCCCCGTCATTGTCTGCCCCGAAATGCTCTTTGAAGTCGAACTCTCCAAAACCGAAATCATCAACAAACTCCCCGACGACGTCCGTCCCCTCGCCGTTTGGAAAAACACCTGGTGGCTCCCCGACGAAGCCGCTGCCATTTACCGCAACGCCATCGCCCTCCTCAGCATGGAATGCCACTCCCCCATCATTGCCATCGCCGCCGGCACCCCCGCCCTCTATCTCCGCACCCCGACCGAAACCAGCAAAGGGCAAATGTGGTCCGACATCGGCCTTGGTGACTGGATGATCGACCTCGACTCCTCCTCCACCACCGGCGAAACGCTCGCCGCCGAACTCCTCCGTATCCACAAAACCCCGACAACGACCCGCGCAAAACTCGCCTGCGCCATGTCCCTCGTCACCCGCCGCCAGCAGGAAGCACTCCACCTCATCCTCGGCCGCACCGAACTCGCCCGTGCCCGCCCAGCTTCCACCAATGAACAACGCTCCGGCCTCCTCCACCGCCAAACCGCCCGCTGACGCTCCCTATCGCGACGCCACCCTCCCGCACGAACATCGCATCGCCGACCTTTTCTCCCGCATGACGCTTGCCGAAAAAATCGGCCAGCTTCAGCAAACCCCCATGCGCGACTACCGCCGCCGCAAGACCGAAATCAAGGCCGGCCTTCGCGCCGGACGCTGGGGCTCCCGCATCCTCTCCAACAACGCCTGGGCCGGCAACGGACTCGGCACTCCGCTCGCCACGCCCGAAATCCTCAACGAACTCCAGCGCATCGCTGTTGAGGAAAGCCGCCTCGGCATTCCCCTCATCCACGGGCGCGACGTCATCCACGGCCACGCCACCGTCCTTCCCATCCCGCTCGCGCAAGCGGCAACCTTTGATCCCGCGCTCATCGAAACCGCCTCCGCCTGCGTCGCCCGCGAAGCCCGTGCGCAAGGCGTTCACTGGAGCTTTGCCCCCATGATCGACCTCTCCCGCGACCCACGCTGGGGCCGCATCGTCGAAGGCTACGGCGAAGACCCCTTGCTCATCGCCCGCTGCGGCGAAGCCGTCATCCGCGGCTACCAAGGCCGCGAGCCAGGCGACACCGCCACCAACGAACACATGCTCGCCTGCGCGAAACATTTTTGCGGATACGGCGGTTCCGAAGGCGGACGCGATTACGAAACCACCGAGTGGACCACCAACACACTCCTCAACTTCGTGCTCCCCCCCTTTGCCGCCGCCGTCAAAGCCGGTGTCGCCACTGTCATGTCCTCCTTCAACGACCTCGGCGGCACCCCCGTCAGCGGCAGCACCGCGCTCATGGACGGCTGGCTCAAACGCGGGCAAAACTTCAACGGAGTCATCGTCAGCGACTGGGGCGCCGTCACCGACCTCATCGAACACGGAGCCGCCCTCGACGCCCGCGCCGCTGCCGCCCAGGGCATCAACGCCGGGATCGACATGGAAATGGACTCCGAACACCTCTGCGAAACGCAGCTCCCCGCACTCATCGAAAACGGCCTCGTTTCCATGTCCCGCCTCGACGACGCCGTCCGCCGCGTCCTCCGCATGAAGTTTGCCGCCGGTCTTTTTGAAAATCCCTATATCGACCCCGCGCTCGCGCCAAAAGTCCTGCGCCGTCCCGACCACATCGACACCGCCCGCCGCCTCGCCGAGCAAAGCATCGTCCTCCTCCGCAACAACGCCGGCATCCTGCCCTTGAAACCGGGTGAATCCGGAAAACCACTACGCATCGCCCTTGTCGGCCCCTATACCGCCGCCCGCCGCCAACACCTCGGCACATGGTGCCTCGACGGCCGCCCCGAAGATGTCACCAACATCCATGAAGGCTTGCTCGCCGCCGCCGCTGATTCCGGAGCGCCCATTGCGCTTGATCTTCGCACCGCCGACCCTGCCTTCAGCGACGAAATGCTTGCCACCGCCGGAGCCGTCGATGTTGACGTCATTGTCGCCTGTGTCGGCGAAAGCCATCTCCGCACCGGCGAGGCGCGCTGCATCAGCACGCTCGAACTCCCCCCCGGTCAGGAACAACTCATCGAAACCCTCGCCCGCCTCGAAAAAACCCTTGTTGTCGTGCAGTGCAGCGGACGTCCGCTGCCCTCGCCCGCCGCGCACCAGCACGCCGACGCCTGGCTTCTCGCCTGGCACGGCGGCACCGAAGCCGGCCACGCCATCGCCCGCGTCCTTCTCGGCCACGTCAACCCTTCCGGAAAACTCCCCGTGACGATGCCCCGTTCCGTCGGGCAAATCCCCGTTTACTACAATCGCAAACGCCCCGGCAAACTCCGCCAAATGCCACACTATCGCGCATATCAAGACCTCCCCGCCGACCCTCTCTTTCCCTTTGGTCACGGCCTCTCCTACACGCGGTTCACGTATTCCGAAATCACGCTGATACCCTCCTCCGCAAGCATTGGCGAACCCGTCGTTATCCGTATCCGAATAAACAACACAGGTCCGTGTGAAGGCGTCGAAACCGTGCAATGTTACGTGCAGGATACCGCCGCTGAAACCACCCGGCCCGACCGCGAGTTGAAAGGGTTTGAACGCGTTCAACTGCGTTCCGGAGAGTCACGTGAAGTGACGTTCACGCTCACGTCGAAACATTTCGGATACCACGGATCGGACGGTACGTTCCGTGTCGATCCCGGCCAGTTCCTCATCGGTATCGGCACCGATTCCACCGTCCCGTTGACCGCACGGCTTGAGCTACGTTGAAGTGGCGCAGGCGTCCCGCCTGCATTCCGATCAGATGTAACGTAGCAAGATGCTTTCGTAGAGTTCTTGTTTTCCGCTGCGCGGGGTGACTTCGCCCTGCTCGTGCGCGATTTGATGCAAGTCGGCGAGCGAAAGTTTGCCCTGCGTAAAAGCGAGCCCAGCACCGCTGTCGAAGGTCGCGTAACGTTGTTTCTTCATCGCCGGGAGCGGCGACTCCTTGAGCAATTTTTCCGCCGCGATGGCGGCGCGGGCAAACGCGTCCATTCCAGCGATGTGCGCGATAAACAAGTCCTCAATGTCGGTCGAGTTGCGGCGGATTTTTGCGTCGAAATTGATGCCGCCATGCGTGAATCCGCCGACTTGCAGGATGATTGCCATCGCCTCGGTAAGCTCGACCGGGTCGATGGGGAACTGGTCGGTGTCCCAACCGTTTTGCGCATCGCCCCGGTTGGCGTCGATGCTGCCGAGCAACCCGGCATCGGCGGCAACCTGCAACTCGTGCGGAAACGTGTGACCCGCGAGCGTCGCGTGATTGACCTCGATGTTGAGTTGGAAATCGCCCAACAGATCGAACTCACGCAAGAAGCCGATCACCGTGGCCGCGTCGTAGTCATACTGATGTTTGCTCGGCTCGCAGGGTTTGGGCTCGATGAAAAATTTCCCGCGAAAACCCTGCGCCCGGGCGTAGTCACGGGCAATGGTGAGGAAGCGCGCAAAATTCTCCCGCTCACGTTTCATGTCGGTGTTGAGAAGCGACATGTAACCCTCGCGACCGCCCCAGAAAACATAGCTCTCACCGCCGAGCGCGATGGTCGCGTCGATGGCCGATTTGAGCTGACCGCCAGCGCGCGCCAGAATCGGAAATTCGGGATTGGTGCCCGCGCCATTCATATAACGCGGATTGCTGAACAAATTCGCCGTGCCCCAAAGCAATTTCACACCCGAAGCCGCCTGCTTCTCCTTCGCATACGCAACGATGGCCTGTATCCGTTTTTCGGATTCCGCCAGCGTCGGAGCCTCGTCCACCAGATCGACGTCATGGAAACAATAATACGGCGCACCGAGTTTGGTGATAAATTCAAAAGCCGCATCCATCTTGGCGCGGGCGCGCTCGACGGGATCCGCCGCAGAAAGCCAGGGCATGGGCCGCGTCGCCGCGCCAAACGGATCGGTGCCGTTGGCGCAAAAGCTGTGCCAGTAAGCGACCGCAAAACGCATGAGTTCGCGCAACGGACGCCCCGCGACAACGCGCTTGGCGTCGTAGTAACGAAACGCGAGCGGATTGCTGCTGTCCGGCCCCTCGTAAGCGATGGACCCGATTTCAGGAAAATAGGCGCGAGAGCCGATAGTGAGTTTGGTGGTGTTCATGATGTTTTTTGGGAGATGCAGATGTGAGTAACGGCTGTTGTGCAATTCAGCGTGGCGCGGGCGTCTCGCCCGCAACCCCTGCTACATCGGAATTGCGGGCGAGACGCCCGCGCCACTTTCTTATATCAGAAAAAACGTTCTCGATGCATTCACAAAGGGACCATTTGCCACGCCCACTTAGCACAATCGAAAACCAGCAAAACACCCTCCCCTCCCCCCCCCCCCCCCCGGCATCACCTCATCTGCCGCCGATAAATGCTAGGCGTGACACCGCAGGTTTTTCGGAACTGACGGGCGAAATAATTGCCGTCCGAAAACCCGCATTCCAACGCGATCTCCGTCATCCCAAGATCACTCCGCCGCAACAAACGCCGCGCTGCCTCGATGCGCAACCCGATGAGAAAATCGATAGGCGATTGCCCCGTTGCCTGCCTGAACATGCGCAATAAATTGGACCGCGAAACCCGCGCCTGCTCCGCCAGTTGTTCCAAGGTCCAAGGCTCGCCAAACCGCTGCTCCAACATGCTCACCAGTTGCCCGACTTGCAGCAGCGCATGACTCTCCCGCGTGTCGCTCTGCGCGTAGTGACGCGACAGCAACACCATGAGCTCCACCAACAACGAAAGCAACACCGCCTCATGTCCTTCCTGCGCTGCTTTTGATTCATTCTCAATCCGTTCCACAATCGCCTCCGCACTCCCAAGCTCACGACGCGCAAGCCGCAAGCGACTCGAAAAACGATGCGTGCTACGAAACGTCGGCTCCAACATAAACAGCGCACTGTAACCCGGCAGCCGTCTCAACAACCCAAGCGGCAACGGCAGACGTTCTGGATCGTACATGACATTGATGAGCGCCAAACCCTGCCGTTCCCGAAAACAATGCACCTGCCGTCCTTGAAGAACGAATACATCGCCCGTCGAAACGTGAAACGATTCCCCTTCGAGCACATGCACCCCGCGTCCCCCCGTGACCATCGCCAGTTCGCAGAAATCGTGCCAGTGCTCGATCTCCGTGACATCATGCGGATGCGATTCTCCGCCATCCGCCTGCGTCGCCACACGCCGCACCGTGACGGGAAACCCGTCCGCACCGAAGTAATCAACGCCTTTGGCAAGCACGGCCATATTTGGTGAACCAAAAGCACAATCGGAACACCCCCTCCCGGCAACGACAATGTCGCCTCATTGCGTTGCTTGCTGCATTGCTTGGAGTGCGGTGATTCATCACCGCTTTGGACGGCGCGATTCATCACGCCGCCCTCCCGCCCTCCCGCCTTCCCACCCTCCGCCCCATAGCGAAACAAAAACAGCGAGAGGCAGGCGGGCAGGCCGTTAAAACGGCCTGTCAAGGCGGCGATGAATCGCCGCACTCCATACCTGACTCCATACCTGATCCACATCTGACATCACCTTGAGTCCCCCCCCCCCCCCCCGCCGCTGCTATTCAACGCGATCCCAGTTCCCGCTCCAACTCCCCGGCCAATTTCAACAATTCCACCTCCAACTCCTTTTGGTCGCGCAACGCGAACGCCTCATGACGCATCAACAAGGCCACCGCCAAACGCGGCGGATCGATGAACGGCTCACGCAACACCGCCGCCACCGAAACATGATCCTTGCTTGATTCGCGCCGATTCCACGCAAACCCCGCCCGATGCGCCTCACGAAGCTGCGCCAGAAATTTTTTCGGATCACGATTCGTATAACGCGTTGCCGGCGCCTCATCATTGCCCGGCGCGTAACGAGCCCACTCCGACTCCGGCAACTGCGCCACCAACACCTTGCCCACCGACGACGCGTAAGCGCGACCATGCGACCCCAAGCGCGTCGTGTTGCCCTCCTCGCCCGCCGCGCAAACCACATACGTATCACGCCGCCCCAACATGCTGATGTAAACGCTGCACCCCAACTTCACCGCTGCCGCGCGCAACTGATCATCGAGCCGCAAATTGCGCCCGAAGTGCCAGGCGATCTCGTGCACAAAATCAAAAATATCCGCGCTCAACGTGTAACGCTTCGTCGCCTCGATCCGTTGCACAAACCCCAGATCCTGCAACGACGCCAGCAAGCGATGCACTGACGATTTCGGCATCCCCAACTCCTCCGCGATACGCGTCACCCCGAGCGAATGCCCTGCGTGAACCATCATGCGAACGAGCGCGATACCTTGCGTCAGCGGAGTCTGTTTCATGGCGGGTTTCATGCGGCGACCAGACGCGCATCCAGCCAGCCCGCCGCCTCCGGCGCAAGCCACGAGGCACCATCAACTGTTGCGAAACTCTCGCGGACTCAAACCGGTGGCCTCGCGGATGGCGCGGGAAAAATAGTTCGCATCGGCGAAGCCCGAAGCGAGCGCCACCTCGTGGATGGGCGCACCCGTTTCGCGCAACAAAACAAGACCGCGTTGCACGCGCAGATTGTGAAGGTAAGTCGAAGGTTTCAGACCGTGGCTGGCGGCGAAGCAGCGAAACAAAGTGCTGCGATGCACGCGCAAGCGCTCCGCCAATTCGGTCACGCCCACGGCGGGATCGGCGAAAAGACGGTCCATGAGCGTCCTCGCCCGCGCCGGAAGCGAGTCAGGCGCAGGTGGACTCGTTTTGGCGGAAGCGGCCAGCAACAACGCGTGCGCCAAGTGAGCGGCCCGCCGCTCGCCCTCGGCCGTGTATTCGCGCAACGCCGCGGTGATTTCCAAAAAAATCTTCTCGGGACACGCTCCGCTTTGGTGAAGCCGCCCGCCAAGCCCGAACGCATCGAACCAGCGCACACATTCCGCATGGTCAAAAGTCACCCAGCAATACCGCCAGCGATCCGACACTGCGCGCAAATGGTGCGTATCGCCGGGCCGATAGATAAAAATCCGACCCGGTTCGAGGGAAGTCCAAGCGTCGTCCACCCGAAATTCACCACGCCCCTCCAGCCCCCAAAACAATTCGAGAAACCACTTTTGACGCGGCGCCTCTTCCCAACCGCGCGGCGCCTCGTTGCGCCCCGCCGAGCGCACGCGCAACGGCAAATTGGGCACCGCCGGGACTGCGGAACGGAAGACGATCAGGCGATTTCGATTGCGCAACATCAGTGCTAAAAATGCCACAACGCTGCTATTGGCAAAAGGAAATCTGCCCGACCAACCTGAAAACGATGAGCAACATAAAACCTAAAATCGTTATTATCGGAGCAGGCAGCCTCTTCTTCGGACGCAAGGCCATCTGGTCCATGAATCACCTTCCCGGCCTCAAAGGCGGGACGCTTTCCCTGGTGGACACTGATCCCGCCAATCTCGACCGCATGGTGCGGCTCGCGCGCCTCGCTGCCGACACCTCCGGCTCCGGCACCACGGTCGAAGGCTTCGCGGATTTCCGCCAAGCCCTGCCCGGCGCGGACTACGTGGTGCTCAGTTTCGCCGTGCGCAACGCCCACTACCGCCGCATCGATTGCCAGATTTCCGCCAAATACGGCATCCGCATGTGTTCGGGCGACACCATCGGACCGGGCGGCGTATTTCGCGCCATGCGCGAGTTCCCCCACATCCTCGAGATCGCCCGTGCGGTTGAGGAAATCTGCCCCGATGCGTGGTTGATCAACTACATCAACCCCTCGGCCATCATGGGCATCGGACTCATGCGCCACTCCAAAACAAAAACCTTTGCCCTCTGCGATTCGCATCACCTCCCGCACAAAAAACTCGGCTACCTCAAACTCCTCGGACGTGACGAAGCAGAGGCCGCCGACTTCGACATGCGCATCGCTGGCGTCAACCACTTCACTTGGATGCTGCGCGCCGAACTCAAAGGACGCGACGTGCTCCCCGACATCCGCGAAGCCTTCCGCGCGAAGTCCGTTGGCGAAAAAGACTCCGGCTATTCCAAAGGCCGCTTCAACAACTTCATCACCGCGCAACTAGCCGACACCTTCGGCGCGGTGCCCACCTGCACCGGCCACACCAAGGAATACGTCCCCTACTACCAAGGCCGCGCCGCCATCCAGGAACCCATTCCACCGCTCTCCGTCTTCGACTGCGACGAACGCGACGAAAGAACCGCCGCCATGTGGACCGAGGTGGACGACTACCTTTCCGGCGCGAAGCCGATGGACGAGTTTCATTCGGGCAACGGCCCCGACCACGCCACTGACATCATCAACACGATGGTCACAGAAGACGGACGCAACTACTTCATCAACCGCTCCAACTCCAACTGCACCCAAGACGACACACGCCCCGTCGGCAACCTGCCCGCTGACGCCTTCCTCGAACTGGAGTGCCAGCTCGATCGCAACGGTCCGCGTCCCCTGCCGGTGGGAGATTTCCCCCTTGGCCTGCGGGCGCTCCAAATGCAAATCCTCGACGTGCACGAGTTGACGGTTGAGGCGATTGTGAAACGCGACCGCAACCTGCTGGTGCGCGCGCTGGCGATGGACCCACTGATCAACTCAATCGCCACGGCCAAAGCCGTGATTGACGAACTCTTCGAAGCGCAAAAAGACGTGCTCCCCGGCTGGTCCGATCAGACGGCCCCCGTCGCCCCCCTCGCTCCGACCAAAGCCCCCACCGGCAATGCGCCGCAGCTCTACTAGCACCGCATAAATCCGTCGTCTTAACCGGTAGGGAGGCCTTTGTGCCCTCTGCCGAGGGCAGCCCTTCGGGCCATCGCCTCCGGCGATGCCATCTCCGCGCTGCTGCGCTTCGTCCGAGGCCTCCGCTGTGCGTACGAATGGTCACGAAGGGACGATAGGCCTGAGGCGCGGAAGCGCCCGTAGCGCAGGCATCTTGCCTGCCATCCAATCTACTGCGCGAAGCGCTGCTTCCCAAAAACAAACGCAGCAAAAGTCCCCGCGCTTCGCGCAATCAATTTAGTTTGCAGGCAAGATGCCTGCGCTACGGGCGCTACCGCGCCTCCCCCCCTCCCCCCCCCCCCCCCTCTCCGCGCCCCCGCGCCTCCGCGTGAGATTTTCCCTCCCTCTCCCTCGTTCCACAGGGAGCACCTGTTCCATTAGCGGAACGTCACCCATCCGAAACCTCTGCTTCGACTCGTCTGCCTGCCCCCTGTGCCACTTGTTGCCTACCGTGAGTTCGCCCCTGCAACACCACGAATTGGAAACAAGCTGCCTCGTCATCGGCGGAGGCCCCGCTGGATACGGCGCGGCACTGGCTGCCCTGCGCGGCGGCTGCCCGACACTACTTGCGGAACGCCACGGCTACCTCGGCGGCATGGGCACTGCCGCCGGCCTCAGTTGCCACCTAAACCACCGCGCCGCCGCCCACAACCTCGCGGGCCCCACCTATCTCGAATTCGTGCAACTCCAGTCCCGCCTCGGCGCGCACTATTACGACGCACATGCGCAAGCCGATTTCTTTGAACCGGAGAACTGCAAACGCGTCATGGAAACCCAACTACACGACGCAGGCGGAACGCTCCTCTATCATGCACTCCTGACAACCGTCCAACGCACGCAGGACAACTGGGAAGCAACCTTTGTATGCAAAAGCGCCACCATTCGCGTCCGCGCCCGCTATCTCATCGACACCACCGGCGACGCCGACGCCTGCGCCCTTGCCGGAGCACGCATGACGCACGGACGCCACACCGACGGCAAAACCCAACCCATGTCCATGGTCGTGCAACTCGGCGGCTTTGACCCCGCCGCCTGGCACGCCGCCGGACACCGCCTCGTTGCCGGACGCTACGCCGTCGAAGGCGACCACTTCGCCGCCGAAATCGCCCGCGCCCGCGCCGCTGGCGAATGGACAATTCCCCGCACCGAAATCGCCATGTTCTGGTCGATGCCCTCCGACCCCACCCGCGTCACCATCAACGGCACCCGCATCAACGGCCTCAGCGCCTGCAACCCACTCGAAACCACCCGCGCCGAAATCGAAGGCCGCCGTCAAGCGGGCGAAATCCTGTCATTCTTTCGCAACTACATCCCCGGCTTCGCCAACGCCCACCTCCTGCAAACAGGCCCGCAAATCGGCGTGCGCGAAAGCCGCCGCATCGTAGGCCGCGCCACGCTCACCGCCGATGCCGTTCGCGCCCGTCACATTCCCTCCGACACCATTGTCCTCTGCGCCTATCCCATCGACGTCCATGCGCCCGACGGCAACGGCACCCAATTCGAGCAACACAACAACACCGACGGCCCGCACGTTTACGGCATCCCCTGGCCCTGCCTCCTCCCCGCGCCACAAGCCACCGACGCCAACAACGACACCCAACACGCACTCGACAACCTTGCTGCTGCCGGACGCTGCATCAGTGCCACGCACGAAGCCGCTGGCAGCTTCCGTGTCATGCCCACCTGCATGAACCTCGGCGAAGCCGCTGGCACTGCCGTTGCCCTCGCTCATCAAACCGACCGCAAACTCCACCAAGTCACCGCCCCTGAAATCCGCGCCGCACTTGGCGGCGTATGCGAAAACCTTCCGTTCACCCTCAGTGAAAAAGCTCAACCACAACCCGAAATCTGCGCCGCCTAAAACGCTCCCATTTTTTCCAATCCACCAAATCCAACCCAAATCCAAGCCCATCCATTAGATTATGAAAACAACCCAAACCCAATCCATTACCCGCCTCATGATCGCGTTTTTCGCATTCGCGACCTCCGTGGCAATCTCCTCTGCTGCCAACAGTGTCACCGTGACCAATGCCCAATCAACCGGTTCCGTCGTTGCCTCATATCACCCCACAACGACAGGAGGCTACCAGTGGAAGTGGACTGACGCAGAGACGGGCCCCCGACGAGATCTTGGCCAGACCTTCGCTCTTTCCACAGACACGCTCCTCGAATCCATCACACTCAAACTCCAATCGGGAACCGGCGTCGGTGCCAAAAACGCAAATTTTACGCTTACACTTTTCGCATTTGAAGCGCTGCCACCTACCGCGGAAAAACCAGCGACTGTCATCAAAACCTTCCACGATGTTTTCCCCAACACCACCTATACGGCCAACACTTATCTGACCTTTGATATTTCAAGCGCCAACATCGTTCTCTCCGGCTCCACCACCGTGACCTACGGATTCCTGCTCAGCTTTGATTCAGGTGCTGGCAGTCGAGCTATCTCCTTCTATTCTGCCGTCAACACCACTGAATCCGGAAAACGCATCGAGAGTGCAAATGGCACTACGATAGTGGTCACCAACACCGCCCTTGATTACAGCATCCAAGGCACTGCTGCCGTTCCCGAACCCGCCACCGTGGCCGCGTTCCTTGGAGCCATCGTGCTTGCCACAAGCCTGCTCATCCGCCGCCGTCAACGCAGCTAAACACGCGAACCACCACTCGCCGCCTTATGTCGCCATCCTGTGTCCAATCAACCCGGTCCACACTGCCAGCAACCCTGCTAACGCTCCTTGCTGCCATTGCCTTCGCACCCGGAAACCTCGCTGCGCAAACACCCGGCAATCGAGTCGTTGTGGACCAACGCAGCTCCCCTCTCCCCCCCCCTGGCACCTATCGCACACTTGCCGCTGCAACCGCAAAACTCCGTCCCGGCGACACACTCTGGATTGCGCCCGACAGCGGACCGTATCGGGAAATCCTCTACATCAAAACCAATGGAAATCCCGACGCACCCGTCACCATCGAAGGCAACGGCAACGAAATCACTGGTTTCGATACCCTTGCCTTCTCCGAACAAGGTAGTGCCACCGTAACTACAGAATACCCCTTTGTTCTCCGCCACCACGGCAAACGCATCCCCGAAGACGCCGCCACAGGCAAATTCACCGCAGGCATCACATGGAACCCTGATGCGAAAACACTCACCTTCGCCCCCGACACCTCACCGGAAGGCTGGGAAATCTCCACCCGCCCCTTCGCTGTGCGCATCAACAACGCCTCGCATCACACCTACAAAAACCTCATCGCCACCGGCTCGCGCAACGACGGCTTCAACCTCCACGGCACCGGCTCGAACCTCCTCTTTGAAAACATCACCGGTGCCCAAAACCTCGACGAAGGATTTTCCGCGCACGAAACCATCGACGCCGAAATCCGAGGCGGACGCTTTTACGAAAACGACAACGGCCTCTTCAACGTACAACAAAGCAAACTGCGCCTGACCGACGCCGACCTTTACAACAACCTCGGCCTCGGACTCGCCTTCAACGGCACCGCCACCATTGAAGCCCGCAAGGTCCGCGTCTGGGGCAACGGCGCCGTGCAACTCCTGCTCAACGGCACCGTCAACGCCGCCTTTGAAAACACTGTCATCCATCGCCAGTCACACACGACCCGTCCTTGGCTGAGTTACATGGAGATGAAAAACCGCACCACACCGACAACGTCCGTCATTGCCAAAACCGTCGTCTGGACCGGAGCCAAACCAACATTTGCCGACACAACTGCTCCAGCGAACACACCAACACCATAATTTCGCACACGTCCTCCCCCCCCCCCCAACCACACAGCGACAATG
>NZ_ABEA03000121.1 GCF_000171235.2 Geminisphaera colitermitum TAV2 | reverse complement strand
CCCCCCCCCCCCCCCCCGCTGTCGAGCGGGTTTTCGACCACGCCACCCGCCTCGCGCAACAGCAGCGCCGTGCAAATATCATACGGATGACACGCCAGCGCGCCGACCAGCCCCAGCCGCTCAAACGCCAGCGGACGAATGTCCGCGATCATCCGGTCATGCCCCACGATCAACTCGCAGAGTTGCCCTCCCGTGGAGATGTATTGGTCGTCGAATACAAGCTGCCCGCCGTTGCGCCCGAAGACGCCCAGTTCCTTCCACAACGCCTCCTCCAACGCCGCGAGCCACACCTTGCCTTCGGGAAAAAACTTGGCGAACGACGCAAACCCGTGATCGAAGTCGCGCGCCTGCGAAGGGCGTGGCGTCCAGCGTTTGCGTTTCCCGTTGGCGAGGTCGATCCGCTCCGCCACGAGCCCGCCGCCGCGCACCGCGCTAAACTGGTCGGCCACCGCATGCTTGCTCGTTGGCAATTCCGACATCGCCGCCACGAAAATATCGTCCACCCGCGTGCGCGCACCGCGTTGCGGAGCCGCTCCCGCGAGCGCCCACGCGCTGCGTTTGTCGTACATGATGCCGCGCGTGCCGTCGATCGGATCAAGGATCACCTTGAGGACCGTGCGCGTCACCGGCGTGCCTTTGGGAAATGTCAGCGGCGTGTCGTCCTCGATGCCCTCCATGACGACCTGCACCGGCCACTCCTTCGCCGGCCAGTGTTGTTCAAACCAATCCGTAATCGCCGCCTCCGACACGCGATCGATGGCATAAATCGTGTCGGCCTCGGTGACGGCGGCGACCTTGGAAAAACCGAGCGCGGAACGCTGCCGCCTCCGCGCCGCAATCAACGCTTCACGTGTGGAATCCTGAAGCGAACAAAGAAGCCGCCGGAGCCGGTTGAGCTGAATCCGGTTGAATTGGGTGGGAGTCATCATGCGCCGCCGAACCATGCCGATTTCCCATCCCCGCGCCACTGCGGAATCACGTGGATTGAATGTGGCGCGGGCGTCCCGCCCGCTGTAGGGGCGTCGCTTGCGACGCCCGCGCACGCCATTCGAGGCCACGTCCTGCATTCGCGGGCTTCGCAAGCAAAGCCCCTACCATGGCCGATCCCCAACTCGGCTTGAGTGACGCAGGCGTCTCGCCCGCGCTTCCCCCCCCCCCCCCGTCCTCCGTTTCGCCCGCCACCGCCACACTTGCCAGCCGCCATCTCACCTCCCCAATCTTCCTCCTCCATGAAGAAATCACGCTGCACGCCACTACTCCTCCTCCCAAGTCTCCTTGCGTTGACCGCCACGCCCATCTTCGCCGCCGCCCCGACCGTCCCGGCCACTCCCGACTTCACCCTCCTCCCTGCCGCCGCCCAATCGCTGGAAGAATTCACCCGGCAGGTGACGCCCGACGGTGCCAAGTGGGGCGGCCCCGAGTTTGCCGTGGAGGCGCTGGTCGTGCGCCTGCCCGCCACGGAGCAACTCAAGGAATTCCCCGCCGAGCCCACCCCCGAAATCCTGGCCGCCGCCGCCCGGTTCCACGTGCGCCTGCGTCCCGGCCTCGCTGGTGGCGTGGAGCAACTCACCATGATCGACCGCACCCCGGCGGGCGTGCGCGTGACGAACCCGCAACCGGTGGGCATGCGCTTCTACGCCTACGCCCTCCCGCTTCCCGACAGCACTCCCGCCGCCGCAACCACCAAGGCCGATGCTAAAATTCCCGCCTTCGACGTGCGCCTGATGATCTCCTACGCCTTGCTGGAAGGTTTTGTTGAAGACAAGCGCGGCGGTTCCATGCACCTGACGCGCCATTTTTCCGAAGCCAGCTCCCAACTCCGCCTCACCCGCGGCTGGCTCCTGATGGGCGGCAGCCAGCGTGGACGCGACGAACTCACCGAGACCAAGGACGGCGTCAAACGTTCCAAGATGCTCCACGGTTTCTATTTCCGCATCGCCGACGAACACCCAGCCGAACCCGCCCAAAAACCCATGAACCCCACCTCATCCTCGGCGCCGAACGGAAAGTAAACCGCCTCATTTAACTGATATTACGCGGACGCTTGCGACGGAGCAGCGATTCCCAACCGCCGCACGAGACGAAGCGTCGCGTGTTTGGATAGCGAGTTCCATGAGACGAGGCGCGTTGCGCTTTGAGCAGCAGGAACAAATTGAATTGGAAGGGCATGAGTTACCGATTTTGACCCGTTTCGGGCCGATTTTCGAACCGTTTCAATCATTTCGCTCGGTTACGTCGGACGTACTAATTCATTGTTCTGTAATGAATTGATGGCGGAGCAAATGGTTTTTGAGCAAGAAAGTAAGGCAAGCTGATACTTCAAAAATCAAGCTAGCGAAGCAGGTGGATCATGTCCGGCACGATGAAGACTCCCCTGAAACAGCGGTAACTGGCACAGCCAATCGAGTTGTTTATGTCCATACGTGTCACATGGGCCGCTCTCATGCTTTCGGTTTCGTTCAAGGGGACGCATGGGATTGGAATTTTGCTGGTTGCTGATAAGGTTCGGATGGTCATCCGCGTGGCCGGTATGGCTTGAATCACTTCCGTGGCATCCATGTGGACGGTTACCGATATGCGAGAACACCGCCGAAGTTGACACAGAGCCTGACAAATTAATCAAAATATCATTGATGACTTGACTATGAAAAGTCAAGGATAAACAAGTTATCAACTTACAGCAGAACTCCCAACGTTCGCTTCATCTCGTCGCTCCGGGCCCAAGGCTTGCCGGGAATACGAGTAATGACCTCGGTGAAGACCCTTTCAAAGATTCGTTTCGTCGCGGTTTCATCAAGGTTCTGCGCTTCATTGGCCGCAAGCAATGGCCGCATGTCCGTGAGGAACGTCGGATTGGCATACTTTGCGAACATCCGGCGTTCAGCCTCTGCGCGTGAAATGTCGAGTTTGCCTTTCGCCAGATAAAGGCCGAGGCACTCCACCATGCGGTCGAGATTGAGGCCGTGGAAAACCTCAAGGGCGTGGCCGAGATCATAAAGATCGCGGCCTTTGTCCCGCTGGAGAAGCGCCCGCAGTTTGGTGGCCATGAGTTCCTCGCGGGAAAACGTTGTGATGGACGCCTCCCCCGTGAACCACGGATTCCCGATCCGAAACGGAATCTGCGCGGGTGGATCGAATGCCTCAATTTCCCAAGTGTTGATTTCGATTTTGAGGCGGATCGTGCCGGAGCCGTCCTCGGCAGGAACCCGGAAACGCAGTTTCGGTGCGACGGGACTGCTATCGTAACCCGGTTTGCCGAGCCAAGGTTCGAGCACGTCGCGGATGCGGTCAATGACAGGCTTGATCGGTCCGCTTGTCGTGCGCACCAGGTCAATATCTTCCGAGTAGCGCAAGGGGGCGGGAAAGTGCAGCTTGTTGAGCGCAGTACCGCCGCGAAAGCGAAGCTCCTTCTGGAGAAAGGTGTCCGAAAAAAGAGCCACGAGAGCGCGACAGATAATCAGGTCTTGCTCGACCTGCCGCTGGGTGCCCCAGGGTACCACCTGTCCCCACGCAATAATATTCAGGTAAGGAATCATTGTTGATCGGCTTCCGGTGCGTGACGGACGATGAGTCGCCAACGGGAATCCCGTTTCACTGGTTCAAAGGAAAGGTCCGGATCAGCCAACGCTTTTTTTGAGGGATCAAGTTCAACCCGGCGAAACCCGGGATCGTTGGCCAAGCTCGCCCGGATCACTTCGGCGGCGTGGGCATGACCGCCACGAGCGAGAAGGTAGCCGAGACGCTGACGAACCGATGTTTCAAATTTGGGACACAGAATCGCGAGTTTACCGCCGTCGATCTTTGCGCCCAATTCAATGAGAACGGTAAGAACATGATCGAGACCGCCAGTGGCATGGGAGTAGCGCACAAGATCAAAGGCGGTGAGTTCCGGGGATGAAACACGCATCGTGCCAGCCTCAGTTTTGCATTCCCCGATGCCGACGGCAACATCTTCAATATCGCGGCGGAAATGAAAAGAGACCGTGGAACGCCCTGCCCTCAGTCCGGGAAGCCGGGCGCTCGTAATGACTTGGAATTCCATGACAGCCTGATGAGCGGCTTCGTGAATTTCCGCGGCCTTTAGCAGCCCGACGTAGTAGGGATGGCCTTCAAACCGCATAAGATCGTCGATAAACCAGGTAGGCGGCGGCGCCCCCCAAGAGAAAAATTGGGGAGGAACAAGAACGTAGTAACCGTTGCGGGGAGAATAGAGCTTCCCCTGTTTTTCCAACCGGCGGGTACTTTTGAGAACCGAGTGGCGAGGGATTCCCAATTCCTTTTCCGCGTCGGCACGCGAAAAAGCTACCTTGCCCGAGGCCAGGAGTTTTTCCAAGTAGGTGGCAAAACGAATGTGGCTCTTTTTTGACATATTGTGTTGAAAAGGTGCCCTTGAAGGGTGTTTTTTCAACACGAAATGCTATTCTCGTTCATGTCATTTCGGAAAATCCACCTTAAATTTCCATTTTTAGACATGAAATGATACTTTTCAGATAGAGTCCAGCCTCTCTCATTGCCTGCTGGTTTTGCCATGTTTGCGGATTGGTTTGGGTTCGCCTCCCGGCCTTCTTCGTTCCCTTTGCCCAACGAGTAGTCGAGCTGTCGCTTGGATACGTCCACCCCCAGATTCTTGTCTAATGTTGTCATGGTTTGCTCTGCTTTGTATTCGAGTTCGTGACTCATTCAGTGGTTCGAGTTTAACCAGACGCGAAGCCGCGGCCTTGGCTTGAGGACGAGGTCATGTGCCTCTGGTAGTTCTTCGGCCACCCGATGCCGCTGGCTGCTCTCTTGCTAGCGTGGTGAATCGGCGCGAAAACGCGCTGAGAGGAGTCGGCGATGAGGCTCCTTTTACTTCGGTTTGGCGCTGAAATTCGTGTCGCACGCGCCCCGTTTTACTCGCGAGCGCCGCGTGCCGTGGTGTCCCGCATCCCGACGATGACGGCCTGCTCGGTCACGCGCTCGCCCGCGCCGACCGGGGCACGCTGCTCTTCGATGAAGTGGAGAAGGCGCACCCACTCGTCCTCGACCTCTTCCTTCAAATTTTGGATGACGCCGCGATCACCTTGGCGACCGGCGAACGGAAAAACCTTTCTGGTTACTACGTCGTTTTCACCAGCAACTTCGGTGCGGCCGAGGCCATGCGGATGCAGTCGGCTCCATTCGCCTCCATCGAGCGCACCGTGCTCGCCCGCGTCGGCCAGCAACTACGGCCCGAACTAGTCGGGCGCATGACGGAAAAACTCGTTTTCAACCGTCTGCCCTACGCGGTGCAGCGCGAGATTTGCGAGCACATGGTCGCAATCGAACAAACGCGCCTGCGCGACCTCGGGCACACTGTCGGGGTCGGCCTCGAAGACTTCGAACGCCTCTTGCGCGAAGGTCACCACAAGACCCTCGGTGCCCGTCCCATGCGGGCCGCCGCCGAACGGCACATGCAAGGTATTGTAATGGCCCGACTGGTCGCGAGTCCAAGCGGGCGGCATGGACTCTAGAATCCATGCCTTAACCGCACAATCTGTTCTTGTATTATAGGTTATAAAGCCCGTTTAGCCATGCCCCATGGCTGGATCTTTTGCCTTTTGGAGGGCCGTGAAGGGACATGCACGTCTGAGTCCAATTCGTTATGGACAATGGCCGGTCTGTCTTTACGAGCAGATTCATTCGGTTCTGATTTCAAACCAGATCGGATCATGTAAGTCACGTACTATCCAATACGTTGTAAGCTGGCGGAGAGGGAGGGATTCGAACCCCCGGTAGGCTTTCACCTACACGCGCTTTCCAAGCGCGCGCATTCGACCACTCTGCCACCTCTCCAGGTTGCTTGGCCGACGAGGGCACTCGCGTGCATCCCGCCGACGGGCGAAGGCGCGAGACAAAGAAGAACCTCCACAAGTCCGTCAATGGCTAAAATGCTTTTCCTTATTTGTTCCATCCAGGGTTCTTTTCAGAGGGGGGGAGGGCCTCAAAAGTAACTTGCGCTCCCCCGCGCGCCACTGACACGGTCTCCCGTTCAACGACTACACGACCAAGCCGCCAACAGCGGCCCTGACCATGGTAACAGCCAACAAAGATTTCGCCTGCGACAGCAAAATTGAGGGCAACGTCGTCATCTCGACCGCCGACGCCGTCATCAACTGGATCCGCTCCAACTCCATCTGGCCCATGCCGATGGGCCTCGCCTGTTGCGGCATCGAACTCATGGGCGTCGGCGGGGCGCGCTTCGACATCTCGCGCTTCGGCGCCGAAGTCATGCGCTTTTCCCCGCGTCAATGCGACTGCATGATCGTCGCCGGTACCGTCACCTACAAAATGGCCAGCCACGTCCGCCGCATTTACGACCAAATGGCCGAGCCCAAGTGGGTGATTGCCATGGGAGCCTGCGCCTCTTCCGGCGGCATGTATCGCAGTTACGCCACACTCCAAGGCGTGGACCGCATCATCCCCGTTGACGTCTATATCAGCGGTTGCCCCCCGCGCCCTGAAGCCGTCTTGGACGCCCTCGTCAAAATGCAGGAAAAAATCAAACGCACACCCGCCACTCGTCGCCTGCTCTCCAGCAAGCCCGATTCCATCGGGCTCAACGGCTAACTCCCTTCCCCCCCCCCCCCTCCCGCACTCTCTACATTTCGTATTTCAAAAAAATGTCCGCCGACATCCTCGCCGCTCTCCAAGCCCGTTTCCCTCACGCCAAACCGCGTCCGAGCGCCGACCATCCGGCCATCAACGTCCCGATCACCGAAGCCGTTGGCACCTTAAAAACCCTGCGCGACGAATTTGCCTGCGACCTGCTCATCGACGTAACCGGCATCGACAACGGCACCGACGCCACCCCGCGCTTCACCACCGTCTGGCACGTCCTTTCCACGACCAAGGCAACCTACATCCGCGTTGCCGCCGACTGCGCCAGCGACACCGAACCCGTTGCCCCTACCGTCAGCCAACTCTGGGCCGCCGCCAACTGGCACGAACGCGAAACCTACGACCTGCTCGGCATCACCTTTAGCGAGCACCCCGACCTCCGCCGCATCCTCATGTGGGAAGGCTACCCCGGACACCCCCTGCGCAAAGACTTCCCGCTCGCGGGCGTCGAAACAACGCTCCCCGATCTCGAAATCGCCGCCGTCACCGGCACCCCAGTCATTCCTGCGCCCATGGCTGGCGGACCCTTTGTTGCCTCGCCCGGCGAAATCAACCTCACCGAAGCCGAACCCCGCGCCAAGGACGAGAGTTGGAACGAACAGCAACCAAAGCCTTCAGCCCTTTAGCCTTCAGTCTTTCCCGTAATGTCCACCGAATACACCTTCCCCGATGCCGCCGCCCGGACGACCGCCCATGCCGCCGGGGACCCGCTCTTCCAGACCATCGCCGCCTCCGACGATGAAAAAATGTCGATCTCGATGGGCCCCTCGCATCCCTCGACCCACGGCGTGCTCCGGCTCCAACTCGAACTCGACGGCGAAATCGTCACCAAGTGCGACCCCGTCATTGGCTACCTCCACCGCGGCGACGAAAAAATCGCTGAAAACATGACCTACAACCAATTCGTTCCCTACACGGACCGATTGGATTACCTCGCCCCGCTCGCCAACAACGTTGCCTACGCCATCGCCGTTGAACGCCTCGCTGGCCTCGAAGTCCCCGCGCGTTGCCAAGCCATCCGCGTCATCGTGGCGGAACTCGCCCGCATCTCCTCCCACCTCCTCGGCTTCGGTTCCTTCGCGATGGATACCGGCTCGTGGACGGCGTTCATGTATCAGTTCAACGAACGCGAAAAACTCTACAAACTCTTCGAAGAACTCACTGGCGCCCGCTTCACGACCAGTTACACGCGCATCGGCGGCCTTGCGCGCGACGTACCGGAAGGCTGGATACAACGCGTCGATGCCTTTTGCGACCAATTTCTGCCCTTGCTCGAAGAAATGCTCGGCCTATTGACCCGCAACCGCATCTTTATCGACCGCACCGAAGGCGTTGGCGTCATCAGCCGCGAAGACGCGCTCTCCTACGGACTCACCGGCCCCAACCTCCGCGGCTCCGGCGTCCCCTTCGACATCCGCAAAGACAAACCCTACTGCGGCTACGAAAACTACGAATTCGACGTGCCCGTCGGCACCAAGGGCGACAGTTACGACCGCTATCTTTGTCGCGGCGAAGAAATGCGCCAGTCCGTGCGCATCGTGAAACAGGCCATCAAAAACTTCCCTGGTGGCGCATGGTATGCCGAGGACGCCCGCCGCATCTACGCCCCGCGCAAAGACAAAGTGCTCACCTCGATGGAAGAGCTCATCAACAACTTCATGCTCGTGACCGAGGGACCGCAGATGCCTCCCGGCGAAGTCTATTTCGAAGCCGAAAACCCGAAAGGCGCGCTCGGTTTTTATATCGTGAGCAAAGGAGGCGGAGTGCCGTGGCGCATGAAAATCCGCAGTCCCTCATTCTGCACCCTCTCGATCATGCCCAAGGTAGGTGTTGGCTGCCTCTTCACCGACCTCACCGCCATCCTCGGCTCCTTCGACTTCGTCATGGGCGAAGCCGACCGGTAAACAAAACCACTTTCCCGTTTCGATGAATCTGAAGCCAGAAACTCTCCAGCGTATTGACGAAGTCATTACGCACTACCCGGTGAAACGCAGTGCCACGCTGCCGCTCCTGCACCTCATCCAAGAAGACGCCGGTTACATCTCCGACGAAGCCATGGAGTGGATCGCCGACAAACTGGGCATCGAACGCATCCACGTCCTCGAAGTCGTCACCTTTTATCCGATGTTCCGCAGAAAACCCATCGGGCGCCGCCACATCAAAGTCTGCCGCACCCTCTCCTGTGCGCTCATGGGCGGATACAAAGTGTGCGAAACCATGCAAAAAGAATTCGACACCCACCTCAACGAAGTCAGCCCCGACGGCGAAGTGACTGTTGAGTTTGTCGAATGCCTTGCCTCCTGCGGCACCGCGCCCGTCGTCATGATTGACGAAACCCTCCACGAAAACGTCACCCCCGCACGCGCCCGCGAACTCGCCGCGCTCATCAAACAACAAGCTGCTGCCCGCAAAAACTGACGCCATGTCCGCTCCCGCCAACGCTCCCGCCAATCCTCCCGCCAATTCTCCCGCGCCGCAGCAACGCCGCATCATTTTCAAGCACATCGACGAGGCAGCTTACTCCAACGACATCGACTGCTACCTTCGCAACGGCGGCTACGAAATCCTCAAGCGCGCCGTTGCCCGCAAACCCGAAGACCTGCGCGACGAAGTGAAAAAATCCGGCATTCGCGGACGTGGTGGCGCGGGCTTCCCCTGCGGCGTCAAATGGGGACTCGTTGACCGCAAAAGCGGCAAACCCATTTACCTCATCGTCAATGCCGACGAATCCGAGCCCGGCACCTTCAAGGACCGCTACATCATCCATCAAGACCCGCACCAACTCATCGAAGGCACGATCATCTCCTGTTTCGCCAACGACGTAAAACAAGCCTACATCTACATCCGTGGCGAGATGCCCGAAGGCGCGCGCATCCTCGAACGCGCCATCGCCGAAGCCCGCGCCAAAAACTTCGTCGGACCCAACATCCTCGGCACCGGTTACAGTTGCGAAATCTACGTCCACCGTGGCGCTGGCGCCTACATCTGCGGCGAGGAAACCGGCCTCATCGAATCCCTCGAAGGCAAACGCGCCAACCCCCGCATCAAGCCCCCCTACTTCCCTGCCGTCCTCGGCCTCTACCAATGCCCCACCATCGTCAACAACGTCGAGACGCTCTGCCACGTTAAGCACGCCATCGACATCGGCGGCGATAACTACGCCAAGATCGGCACGCCCAACAACACCGGCACCCGCATCTTCTGCGTCTCCGGCCACGTGCAACGCCCCGGCTACTACGAATTCGAAGCCGGCAAAATCACGATGGGCCAACTCCTCAACGACGTGTGCGGCGGCCCCCTTCCCGGACGCAAATTCAAGGCCGTCATCCCCGGCGGCTCCTCGGCCAAAGTCTTCCGCTTTGGCGAAACCTTCACCCTCAAGAACAAAGACGGCTCCACTCGCACGCTGACCGTTGAAGACATCCCCATGGACTTCGACACCCTCGCCGCCTGCGGATCAATGGGCGGCTCCGGCGGCGTGATCGTCATGGACGACTCCGTCAACATGGTCGAAGCCCTCGCCAACATTAACGCCTTCTACTCGCACGAATCCTGCGGCCAATGCACACCCTGCCGCGAAGGCTCGCTCTGGATGAAAAAGATCACCGCCCGCATGGTTCACGGCACAGCCCGCGCCGAGGACGCCGCGCTCCTCAAAGGCGTTGCCGACCAAATCCCCGGACGCACCATCTGCGCCATGGGCGAAGCCTGTTCCTGGCCCACGCAGAGCTTCCTCCAAAAATTCGGCGACGAATTCGCCAACTACTACGAAACGAAAAAAACACGTCCCGCCGACGCCCTCCCACTCGTCTAAAAACCATCCACCACCACTCGACTTAAATCGCCTTACATCGACTTAAATCGATTCCAGTCGAAACACCACCTCCCGCCCTCCCGCACATCACGCCACCTTTTCAATGAGCAGCCAGCCCGTCACCGCCGCCACCGTGTCAGCCCCTCCCCCCCCCCCCCCCCCCGACCTCATCACCGTCAACATAGACGGGCGCGAAGTCTCAGTCCCGCGCGGCACCAACATCATTGAAGCCGCCCGACTCGTCGGCGTGGACGTACCCCACTACTGCTACCACCCCAAACTCACCATCGTTGGCAACTGCCGCATGTGCCTCATTGAAATGGGCCTCCCCGCCGTCGATCCCGCGACCAAAACCCCCATCATTGACCCCGCCACCGGCAAACAAAAAATCAACTGGATGCCCCGCCCCCAGATCGGCTGCGGCACCAACGCCACCCCCGGTCTCCACATTCGCACTACAACGCAAATGGTGCGCGACGCCCGCGAAGGCGTCATGGAATTTCTCCTCATCAACCACCCCCTCGACTGCCCCATCTGCGACCAAGCCGGCGAATGCAAACTCCAAGAACAAGCCACCGGCTACGGACGCGGCTACTCGCGCTTCATCGAAGAGAAAAACGTCAAACCCAAGCGCACCCAACTCGGCCCCCGCGTCACGCTCGACGACGAACGCTGCATCCTCTGTTCGCGCTGCGTTCGCTTCAGCAAGGAAATCGCCAAGGACGACGTCCTCGGCTTCGTTAACCGCGGCAGCCACTCCACACTCACCTGCTACCCCGGACGCGAACTCGCCAACAACTACTCGCTCAACACGGTGGACATCTGTCCCGTCGGCGCGCTCACCTCGACCGACTTCCGCTTCAAAATGCGCGTCTGGTTCCTCAAACAGACCAACAGCATTGACACCGAAAGTAGTGTCGGAGCCAATACAACCATCTGGTCCCGCGAAGGCGTCATTTATCGCATCACCCCCCGCCGCAACGACGCCGTCAACGACACCTGGATGCCCGACAGCGGACGCCTCCTCTACAAACAAGTCGCCGCCGCCAACCGCCTTACCTCCCCTGCCCCGCTCGACGACCTGATCGCCCAAGCTGCCACTCTCCTCCGACGTGGCGCGGGCGTCCCGCCCGCTTCCGGCGACACCCTTGCCCTCGTCGCCAGCACCCGAGCCACGCTCGAAGAACAACACCTCGCCAAAAAACTCGCCGACGCCCTCAATATCCCCGCCAACGCGCGACACATCCCCGCGCACCTCGGCGAAAGCGACGGACTCCTCATCTCCGCCGACCGCGCACCCAACACCCGTGGCGCACTCGTTACCGGCCTCATTGACGCCCCCCCCCCCCCCTCCCTTGCGCGACTCGCTGCCGACATCGACTCCGGCAAAACCAAAACCCTCCTCGTCCTCGGCGAAGACCTCACTGCTCCCGAACTCGCCCCCGGCCTCACCGCCGCGCAACTCGCCAAAGTCACGATCATTTACCTCGGTACCCACGCCAACACTACAAGCGCCGCTGCGAAACTCATCCTCCCCACGCTCACCGCCTTCGAAAAAACAGGCAGCTACATCAACCAACAATTCCGCCTGCAAAAATTCGCCAAAGCCATCCCCGCCCTTGCAGGTGCGCACGACGACCTCCTCGTCCTTACCAAACTCCTCGCTGCCATCAACCAAAGTGGCGCGGGCGTCCCGCCCGCATCCGTTGCCACTCAGCCTGGGACCGCCGGCATCCTGTCGGCTCCAACGCTCGCCGCCATTTGGGAATCGCTTGCTGCGACCACGCCTGCGCTCGCTGGCATCACCCACGCCACCATCCCCGACGAAGGCCGCCTCCTCAACGCCACACCTTGGACCGCGCTCACCTTCCCCGAAGGCGCAACACTCCACTACGCCCCCGCCGCCACCTTCACACGCCAGTCCACGTAACATCTGACTCCCATAAGGTAGAATGAGCATCCGTATTCACGAACTAGCCCAAAGAATCAGCATGGAAAGCAAGGCCTTGCTCGCCTTGCTGAAGGAGCGCAACTTCGACGTGAAAAGCGTCTCCAGCACCATTGACCACATCAACGCCGAAGCCCTCATCGACGAATTCAGCTCCAAACCCGCTGACGACACCGGCACCATCCAAACCAACCTCGACGGCAACGACAACGAAACCACCTCCACCCGGCCCCCTTGCCTACCCGACAAAACGCCAATATTTCAGCAGATACACCTCACCAATTTTCTCTCCTTCGGCCCTGACGCACCGCCGATTCCGCTGCGAAGCCTCAATATTATCATCGGTCCAAACGGCTCGGGAAAATCCAATCTCATTGAAGCATTTGATCTTCTTCGTGCTTCTTCCAACGATCTTACTGTTCCGATTCGAGAAGGTGGCGGTGCGCAAGAATGGTTATGGAAAGGATCCCTGCCCTCTGCAGCCGCGTCCCCATCTGCAGCCTCAATCGCCTTACATTGTTCAATCTCAAAAATCACTGCCGCACTCCATTACCGCATCGCCTTCGCGCCCGTGCAGCAATCCTTTGAACTTACGGATGAAGTTCTGGAAGATGCTGCCCGACGTGATCCTCGCCGTAAGGATGTATTCTTTTATTATCGTTATCAAAATGGTCATCCAACCATTAACGTCCGCGAACTCAACCCTCCTCAGCATAAGAAACAGAATCAGCCCCGCACGTCTTCCCCTACAGACAAAGTTCAGTTTCCTCTATCCTTTAAGCGCAGCCTCAAACGTGATGAAGTAAAAGCCAATCAGTCTATTCTCTCCCAGCGCAAGGATCCGGAAGTATATCCCGAGATCACCGCAACCAGTGAAATTTTTGCCAATATTCAGATTTTTCGGGAGTGGCAGTTCGGACGTTCCTCCACACTTCGTCGGCCCCAGCCTGCTGATTCTCCTGCCGACATTCTTCTGCCCAGCCTCGCCAATCTCGGGCTTGTCCTCAACGATCTCGAACATCGCTCCGGCATCTGGCCACGCATCAACGAATACTGCCGTCGTTTTCTCCCCCGTTTCAGCCACCTCACTACCCGCATCCAAAACAACTCTGTTCAAATAAATCTCTTTGAAGACGGTCTGAGTAGTCCCGTTCCTGCCACGCGTCTTTCTGACGGCACCATCCGGTTTCTTGCAATACTAGCTATTTTGCTTTCTGCCGACCGTTATCCACTTGTTTGCATCGAAGAACCCGAACTCGGGCTCCACCCCGATGCCCTCCCGATCCTCGCTGATCTCCTCAAAGAAGCATCTGAAAAAACCCAACTCATCGTGACGACCCACTCCGACGCACTCGTCTCGGAATTTTCCGATCAACCCGAATCCATTCTGGTCTGCGAACACATGGCTGGCGAAGGCACGACCCTCAACAGACTGGACTCAACAAAACTCAAATTCTGGCTCGAAAAATACCGTCTCGGTGAAATCTGGCGCATTGGAGAAATCGGAGGAAATCTCTGATGCGACAAAAACGTTCCCTTCGCATTTATATTGAAGGCGGCGGAGATACTGTCGCCCGCCAGGCCAAGCTCCGTCAAGGTATGGACTGCTTCCTCAAGAAGCTCCCATATCTCCAAAATCAACGCTATCACTGGACTGTAGTCTCTTGCGGAGCACGTCCCAAAACATGGGAAGCCTTTCAAAGAGCCCGTCACAATTACCCAACCTCCATCAACATTCTCCTTGTTGACTCCGAAGACCCAGTAACCACGCCCGACCCCAGACAACACCTCGAACAACGCAAGGACGACGCTTGGCCGATGTCTGAAATCGACATTACACACGTCCATCTCATGACCCAGTGCATGGAAACTTGGATCGTCGCCGACCCTGAAACCCTCAAAAAATACTACGGACAAAACTTCCAAACCAAAGCCCTCCCCAAACGCCAGAATTTGGAGGAAGAACCCAAACCACAAATTTACGACGCACTCAAAAGAGCCACTCGCGACACCACCAAAGGCGAATACGACAAAATCAAGCACGCCTCCGAAATCCTGCCCAAACTCGACCCTAGCCTCGTTCGAAAACGCTGTCCCCACGCCGAACGTTTTTTTGAAACTCTCACCGCACTCGTAACCGCTGAAACAGCTTGAAAAAAATACGGTAAACCTGCCGCTTGACGCTACCCCCTCCCTAACACAACACCACGCCGCCACAATTCCGTTTCTTTAATTTCTAATTTCCAACTCATAATTCCGCCTTCTTCCGCAATGTTCGCCGCTCTCTCTGATTTCTACTTTGAACTCCCGCTCCTCCTTCGCCTCGTGATCCAAGGCGGCGCGGTGATGCTCTTCATGTTTCCCGTGGCTGCCGCCTGTTCGATGGCCGAGCGCAAAATCGCCGCATGGATACAAGACCGCCCCGGTCCCAACCGCACCGCGACCCCGCTCCTCATGTGGATACCCATCCTCGGACCGCTCCTCAAACGCTTCGGCGTCATGCAACTCATGGCCGACGGCGGCAAATTCCTCTTCAAAGAAGACCCCGTCCCCGCCTTCGTCGAAAAACTCTACTTCATCGCCGCGCCCATCGTCGCGATGATCCCCGCGCTCTGCACCGTCGTCATAGTTCCCTTCAGCGCCTACATCGCCAACATCAACGGCACGCCCACGCTCGTCCCCGTCATGCTGGCCAACGTCGATGTCGGACTCCTCGCCGTGTTCGCCGTTTCATCGCTCGCCGTTTACTCGCAAATCCTCGCTGGCTGGGCCTCGCATTCCAAATATTCCTTCCTCGGCGGCGTCCGTGCCTCCGCGCAAATCATCTCCTACGAACTCTCGCTCACCCTCAGCGTTCTCCCCGTGTTCCTCTGGATCAACGGTCCCCTCGCCAGTGAAGTCGCCGCAGGCAACACCGCCGCCTTCGAAGGCTCGCTCAGCCTCTTCCGCGCCGTGCAATTCCAAACCCAACCCGGCTTCTGGGGCGGTGCCTGGTTTATTTTCCTGATGCCCCTCTCGGCCTTCATTTACCTCGTTGCCCTCTTTGCCGAAACCAACCGCCAACCCTTCGACACCATCGAATCCGAAGCCGACCTCGTGAACAGCTTCGCCTCCGAATACGGCGCTTACAAATGGTCGCTCTTTTACGTCGCCGAATACTGCCACATGCTCGTCGGCTCGGCGGTCTTCGTGCTCCTCTTCTTCGGAGGATGGAACCCGCTCCCGTGGGTCTTGAGCCTCACCGACCTCGCCACCTGGCTGCACATCGTGGACATCCCGCTCCTCACAGCGATTCTCGGTATCATCATCTTCGTCGGCAAAGTCCTCTTCATGATCTTCTTCTTCATGTGGGTGCGCTGGACGCTCCCGCGCTTCCGCTACGACCAAGTCATGAACATCGGCTGGAAAAAGTTGCTCCCACTCTCCATCGCCAACCTCGTCGTTTACACGGTCGTGATTGCCTTCCTCTCGTGAAATGCTGAAACGCTAAGAACCCAAATACCATGAACACCATCGCGCTCCTTGGCATCAGTATTCCAGAACTCATCATCATCCTCTTTTTCGTCGGTCTTCCGATTGCCCTCATCGTCTATGTCGTCAAAAAGCTCAGCTCTCAAAACCGACAAGCACCGCGACCAACCGAGCGTAAGTAAATCGCATTCTTACCGCATCCATCATTTCAGCCTTTCCCGTCCATGTCCGTCATCCAAGTAGAACGCAAACCGCTCACCCTGCTTGAGCGCACCTATCTCCCGCAAATCGCCGGAGGATTGAAAACCACACTCAAGCACATGGTCGCCAAACCCGTGACGATGGAGTACCCCGAGCAACGCCCCGAAATCCCTCCCGGCTACCGCGGCGCGCCCACTCTGGTTTACGACCCGCACGGACGCGAAAAATGCGTTTCCTGCCAACTCTGCGAATTCGTTTGTCCGCCCAAAGCCATCCGCATCACCCCCGGCGAAATCCCCTCCGACGATCCCAACGCGCACGTCGAAAAACGCCCGCAAGAATTCAAGATCGACATGCTCCGCTGCATTTATTGCGGCTTCTGCCAAGAAGTTTGCCCCGAAGAAGCCATCTGGCTGCAAAACCATTACACCGTCACCGGTTTCACCCGCGACGAACTCGTGAACAACAAACAAAAACTCTACGAAATGGGCGGCACCCTCCCCGACGAACACTACAAGTGGGACAAGAAAAAAGCCGCCGAAGAAGCCGCCGCCCACAACGGACACCACTAAACCTCCCCCCCCCCCCCCCCCCCCGCGCGCGCCGCTACAACCAACACTCTTCCCTCCGGCCATTTCGCAAACCGAACTCCGCAATCCGCATTCCACAATTCCCGATGTCGTCTCTCTTCTTTTACGTTTTCTCCACGCTCGCCCTCGCCTGCGGACTCGGTGTGGTGTTTAACAAAAACACCGTCACCTCGGCCCTCTGCCTGCTCGGCGTCCTCGTCAGTCTGGCCGGCATCTTCGTTCTCCTCGAAGCCTTCCTCCTGGCCGTGCTGCTCATCTTCGTTTACGCGGGCGCGGTCGTTGCCCTGTTCCTCTTCATCGTCATGCTTACCGACGCCGCAGGGGGGGGGGGGGGGAAGCGTTTTAGCAAAACCACGCTCGTCGCCGGACTCATCTCCGCCGTCCTCCTTCTCGCCGCGCTGTATTCAATCTACGCACACGGCAGCTTCGACACCATCGCTCCTGCCGCCTCCGTCGGCGCCAGCCTCAAAACCTACGGACGCGAACTCTTCACGACCTATCTGCTTCCCGTGCAGATCGTCGGATTCCTTCTCCTCATCGCCATGCTCGGCGTGATCGTTATCAGCAAAAAAAACGCCGGTGAATCCGTCACCGGAACCGCTTCGGAGGCCAACAAATGACCATCGGACTCAACGAATATCTCTACCTGAGCGCCGCCCTCTTTGCGGTTGGATTCCTCGGTGTGCTCGTTCGCAAAAACACGCTCGTGATTTACATGTGCCTTGAGCTGATGCTCGTGGCCGCGACCGTCGCCCTCGTCGCCTTCTCGCGTTACAACGGCACCATGAGCGGCAACGTTTTTGTGTTCTTCATCCTCACGGTTGCCGCCGCCGAAGTCGCTGTTGGCCTTGCCATCATCGTCGCCCTCTTCCGCCAACGCCGCACCATCGACGTCACCAAGCTCAACTCTCTGAAAAACTAGCCTGTCCGCCGCCATGCCACTTTCCAACGGCACCTCGCCCATCCAACTCGCGCTCCTCGTCCTCCTGCTTCCGCTGGCCTCGGCGGCGCTCATCGCACTCTTTCTCCGTCGCCTGGGCAACATCGCCGCCCTCGTGTCCACCCTCACCGCCGCGGCCATCGCCGCTGGCGCGCTCGCCCTCGCCTTTGGCGGCACACGCATCACCGGACCCGAAGCCTCCATCGAATGGCTCCGACTCGGCGGATTCTCGCTCTCGCTGGGTTTCAAATTCGACGACCTTGCCGCCCTCATGCTCTCCGTTGTCGGCATCGTCGGCCTCTGCGTTCACGTCTTTTCGCTCGGCTACATGAGCGACGACTCCGCCAAGGCCCGTTACTTCGGCGGACTCTCCATTTTCATGTTCTCCATGATCGGCATCGTCCTCGCGGACAATCTGTTCATGATTTTCATTTTCTGGGAACTCGTCGGTTTCAGCTCCTGGCTCCTCATCAACCACTTTTGCGATAAAACCAGCGCCGCCGACGCCGCCAAAAAAGCCTTCATTGCCAACCGCGTTGGCGACTTCGGATTCCTCCTCGGCATCATCGCCTGCTACGCGATTTTCGGCACCGTCAACCTCTCCCAACTCGCCATCCTCGCCAACGGCGGCGTGGCCGTTGCCACCTGCATCCCCCTCCTCCTCTTCTGCGGTGCCGTCGGCAAATCCGCGCAAATGCCCCTCCACGTCTGGCTCCCCGACGCCATGGAAGGCCCCACGCCCGTCTCCGCCCTTATCCACGCCGCCACGATGGTCGCCGCCGGTATCTACATGCTCTGCCGCATCGAACCCCTCTTTGCCGCCGCGCCCGACGCCCTCACCATTGTCATGTGGGTAGGCACCGCCACCGCCCTCTACGCCGCCCTCTGCGCCGTCACGCAACGCGACATCAAAAAAGTCCTCGCTTACTCCACGCTCTCGCAACTCGGCTACATGGTCGCCGCCTTCGGACTAGGCCGCCTCGCCCAACCCGAAGCTCCCGCCGAGCAAACCCTGCTCCTCGCCGGAGTTGGCGCCGCGATGTTCCACCTCACCACGCACGCCTTCTTCAAAGCCCTCATGTTCCTCGGCTCCGGCTCCGTCATTCACGGCTGCCACCACGAACAGGACATCTTCAAAATGGGCGGCCTCGCCAAGAAGATGCCCGTGACGTTTATCACATTTACCATCGGCGTTCTCGCCATCGGCGGACTCCCCTTCATCTCCGGTTTTTATTCCAAGGACGCCATTCTCCACCTCGCCCAAGCCAAGAGCCAACCCGTCTTCGTGATCCTCGTGGCGACCGCCGTGCTCACCGCGTTTTACATGGCCCGCATGTGGAAACTCGTCTTCCTCGGCACCCCGCGCACGCACGCCTCCGAACACGCGCACGAAAGCGGTCTCTCCATGACGATCCCGCTCATCGTTCTCGCCGCGTTGTCCATCGTTGGCGGCTGGACCACTGGCAAACTCGGCAACCTCCTTTACGGCTCTCACTTTAACGGCGTCTGGTCGCAAATCCCCCACGCACACGGCAGCAGCGTCCTCATCATGAGCATTACGATCCTGCTCGTTGGCGCAGGCACCGCGCTCGTGTTCTACAAAAACGCCGCGACCGACACTCTGGAAAAAAAATCCCCTCCGCTCTTCACGCTCCTTGCCGCGCTCAAAGCCTCCTTTGACGCCGCCTACGACTACTACGTCGCAAAAATCCAGCAACGTTTCGCCCTCCTTCTCAACGGAGCCGAAATGCTTCTCCTCTCCGGCCTCATCATCCGTGGAGCCGCAGGCATCACCGGACTCTTTGGCCTTGCCGCCCGCGCCCTCCACACCGGCAGCCTTCACGCCTACGTTTACTGGTTCCTCATCGGCGCCGCCCTCTTCTGGGCGCTGGCCGGTGGACTCCTCTAAAAAGCCATCCTCCCTCCACACCACTTTTAGCTCTTTTCAGAATGCCATCGCCAATCTTCCCGTTCGATCCACTCCTGCTCTCGATCCTGCTGCCAATTCTGGCGGCCATCCTCATCACGGCCTTTCGCCTGCCCGCGCGCCCCGCCCGACTCCTTGCCGCCGTGGGGTTCCTCGCCCCCGTCCTCCTCGCCGCGCTCGTCGCATGGAAATTCCCGCTTGCCCAAACCCACCACGGCTACCGCTTCCTGAGCACCTTTGACACCGGTCTCGTCCGACTCGGCATCACGCTCAAACTCGGCCTCAACGGTATCTCGCTCCCCCTCTATCTCATGGCCTCCATCGTCGGCCTTGCCGCCGGACTCTACGCCATGCAGAGCAAAGCCGAACGACTCCCCCTCTACCTCTCGCTCCTCCTCGTCATGCACGGCGGACTCATGGGCGTGTTCAGCAGCGTGGACGTCTTCTTTTTCTATTTCTTCCACGAACTCGCGCTCATCCCGACCTTCATCATGGTCGGCATCTGGGGCGGACGTGACCGCAACTACGCGGCCATGAAAATGACCATTTACCTCACCCTCGGCGCGATGCTCTCCCTGATCGGCCTCATTGCCCTTTACTACAAAAGCGGCGCGCAAAGCTTCGACATCATCACCCTCCGCAACGTCCTCCTCAACGCCGGTTCGGGAACAAACCCGCTCACTGCCGCCTCGCAAAACGTCATCTACGGCCTTCTCCTCTTCGGCTTCGGCATCCTCGTATCGCTCTGGCCACTACACACCTGGGCACCGCTCGGCTACGGCGCCGCCCCCAGCTCCGCCGCCATGCTGCACGCCGGCGTCCTGAAAAAATTCGGACTCTACGGCCTCATCCAAATCGCCTGCCCCCTCCTCCCCGCCGGAGCCGCGCACTGGGTCCAATGGCTCGCGCTCCTCGCCGTCGTTGGCAACATCCTCGTCGTCGGCTTCATCACCATCGCGCAAACCGACCTCAAGCAAATGGTCGGTTACAGCTCCGTCATGCACATGGGCTACGCCTTCCTCGGCCTCGCCGCTTACTCGGCGATGGGCGTTGGCGGCGTCGTCATGATGATGGTCGCGCACGGCTTTTCCGCCGCCCTCCTGTTCCTCCTCACGACCAGCGTTTACCACCGCACCCAAACCTTCGACATGCGCGAAATGGGCGGACTCGTAAAACACGCCCCCGTCCTCGCCGCCTTCTTTGTTGTGGCGACGATGGCCAGCATCGGACTCCCCGGACTCGCCAACTTCTGGGGCGAACTCACGATCTTCGTCGCCGCCTGGCAATTCTCCAAACTCTACACCGCACTCGCCGTCAGCGGTATCATCCTCTCTGCCATTTACGGACTCCGCGCCGTGGCCCGCGTCTTCTTCGGACCCCAGACCGAAGCCTTCGCCAAAGTCACCACCACCACGCCGCCACGCGACCTCTGCTGCTGCGAAAAAATCCCTGCGCTCATCCTCATCGTCGCGCTCTTCGCCATCGGCCTCTGGCCCAAGCTCATCAGTACCCACCTCAACGCCGCTGTCTCTACGCTTTACAACGACGCACCACTCCGAGGCGCGGGCGTCCCGCCCGCTGTAGGGGCGTCGCTTGCGACGCCCGCGCCAGCCGGACAGATTTACCAAATACCAGAAGCGCAATCGCAGGCCCAAATGCAGCCCGAAACGCAATCGCGGGCTTCGCAAGCGAAGCCCCTACCACAAAGTGACGCGGGCGTCCCGCCCGCTTCCGCCCCCGCCCCCCATAATTCACAATCCCTCAATTCCTAATTCTCCTAATTTTCACCGATGCCCGCCGTCACTGACATCACACTCGCCCTCCAGAGCGCCGCCGAAGACAACATCTGGTTGTCCATCGCTCCCGAAGTCGCGCTCGGTCTCCTCGCTCTCCTCCTTCTTGTAGTTGAAATCATACTACCGAAGAAAACAGCGACCATCCCCGCGCTCTCGATCCTCGGCCAGTTCGCCATCCTCGGCCTCTTCGTCGCCAACTACAACGAACCCCTCATCTCCACCGGCGGCACGATATTCAACGGACTCCTTGCGCAGAACGATCAAAGCCAGTTCATGCGCCTCTTTTTCCTGCTGACCTCGATCCTCGTCTCGATCCTCGGCACCGTCTCCCTCGCCAAACAAAATAAACTCAACGCCTCCCCCCCCCCC
>NZ_ABEA03000122.1 GCF_000171235.2 Geminisphaera colitermitum TAV2 | reverse complement strand
GGGGGGGGAAGGGAGGAGGCGAAAGAGGCGGAGACGAAAAAGGAGGCGGGGAAAGCCCCCGCCTCCTTGGGTTTTGTGACGCGATTTAGACGATCACCGCTTAGCGAGTGCGTTCGCGTTGACGCTCGGCTTGCACGGCTTGATGAGCGATCTCGCGAAGTTGCGCGGCGTCCTCAACCGACATTCCCTTGGGCGCGTAGGCCGTCGCGGGAGGCACGGAGTCGTTGTAAATCGTCTCGTAAAACGCGCAGCCGCCCAGGTAGCAACCCGCGGCGTTAACATGGATCGCGTCGAGTCCGAACTTTTGCGTGCCATCCTTCTTCCGCCACGTCCAGCCCACGTTCAGGCTGCCCGTCTGGTCGGGAAGCTGGCCTTCGGGCGGGTTCTTGAAGTCGAAGTTGGGGTCAACCTTGTAGGTCCAGCGCGGGGTCTGGCGGGCGGCCTGAATGGCGCTGCCTGAGGGGATGATCCGCAATCCGCCGTAACGCGCCGACAACTCCCGATAGGCGGCGTGCAGGCCGTCATACATCTTCTGCTGCGTGAGTTCGTCGCCCTTCTGATACCAAGAGTGATCTTCGCGGTAGGCCCATGTTTCGTGAATGAGAATCTCGGCGGTCGGCGCATACTTGCGGATGGCCTCGATCAACTGCTTCGCGTAGGGCTCTTGGAACTCCGGCTTGAAGCTCCGCGCGCTCCATTCCTGGATCGTGACAAAATCCCATTCCTGCGCGGCGAGCGCCTCGGGCAGAGACACCGTCTTGCGTCCGGCGAGAGCCTTGCCGAAGACCGCCGGGTTGTTCGTGTAAGGACGCCCCTCGGCTGATTCGGGGTCCTTGAGCGCGGCGGCCAGGTGCTTCGCATGGCGTTCCAGCGAGCAACCGCCGAGCGAGGTGCGGCCCAGAAGCAGTTCTTTGCCGCCCGCCTCCGCGAGTTGCGGCAGTTGCGAGATGGCGTTGTTCGAAAAACTGTTGCCAATGGTCAGCAGCTTGACGCTTTTGCGCGGCGCATTAGCGGCGGCGGCGGTGTCCGTCGCACTGGCGGACCAGCCCGCCAGGGGAGCCAGCAACCCGGCCGCAAGGGCGAGTCGCAACGCGAGCCGTCGGCCACGCATGGCCACGGCTGTTGGAGTAAACGAGGACAGGGAGGTCGGAAAGACAGATGTCTGCATAACCCGGCCAATATCAAACATCCGACGGCCAACGTCCAACATCGAATATTTGAAAAACATCTGAAGGGCCGAACATTTAACATTTAACGGTTCAAGCGGTTGAGAACCGCCGGTTATTGAATGTTAAATATTAAGCGTTAAATGCTAAACGTTCTCCGTCCACACACCTGCCGCACACCCATGCCATTCCCGCCACTCCTGATCCGCGCCTTCGCCTTCGCCTTTTCCATTGCCGCCGCCGCCGCAACCCTCGTCGCCGCCCCCAAGTCAAAAATCCTCCACTTCGGCAACGGCACCGAGCCCCAGGACATCGACCCCGCCGTCACGACCGGCGTGCCCGAGGCGCGCATCATCAACGCCCTCTTCGAAGGACTCGTCTCCTACGCCCCCAGCGGCAGCGGAGTCGCGCCCGGCGTCGCCTCGCGCTGGGAAACCTCCGCCGACGGACTCGAATGGACGTTCCACCTCCGTCCCGACGCCCGCTGGTCCGACGGCGCGCCCGTCACCGCGCACGATTTTGTGCGCTCCTTCCAGCGCACCCTCTCGCCGTCATTCGGTTCTGAATACGCCTACTTTCTCTACCACGTGAGCGGCGCGGAGGATTTTAACAAAGGCGTTTTGAAAGATTTTGCGCGCACCGGCTTCAGCGCCCCCGACGACCGCACCCTCCGCGTCCGCCTCCGCCAGCGCGTGCCCTTCCTCCTCGATTCGCTCACGCATCACGCCTGGATGCCCGTCCCCATCGCCACCTTGGAAAAACACGGCGGACTCACCGCCAAAGGCACCGCCTGGACGCGCCCCGCCAATTTTGTCGGCAACGGCCCCTTCGTCCTCGGCGAATGGCTGCCCAACCAAAAGATCGTCGTCACCCGCTCGCTTACCTACTGGAACGCCGCCGCCACCCGGCTTGACGCCATCCACTTTCACGCCATCGACAACGCCGACACCGAGGAGCGCCAGTATCGCGCCGGCAAGCTCGACATCACCAGCACGCTCCCCACCTCGCGCATCCGCGCCTACCGCCGCCAGCGCCCCGCCGAATTTCGCTCCGACGACCTCTACGGCCTCTACCTCTACCGCCTCAACCTCACCCGCAAGCCCCTCGACGACGTCCGCGTGCGCCGCGCCCTCGCCCTTGCCATCGACCGCTCCGCCATCACCGAAAACATCCTCCTCGCCGGCCAGCAACCCGCGCTCAACTTCATCCCCCCGTCGCCCGAATTTCATTCCACCGCCAGTATTGCAAAAACAACTACCCCCGCCGCCGCGCCGCTCGACGCCGCCCGCCGCCTCCTTGCCGAAGCCGGTTTCCCCGACGGACGCGGTTTCCCCCGCCTTGAACTCCTCTACAACTCGATGGAGTCGCACAAGCAACTCGCCGAGGCCATCCAGCAGATGTGGAAGCGCAACCTCGGCATCGACATCGTCCTCCGCAACGAGGAGTGGAAAGTGTATCTCGAAACCGTCAACCGCCTCGACTACGACATCGCCCGCTTCGGTTGGAACGGCGACTACCCCGCCCCCTACAGCTTTCTCGATCTCTGGATCACCGGCGGCGGCAACAACAACACCGGTTACGCCAACCCCGCCTACGACCGCCTCCTTGCCGACGCCCTCGCCGCGCCCGACACCGCCGCCCGCCACGCCGTGTATCAGAAATTAGATGACATCCTCACGCGTGACGCGCCCGGCATTCCGCTCTATTTTTACAAACGCGTCTATGCCATCAGCCCCCGCGTCCGCCACTGGGTGCCCAACGTCCTCGACATGCGCGCCTGGCAATACGTGGACCTCGCGGAGCCGTAAACCGAACATCCACGCATTCCAGCGCAGTGCACTCACCCCCCCCCCCCCCGCCCGCCTGCGCGGTTCAACACCGGGTGGTCTCCCCCTGCACAAATTTGCCCTCGACCATCAAAATCCGCGGCGTTTCCGGGACTCCACGCTCATTGGAGTTCATCAACGAAATCAGCAAATCGACGCCCGCCGCGCCCACCTGCGGCGTGTTTTGATGGATACCCGTAATCCTGCGCTCCGCCAGCAATGGCGCGAGGTCCACGACGGCCAGACCGATGTCGCGCGGCGCCCTCAATCCCAACTCCGCCAGCCAGTCCTCCACACCTGCCCCGGTTGTCACCACCACGTCCGGCTTTTCCGCCTCCAGCCACCGCGCGAACCGCTCCCGCGTCCAGTCCGCGTGTAACAAAAAAGGCACTACCGGCCATCCCGGCAGTGATGCCGCGTCCGACATAAACCCGCCACGCCAGTTGTGGCACACGCGGTTGTCCATGTCTTCCTCCATCGCAAATCCGATCCGCCGGTAGCCGCGCCGGTAAAGCTCCGACACGAGCAACTGCATCGACCTGAACTGGTGGTTGCACGCCCGGTGCAGTTCAGGCTGCTCCAGCGAGTAGCCCAGCGCCACCGCCGAAAAATAGTCCCAGCAGAATCCCTCGAAAGGCGGGCGTCTGTAGGGAAACGGGGAAACGATGACGCCATTGATGCCCCGGTTGTGTATGACCTCGCTCAAGCGCCGGGGCGTCATGCCCTTTTCCCGCGCCCAGAAGGCCTCCAGGTGATACCCGCACGCCTCCGCGCGCCGGGCGGCTCCCTCATAGTAGGCGAAGTAGGTCGGAGACCGTTTCCATTCGTCGTGGCGCTCGTGTGCCGTGACGTAGGCAATGGTGCTGGGTTTATGGATACACCGCCGCGAACGGATTTCGGACATCACGCGCCCGATTTCCGGGTCGGGCCGGTAGCCGAGTTTTTGGGCGATCTTGCAAACGCGCGCACGTGTGCCCGCCGCCAGCGCGGGGTGATTGCGGAGCGCGAGCGAGACGGTCATGCGCGACACGCCGGCGGCCTCCGCAACGGTTTTTAGCGAGATGCGTGTAAAACTTTTGTCCGATGCCATGCGGGATGGGATTCCACTCGTTTTTACCGTAAAATCACAAGGGTGTTGTGACTCCTTTCTTCGCAGCCATCAAAAGAGGCCATCCTCCCGTTTTCCCATGAACACAACCCGCCGCGCCTTCACTCTCATCGAATTGCTCACCGTGATTGCAATTATTGGGATCCTAGCCGCCATCATCATCCCCACCACGGCCAAGGTCCGGCAGACAACGCGCTCGGCGCAATGCCGTTCCAACATGCGCCAGATCGCGCTTGCCGTGATTCTCCACACCAACGAACAGCGCAACAGCACCCTGCCCGGTCCGCTTTACAGCCGGGTGTCGCCCGCGTTCAGGCAAAACAACAAAAAGGGGCGCCTCATTGGTTTCCTCGCCCCCCAGTTCGGCATCGTCCTGCCTGCGGACCTCAACCAAGTGATCCTTGCCCCCGCCATGGTGTGCCCCGGTTTCGCCCTCGACAAACCAGAGTTGATCCGCGTGCCGGATGAAAACGCGATCACCTATATCAACAATTCGTCCAACAAAATCATCCCCGACTACGACGGCACCGTGTGGGGCGTTCCCGACACGGCCTCGCCTCACAATGCCCCCGTCCCGCTCACGCGCATTCCCGCGCCCGCGAGCACCTGGATGCTCGCCGACATCGACGCCGTGAAAGCCGCCGGCTGGGGCGGATGGAACATGGAGAAAATCAGCTCCACATCCATGCACGGCTCCACCCGAAATCGCGCCTATTTCGATGGCCACGTCAGCGTCGTTCCGCTTAACGCCCCGGACTCGTGATCCCTTTATCAGCCCGATCTCCAACCCGCTCAAGTAACCATGAAAAAACACATCACTGCCATCGCCACCCTCCTGTCCAGCCTCGGACTGTTGACCGCCGCCAGCCTCTGCCAAGGCGCATCCACCACGACCACGCTCCTCTCGGACGACTTCTCTAGAGCGTGTAGTCACGAGATTGAAGCCCAGAGGATGGCACACCTGAATTGGACGGCAGCGAGGAAAGAGGAGGCTCGTTTTGCGTATCGGGTTGCGATGCCGCGCCATTGCTTGAGTCGTAGGAATGCATTTTCTACCAGATGCCTGATCCGATAAAGATAAGGGTCATATTCGCGTTGTTCTATGCGATTGGTCTTTGGAGGAATCTGCGGGCAGATGCCTGCGGCCTGCGCCATTTCGATGATGGCGTTGGTGTCATATCCCTTGTCGGCGATCAGATGGTCTGCGGCAATGCCTTCAATCAACCTGCCAGCCTGTGTGCAATCAGCCGTGGAACCCGCTGTAACAATGACTCGCACCGGCATACCATGCGCATCCACGGCCAAATGTAGTTTGGTGTTTCGCCCCCTTTTGTCAGACCGATCGCCTCGTTTCCACCTCTGGCTCCCGCTGCATGCGGATGGATTTTGACATGACTGGCATCAATCATCAGCCACTCAAAATCGGGCTCGTTCATCAGTTCCGACAACAGGCGCTCCCAATGCCCCTTGTCTCTCCAGCGACAAAAACGCCTGTGCGTGTTGCCCCACCCTCCGTAATCCTCTGGAAGATCCCTCCAAGGCGCACCAGTGCGTAAAATCCACAGAACCGCGTTGAGGAACTTGCGGTTGTCCTCCGCCACCCCTCCCCACGCTCCTTTCCTTCCAGGTAGCAGCGGCTCCAGAACGCTCCAAACTCGGTCCGAAATGTCGTGACGGTGTTGATCTTTCGCCATGCTGACATTCTCCATCACAAAAAAACTCAGTCAATCTTATCTCGTGACTACACTCCCTAGCATGACCGTCACTGTTCCCAAAGTCGGCCAGACGGCCACCTCTGGCGCCAACACCTACCACTCCATCAGCACCAATGGACTGTTCGAAGGTTCCAGCGGCTCGCTCAACGTGAACGGGAGCTGGTCAAGCGGCTTCGTGCAATTCCCGTCCACCACGCTGTCGAACGTCGGTGACTACGTGACCCTCTCCTTCTCTGTCCAATATGCGATCGCCCCCGCCACCACATCGGGCGCACTGCGCTTTGGCCTGTTCAACAGCGGCGGCGGCACGGCCAGGCTATATCCCTACAACGAAACAACCAATGACACCGGGGGCACCGCCACCGGGTATTTCGCTGCGGTCAACACAGGCGGAACGAACGACACCAGCATGTACCGAAATTCCGGTGACACGACTGGCTCTACCGTCATGAACACAACCACCACCGGCGCCCGCCTCATCGGTTTCAATGGAGCCAGTTTCGGAACAACGGCGCAAACCGTCACACTCACCATCACGCGCACGGATACGGACAAAATCTCCCTGAAAGGCTCCATTGCGGGAACCACATTTTCCATCACCAACGCCGCGCAAGTCGGCACGCCCGTGACTTACACGTTTGACTCCTTCGTATTCGGAGCGGGCAACCTCGCCAACGGCTACACAATCGACAACCTCTCGATCATCACCAACGCCTCCGCCGTCCCCGAACCCTCCACGGTTGCCCTACTCGCCGGCGGCTGTGCCGCTGGCATCACGCTGCTCGCCCGCCACGGCAAACGCTGAACCGCGGTTCATCCTCATCCGCAAGGAGCCCCCCCCCTCTATGCCTCCGCCGTCCACGACGGAGGCATACCCATCCCTTTTCCGTCCGCGAACCCGCTCATGAAGACAAATAACCTCATCCTTTTTGATCCGCATCCGCGCCCGCTTGCCCAGCTTTTCGACGCCGTGACCCGGCAACGCCTGGAGACGCTCGGAGAAGTCATCTATCATGACGACGCGCCGCTCCCCGACGCCGACATCGAAAAATACCTGCCGCGCACCAGCATCCTGATCGGCCAGTCCGCGCTATCCAAGGAACGCCTCGACCGCGCGCCGCATCTCAAAGCCGTCTTCAACGTTGAGAGCAATTTTCTGCCCAACGTCGATTATCTCGAATGCCAGCGCCGCGGCATCCACGTGCTCTCCACCGCGCCCGTGTTTGCCAGGCCGGTTGCGGAAATGGCGCTCGGCATGGCGCTCTCCCTCGCCCGCCGTATCCACGAGGCGGATGCAGCCGTCCGCGCCGGGAACGAAACCCTCTACGGCGAAGGCGACAACCACGACTCCATTCTCCTCTCCGGTCGCAAGCTCGCCGTGGTGGGCTGCGGCAATGTGGGCCGCGCCCTGCTCCCGCTGCTGCGCGCCTTTGGCGGCGAGATTCTGGCGCACGATCCATGGATTCACCCCGGCGTGCTGCGTGAACTCGGCGTGACACCCGCCACGCTGGACCAATGCTTTGAACAGGCCGCCGCCGTGTTCCTCATGGGTGCGGTGACCACGGAAAACCTCGGCGACATCGGACGCCGCTATTTTGATCGCATGGCCCGGGGCGGCATCGTCCTGCTGATGAGCCGCGCCGGAGTGGTTAATTTTGATGAATTGCTGACCGCCGCCGCCTCGGGTCATTTGCGTGTGGGCATCGATGTCTGGCCCGACGAGCCGATCCCTCAAAACCACCGCGCGCGCCGCACGCCCAACACCCTGCTGCAAGCGCACCGCGCCGGCAACATCGCTGAAATCTGGCCGTGGATGGGACAATGGGTTGTGGATGACATTGAACAAATCCTCAAGGGACTGCCTCCCCAGCGCTGCCAGCGGGCGCAGTGGGAAACGGTGTCCAGACTCCGCAGCAAACCGGTCGAATAAACGATGAACATTCTTTTGAAAAAACACCGGCCACTCCGCCTCATCATGATCCTCGCCGCGCTCCTTGCGCCGGCCTTCTCCTCCGCGAGCAACGCGACCGCTGCCGAGCATCTTCTCAACGATGGATTCGAACAGGAACTGCGCGAATGGACACAGGTGGGCGGAAGATTTGAGGTCACGGAAAGCGGAGCAACCGGCGGTAAAAATTACGCCCGCCTGGTGCAGTCCGGAAAAAACGCCACGCTGCGCCAGAACCTGAAAAATCTGGAACCCGGGAAGCGTTACCGCGCCCGGCTCCAGGTGCGCAACAACACCGTCACCGATGGCCGCCTCATCCTGCGCGACGAAAGCAACGCCGCTTATCTGGCCTGGTCGAAACTGCCGCTCGCAACCGTGTCCTTGCCCGCGTCCGCAAGCGCATCCGCAAGCGCGTCCGAGGCCGCGTGGCAGGAAGTCTCCACGGTTTTCACCGCGCCCGCCGATGCGAGCCGCGTGGCCGTCGAAATCAGTTTCCGCGGGCCCGGCGGATGCGAGATTGATCGTGTCCGCATAGAAGACCCCGCTACCCCAGCGATGGCAGGCTCGGGCGGCAACAAAACACGGACGGCGCGCATCATCCATGTCTCACAACACCAGGGACGTCTGGACGGAGACGGGAGCGAAGCCCGTCCGCTCTCCAGCATTCAGGACGGACTCAATCTTGCCCAAGCGGGCGACACCGTGCGCGTGTACCCGGGAACTTACTACGAATACGTGGATTTCAAATCCTCGGGCGAGGAAGGCCGCCCCGTCACGCTCGAAGGCCTCCCCGGAGCCATCATTGACGGCGACTACCGCCTGCCTCTGAACTGGAGGCCCGCCCCGGAACTGGGCGCGGCGGTTTACAAAACCAAGGTGCCCCGCGCAGTCTTCTCCGTGACCACTGGGGAGAAGGCGTGCATGATGCTGCGCGAAGACTGGGCGCGTCCCGGCCAGGCAAAAATGGGACCGGAATGGGAATGGCCCAAACTATTCCGCGATGGCGTCGGCGAGTCCAAATGGGACGGCGTCAAGGCGCTTACCCTTTACCTGCCGGACTTCAACGAACTCGTGATCCGTTTCAAAGACGAACTCGACCCGCGCCAGATGAAAATCGCTACGGCCTCGTCGGACAAAAACGACGCGCTCATCCGCATCGACGGTTTTGATCACTGTGTCGTGCGCGGGCTGATACTGCGCAACGCCGCCGCCGGCGTGCGCATCACCTACTCACGGGGCTCCGTGGTCGAAAAGTGTGTCATCGGCCCCATCGACTTCGGCGTCCTGCTGCACATGGGGTCGGACTCCTGCGTCATCCGCTCCAACGAAATATTTTGGAATCCCTACGGGGGCTCCGATCCCGAGGGCGCCCCCGCCTGGGATCACTGGCTGGCGTGCAAGCGCGCGGGCTGGCTCGATCGCTATGGAGTCGAAATCCGCGAAACGCACGGCGGCCACTGGATTCACGACAACCACATCCACAACCACTGGGACGGCATCAGCGCCCGCCCGTATCATTTTGGCCGGGCCTCGCCGTCACGGATTTTTCACAACCGCATCGAGAGCCTGAGCGACGACGGGCTGGAAACCGCCGGTCTTCAAGACGGCTGGGAGTGGCACGACAACCTGCTCATCCGCTGCCGCGTCGGCATCCGTATCAAGGCACCGGATACAGGTCCGCTCTATATTTACCGGAACCTTTTCCTTCAAAACATGGAGGACATCCGCAACTACGGCGAAGTGGAGCTGCAACCGGCGGAAGTTTACGTTTATCATAACACCTGCACCTCTCCGGCTGCGATCAGCTCCAATAAGGTGCACGGGATCGGCACACCCAATTACCATTATTTCAACAACCTCTTTTACTGCGCCCGCTGGTTTCTGAACCAGTCCCTCTCTCTCAATCCCAACTGGAAGGCTGATTTCAACGTCTATGTCCGCGCAACCAGCGTGAGTGGCGCGAACGGCGCGGACGATTTCCCTTCGTCCACGTGGCGGCAGGACCGCGAACTGGCTGCGAGGCTGGGCATCGACAACAAGAGCCTGTGGGTCGAAGCCGCGCCTGGTCTTGTCGATTTGAAGGGTGGTGATTTACGCCTCACGCCGGACAGCGTGGCGCGCGGGCGTGGTGTGGATTTATCCACTCATTTTGGCAAGCCATTGCCGGGCTGCCCGTTGGGATATTTCAGCGGAGCGGCCCCGGACGCGGGCGCACTTCAGCGGGGAGAGGCAATGCCGACATTACCCCTGCACATTACGCAATAATCGCCGCAACACCGGCCTCACCTTGCGCGCCAGATGCGGGTTGGCGTAGGCGATCCACGACACCGGCGTCGTCGTATCGAGCGGCACGCGAACTCCCCCCCCCCCCCCCCCCG
>NZ_ABEA03000123.1 GCF_000171235.2 Geminisphaera colitermitum TAV2 | reverse complement strand
CGTTACAAACGGAGCCAACGTCTTTGCCTTCGGCATCGGCAGCAGCGTCAACCGCCACCTCATCGAAGGCCTTGCCCGCGCCGGTCAGGGCGAACCCTTCATTGTCACCGACCAAGCCACCGCCGCCGCCGCTGCTGAACGTTTTGGCGACACCATCGCCGCCCCCGTCCTCACCCGCATCCACATCGCCCTCGAAGGCATCGACGCCTATGACGTTGAACCCCGTTCCCTGCCCGACGTCTTTGCGCAACGCCCCGTGATCCTCTTCGGCAAATACCGCGGTCCCCTCGCCCCCGAAGCCCGCCTCGTCCTCACCGGCCACACCGGCGCCGACCGCCCCTACACCGCCACGCTCGCCACCGCCGACGCCACACGCCTGCTTGATGCCGAGGCACTCTCCCGACTCTGGGCCCGCCACCGCATCGCCCAACTCGGAGACGACGTCGCAGCAGGTGCCCCCGACCGCGAAGACCGCATTGCACAGATCACGCAACTCGGCCTCACCCACAAACTCCTCACCCGCTACACCTCCTTTGTGGCCGTCGATCACATCATCCGCCGCCAGCCCGGCGAAGGACTCAACACCGTCCGCCAGCCCCTCCCCCTCCCGCAAGGCGTGAGCAACCGCGCCATTGGCGGCGGCGACATCCCCACCTCCCCCGAACCCGCGACGTGGGCGCTGATGGGCGTCGCCACCCTCATCGCCGGCATCGCCGTGTGGCGTCGGCGCACAGGAAGCAGAAAACCGGAACGCCCCGAACCGAACACCTAACATTTAACGTTTAACACTTAAGGGAGGTTCTAAAAATCAGAAATTACACAGAGATCACAGAGAAGGCACAGAGTTTAGGGAGGACAAAACGACTTTGCTCCTTTTTCCGTAAAAACATTATTTTATTTATAATAAATGAATTACAGAGACATTCATTCGCGAGGAAAATGTCCTTCCACCGGACAGGCCTCCCCAAACTCTGTGCCTCCTCTGTGTCCTCTGTGTAATTTTTAGAAGTTCCCTTAACATTCAATGAACCCGATGGTCACGCATCCCCCTTTGTTAAATGTTAAATGTTCAACGTTGAGTGTTAAACGTTCTCATTTTCCGCCCTTCTTCGCCACCCGCCTCGCCGCCCTCCTTGCCCTGCTTGCCGCTGGCTGGCCGGTTTTGCGCTGGTATGCCGCCCGCCTCGGTGACGGCTCCGACGAACCTTGGGGCCTAGTTGCTCTCGCCACCGCGCTGTTCTTCGCGCCGTGGCGCGCGATACTCGCCCCCCTCCCCCCCCGCCGCACCCTCGCGCTCTGCACCGGACTCGCACTCTATGCCGCCGCCTACCCTTGGATGCCGCCGCTCATCCGCGCCGTCCTTTTCGTCACGCTCATCGCGCTCGTCATCGTGCCGACGGCCACCGCTCATTCCGCACTCCGCAATCCGCAACCCGCATTTTCTCCGCTCCCCTTCTGGTCCCTCCTCGTCCTCTCACTCCCCGTGGTGGCGACCCTGCAATTTTATCTTGGATACCCGCTCCGCGTCATCACCACGCACCTCAGCGTGCCCCTCATCAAACTCGGAGGCGTCACGGCCACGGCCACCGGCACCACGCTTACCTGGTCCGGTGAACGCGTCATTGTGGACGCCCCGTGCAGCGGTATCCAAATGCTCTGGACAGGCCTGTTCTGCGCCGCCGCCCTTGCCTGCTGGCACCGCCACGACACCCGCCGCACCCTCCGCCTTGCGCACACCGCGGCCCTCGCCGTTTTCATCGCCAATATCCTGCGCGCCACCACGCTCTTCTTCACCGAAACCGGACGCTGGCCCGCCCCCCCCTGGGCGCACGATGCCATTGGCCTTGCCCTCTTCGCGCTCGCCGCGCTCGTCATCCTCTTCGCCGCCGAACGACTTGCCCCGCAACCCGTAGTTCCAAGCCTTAGCCCGAACACGCCCGCATCGGAGCACCTATCACAACGCCGTCCCATCCCCTCCCCCCCCCCCTCGCCCGCCTCGCCCTCCTCGTCCTTTTGCTGCTTCTTGCCGCCGCCGCTGCCGCCCCCGTCTGGTCTGCACACATCATGACCACCACCCGCGCCACGCTCGCCGCCCGCGCCGCCACCGCCTTTCCCGGCTGGCACGCCGCGCCTGTCGAACCCGCCATATCCGCCAACTGGATACAACTCCCGCCTGACGCCCGCGAAGCCCGTTTCGCCAAAGACTTCCCCGGCACGACCGCCGTTTTCACCGACGACACCGGCCGCATTTACATCCTCCGCTGGCTCTCGCGCCCCACGCGCCGCCTCCATCCCGCCGCCCATTGCCTGCGTGCACTTGGCTACGACACCAGTCCGCGCCCCATTCACCAAAAAACCGACGGCACCCTCTGGAGCGCCACCGAGGCCACGCGCAACGGCCACACCCTGCTCGTCCACGAACGCATCCTCGCCGCTGATGGCCGCGCCTGGACCGATGTCTCCGCTTGGTACTGGACCGCCACCCTTGCCCGCACCCCCGGCCCTTGGTGGACCATCACCGAACTCGTTCCCCAACTGCACCCTCGCTGACCGCACCGCACCACTCACTGCTCCCTTGAGTATCAATCCCTCCCCCGCCCCGGCCCCATGATTTTGCCATTTGCCAAGCCCCATCCTGCTCCTACGCTCCAACCTTTTCCACTTTCACGACCACTCACAGCCACTCTCTCACCGACACGACCATGCTCTCCTCCCTGTTCAAACGCTTCGCAGGCCGTCACTATAAAAAATTTCTCGAAAAGGCCCGTCCCATTGTCGCCAGGATCAACGAAATCGAGCTCACCTACCAAACGCTCACCGACGAACAACTCCGCGACAAGACCAGTGAGTTCCGTGCCCGCATCGCCGCCGCGCCCGACCCCAAAGCCGCCCTCGACGAAGTCCTCCCCGAAGCCTTTGCCGCCGTCAAGAACGCCGCCCGCCGCCTCTGCGGCAAGACCGTCACCGTCTGCGAACACGAACTCGAATGGAACATGGTCCACTTCGACGTCCAGCTCATCGGCGGCCTCGCCATCCACCAAGGCCGCATCGCCGAAATGGCCACCGGCGAAGGCAAAACCCTCGTCTCCACCCTCCCCCTCTACCTCAACGCCCTCATTGGCCGGAACACCCAACTCGTCACCGTCAACGACTACCTTGCCCGCCGCGACTCCGAATGGATGGGCCACCTCTACAGCTTCCTCGGCCTCACCGTCGGCTGCATCCAACAACAAATGCAGAACGACATCCGCCGCCAGATGTATGCCTGCGACATCACCTACGGCACCGCCTCCGAATTCGGCTTCGACTACCTCCGCGACAACGGCATGGCCACCCGCAAAGAAGACCAAGTCCAGCGCGACCACTGGTTCTGCATCGTGGACGAAATCGACTCCATCCTCGTCGACGAAGCCCGCACCCCCCTCATCATCTCCGGCCCCGCCCCCGTCGAACGCGAGATGCCCTTCCAACGCCTCAAACCCACCGTAGACCGCCTCGTCGCCGAACAAACCCGCCTCTGCAACCGCTTCATTGCCGACGCCAAGACCCTCCTCGAAAAAACCGACGCCACCCCCGACGACCGCGCCCTCGCCGCCCAACGACTCCTCCAAGTCAAAATGGGCGCCCCCAAGAACAAACTCCTCCTCCGCATTCAGGAAAACCCCGAGTGGCGCAAACTCCTCGACAAGACCGACATCGAATTCAACTCCGACTTCCGCAAAAGCGAACTCTTCAAACTCAAGGAAGAACTCTTCTACGTCATCGACGAACGCCAGCACCAAGCCGACCTCACCGAAATCGGCCGCACCCAACTCCGCCCCGACAACCCCGACGCCTTCGTCCTCCCCGACCTCGCCACCGAATTCAGCGAACTCGACGCCGACACCACCCTCACCCCCGAAGACAAAGAAAAGCGCAAACTCGCCTCCCAGGAAAAACTCACCGCCGTCTCCGAAGAAATCCACGGCATTTCCCAACTCCTCCGCGCCTACTCCCTCTACGAAAAAGACGTCGAATACGTCGTCCAAGACGGCAAAGTCATGATCGTGGACGAAAACACCGGCCGCGTCATGCCCGGCCGCCGCTGGTCCGACGGACTCCACCAAGCCGTCGAAGCCAAGGAAAACGTCGCCATCGAACGCGAAACCCGCACCTACGCCACCGTCACCATACAAAACTACTTCCGCATGTATGAGAAACTGGCCGGCATGACGGGCACCGCCGAAACCGAAGCCTCCGAATTCTTCGAAATCTACCGCCTCGCCGTCCAAGTCATCCCCACCAACAAACCCTGCATCCGCATCGACAAAAACGACAGCATTTACAAAACCCGCCGCGACAAATTCAACGCCGTCGTCAAGGAAATCGAAGAAGCCCACAAACGCGGCCAACCCGTCCTCGTCGGCACCGCCTCCGTCGAATCCTCCGAAGTCCTCTCGCGCATGCTCAAGCGCGCCGGTATCATCCACACCGTCCTCAACGCCAAATTCCACGCCCAGGAAGCCGACATCGTTGCCCGCGCCGGCCAGCGCGGCTCCGTCACCATCGCCACCAACATGGCAGGCCGCGGCACCGACATCAAACTCGGCGAAGGCGTCAAAGAACTCGGCGGCCTCTACGTCATCGGCACCGAACGCCACCAATCCCGCCGCATCGACCGCCAGCTCCGCGGACGCTGCTCGCGCCAAGGCGACCCCGGCCTCACCAAGTTCTTCCTCTCCCTCGAAGACGACCTCATGCGCCTCTTCCTCCAAGGCAACCTCGCCTCCCGCATCATGGAAGGCGCGATGAAAGAAGGCGAAGAACTCGAACACCCCTGGCTCAACCGCTCCATCGAAAGCGCTCAGAAAAAAGTCGAACAACAAAACTTCTCCGCCCGCAAACGCCTCCTCCAATACGACGACGTCCTCAACAAACAACGCGAAGTCATCTACGGCATCCGCAACGGCGCCATCCACGCCGAACGCGCCAAGGACATCATCTTTGAACAAGTCGAGGAAGAGATCGCCGCCCGCGTTGAATCCGCAGGTTTTGGCGGACGCGACACCCCCCCCCCCCCCGCCATCGACAGCCTCGTTGGCTGGTGCAACACCCACTTCCCCCTCGGCCTCAAAATCGAAGACGTCACCAAGCACGGCACCAACGCCGAAACCCTCGCCGCCGACCTGGTTGACCGCATCAAAAAAGCCTACGAAATCAAGGAATCCGTCGAACTCCCCGAAGCCCTCGGCGCGCTCGAACGCTACGTCGTCATCGGAGCCATCGACCAACCCTGGCAAAGCCACCTCACCGAGATGGAAGACCTCCGCCAGTCCATCGGACTGCGCAGCTACGGCCAGAAAGATCCACTTGTTGAATACAAGAACGAAGCCTACAAATACTTCGAGGAACTGATGCAAAACGTGCGCCTGCAAATCTGCACCGGCCTCTTCCGCAGCGCATCCAACATCCAGGTTTTCGAGCAAATGCTCGCCATCCTCTCGCGCAACGCCCGCGCCCAAGGCCCGGCGGACGTCTCTGCTGGCGCGCCTCCCACGCGTGCCGCCGCGCAAGCCCATCCCGGCGCCAGCGTCACCACCACCATCACCGGCGGCGGCAGCGCCGGAGCCCTCCCCGGCGGACAAGCCGGGCAGGAAATCCAACTCCCCAAAGTCACCATCCGCCGCGAAATGCCCAAAGTCGGCCGCAACGACCCCTGCCCCTGCGGCAGCGGCAAAAAATTCAAAAACTGCCACGGCGCCTGAGCGTCCCCCCCCCCCCGCACAACCACCTCCCTCACACAAACGCACTTGCTCCCCGCGCAGCACCCGGACTTGTTTTTATCCTTTTCCGCCACATGTCACAAACCATCGCCGTCCTCGATTTCGGTTCCCAATACACGCAAGTCATCGCCCGCCGCATCCGCGAGTGCCAGGTTTACTCCAAAATCTACCACTACTCCACGCCCGCCGAGACCCTGAAAAAAGACGGCGTCATTGGCATCATCCTCTCCGGCGGCCCCAACTCCGTCTTTGCCAAGGACGCCCCCCTGCCCGACAAAACCATCTTTGACCTCGGCGTCCCCGTCCTCGGCATCTGCTACGGCATCCAACTCATGGGCCGCCTCCTCGGCGGCAACGTCGCCCGCAGCAAAGAACGCGAATACGGACTCGGCACCCTCACGATTGTCAAAAAAACCCCCGCCGCCAAGTCCGGCCTCTTCTCCAACCTCAAACAGAAAAAATTCACCGTCTGGAACTCCCACGGCGACCGCCTCATCGACCTCCCCCCCGGCTTCAAGACCACCGCCACCACTGACAACGCCCCGCACGCCGCCATCGAAGACCCCAAACGCCACCTTTACGGCATCCAGTTCCACCCCGAAGTCTCGCACACCGAAAACGGCCTCCAAATCCTCAAAAACTTCCTCGTCACCGTCTGCGGTGCCAAGCAGGACTGGACCACCGCCGACTTCATCCACCACGCCGTCAAGGAAATCCGCGCCCAAGTCGGCAAAAGCCGCGTCCTGCTCGCCCTCTCCGGCGGCGTCGATTCCTCCGTCTGCGCCGCCCTCCTCCACAAAGCCATCGGCAAACAACTCACCTGCGTTTACGTGGACACCGGCCTCATGCGCAAGGACGAGACCAAGCACATCGAAGCCCTCTACGCCAAACACTTCAAAATCGACCTCCGCATCGTCGACGCCTCCCGCACCTTCCTCAAACGCCTCAAAGGCATCACCGACCCCGAGCGCAAACGCAAAATCATCGGCGCCGCCTTCATCGAAGTCTTTGAGAAAAAAGTCCGCGAACTCAAACACAAGGAAGGCATCGAATACCTCGGTCAGGGCACCATTTACCCCGACGTCATCGAAAGCATGGCCATCGGCAACAACCCCGCCGCCATGATCAAGAGCCACCACAACGTCGGCGGCCTGCCCGAACGCATGAAGTTCAAGCTCGTCGAACCCCTCCGCCAACTCTTCAAGGACGAAGTGCGCCTCGTCGGCACCAAACTCGGTCTTCCCAAGGAAGTCGTCTGGCGCCAGCCCTTCCCCGGCCCCGGCCTCGGCGTGCGTGTTGTGGGTGACATCACCAAACAACGCCTCGACGTCCTCCGCGAAGCCGACGCCATCCTCCACGAAGAAATGATGAACGCCGGCCTCTACTACAAAATCTGGCAAAGCTTCTGCGTGTATCTCCCGGTAAAATCCGTCGGAGTGATCGGAGACGAACGCAACTACGCCGACGTCATCGCCCTGCGCCTCGTGGAAAGCATCGACGCCATGACCGCCGACTGGGCCAAGCTCCCCAACCCGCTCCTCCAGCGCATCTCCAACCGCATCACCAACGAAGTCCGCGGCGTCTCCCGCGTCGTCCTCGACATCAGCTCCAAGCCCCCCGCGACCATCGAGTGGGAGTGAGGGGGGAAAAGCTAAAATGCTAAAAACTAAAAAGTTAAAATTCGGAACGGCGACCATCGTCGCAGGAGGGGAAACACGACGGCATTTTTCCCGGGTTTTAGTTTTTAGCTTTTCAGCATTTTAGCTTTTTCCGAACAAACCCCCGCCACCCCTGTCTCTCTCCCCCCTCCCCCGCACTGCATGAAAACAACCACCCGACTCCTCCTCGCCAGCAGCCTCGTTGCCCTCGCGTTCGCGCCCGCCCCGCTCACTGCGGACGAGGCAACCGTCCAAAAAGCCCGCGCCTTTGTCGGCCCCGAAAACGAACTCGCCGCCCTCCACTCCGTGCACTTCAAAGGCACGCTCACCGTCATGGACAAGGACGCCGACGGCAAACCCCTCCCCATCAACGTGGGACTCGAAATCATATTTCAAAAACCCTGCCAGCAACGCATCGTCGCCACCTCGCCCGAGAAGATAGAAATCACCGCCCTCAACGGCTACGACGCCTGGCAACGCATAGAAGACCCCAAGAACCCCGATGCCTGGCAACTCACCATCCTCGGCTCCGACCAGATCAAGCGCCTCCGGGCCAACACCTGGGAAAACCTCGCCTTTTACCGCGGCTTGGAGGACATCGGCGGCAAAATCGAAGACCTCGGCCCTGCGACCATTGACGGCAAAGCCACCCGCAAACTCAGCTTCGTGCATGCCGACAACATCGTATTTTTTCGCTACTTTGAGACAGAGACAGGCCGCCTCCTGCTGACCGAGACGGAATCCGGGAGCACCATCCGCGAAGAAGGCGACCTGCGCGCCGGCAAGCTGCGCTTCCCGCGAAAAATCGTCACGTCCAACAAACTCAACGACGGCAGCACCCGCGAACTGACCGTGGTCTTCGACACCGTGACGGTGAACGAAACCTTTCCCCCCGCCCTTTTTGAAGTCCCCTCCTTCGCCCCCCCGAAGTGAAAAACCTTATTGGTTTTTCGAGATTTTGAGTGGCTGAGAGCATCAAACTGGAGGGCGGGTCTCCTGACCCGCCGACGGCGTGCAACGCCGCCCTTCCGTTTTTCCCGGATGGGCGCGGCGGTGCCGCGTCTGGCGGGTCGGGAAACCCGCCCTCCGCCAAATAGCACTGTCCTCTGATATCACTTCCGCCCCCATCGGAAGGTCGGAAGATTCGGGTTTTCGCGTTCTTGCCTCGGTGATTGTTCTCCGCTTTTGTCCGCCGCTTTCTGCCCTCCCATGCTCCAGCGCCTTTTCCAACTCCGCGAACGCGGCACCACCGTTCCTCGTGAGATCATTGCCGGCCTCACGACGTTTGCCGCCATGGCCTACGTGCTCGCCGTCAACCCCGACATCCTGGCCAGCACCGGCATGGATCGCCCGGCTCTCATCACCGTCACGGCGATCACCGCCGCCATCAGCACCGTCCTGATGGCGCTCATGACGAACTTCCCCCTCGCGCTCGCGCCGGGCATGGGGATCAACGCCTTCTTCGCGTTCACCATCTGCGGCATCTACGGCGTGCCGTGGCAGCAGGCGCTGGGCATGGTGTTCGTCAACGGCGGCATTTTTCTCCTGCTCTCGGCCACCGGCATCCGCGAAAAGATCGTCCGCTCCATCCCCTACGAGATGAAGATCGCCATCACCTGTGGCATCGGACTGTTCATCGCGTTTCTCGGCCTCAAGAACGGCGGAGTCATCGTGGCGCACCCGGCCACGTTTGTCTCGCATGGCAACTTTGCCACGCCCTCCGTCGCGCTCTGTCTGGGCGGCATCGCCGTGACATTCCTGCTCGTCGCCCGGCGCGTGCCGGGGGCCATCGTCATCGGCGTGGCGCTGACGACTCTCGCGGGGCTTTTTGTTCCAGCCGCCAATGGCGTAGCCGGCACAATGGTGACCACCCCCGCGAAAGAATTTTTCGCCATGCCGTCGTCAATCGCCCCGGTGTTCGGCAAGCTCAGTTTCGAATTCCTTACCAGCGGCGACGCCTTCTTCAAAGCCCTGCCGATCATCCTGACGCTGCTTCTCGTCGATATGTTTGACAACCTGGGCACGCTCATCGGCGTGGCGCGGCGCACGGGCCTGCTCCTGCCCGACGGCACGCTGCCCAAGGCGGGCCGCGCCCTCATGGCCGATTCCATCGCCGCCATGCTCAGCGCGCTTTTCGGCACTTCGACGGTGGTGAGTTACGTGGAGTCTGCTTCGGGCGTCGAGGCGGGTGGACGCACCGGGCTGACCGCGCTGACGACGGCGGGCCTGTTCCTGCTGGCGCTCTTCGTCACGCCGCTGATCCTCATGGTGCCGCCGCAGGCCACTGCGCCCGCGCTGGTGGTGGTGGGCATTTTCATGATGCAGTCGGTAACGGATATTTCACTACGCGAGTTCCGCACCGCCGCGCCGCTGGTGCTCACGATTCTGGCCATCCCGCTCACGTTCAGCATTGCCGAGGGCATCGGCCTGGGTCTGCTCGCCTCGGCGCTCATCGCGCTCGGCACGGGTCGCCCCAAGGAATTCCCCGCACTCGGCTACCTCATCGCGGCGATTTTCTTCCTGAGCTTCTTCCACATCTTCCCGTTCAACGGCTGATGACGGAAAAAACGGAAATGGCGGGAGGCACGGCAGGGGGGGGGGG
>NZ_ABEA03000124.1 GCF_000171235.2 Geminisphaera colitermitum TAV2 | reverse complement strand
CCGCCTGCGCATCGTGTTTCTCAACTCTGGCGGCGCGCCCCTGCACGGCTGCCCCTACTACGCCCTGCAACCGCCCGAGATCGGCCGCCAGGGAGTGCGCCTGCTCCATCACGCCGTGCTCCGCCGCGAATTCGGCCTGCCCGCCGAACCGCAACGAGTGTCCCTCCGTGGCACATGGAACGAACCTTAATCCGCTCCCGCCATTCCTGAAGCCTCTCAAACCCCAAGCTTGCCCGCCCCCGTCCGCTCCGCTCACTCATCGGACAACACGCACGCACGCCAGCACACACACGCCGCCCACGCCATGCTCCAGTCCCTACGCATCAAAAACCTCGCCCTCCTTACGGAAGTCTCGCTCGAATTTGAGCCCGGCTTCACCACCGTCACGGGCGAGACCGGCGCCGGCAAAAGCATCCTCCTCGGCGCCCTCTCCCTCCTTGCTGGCGAACGTGCGGACAAAACCATTATCCGCCAAGGCACCCCCGCCTGCGAAGTCGAAGCCTCCCTCCACTTCCCCGATCCCCGCCGCATCAACGCCCTCCTCGCCACCCTCGACCTCCCCCCCTGCGAAGACGGCCTCCTCATCCTCAAACGCACCCTCCCCCGCGAACGCGCCCCCCGCCTCACCGTCAACGGCGGCCTCGCCACCCTCTCCGCCCTCCAACGCCTCGGTGAAGCCTGGATCGACTTTCACGGCCCCAGCGAACCCCGCCGCCTCCTCAAAGAAAACTGCCAGCTCGAACTCCTCGACCTCTACGCCCGCGCCACCCCGCAACTCGACGCCTATGCCGCCCGCTACCACGCCTGGCGCGAACTCGTCGCCGAACGCGAACGCGTGTCCTCCGAGACCAAACTCGCCCCCGACCAAATCGCCTACCTCGAAAACCAACTCTCCCACCTCGACGCCCTCGAACTCACCGACGACGCCATCGACACCCTCGAACGCGACTTCAAGCGCATGAGCAGCGCCCAGGAACTCATCGAACTCTCCTCCGCCCTCGCCAACGGACTCACTGGCGACGACGGCGCCACCGCCCGCGTTGCCGCCCTCGTCCGCGAAGCCCGCAACCTCGAACGCCTCGACCCCTCCAGCAAACCCCTCGCCGATCGCCTCATGACGGCCAGCATCGAACTCGCCGACCTCGGTGCTGAATTCGAAACCCTCGCCGCCGACCTCAACTTCGACCCCGACCAAGCCGCGCAACTGCAAACGCAGATGAACACCTGGCTCGAAGCCAAACGACGCCACGGCGGCGACCTCCGCGCCGTCGCCGCCGCGCGCGACGACATGCGCCGCCGCCTCGCCCTCCAAGGCGACATCGAAGGCACCCTCGCCCGCCTCGACAAAGAAATCGCCACCGCCGAACGCACCGCCCGCGCCGCCGCCACCGACCTCCGTGCCGTCCGCGAAAAATCCGCCCGCGAACTCGCCAAAATCGCCGCCAAAAGCATCGCGCAACTCGGCTTCAAAAAAGCCGACTTCCAAGTCCGCATCGTCCCCCTCTCACAACTCACCCCCACCGGCGATTGCGGCGTCGAATTTCTCTTCTCCCCCAATGTCGGCGAGCCCCCCCTCCCCCTCAACCGCGTAGCCTCCAGCGGCGAACTCGCCCGCGTCATGCTCGCACTTAAGACCGTCCTGGCCGACCTCGACGACGTCCCCGTGCTCGTTTTCGACGAAGTCGATGCCAACGTCGGCGGCGAGATCGGGCGCGTAGTCGGCGAAAAAATGGCCGGCATATCCCACAACCACCAAGTCCTCTGCATCACCCACCTCCCGCAAGTGGCTGCGCAAGGCGACAACCACCTCGTTGTGGAAAAAGACCAGAGCGGCGACCGCGCCGAAGTCACGATCACCCCCATTCACCCAAACCGCAAAAACCGCGTCAGCGAACTCGCCCGCATGCTCGGCGATCGAACCGCCAAAAGCGCCCTCGCCCACGCCGAGGAACTCTTGGGCCGCTAACCCCCGTGGCGCGGGCGTCTCGCCCGCAGGTAGGGGCGTCGCTTGCGACGCCCGCGCACGCCATTCGATGCCACGTCCTGAATGCGCGGGCTTCGCAAGCGAAGCCCCTACCATGCGCGCCCCATGCGCGCCCCCCTTTTCACCCTCATTTCACGCCCACTTCATACTCCCTTCATCAACGCGCGCGAAGATGCGGACTATGACACACCGCCTCCTGTTTCGCGTTCTTCCCGCATTCCTCATCCTGTTCGCCCTCGCCCCGCGCCTCCGCGCCCAAGCCGGCGAAACCGATTCCACAGATACCGGCTCCGGTTCCGGCTCCGACAACAAAACCCTCTCGCCCTATTTCTGGGTGCGCGGCGCCGCCCCCGGCGTTGAGACACTGCCACTCCGCTCCACGCGGATCGACGCCACCATTGCCGGCGTCATCGCCGACGTGCGCGTCACCCAAACCTACGCCAACACCGGCGACACCCCCATCGAAGCCATATACGTATTCCCCGGCTCCACCCGCGCCGCCGTCCACGGCCTCACCATGACCCTTGGAGACCGCCGCGTGGAAGCCGAAATCAAAGAACGCAAACAAGCCCGCCAGATCTACGAAACCGCCCTCACCCAAGGCAAAACCGCCTCCCTCCTCGAACAACACCGCCCCAACGTATTCCAGATGAACCTCGCCAACATCCTTCCCGGCGACCTCATCACCGTGGAACTCCGCTACACCGAACTCCTCACCCCCACCGACGGCGTTTACACTTTCGTTTATCCCGGCGTCGTTGGCCCCCGCTACACTAACACCACCCTTGCCAACGCCACCCCCGACGACCACTGGGTGGCCAACCCCCACCTCCCCGCCGGCGCCCGCCCCGATCCCGACCAGGACGCCGTCACCCGCTACGACATTGCCGTCACCCTCGCCGCCGGCGTCCCCATCCAGGACGCCGCCTGTCGCACCCACCGCACCCAAATCGCCTACGACAACCCAACCCTCGCTCGTATCCAACTCGACACTACGCCACCCACTGCGCCTTCCGCCTCACCCTCCGACGCCCCCGCCGACGATCCCTCCAACCGCGACTTTATCCTCCGCTACCGCCTCGCTGGCGACGCCCTCCAGGCCGGGCTCCTCCTCGCCGAAGGCGCGACCGAAAACTACTTCGTCGCCATGATCCAGCCCCCCGCCCGACCCAACCTAATGACCCTCCCCCCCCGCGACTACCTCTTCATTGTGGACGTCTCCGGCTCCATGCACGGCTTCCCCATCCGCACCACCCAAACCCTCCTCCGCGGACTCCTCCCCACCCTCCGTCCGCAGGACACATTCAACCTCGTCCTCTTCTCTGGCGACAGCCGTTCGCTCTCCAAAACCCCGCTCCCCGCCACCGACCAAAACCTCGCCGCCGCCATCGCCCTCCTTGACCGCCAGGACGGACGCGGCGGCACCGAACTCCTCCCCGCCCTGCAACACGCCTTCGCCCTCCCCTCCCCCCCCGCCACCTCGCGCACCATCGCCATCATCACCGACGGCTACGTC
>NZ_ABEA03000125.1 GCF_000171235.2 Geminisphaera colitermitum TAV2 | reverse complement strand
CCACCACTGCCCCCGCCAACACCCCGCCCCTCGCCCGCGCCTGGGGCATCTATCGCGAAACCCACAACCTCCGCGCCCACCCCTGGAGCGTGAACGACGCCGGCATGATGTTCTGGGACGGCGCACCCTACATTCCCGTCGGAGGCATGATCAACACCAGCAACACCTGGCGCACCTACAAAGGCGACCCCGACAACTCCACCGCCATCAGCAACACCACCGCGCTCCTTCAGGCCCAATTCCGCACCCTGCGCGACTACGGCATCCGCGACATCTACTTCAACGCCTTCTTTGCCCGTTCCAACCCCAACGCCCTCGCCGCCACCATCAACGCCGCCGAGCAGTCCGGCATGCGCTACGGTCTCCACGTCTCCAGCGTCCCCGCGTATCGCAGTCTCGGATACCACGCCACCGCCCCCGTCGAAATCCCCGCCGGAGCCACCACCTGGAAAATCCGCGCCACCACCAACACCACCGACATCCGCCCCGTCCACCGCGTCCTCTGGGCGCTCTTTGACGAAAACAACGCCCTCCTCGAAAAAGGCTCTGGCACACTCACTCCCGAACCCGCCACTGATCCCAACGGCAAAGGCAAAAACAAAACCGACCTCTGCCTCGACATCCACTTTCGCGCCACCGCCACCAACAAACGCACCCTCGTTTACACCCCCCAACTCGTCATGGGCGGTCAGGACGTCATTGGCTACTCCGCCGGCCTCGACGACTACATTGCCAACCTCCGTGAAACCTACGGCAACCTCTCCTATGGCCCCGGCCTCCGCCTTTGGATCGACCCATTTCAGAACGAACTCCACGCCCGCCCCACTACCCTCTGCACCGACGTCCCCGTCCGTCGTGCCTACGAACACTGGCTCCTTGACCGCTACGGTTCCATCGACGCCCTCAACGCCGCTTGGCAACCCCGACAACCCAACTCAAAACTCGAAACCCTCACCCAAGTTTCCCGCCTCGTCCCACTGCGCGAAACCACCGACACCGTTTATTGGATCGACTCCGAAACCCTCACCCTCCACGCCTTCACCGGAGGCGCCGCCCCCTCCCCCTCCCTCCGCGACTACAAACTCTTTCGCGGCCACCTCGCCCAACAAACCATCAGCCGCGTTTCCGACGTCCTCAAATCCATCGCCAACGTCCCCGTCATTCTCAAACACAACACCTTCTTCAACGACTGGTTCATCAATCCCGCCCCCGCCGGCGGTCAGGACGGCCTCGGCTACGAACCCTACTGCTACGGCGACAGCCTCGCCTACCACAATTCCCTCATCCCCTACGCCCAGGCCATCGCCTCCGGACGCCGTCAGTGGACCCTCGTCACCGAAACCTCCGCCGCCGCCTTCGACGGCCAAAAAAACTACGTCGGCTACCTCGACCGCATCCAACTCCTCCACGACTTTGACCAGATGCTGAAATTTGGAGCCAAAGGATTTTACACCTTTGGTTTCGCCTTCGATCCCCCGCTCAATTTCCAAGTCACCGAACTCCTCCGCGACCCGCGCCAGCTCGAATGGCTCGCCACCTACGGCAAAACCCTTGCAGCCGCGCCCCACCTCGCCACCTACCTCCCCGAAGTCCACGGCTGGTATCCCGCCTACCTGCGCGAACGCGAAATCGTATCCAGTAAACCCCTACCCTATGCCATGCACGGCAACTACACCCAGCGCGTTGCCCAAATGCGCATGGCTCCCGACGGACGCTGGATCGTCCCCGCCATGCACCTTGACGCACCCTGGAAAAGCATTCTCGCCGCCACCGACCTCCTCACCGCCACTGAAAAAACCGCACTCCGCAAGGCCCCGCCTACTCTTCTGAAATACGAAATCACAAATCAGAAAGCTCCCTCCCCCCCCCCCCCCCGCTCGACGGTTTTACCGCCAACGGCATCGGCCTCATCTCTCCCAAAAAACCGTGGATGACCCTCGACCAATTCCGCGAAAACATCCTTGGCTACCGCGTATTCCAGACCGAATCCCTCAACGGCCAAACGCTCCCCGACGGACGCCTCCTTGTCTGGACCTGTGTTGAACGCGAACGCGCCGATCTCCGCCTCCCTCCCGGCGCCACCGCCACCAACCTCGCTGGCAAAGTCCTCACACCCCAAAAAATCTCCGCGTATGAAAATCGCCTCACACTCATCCGCCCTCCCTACGAACAGAAAAAAGGCGATCTCCCCGACTACCTCGCCCACCTGCCCAAAGGCTATCATCACCCCGACACCGGCCAACCCGAAGCCGCAATCCTGTCAGGCGTATCCGTTGAACAACTACTCGCCGCGCATTCTCCTGCCTGGCACCGCTGGCTCCCCGCCGCCGTCTCTCCCGCGCAAGTTGCCGCCTGGCAGGAAGCCGAGCAACCCGACGAAACCACCTTTGTCCAACCCCGAGTCGAAGGTTACAGCCGGTACAGTGGCCCCGGCGGGGCGGCCATTGGAATCAACACATATTTCAACCCACCTTCTGGCAAAACCTGGCACGCACGCTACACCCTCAAAACAACCGGCAACGACAAGGCCACCACCTTCTGGCTTCGCCGCATGGACCGCCCTGCCATGGACCTCGAAATCCGCATCGACGGCAAACACGTTGGCACGATTCCCGCCACCGAAAAACCCTCCGACGCCCTGCACCTCAACCCATGGAATGCAGGCATTGGCGTGAACAACATGAAGGTCGGCTGGCACCGCCTTGCCCTCTCCTCCCCCCCCCTCCCCCCAGGCACACACCAACTCGAAATCATAGCGCGCCCCGGCAATACGGATGCACTCAAGGCCGACACCCAACTCCTCGGCGGCCAGTCCGACGCCGCCATGGAAGCCGAGGCCGCCCTCATCACCGGCATCCAGTGCGTCCAGATCGACGCCCTCATGCTCACCACGCAATGATCATTGATAGAGGAAATCAATCCACCAATTGCGGTTTTTTCACAAAAGAAACCACGTCAACTTCCTAGTTACGAGCAGAGCCATCGCTTTTCATTGCTTGAAATCCCTATATTTTGTGATTTTTTCACAGAATGCTTCTTTCGCTCAGCATCAACAATTACCGCTCCTTTCGAGAAGAACAGACGCTTTCCCTTGTCGCCAGCACCCGCCAGAACGACCACCTCGAACACCTGGCGGCCATCCCTGAAGACACGAACAACGTTCTTCCCATCACCGCGATTTACGGGGCAAATGGCGCGGGAAAATCGAATACAGTGAAAGCACTGGACTTCCTCGTTCGCCTGCTGAAAACCAACGCTGAACCCAATGATCCCCTCAACCGTCACGCCTTCAGGCTGCACAAGGGATGCGAAACGCAGCCCACGGAAATCAGCGTCCAATTCATTGAGGACGGAAATGTCTTCCATTATGGGATACGCATCGACGACACCACCGTGCTCGCCGAATGGCTTCTCCTCCTGCGCAATAAAAAAGAAATTCCTATTTACGAACGCATCACCACCAACGACAGCGCAAACCACGAGGTTAAAATCCAACCCGGCGAAATTCTCGACAACCCCGGCGAGGGGAACCACGAAAAAATCCACGCCCTCATCGCGCTTGGCGTGCTGCCCAACCAACTCTTTCTGCAAGCCGTGCGCACCAGTATCCAGCAGCGCGAACACGGCCCGCTGTTTTCCAAGGTTCTCCATTGGTTCCTGAATCGGCTGACCTTCATCATGCCCGATTATTCCTATCATGGCATCCCCCTGATTATAAGCAAAGACTCCACGTTCGGCGACTTCGCCAGCGGCTTTCTGAAAAAAGCGGGCACCGGAGTGCAGCGCCTGCGCGTGGACGAAGAACCGGTCAACGAGGAGCAGGTTCTCCAAACATATCCTTCCATCAAACCTTACCTTGAGAGCTTGGCGCCAAATGATGTCGTTCTTGTTCCTGCCACGGCCACGGCTTCGCGGGAATCGTTTGTGTTTAACCGAACTGGCGATGGCCAGCTTTGCCAACAAATCGTGCGCGCCGAGCATCGGACGGATGATGGCTCGCCCGTGGACTTTCGTATGAACGAAATTTCCGACGGGACGCTTCGCCTCACCCATTTGTTGCCCGCCCTGCACCTTTTGCGAAACAGGTCCGCCATTTTTGTCATCGACGAGATTGACCGCAGCCTGCACCCGCTTCTATCCAAAAGTTTCGTGCGCGCCTTCCTCAACGAGTGCACCGCCACTGGCGGACAATTGATTTTCACCACGCACGACACCGCCTTTCTCGACCTCGACCTGCTGCGGCGCGACGAAATCTGGTTCGCTGAAAAAAGCACGGAGACCGGGGCGACCTCATTGTATTCCCTATCCGATTACAAAGTCCGCACCGACCTTAAAATCGACAAAGCCTATCTTGAGGGCCGTTTCCGCGCCGTGCCCCCCATTGAGCGCGAACTTCCCGACTGGGTCCGCTCCATCCTCAACGAACTCCAGCCCTGCGGCCCGGCGTCCGACAACGGCCAAAACGGAAACGCGAAAAAGGAGGCGCGGAAATGAGCGGACTGATTACGCGCAAATCCGTCCGCATTGGCAGGGCGGAACGTGATCTCCGGGACCAGCCCTTTTTTCTCGTGGCCACTGAAGACCGCTACGCGCCCAAACAGTATTTTGACGCGCTCTCGTTTCCCTCGGTGAAAATCATCGTGCTGGAAACGCAAGAGGAGGAAAGCTCCGCGCCCTCGCAAGTCGTGGCGCGCCTGAAACACGCCTTCGACAACGCCGCCAAGGCGGGGAACATTCAGCCAAACGACGAATTTTGGATACTCCTCGACACCGACCACCGGACACAAGGCGCGCATGTTCGCGGCACCGTCCAAGCATTGGATGAAGCCCGCCAACGAGGTTTTGAAATCGCGGTCAGCAACCCCTCCTTTGAACTCTGGCTGCTGCTGCACCATGTTGACCTGCCTGCGGGCATGGAGTCGCGTCCGCCTGCCGCAGCGGAAGTTGAAAAACTCCTGCGAGACACACTCGGATCATACAACAAATCCAAAATCGATCCACGGATGTTCCCCGCAACGTCCATCCCTCCGGCAATCCGGCGCGCTCGCCGTCTGGAGACCATCCCCGACAATCCCCAAGGTTATTGGCCGGAGAAAACAGGAACACGCGTTTACCGCCTTCTCGAAAAAATCCTGAGCCTGCAATGAACCCCGCGCACCACCGGGGATTTCACAGCCATATCCTGTCTATGGATAACTGCCGGCGCGCCACTCCGTGCTTGGCACGGCGCGCACGCGTCCGTCCCAGTTGAGCACATTCATCGCCCGGCCTCCCGAATGCGGCAGACCGCCACTGTTGGCCCACTTCGTTTTGTTCGGCCAGGTGCACCACACGAGCGATGGATAAGGATCGTTGGCATCACGTCTCTCGGTCTGCGACCGGTCAGGTTCGTATCCAGCGCTGCTATACCAGTATTGAAGCTCGGTCGGCCCGAGCATCTGGCGCAACACCACAACCGGACACGAGGTCATCCCTACGTTGTCCAGATACGGGTCCAACGCCTTGTTTCGCTGCGAACTCCCATGATAATCCGCGCCATTGTAATACCAGCGGACGGGGAGGAATCGGGAAATGTCCGCGCCATGGCTGAACGGAGCCGGCCACTTGCCCTTGTTGTCATTGGCGTAGAGGTTGAAGGCCACGTAAATCTGCCGGAGGTTCGAGATGCACACGGCGTCACGCGCCCGCTTGCGGATGCCGGATAACACGCCAAGGATCAGTCCGGCCAGTATGCCGATGATGGCAATCACGGTCAGCAATTCGACCAGCGTGAAGGCGGACGAGGCCGGGGAAGGGATCGTAACAGGACGCCGCAGGCGTCCTGTTACCTGAGCTAGCTCAGGTCGCGGCAACGGCTCAACCCGTGTGAAGGCCGCGCCGTCACGGGCAACAGGGCGAGGGGAAGATCGGGGAATCGAATACATCGGGAATTGGTCAGCGGTGGCGCCGACGCAGGATCAATGCTCCGGCGAGAATCACACCGCCTGCCAAAAGTGCGCAGATGGACAGTTCGGGAATCGCCGCTGACGTCACAAATTTGAGTTCGGAACCGGAAAGCAAAAACGCCCCCGTCACGCCAGATGCCAGATTGATTGCCGAAAATTCCGACTGTTCAAAACCCGCGCCCACCACTGAACTCAACGTGTAGGTTTCACCCGCCACGCCCGTGCCGCCGAAGTCGAAAACATAGGTGCCGTCCGTGCCTTTCACGAGACTGCTTGCGGTGAGATTTTGCGCCGCGCCCAGCGAAAATTTAATCACGGCTCCGTTGTTCAGCGTCACCGCGCCCACCGAACCGGTCCCGCCCAGCTTCGCGCCTTGCGCCACGCTGACGTCCCCGGAAATCGAACCATCCACGATCAAACTTCCCCCGTTCACGTTCACTTGGTCGATGGTGTTCGCGCCGCCCAACGTCAGGCTGCCTTCACCTTGTTTGGTTAACACGGAAGTGCCCGCTGCCACACTTTCCTCGAACACGCCGGCAAACGTGGTGTCGGTGCTTTGGTTAACAACCAATTCCTTGCTCTGACCCGCGCCACCAGTATTGAGGCGAAGCGCGCCGCCGGCCCCCTTGAGTTCCCCAATGGTAAAGACATCGCCCGAATTGCCTGCCACAATGACGCGCGCTCCGTCAATGGACAAGGTTGTGGACTGGCCCACCGCAGTCATCTTGGTGATTTCTATCCTGTTTTTATTCGCGTCGCCCGCGCTTGCGCTGGTCCCGATGGTGCCGTCCCACGCGCTCGTGCCGCTCAGCCTCAACATTGAACCGTTGGAGGCCGTTGAAAGCGAAGTGGTGGCCAGCGTGAGCGTTCCCGAGCCGCCGGTTTCTATGTAAAAAAAACGGGTGTTGCCGGAACCTCCGACCAAAGTAGCGCTGTTTGCAATCGTGAGCGTCCCCACGTTAATAGCCCGGTCGTTGGGTGCGATGGTGATTTCCGGGTTGGGGGAGGTGACATCAATGACTGCGGAATTTCGAGCCTCCGCCGTCCCATTGTCCCACTTCTGGTCTTTGGTTCCCCCCAATGTGGAGGCCCATCCGGCAGGGATTGTGCTCAGATCGGGACCGGTCACCCACTGTGTGCTGCTATCCGTCCAGTAGAGCGTCGACTGTGCCTGAACCGTGGGAAGAGCCGGGAAAGAAGAGAAGCCGCACGCAAGTGAGGCGACGAGTGTGACCAGCAAGGGCAGTTTGTTCGGTGTTTTCATGTGCGGGAGGGGAAGGTTGAAATATAATATTTTCAAACGTTTGAAAAACAGGCAAAAAACCCTCTGTCAACAGGCAAATGTTCCCATTTTCACCCGCGCCTCCATCTCCCCCCCCCACACACCTGCCCGGTCCACCGCCTGCGACACGCCCCGCCGCACCAGTGTCTCCACAAACACACTACACCAGAGACTATTGACGTTCCGAAAATCAATATCGCCGGCCCTCGTGACATCCGTTCTCCTCATGCCATTCGTATCGCGCATCGTGTCGCTCGTATCTCGCAGGTTGTTCATGGAAATTAAAACAAAACATAAACGCTGCCCGTCCCTTCTCTACGGCACAACTGAGAATCGCACATTCACAAAAGTGCGCATGCTGTTGCTTGTTCCGATTCTGCTTATCGCAGTTCTCGGCATTCGCATGTTGATCGACGCACCACCTCCCGATCTCTCTGACCTGGAATTTCACCCCAGGCAAGTTCCTGACGCCGACAATTTTTATCTGGCCCTGCGCGACTGGAGTTCCACCCATGCGGCCACGCCAGTCATCACAACCGAATTGGCCGAACGCTTTCCGCCCATCCCACCCACACCGGAGGAAGCACAGGAAAACCGTTGGAATAAGGAAACCGATGCCGACCGTTTACGCAGCCAGCTCTGTGAAGGCCGGGCGTGGACACCCGCGCTGCAAGAAACGCTGCGCCCTTCGCTTGCTCCCGCGTGGGAGGACTTCCAGCGCATCATGCAGCGTCCCGATTGTCAGGCGCCGCAAGTTCACTCCCTTGATGACCCTTATCTTTTGTCCGAAGTCCGGCCCGCATGGAGCATCCTCCTCATCACGGCTTGGGATCAGTTTTACCAAGACAAGCAAAACGAAGCCGTTGACACCCTGCTTGCAGGCTGGAACGCCGCCCTCCGCATCCGCGACTCACGCAGCGTTATGATCAACTACCTTATAGGAATCGCCAGCGAAGCACGCACAAGAGACGCCGCCATTTCCATCGCCATGCATCCGTCTGCCAGACGCGCCACGATTGACCGCCTGCTCAACGGCATCCGGCAACTCCCTCTCGACACCGACGCGACTCCCGACTTGGGCGCCGATTCATTGCGCCACGAAATCAGTCTTGTTTTGAACGGAATCCGCGCAATGACGCCCGCCCGTCTCGAACAAAACCTCCACGCGCAAAACCTGCTCCGACCCGATCCGCCCGCGCTCATTCGCAAGCTCGCCCGCATCGCGTTCCCCTTCGTTTACCAGCCCAACCGCACCCAGACCATCGCCGCGATTCACCTGCGAAACACCCTGCGAAAAATGGAACACCCCGGCCTGACCTTGAGCGACATGCAGGACGACAATTTTCGCTACGTTGATTTCGTGGAACGTTACTCCGCGCCTTGGTGGGATTTCAGAAACTGGGCGGGTATCCGAATTCTCAACACAGTCATGCCGACACTGGACAACATACCCGAACTGCGTCTGCTTGTCCGCTCGCGTAATTCCATGGCACAAACCGGCCTTGCTTTGCGCCTCTATCACTTCGATCACGGCGCGCTTCCTGAAACGCTGGACGCCCTTGTTCCCGCTTACCTGCCTGCCGTGCCATTGGACTACATTGACCATCATCCCATCCGCTACTCCGCGACCTTCCGCACGGTATGGACCATCGGGAGGACAAATCTCCAAATCACCGTGCCCGATCAAAAACCAAAAAGTGGGGAGTTTATTCTCTCGTTGGATTTCGCAAAACCCCCGCCGCACATAAACCCGCAATAGCTCACAGCCCCAACGCCCTCGCCGCCCCCTCCGCAACATCACAACACCGCATTGGATGTTGGACGTTCGGCGCGAAGCCCCCCCCTTTCCTCCCGCCACGTGTCACTATTTTCCCATTACGTGTAGTGCAACTGCGCTGTCGCCTTGCAGGTCGCGCTTGCGGTCACGCGGACCCAGTGGGCGCTAAAGCCATCCGGGAACACATGCGGCGCGTAGCCCTTCGCGGGCACCTCGATTTTCTGATACGTTTTCCATTCGCCACAGCCGAGGAAATCCACCTCCACGGTAAACGTCACCGCGGCGTTGGAATCGTGGCTCAAGTGCAGGACTTTCTTGTCGAATCCCGTCATCAGATACGGGTCTGACGGCGCGCCCGCCTCCACCGCATCATCCCACCACGGACCACCCCACCCCTTCGGCTTGCCGAGATTCCAGAGATCATCGGTGCGGCCAAACCACAGGCCCGACTGCGGCTCGGCGCATTGCAAATTGCCGCCGCTCTCGTGACTCGCGTTGTCCGCGCCGATCACGAGCATCCCCTTCCACGAGCAGAAATCCCCATGCACCCACAAGTGCGTCGAGATCGGACGGATGCCCCACACACGGTTGCCGTAGGCCCACGGCGACAACTCGTAAAACATGCCGTGGTGATCCATCAGCAGGCGCTCGTGTTCCGTGGCGCGGATACGCGGCCACTCGGTCTGCCACTTGTGATCAAAACAATGCGACGCCTTGGGCAACCGATACGTGCGCCATTGCCCGTCCGCCTTCGTAAAAACCTTCAACAACGCCGACGCCCGATCCCAACCCGACGCGAAAATCGTGTTCCCGAAATGACCCAGCCCGTTCACCGCAACGAACGGCTTGTGTTCGATAATTGTCCACTTTTGCCCATCAAATTCGGCCAGCGTGCCCTCGCGCTGTTTGCCCAAAAACTCCGCCTCGCTGTAGTCGTTATTCACCACTACCAGACGCCCCTCCTTGCAGAAGCAATCCTTGAAGTGACAACTCCCCTCGCCCGGCGTCCTCAACTCCTTTTGGAGATCAAAAATGTGCTTCGTTTCGAGCGTGTGAACATTGAGTTCGAACAACTCGCCCTCCATGCCGAGCATGTAAACCAGATTGGCCGGATCGGTCAGATGGCGCGCCGTGCCGCACAGCCGGATTTCGGTCAACGCCGCGACCGTGCGCACAGCGTGTTTTGTATCCACCAAATGGGGACCGATTATCAACTGGCTCGATTCGTGATGCACGAAGCGGTTCGCGTAAGTGCCGTCAACCGCCGCCGGTGAACGCGTCATTTTGAAATCGCCGTCGATGATGTTGAGCCCCGTGCCGGTGCCGCTCTTTTTGCGATGCGACACGTAATTGAGCACATAGAGCTTGCCCTGCCAGGGCATGAGACAGCCGATGCCCACCTCGCTGCGCGGCGGACCATAGTCGGCGATTTGGGCCAGCGACGGAACGACGCCGGAAAAATTCAAAGGCAACGCTGAACCGGATGCGGAAGGAGAAACGGTGGAGTTCATCGCCAGCCAGCCTGTCCGGTCATGCAGAGCTTGAGAAGCTGCCAAAAATGTTCACGTTAACATTTTCCATGCCTGCCTCCGCCAAACCGCCCACCTTGCACGACGTTGCCCGCGAAGCCGGAGTCAGCCACATGACCGTTTCCCGCGTCGTGCGCGGCTCCAAAGCTGTCCGCCCCGACACCGCAAAAAAGATCCGCTCCGTCATAGACCGCCTCGGATACCGCCCCGACCCCGCGCTCTCCGCCCTCGCCGCCTACCGTCAGCGCGGCGGCGGCGCGGCGCGCGGCAGCACCCTTGTGTTCATCGATTGCGACGGCACTCCCTTCAGCCGCGACGTCTGCACCGGTGCACGCGAAGAGGCCGCGCTCGACGGCTACGCCTGCGAACAAATCCCCCTCCCCCCCTCCCCTGCCGCGCAACGCCGCCTCAGCCACGTTCTCTTTCATCGCGGCGTGCGTGGCCTGCTCTTCGGCCCCTCGGAACACCCGCAGGAATTCACCGGCTGGGACTGGCCCGAATTTGCCGCTGTCTCGCTCGGCGCGCTCACGCACCGCCCCGCGCTGCACGCCGTTTCGATGGACTATTTTCACGGCGCGTTTTCCGCCTGCGAACGCCTCTTCGCCACCGGCTGCCGGCGCCTCGCCCTCATCATCGATCCGCATCTCGAATCCCGCACCGGCGGGCAATGGCTTGGCGGATACGCCGCCGCCATTCTCCCCCGCCACGCCCCGCTCATCTGTCCTCCCGATGTGCGCACTCACGCCCCTCGCCTCCGCAACTGGCTGCGACGCCACCGCATCGATGGCGCGCTCACGATCCATCCCGAAATTGCAAA
>NZ_ABEA03000126.1 GCF_000171235.2 Geminisphaera colitermitum TAV2 | reverse complement strand
GTAGGGAGGTCTCTCCGAGACCTCCGCCGAGCGCAGTTTGATGTATCGAAATTATTGAGACAGATGGCGCGTGGTTGCGGAAAACTTGGCGGAGAACTCGGAGCGGAGGACTCGGAGAGTCCTCCCTACCAGTCGGAAAATCGACTCAAACAAGGCACGAACGAAAGCCAAGCGTGAGAGCTTCGCGATTCAGATCCTTGCCGATGAAGACGAGCGTGTTGGTGCGCGCGTCCTTGCCCCAAGGGCGGTCAAACTTGGCGTCGAAGAGCATGTGCACGCCTTGAAAAACGAGCCGGTTGTCGGAGCCTTTGACGTTGAGCACGCCCTTGCTGCGGTAGATGTCGGCCCCTTTTTTTGCGAGAAGTTCGCCGATCCAGTTGTTGAGTTTTTGGGCATCGACCACACCGGGCTCACTGATGCCTACGGAGCTGACGGCGTCCTCGTGGCTATGCGTGTGCTCGTAGTCCTGCTGCCAGCAGGGACGGACGTTTTCGCCCATCACCGGGATGTGCAGCGGATGTTCGCCGCAACCTTCAAACACCATGTGAAAACCAGGTTGCGCCACCGTGAGCGGATAGTGGCCGTGGCCGTCGTCGAGTTGCAGACGATGGAGCACGAGACCGGGGGCGACAGGCGAGCCGGGGGGCACTTTGGTTTCCCAATCGGCAAAAACGCGCACGGCTTCGTCGCGCGCGGCGGCGAGGTCGGCGGGATCGAGCGATTTCACCGGCAGGATCACGACATCAAGCTCGTTCTCATTGCCGTGATGATGGTGGTGATGGCAGTGCGCGTGACCGTTGCCTTCACTGTCATGCGCGTCGTGTTCGTGGTCGCCGTGCGCGTGTTCGTGATCGCAGCCGCATTCGTGCTCGTGGTCGTGCCCTTCATGTCCGTGATCGTGATGAGGGTGGCAATGGCCGATGACGAGTTCGTGGCGACCGGCGGGCAGGGCATAAACGCCGGCCCACTCGAACGGGTAGGTCGGTTCGAGAAAACGCGGATCGAGTTCGCTGGCGCGCGAGAGATTGAAGCCGCCGACGTTGAGCACGGCGGAGAGAGGCACGTCAGCATCGCGCGAACGCAGGATGCGCGTGGCGGCGTTCATCTTGCGGATGCGGGCTTCGAGCGCATCGAGATCGGCGGGCGACACGAGATCGATTTTGTTGAGCAGGAGCACGTCGGCAAAGGCGATTTGCTTCTGCGCCTCGGGCGAGTCGCCGAGATGCTGGAGGATATGGCGCGCATCCACGATGGTGACAATTCCGTCGAGACGGAAGGCGGCGCGCATCTCGTCGTCGGTGAAAAACGTCTGTGCCACGGGCCCCGGATCGGCGAGGCCGGTGGTCTCGATGAGGATGCCGTCGAGGCGGTCCTTGCGCTTCATAAGGCGGCCGAGAACGCGGATGAGATCGCCGCGCACGGAGCAGCAGATGCAGCCGTTGTTCATCTCGAAGAGTTCCTCGTCGCTCTGGATGACGAGTTGGTTGTCCACGCCGACCTCGCCAAATTCGTTTTCGATGACGGCGAGTTTCTTGCCATGCTGCTCGGTGAGGATGCGGTTGAGGAGCGTCGTTTTGCCGGCGCCGAGGAACCCGGTGAGGACGGTCACGGGAATGGGCGCGGGATTGGCAGATGCGGCTGGAGGGGGGGGGGGGGGAGTGGCGGGAGCGGAATTGGATGCGGAGGACATTTGTTGAAAACGAAAACAGAAACGAAAACGGTAAAACACTACCCAAACCCGCCGGGGCGCAAGGGTGGTTTTGCCGATGCGCACCTTGCCACTTTGCCGATGCGCACTTGCGCTCCGCGCTCCACTCACTCCTCATTGCCCGCAATCCCATCCGCTCCGTGATCCTCAACGACCGCCAAATTACCGCCTTTGCCCGGGAAGGTATGATCCGTCCCTTCGTCCCCGAACTCGTGCGCGAGGAAGCCGCCGCGCACCGCGTGCTTTCCTACGGACTCTCCAGCTTTGGCTATGACCTGCGACTCTCGCCGCGCGAGTTTCAGGTGTTTCGCCACGTGCCCGGCACCGTCCTGGATCCGAAGCGTTTCAACCCGCGTAACCTGGAAAAAGTGCCGCTCGAAACCGATGAGCACGGCCGTTATTTCATCCTGCCCGCGCGCAGCTACGGCCTCGGTGTAGCCATCGAAAAACTCAGCCTGCCCGACAACGTCACGGCCATCTGCGTGGGCAAAAGCACGTATGCCCGTTGCGGCATCATTGCCAACGTCACCCCGGCCGAGGCGGGTTGGAGCGGACACCTCACGCTGGAGTTCTCCAATGCGAGCGCCGCCGACTGCCGCATTTATGCCGGCGAAGGCATCGTGCAAATGCTGTTCTTCAGCGCCGTGTCCTGCGCCACCTCCTACAAAACCCGCGCAGGCAAATATCAACATCAACGCCAGCGAATCACGCTGCCCAAGGTGTAAACAACGCGCCCCCTCCCCCCCCCTGCGACAAACCGGTCAATCCACGTCTGGAAATGACCGATATTTTTTCTTGCACACCCCCTGCCGCCTTCTCCTTACTCCGCGACTCTCTTCATCTGGACCCTTAGCTCAGTTGGTTAGAGCACTTCCTTGACATGGAAGGGGTCGTTGGTTCGAGTCCAATAGGGTCCACCAGATTTTCAGTAAATCCCTTACTTATTAACGAGTAAGGGATTTTTTTGTGCCAACCATTATCAGAATCATCCGATCAGGTGACATTTCGCACCCAAAAATTCACAAATTCGTAACACTACCCCTCTTTCCGTTTACGCATGTGCCCGTTTACTGGCGGGTAATTCAATGCCAGACAGACACCATTCCCGACTGCCAGCCTCCCTCTCCACGCGCTCGACGCTTTTCCCACTCGTCGGCCTCACGTTTTTCCACGCCACAAACGACGAATGCAGGCCCTTTCACTCCCTGCTTCCCGCTGGCGCAGCGGTCAGAATCAACGCCCATCTTTTACGCCCCACGCAATGCGTGATCGGTTTTCGCGAAGTCGAAGCGAAACGGGAAAAAATCGAAAAGCAGTCGTCCAAAAAACGGACCGCCTATCTGAAGAAAAAAAACGTGCCCCTCGTCATCGGCCCCGGCGGCGCGGCCTGGATGGTGGACGGGCATCATACTCTGCGCGGGCTGCTTGACGCCGATGTGGAGGACAAAACGGCCTATGGACGCATCATCTCGAACTGGTCCGACCTTCCCGTATCTGAATTTTGGCGACGAATGCGCGCGAACAATTACGTTTATCTGAAACTGCCCGGCGGCCGCGCCACGATCCCGCCGGCACGACTTCCCGCCTCGCTCCTCCAGATGGTGGACGACCCCCACCGCAGTCTTGCCTGGGCGGTCGGCAAGGCTGGCGGCTACGAGGTGCAGGACGACGTGTTTTACCAAAAATTCCAGTGGAGCGAATTCTTCCGCCTCCGTGTCGAATGGGATGATTCCAGCAAAAAGGACTTCGCCCGCGCCGTTACCGAGGCCACGGTCCTCGCCCGTACCCGCGCCGCCGCCCGCCTCCCCGGCTGGCTGGCAACAATTCCTGCCGATGTGGACAACATCACAAGCGATGTCCTCGATTCACTTTTCGGAGACACCGCCCCGAATCCACTGGTTGCCTGAATCAGCAGACGACCACGCTCCCGCCCCGCGTCTGCCGCTCTGCCTCGCCGCAGTCAGACTTCTGCAAGCCACGCGCCGCTGTCGTGAGTCGCCACGACCGGCGGACACCGCCTCCCCTGCCCCCGGCTTGCATTCCCTCCTGCCGCCCTCAACGCCTCCACCCGTTCGTGCAGCAGCCTTGCCAACGTCTTGCGGTCCATGTCTCCCGCCGCCGCAACCGCCTCGCCACGCGCCACACGCGCCCGTATCCACGGAATCGTAACAAGATTCAGCAAATGCGGAGCCAGCCGCATGTCGCCCCACCAGCACACCTCGCCCGCCGCCGACCGGCCAGCCGGCACCGTGTAGTCGAGCGACATCGGAAGCACCAACCAGCGCCGCCGGATCGCCGGTTCGAGCAACGAAGTCTTGAAAGACAGCACCCGGCTCCCGTCGCTTGATGTGCCTTCAAGGAAGACCGCCACGCTCACCCCGCCCGCCAGAGCCTCCGTCATCTCCTCCGCCACCCGCGCCACATCCCCTCGCCGCGCGCGATCCACAAAAAGCGTGCCCGCCATCCCCGCCAGCCAGCCCAGCACCGGCCAGCCGCGAACCTCGCTTTTCGCAACGAAAATCACGGGCCTGTCCGCCGCCAGCACCAGAATGTCGAGGTAGCCCAGATGATTGCAGACCATCAGCCCCGCCTCCGCCGATGCCCCCGGTTTCAGGCCAGACGATCCCGGCGTCACCCGCACGCCCATGACCCGCAGCAAATCCCGGCACACCGCCTGCATCCATCGCGCGCGTTCAGCCGGAGTCCTGCGCTTCACGCGCACACTGCCACCCAACCAACGCGCCACCGCCAGTCCAATCACCGTCCCGATGACGGCCAGACGCCAGCCCCCGCGCATGCAATCCCACCAGCGCCAACGATTCATTTTCGCATCACGTCGCATCTCGCATGTTGCTCACAAAATTCCGCGCCGCCGACCTCAGCCCATGAACTTGCGGTAAACGCGTTCGGGCATCGCGCGCAAGTCCAGCCACGTCAGAAAATCCACCGTGCCAAATTCCCTATCGATCGCCGGCTCACCGCAAATCGTGGCGCCCACGGCGAGGTAGGCGGCCATCAATCGCGGTATCTTCGCTTCCATGACAGGCGCGCCGGCGGTGGCCCGGCACTCCAGGCCAGGCTGCGGCGACGTCCGCCATCCGGGCGCCGCCAAGTGCCGTGAAGCAAGTTGCGCATACACCGCCAGTCCCTCGTCCGCATCACGCGACGTCAACGAACTGCACCCCACCAGATAGCGCCCTCCGTGCCTCTGCGCATACTGCGCAATGCCACGCCACAACAGGCCAAGCACGCTCTGGTTGCGATGCTCGCGCGCCACGCACGCACGACCGAGTTCAACGACCTCTTCGCGCACCGATTCGAACGGCGTGAAATCAAACTCCTGTTCGCTGTAGTAACCAAGGCGCAACCCCGCCTCCACGCCTGTCTGCAACCGATAGGTGCCGACCACCGTGTCCGTCGCCTTTTCGCGGACGATCAAGTGATCGCACACCGCGTCAAACGCATCGCTGTCCATGCCCGAAGCGAACGAAGTGACCAGCCCTTCGCCCATCTCAACATTAAACACCTCATAGCGCAGGCGCTGGGCGGCGCGAACATCGCTGACATCGGATGCCAGTCGCAAGTTGTAGCGTTCGGTTTCGACCGAAATGGGAGAGGCGGCAGTAACAAGCAGAGTGCACATAATGCCATCACCGGTGCCGGCAGTCCACCCCCTCGGCAAGCCGGAGCCGCGTTCGCTCCACAAACGTTACAAAAACCCCGTTTTCGACACCCAATCGTCACACTCCTCCCCCCCCCCCCCCCGCCCTCGCATTGGCGGGCTCATCAGACCACGCGCACCGGATCGGTTGCGAGTGGATCAATGCGAACGGAAACGTTGCCTGCGGCGCGGGGCCATGCGATTTGCCACGCCTCGTCGTTGTGCATGCGGATGTATCTGTTTTCTGGTGACACATCCAAAACCGGACTCGGACCAGGCAAGGTGGATACATCGCGTCCCCAGCAGATGATCCAGACACAGGCAACGCGCTCCTGCCGGGCGAGCGTCGTTTCCGGCCAGAGAACTTCCCAAATAATTTCCTCCGCAGATTCCTGTGTGAGTCGCGGACGCACACCGGCCCCGAGCGGGAGGAAAAATACGGTGACTGGCACGCCCGCCGCATCCAACAGGAGGCGCGAGGTGTCCATGCCGAGTTCCTCGCGGACAAGGGTGAAATCCGTGCCGGTAAGGACAAGTTGGTCGGCGAGCAAATCCCACGAACGCGAGAGCGCAGGCATGCGACGCAGGATGCAGGCATCGGGACCATCTTGCAGCGAATCGGTCAGCCCGACAATGGGCGGGACAAGCGCATCAGTAAGCGCGTTACGCAGGTAGGCGGCATGTTTGTCGCGCGCCGGGTGGAAGCGATCGAGTTCGTTTTCGCGCGTGTGCCAGCGAAGAAATCCCCAGCCGTTTTCCCCGGCGGAAAAGGCAACAGGCATCGACTGCCACGAAAGTCCCCAAGCCACATGGTCGGTGTGCGGCATGATGGGATAACGCGACATCGTTCCCAATCGCATGCGCGGGTCGTCCTCTGAAATCCAAGCACGCGCAGTGGCACCACCAAAACATGGAATGCTGATCCGCTCACGCACAGGTTGACGCGGCCCGACAAGAACGTGCCAGCCGAGTTCGTTGAAAAGGTGGCCGAAATGGAAATGCGTGCTGCGCCGGACGTGTTGCGCGTCACTCGGATCAAGCCAGGGACGGATCGTGTCGCGCCAAAACTGGAGACCGGGACGAGCCGCAAATGCGTAGGTGCGGATGGCGGGCACACGGATGTCGCCACCGTAGGCATCTTCGATGGCAAGGAGTTCGCGCAGGAGGCGCGTGTAATGAGCGCGCACGGATTCGGGCAAGCGTCGCGAAAGAAGAAGCAGCGCGGAGAGTTCGTTGAAAAGAACTCCCGTATAGCAATCGCTCAAGTGCTCGCCCCAGCCCCAGTGATGCGCGCTCCAGTAATCAGCCGCCGACTCCATGGCTGCGAGGAGACGCGCGTCGGACGGTCCATCTTCAACCTGTTCGTGGAGGAGCCAGGCACAGACAAGGTCGCCAAGATATTTGTTGGGATACCAAAGCGCCCCGGTCTGACTTTCGCGTTCGAACCAGAAAAAGAGATCGCCGAGCATCGCATCGAGTTCGGCAAGCGCGGGGGGGGGGAGTTGCTCACGATACGCGGCGGAAAGAACAATGAGGTTGAGGCCAATAAAAAACGCCGCGTTGGTATCCACCGGATGCGGTTCCTCGGCGAACCATTTGAAGCAACCGTGTTGTGGCGAACCGTCGAGGCATTGAAGGCGGCGGATGGCAGCAAGGATGCGTGCAACAGGAGCAGGGAGTTTGTCGAGCGCGTGTAGTTGAGCAGCAATGACAAGACGACAGGCCGCCTCGACACCAGAATGGACGCGCGGGAGTTCCGCAACGGGCTTGGTGTGGCCAGGTTCGGCGGAGGTCCAGAGAGAGAGCTTTTTATTAAATGAATCGGAAAACATCCGGCGCGATGGAGGCGCCTCGCGTTGAACACGAGGCGCTGAAGGCATTCGTCGCATCGTCGATGGCGGATTGGCCGTGAGTATCATGGAAAAAAAAAGGAAGAGCGCGTGCGTTGGGGGGGGGGGGGGGAGAGGATCAGAAACGCGTGAGACGTTCGTAATCAGTCCGCGATAACACGTAAACGGGACTGTCGCTCAGCGTGAGAGCAAGCGTGCCATCGGATGCAAATGCGTCAGGCGCGAGATGAGTTACACGGCCCACAACATCCACGAGCACAAATGGCCCTTTGCCCTCGGACTTGTAATTGAACGTGACAGGTCGCTTGGTGTCGCTTGCCCAAGCCATGACAGTAGGGCCAAAGCGGGCGGCTTGTATCCGGTTATCGGTGACGATGCGTTTGTATTCAAAACCATCAATGAGCGCGCTGGCCGTGTAATAGGCAGCTTCGGCGGGCATGTGGCCGGCCTCAATGTCCATGATATAGTAGCGGCTTTCACCGCGACTGTAACGCCAGGGAACGAGAAAACCGATGCGTTGGTAATCGTCGCGACTGAGCGCGCAGGCCGTCATTTTGGCGACCATTGCAGCTTGCCAGCGGCGGGCATCGCGTCCGTGTCCAGAACGCGCGCCCGTCTCGCCGATCCAAAAGGGTTTGTCGTTTTTCAGGCCAAGTTTTTTGTAAACTTTGAGCACGCCGAGATCCGTTTCGTTGGGGCTGTTGGACATGTTTCCACCAAGAACGGGTGATTTTTGCGGGTAACAATGCACGTCCCACACGTCGTGGTATTTGGCGAGTCCGAGTTTGAGGCATTCTTCAAACCACGAGTCGGAAGCGGGACGCACAAGGCTGGCACCCAACATGAGAGCGGAGGGTTTTGCTTTTTTGATGATCTCGTAATCCTGCTTTGCCTTGGCAACCCAAGCGGCAGGCGTGCCGCGTTGGGCGAGATGAATATCGACCTCGTTGAAAGCCTTGAAAACGTCCACGTAGGGAGCGCTTTCCTCGACGTAAGCACGGAGGTAATCGGGGTCACGTTGGGTCCAGGTGTCGGCAATGACATCGAGGCCACGCGCGCGGGCTTCTTTGTAAAAATCGAGGGCGCGAGCGTGGTTGCCACCGATGTTGCGGAGGATCCCGATGCGTTCCATGTAGGGGAAAAAGAGCGTCCGGTAACGTTCCTGTCCGGCCATGAAGTAATAGGTGACAGACATTTTTTTTGACTCTTTGCGCTCGCGCTGGGCGGCGGTGCCACGAATGACGTTGAAGCCGTCGCTTGGGTAGGTGCAGACGAGATTGCCGTCCGCGTCGAGGAGTCGCAGGTGCGTGGCGTAGTATCCGGGAGCGGGTGCCGCACCGAGGTCAAAGGTGGTGCGTCCGGGAAGCGTGATGGGTTGAGTGCGAGTGAGGAGTTCCGTGGCAATGGCAACGCCGTCGTAATCGGTGATGGTGAGTTCGAGTTGTCCGGCGGGTTGCGGGATAAAAGGTGCGACGGTCTGGCGGAGGAGGTCGGCAGTGCCGAGGTCAATGTCGAGCACAAGCGGTTCGCCGGGATGGACGAGATTGAAGGGGGCGCGGGTGTAAACGAGGGGCACGTAACGACTGGCAACAGCGCGGGAAATTTTTGCAGAAGCGGGGTCGGTGGTGCTGGTGCGGATTGCTGCAAGTGAATCGGCGGCGGGAGCAGAGAGGCGGGCGGTAAAGGCGAAGGTTTCGTCTTTGCGCTGGCTCATCACGAGTTTGACAAGGAGACGATTCCAACCGGCGTCGAGTTTGAGCGGAGCGACATGGGCAGTGTCGCCGCGTATCCGTTTAACAACGACAACGCCGCCTTGATCGTTGTGGTCGGTTTCCTCGATTTCGGTAGTGCTGGAGGCGGAGGCGTCGCGTTGCCAGACAAGGGCGCGTCCATTGATCCAGCCGTCGATTTCGGAACCGCTCTGCGAGAGGTGAAGGGTGATGTTGGCGGGGGTCGGAGTGTGGAGGTAGAGGTGGGCGTAGGCGGTGCCTTTGGACCATGCGTAGTCACGGGGTAGTTGTTTTTCCATGACAATGCGCCCGCCGGGATCGCCAGCGGCGGGAGCGCGTTCCTGCCAGCGGGTGTGCCACGAGGAATCCCAGTAGGTGATGACCTGCGGTTCGCCGGGATTCGGACGCACTTGGGGTTCGTAATCGAGGCCCCAAAGAGAAAGGCCGGCAGAGCCGGCCCAGGTTCCAAGCGTCAGCCAGTGCGCAGGTCTGTCGCGAGCGAGACCGCCGAGTGCTTCGCCGGGTGGGTCAGCCTGCAAAGCGGCAGCCGTTGCATTGGCTGCGCGCGGGGGGGGGGGGGGAGGAGGCAGACCGCGGGCACCGTGAGGAGCAGGGTCGTTGAGAGCAGAGAGCAGGGTTTGGCTTGCGTCGTCGTCAAAAGGGGCGGTCCAGATGGCGCGGGTTTGTTGATCGGGAGTAACAAGGATGGCGGCGGGGAGTTGGGTTTCCGCAAGACCGAGTTCGCGAGCAATGTCGATTGAGCTTCGTTCGATGGCCGGGGGGCTGTCGGACGCAGGACGGCGGTTGGCGACTCGTTGGTTGGCGACAGCGTTTGTTGACGGGAGGCGGTGGGGAACGATGTCGAGGGCAATGCGTTTAGCGGCATCCGTTGCGAGACGAGAGGCGGAGGGCGCAAGGCGCTGGTAGAGGATCGCAGTGTCGGCGGGTTTTGCGCTTTCGAGGATGATGAGGCGGGCATCGGGTGTGGCAGGACACCAGAGGCTGGCGATTTGTTCACCGGGGGAACGAGCAGGGGTGTCGGCGGCGACGATTGGAGATGTAGTTGAAATTTTGATACCGCCAATTTGCCAGCGTGCCGGGGGTGTGCCGGGGGAGATCGCTAGAAAGAAGCCGATGCCAACTCGGTTCCAGTCGGGTATGTCGGGAGCGTTGGTGGAGGCGGCGGGGCGGAAAGTTTGGTCACGAGCGATGGGGGTGACCATGTCGTCATGGAAATAGTCGAAGGTTTGGGCGGCGGTGTTGACTTCGATCTTGAAGCGATGCCAGCCGGGAGTGGTTTTCCCAAGGATGGTTTTTCCGTGGCGGACGTTGGAGTCGGAGCGGATTTCAAGGCGCAGGAGGAGTGCTTTGTAGTCGTTGGCTTTGGGGCCAACGCGTCCCCAGAGTTCCATGCCGGGGTTGTAGATGCCGGGCTGGATTTCAGCGCTCCATTCGATGGTGAAACGGCCTTCACCAACGCGGAGTGTGCGACTGCGAAAATAACTGGCTTTGCCGCGGTCGTCGGTAGTGGCGGTTTCAGCGAGAACAAAGGCTGCGACGTTGCCCACAGGGGCGGTGCTGCTTGCATCCGTTTTCTCGGCAGGTCCGGCAACGATGCTCATCCGCTCTTTCATGTGCGTGTAGGCAGTGAGCCAGTCGGGATAGCCGACTTTGCCTCCAGCAAAAGAGGGCGCAAAAACAACCGTGTTGGTTGCAGCATCGCTGGCAGCGGCAAGTGCTGTGACGGACAGGAATGCGCAGGCCAAAAGTGTGATAGCGGTTGCGAGAATGGGTAGTGATTTTCTCATGACATGAAACTGCAACAAAATGATGGAATCCGTGAGATCACGGGTTGATGGAGGGAAAACGGAAGATAGGCACGCGCGGGGGGGGGGGGGGAGGGGAGGGCTACGGATCAGCGTTTTTCGTATTTAGCGTGACCGTCGAGATAAGCGTAAACGGTCTTGTAACGGGTGGCGCCGACAAAGGCGTAGTTTTTGGAGGGGTCTTCGTGATTACCATAGTAGTCGCGCAGGAAGGGTTCACGACTCAGGTAATCGCTAACTTGATCGATAGTAACTGCGCGGTCGGTCACGTTGATATGTTTTCCAAGGTTGTAATAGTAGTAGGTACAGCCGTGGCCGGTGATCGAACTGTTGCCAACCCTGTCGGGAGAAACAGGACAATACCAGACGGTCTGGTGACGGTAGGGGATTTCTTGATACGAAGGGACAAAGGTGGCTTGTTTGAGACCGTAGGCTTTCAGGTAAATGGTGAGGTGGGCGGGCTTCAGATTAGTCTCAATGGAGCTTGGGAGCGAGCGGTTGTCTCCAGACATGGTGCCGGAACCGACACCGGAACCGGATTCGTTTTCGTCGCCAGCCGGAAAGTAACGCAAGCGTCCGCGATTGTCATTGATGTCCATCAGGTAGGCGGCAGCGATCTGGCGATGGTTGGCAAGGCAGCGGGCAAGCTTGGCTGAGTGCCGGACTTTTCCTGTCACCGGGATAATGATCGCCGCGAGAATGCCGATGATGGCGATCACCGTGAGGAGTTCGATGAGGGTGAAGGCGCGATGCTGCGAACGCATGGCTCCAAGCGTATGTTCGCAGCTACGAGAATGCACCAACTCGATGAGGGGAACAGGTGGCGATGTGGTTTTGGGGGCGTTCATTGTTGCTCAATTCGTATGCGGGTGAATCACGCAATACCTAGCTCAACGGGCCGAAAAACGGCGATGGCGAAAAGAGGCGGCCAAGGCGAGGATGAGCATGGAAATCCCGGTAAGCATGGCGGCGGTGGCAGGTTCGGGAACGACGCTGACATTGGTCGTAAGAGTGATGTTGTCGAAATTGACCTGAGTGCCATTCGGAAGTCCCCCGGTGTATAGCCAGAGCGTATCCACTCTTACACTACTTCCTGCCACGCTTTCGACAGTATAGTCTGACATTGGTTTGGTGTCGAAAATCGTGGATAATTTCAAACCGGTATCGGTCATGGTCAGCGTGAATTCGATGTGGTGATCCGTTGATGCAGAGAGTGCCGCCCCGGTGATGGCACCACTGCTGCCTGTTTTGCCAGTGACATTATTCGGTCCATTTTTGACGGCATAGGTTGCCGTGTTGAGAGTGAAGGCTTGCGAGTAAGCATAGCCTGTTTTCTCGAATACGGGATTGGGCGTCGTGGCGGCAGGCGCATAGATGTTTCCTGTGATTTTCGAACCGACGTCAAAGAGGCCGACTTGAAGCGTCTGCGTGGTGGAAACAGTGCTCCAGAGGTCGAACGAAACAGTGATGGAATCTCCGACTTCGGACAGGATAACAGCGGTGAATTGCTTCATCGCTGAAGTGTTGGCGGCTGTGCCTGCCGGATTGCGAAGCACATTGCCGTTCAGCGCCGTGGAGGCTGCGGGAGCGCTGTTTACAGTCCATGTCGTGCCTCCCGCATTGCTATTGTGAAAATACCAACCGGTAGCGTTGAGGGATTGAACGTCGGTGCCGCCGTTGGTGCTTACCCCGACAAAGTCATCGTCGAAAATCGAACGCGCGGCAGCAGTGTTGGCGACAAAGGGGAGAGTCAGGATTGCAAGCACAGTTGCAACGGTGGCGGGGAGCAGGCGATGGGACAGGTGGCTTGTCATGCGTGTGATGTTCATGGCTGATTGAAACGGTTTGGGTTCAGGATCGGATAACGGTTGGCAGCACTGTCAGCAGACTTGCCGAACGGGAAGCGCCACGTCACGTTAGCCTAACGTGAAACGCCCCCCCTCCCCCTCCATGACATATACCGTCGCCCGCGAAATGCGCGTGACGATGGCAACCGTGGCCGAAAAGGCCAAAGTGAGCCAGATGACGGTGTCGCGCTCATTGCGCAATGATCCGTCAATCCCGTCGCTCACGCGCCAACGCATCAAACGCATCGCGACCCAACTCGGTTATCGTCCCGACCCGATGGTGTCGCAATTGATGGCGCGCTTGCGGCAAAGTCGTGTGTCGAAAACAGCCGAGGAAACCGTGGCATGGATCACCACGCACCCGACAGCAACGGGATGGCGAAACAACCCGGCAAGCGTGGCTTTCCACGCAGGAGCAACGGCGCGCGCTCGGGAATTGGGTTATCGCATTGAGGAATTTTGGTTCACCGCGCCGGGCATGAACGGACACCGGCTCGGCGAGATTTTGCGAGCACGCGGGATTCGCGGCGTGTTGGTGGCACCACTGGTCAACGCCGAGTTGATCGTTGATCTGGGGTGGTCAGGTTTCGCAGCGGCATCGTGCGCGGCGCTGGCCTTGCCAAGTGTAAGATTACATCGAGCCTGCGCCCACTACGTAAACGCGATCCATGTGGCATGGCGCGAACTTGCGCGGCTCGGCTACAAACGAATCGGTCTGGCATTGCCGACGGATAATCACAAACGAGTGGCAGGACTCTGGCTGGCGGGCGCGTTGCTCGAACAGCGCGGCCTGCCCGCGAGGCAGGTTGTGCCGCCGCTGGTGACCGACGACTGGCGTCCGGAAACGGTGCTGGCATGGATGCGCAAGCAACGGCCCGACGTTGTCCTCTCGTTTCGTCAGGTTTGCGACTGGTTGCAGGCGGGGGGAGTTCGCGTGCCGGAGGATTGCGGGTTCGCGTTGCTGCACATTGAGGACCCGTTGTTTGCCGGCGTGGACGAGCATCGTCCCGACATCGGCGCGGCGGCGCTCGATCTCGTGGTCGAGCAAATCAACGCCAACCAACTCGGTCTGCCCGCCAAACCGAAAACGGTTTTCGTCGAGTGCTCGTGGGTGGATGGACGGACGGCACCGGGACCGAACGAGATTCGGTCATGAGCAGGTTATCTTATCTCGGAACCACGAAGCCGAAACCGGAGGTGCTGACGTTGTTGGAGGCGGTGCCAAAGAGGACGATCTGGCTTTTGCGCTGGTCCGCGCGCGATGCGTGCGCGTCAGCGGGAAACGGAGCATCCACTGCCACATCAAAACCGAAACCGCGCGTCGGCGCACCTGTCGCTGGATCAAACGGCAATCCGGTTGACGCCCACGGAATGCGAAAGGCAACCCAGTAACCGCCGGTCCGCGGAGCGCCGATCGCAGTCGTGCTTTCAAGGATACCATTCTGTTTTGAAGCATTCCAGATTTCGACGGTGTCACCGGACTGGAGGGCGGGGCGAAGCACTACCTGGTAAACGCCTTTGCCGTAAGCAGGCGAACCTGCGGTTTGCTCAAGCGGACGAAAATCGAAAAATAATTCGACCACCGAACCGCGCACGTCGGGCCAGCGTTGGGGGAGACGGACGTTGGCATCAGTCACATCCACATAAACGAGGAGGCCGTCGCGGTCGTAGCCGAGTTTTACACGGGCGGAGAGTTCCGCGGGGCCAGCCCAAAATTGTTCCTCCTGAATGGAAGTGAGTTTGGGAGGACGTCCAACAGCAACTTGGTCGGGAGTGTCGATGCGGAGTTCGCCGTCCGCAGGTTGCCACGCCGCAAGGGCGGCGGCGGATGCCTCGGTTGGTGTTTGGGAGAGACTGGCTGGCAGCGGTGATAAACGCGCGGTCGGCCGGGCTTCGAGCACGATGGGGAATGTAAAACGCGTGCCATCGGAGAGACGCGTGATGGCGTCGATGACAAAGCTTCGCTGGCCGGCGTTTGTGGTTGCACCGGATGCAACGGGGGCGATGGCGGTGAAGGCGAGTTGGGTGCGTTTGCCGGGGGCAAGGTTAAACGCAAGCGTGGCGGGTTCGAAGCGCCAGCCTTGTTGCGGGGGGATTTCCACCCGGTCCGCCCAAGGTTTTGTTGTCGATCCCGATCCCGCTCCCGAACGGTTGCGGTTGACGAGGGTGAAGCTGATTTCGGTGCGTCCGGGTTCGCGGGTTTCCTGCCGGAGATTGATGACGGGGGAGGACATCACGCGGATGCCGGGGCGGGCGGTGTGCAGGTAAATGGGTTCGTCACCGAGTTCGATGGCATGGGTATTGCCGGAGAGGTTGCTGGTCTGGCCAAACAGGGTGACGAGTTCGGCACCGGGCGATGTAGTTTCCAATAGGATACTGCGTTTGCCCATGCCGGACCAGAGGACGGCGACTTCGCCGCCATTTTGTTTGGGGAACACGCCGCCGAGGACGCCGGCGTTGTCGATGGCGCGTCCGCGTTGGTGGAGCGCGCCTTCGAGTTGCGCGGTGAGAACACCGATGGCGAGGGTGTGCTGGCTGGGCGTGCGGACTCCGTCCTTGGTGGCGGAGATGAGGGCGAAGCCGTCGCTGCCGCCGCCTGAGTGGCGCGCGCCGCCCGTGGCCCAGTCGATTGCGGGCCAGTGGAGGTTCCAGCCGAAAAAGGTGAAGCGTTCGGCACCGGCGAGGAAGTTGTAGGTGGCGTTGCGAACGATGGAGAGCGCGCCTTCGCGTTCGGTGAGGGCGTGGTTGGGCCAGCCGGTGGGGACGGTCAGCGAGGGGAATCCATCTTTGATGAGTTGCGCGAGGCGTTCGGGCGGGATGGGGCGGTCAACATTTTCCCGGAGGGCGACGTAGGTGCCGGTTTCGGAGTTGAGAATGGAGAGGTTGGGGCGGGTGCTTTTGGCAATGATGTCGCGGACTTCATCGAGTTTTTGCGGGAGATTGGCGGCTTCGGGGAGTTGCGGGGTGACGTAGGTGTGGATGGCGACGGCGTCCATGTAGTCGGCTCCACCGGCGGCAAAGACTTCGCGCATCCAAGGGACGAAATTGCCAGTGCCGCAAATGCCGTAAACGCGGGCCGCGGGATCAACGGCGCGAACTTCTTCAAACACGGCGCGGGAGATGAGGGCGTAATCGGCGGGCGGGATGCCGTTGTCGCCACCGGCGTTGGGTTCGTTTTCGACTTCGTAGTGGTGGACGCGGCCTTGGTAACGGGTGGCAAAGGCACGGACAAACTGGCGGTAACGGTCGAGTTTCGGAAAACCGCCGCGGTCGCCCCAGACGTATTTTTTGAATTTTTGTTTGGGATAAGCGCGTTCACGCATCCAAGGGAGGAATGGCTCGGACTGGAGGCTGACGTAGGTGGTGAGGTGCTGGCCGAGGAGCCAGTCCACGCGAGGGGGCCAATTCCACTCGGCGGATGGTGTGTCGGGGTCGATGCCGTAGTCGCCGTTGTTGTCGCGCACCCAGGCGGGGCCGACGGTGTAGCCCCAGTGTGCGTAAACGTGGGCGAAGTCGAGGCCGAGGGCGTCAGGCCAGGAACCGAAGAGGCGGTTATCGGCATCGTGGAGGCCGAACTTGGGCGTGCCTGCGGGTTCGGTGGTGCGGCGGGCGGCGTGGAAGAAGTGTTTCTCGGTGTCGAGTTCGGCGGTTGTGGTTGTGGTGTCGGGGTTGGCGGCGGAGGAGGCGAGGCCGGTGGTGTGGATTTTCAGGTGGTAAACGTCGCTGGCGAGCGGCGCGGGCAATGTGATGGGCGCGAGGGTTTCGGAGCGGGCGGGAGCGGTGAGTGTTTGCGTCCATTGGATGGGGGCGGTGGAGGCGGGGCCGACTTCGCCGTGGAGGGTGAAGTCAAATGTAACGGTGCGTTCGCGGTCGGTGGGGTTGAGGAGTTGGACGGTGGGGGAGTCGCGTTTAGCTGGGGCGGAGTTGATGGCGTAGGTGTCGAAGCCGAGGAGTCGGACAACAGGAGTGGCCGAGGGGGAGGGGGGGGGGGATGCGGAGTTGAGGTCGAGGGTGGCGGCGTATCCGGTTTCCCAATCAAGGCGGAAGGTGGCGTCGCCCGTGAGTGTGAGTTGGTCAATGTGCCAGGTTTCGAGTTCGAGGCGTTTGGGGGAAAATCCGGCGGCGAGGGAAATTGTCACGGGAGGGCGGCCGGCCACGCGGCAGGTGAGTTGGCCGTCGGCTGTCCACTCGATTGCAAGGTGTGTCCAGGCATCACCCCAAGGTTGGCCGAGAGAGGTTGTCGGGGAGGTGTTTTTGGGGTTGTCGGCCAGGTTTTCGAGCACGAGTTGGGGCGTACGGTTGTCGGCTGCGCTGGAGAACTGGAGCGTGAGTTTGCGGGAACCGTCAATGAGCGTGAGGACGTTTTTCGCGGCACGGCGGGCGTTGTCGCGCAGGTCAACTTCGAGACGGCCTGCGCCGGCGGGGAAGGCAATGAGTGGGGCGAGGTCGTAGGCGAATCGCGTTTCGACAGCCATGCAGAGTCCGGCGCTGCCTCCGGGAACGGGCGGGACGGCGGGGAGGAGCGGGTTGGCTGCCGTGGTGGAATCGGGGTAGAGATGAAGGAGGGAGGCGGTTCCGGCGGTGGCTGGGAGGATTTGAAGACCGAAAAGGAGCGCAATGAGGGCGCGAGAGTAGCGAGCAGAGTTCATGCGGGAGTGGATGGTGCGGATTTAGAGCGACATAAGTTGAGAGGCATCCGTTGTCTTAATGGTAGGGAGGCCTTTGTGCCCTCTGCCGAGGGCAGCCCTTCGGGCCATCGCCTGCGGCGGCGATGCCATCTGCGCGCTGCTGCGCTCCGTCCGAGGCCTCCGCCGTGCGTGCTGAGAAAATTCGAAATTCATAGGTGGTTGGAGCGTGGTTTCGGAGGCCTCGGAGAGGCCTCCCTACCAGGTATTAAATGGCTACAGTTTGGGAGAGCGCGGGAGGGGGGGGGGGGGGCGGCGTGTTATTCGCCCTTCAGGATGAGGACGACATCGGTGAAGTTCACTTCGCAGGCAATCGTTGTCTCAATCGCGAGGCGAACACCGATGCGAGTGGCGTTGTCAGGAGCCGTGACTTTGACGGTGTGCGGAGTCCAGTCCTTGGTGAACTTGAGGTCCTGCACTCGTTCAAAACCGAGCCATTTGTTGCTCACGTCGTAAAAATAGATTCCGCAAGGGAGGCTTGCCCAACCATCGGGGCCGTCCTCCGGTTTTTGACGGGTGCCGCGATATTTAAAAGTGAGCAGGTAGGTCGAGCCTCCCTCGGCGGCGATTTCCTGCTGAAACCAGACGTGCGCGTTGCCTGCGGCGGGCAGGGCAAGGCGCAGAAAACGCGTGCCGTCGGTATCTTCGGCAATGCCGCGTTCGACGAGGGGCGAATCGGGTTTGAGGGTCCATTTGGAAAAGTTCCATCCGGGAGTTTGTTCTCCTGAACCGCTGGCAAGGTTGCCGTTGCGGAGGAGGTTTTGAGGTTTGGTGTTCGTGTCCTGGGCGGATGCGGCGGGGGTCGCAAGGGCGAGGGCCGGGGCGATCAGGATGGCGAGGAGCGTGGATGTGGTGATGCGCATGTATTTTGAGAGATGTTATGGGTTGGGTTCGTCGAGAGTGAGAGTAGTAACGCCATTGCCGCCCCACAGAAAACCGCGCCAGAAGACGTGGTCGGCTCTGCTGCTATAGTAGTCCATCTGGGTTTTGTTTTTGGACGCCACATGTCCGTCAACAAAGGCAACGTTGAGCTTTTCCTTGTGTGGATAAGCGAGGTAGGAGTTCATCCAGCGGCCACCGCCGTTACCGCCAAAGAGATCAAGGAAAAGGTAGGTTTTGGTCGGATGTTCAATCTGCGAATACTTCGCGCTGATCCGCTCCCATGTGCCGCCGCCATCGGTGATGTGGAGGTTGATGGTGTAGCGGGTGAAGATGCGATCCTCCCTGTAGTAGGTGTAGGCCGGAGTTGTAACTCCATCGGTTGGCGTGGCCCCGGAATTCATGTTGGGCTTTACCACGGGGCACATGAAGACGGAGTTCTCCACGTCTCCGCTCGGTGGTTTTTTCACGCCAACGTAGGGAGCAAGGCTGGTCGTCCAATAGGGCGCGGTACTGTTGATGCGCCAAGGAACGATGGTGTCCTTGTTGTCCGCGCCGTAGGCTTGCGAGGCGAGGGCGAGCTGTCGGAGGTTGCTGACGCATTGCGCGGTGCGTGCGGATTCGCGGACTTTGCCAACGGTGGGGATGATGATCGCCGCAAGAATGCCAATGATCGCGATAACGGTGAGCAATTCGATGAGGGTAAACGCGGTGGCGGATAGTGGTTTTTTCATGGGGATCGAGGATCGGAAACAAGGAGGATAAACCGGCGGGGAAAAAGAGCGGGAGTTGTCGGGGAAGCAGGGGGGGGGGGGGAGGGGAGGGCTAATGATAATGTCAGTGGCGCGAATGGCGGAAACGCAGGGCCAGCGGGATGAGGCTGGCGGCTCCGATGAGCATGGCAACAGTCGTCGGTTCAGGAACATTCGTGGTCACGACGATGTTGCTCATGTGGGCGCGTATGTTATTCGCAGCCTGGCCGCTGAAGACGCCAATGAGGGCTTCGTTGAAAGTGAACGTATCAGCCGCAATAGTGGCGATTGCCGTATGAGATATGCCGCCGCCTTCGATTTCGTAAGTGATTTCGAGATCGGTCAGATTGGCTGCAAGTTTCAAGGTGAGCGTGGTCGTGTAGATCGTGCTCTTGGCAAGAACGGCACCTGAGTTTTGGCCGCTTTCCAGCGTCAATGCGGTTCCCGCCCAGTTAAAAAAGGAGCCGGAAAACGGGGCTTGCTTGTAAATTTTGACGTCCGCCGCGTCGACTGCGGCAAACTTCGTTGCCTTGTAGCCGATGTCATCGGTGAGAGCGCCAGGGGCACCGCTGGGAGTGAAGAAGTCGGCATCCTGAAAAGTGGAACCGGCATTATAGAGACCGAGGAGCGGACCGGTGTTGGCACCGAACCCGGTGACAACATTAGTATCGTATCGCGTCTGGGCGGAGATTCTCACGTAGTCATCCGCTTTGGAGAGGGTGACGGGAGCAAAGGTGGCAATGAGGGTTGTCTGGGATGAACTGCCGTAAAATTCCAACGCATGAGTGCCGCCGAATTCGGTCTTCGTTACGACGGCATTGCTTGTTCCGTTATTCAAAATCGCCCACCACTCGGTGGCGCGACCGGCGCCGTTGCGAGCGCCATCGGAGAAGGTTTCGTTGATGAGGGTGTATTGGGCTTGGGTGGCGGAGGCTCCGAGGGCGAACGCGGCGAGGCAGGTGATGGTTTTGAGCGATGTGTTCATGGCGATTTTTTGTTGGGTTGGGTGGATGAGGCTACGGCAAAAACGGCGAATATGGGATATGTCGATTTTGTTGTATAACAGAAAGCAAAACAGCGATTTTATTCCAGTCAACAGGAAATTTTAGCCCTGGCCTCATTTAATGGTTGAGACTGGCATAAAGTATAACAGTTTCCTGTTTCATTCACACTATGACCCGCCAGGCCGACACAACCCGTTCTTTTACGCATTCGCTGACCGCACGCCGCGCCGCACGCTCAGGACCGGTGGGCAACGGGCCAGGCAAGCAGCCGTTCATCAAAAAACTGCTCGCTGATTCTGTATCCGAACAGCCGGCACACACGCGCTTGCCGCCCATGCGCGAACTGGCCGGGCATCTCGGCGTGTCGCTCGTCACGGCGCAACGGGCAGTGACGGAATTGGTCGCGGACGGTCTGCTTTACAGCAAGCCACGCGCCGGAGTGTTCGTGGCGAATGCGACAGGCAAAGGCGACGACGACGAGACAATCGCCACGCACAACCACGCCGCGAAACCGGGTAAATGGGGAAGCGGCCGAAGAACCAAAAACAGGGTGCGCCGGGGCGCGGCGCAATCGCCATTCGATAGTTGTTTCCGGTTTGGAACCGAGAGTCATACGGACTTTCAGCGCCCGCTATGGGAGGGACTGGTGGGGAAGTTCGGAGAACGGTACCCCCACAACCGCGCCGAAATGGTTTTTGTTCCGGACCCCGAGGACTCCACCCACGAACTCGACGCTTACGAACGGCTCGGCTGGAACGCACAATGGGCGGGGGACGAGGACCATTTGCTGGACTTGCGCAACTACGCTCCGCCCGAGATGGCGGCCCGCTGCACGGAGCAAGGATTGCTGCCGCTGTATTACCGGAGCAACTACGTGTTTTCCAACCGCGAATTGCTGCGGCGCTGCGGGGTTCCGGCGCCGGCGTTCCGCACGTTTGAGGGGCAACTCGCGTACTTGCGCACGGCGGCGCCGTTGCTGGAACGGCAGGGCTTTGACCCGCGCCCGGTGTCGGTGCAGCAACCGGTGACGTTGATCGGGGCGCGGCACTTGCGCTTGTATTTTTCGCTGACCGCAGAGGGGGGGGGGGGAGCGAAAGTGGCAAAAGGGGCGGGAAGGGAATTCCTGGCGGCGGCGGAGGCGGCGATGGCGCTCTGCCGCCAGAGCCGGCGCGGGCCGGGACAGAGGAGCGCGTTGAGCCGCGAGGGACGCGAGGCATTCGTGAACGGGCAGGCGCCGCTGTTCCTGAGTCATAGCGTGGATGCGTGGCTGTTCTCCGAATCGAAGCTGTCGTTTGAATTTGAATACGTCCCGTCGCTCTGCACGGACGATTCGCTGTTTTTGTGGCCGATGGTGGGAGCGGTGAACCGCGACTCACAACATCCGGCGGAGTGCGTCCGGTTTTTGAATTATCTGCTGGGAGAGGAGGCGCAGCGGGAGTTTGCGCGGACGGGCAACATCCCGGTGTCGCTCCCCGCCGGGGACGCTCCCCCGATGGCCTGCGACCGGGTGTGGCTGGCGGAGGCGCTGGCGCGTTCGGAACCGTTGCACCTGCCGACGGCGGAGTTGTTTTACCTGACGATCAACGTCCTCAACAACGAGCTGTGGCACGCGCTGCTCGACCACGTCTCGGTCGAGGAGGCCGTGGATCAAGCCGTGCAGTTCGGGAGGTCTTACTTGCGGCAACGCTCACAATCGAATCCAACCATCTGATCTTTTTCCGTGACTACATCCATCGCACTCCCTCCTTTGCCTTCCTCCAGCAATATGCCGCAATCAGCGCCCCCCCCCCCCCCCCCCTCCCCTGCCCTCGCGCCCCGGTTTGGCGATGGGCGCGACTGGTGGTTTCAACGGCGGCTTGGGCTGTTTTTGCATTGGGGGCTCTACGCCATCAATGGCTGGCACGAACAGGAACAGTGGCGGCGACGCGTGCCACGCAGCGAATACGAAAAACTCGCCAGGCAATGGAATCCCACCCGCTTCGATCCCGAGGCATGGCTCGATCTCGCGGAGGAAATGGACGCGGGCTACGTGTGCCTCACGACCAAACATCACGACGGGTTTTGTCTCTGGAAAACGGATACCACCGATTACAACACGATGAACACGCCGTTCGGGCGCGACATCGTGCGGGAGTTCGCAGACGCATGCCACCGGCGCGGAATGCCGCTGTGTCTTTACTACTCGGTGGCGGACTGGCATCAGAAGAATTATCCGAATCAGGGACGTCACCACGAACTCCCGCCGCAGGCCGGAGATGAACCGGACCTGGCGCGTTATGTGGGCTATCTGAAGGCGCAAGTGCGCGAGTTGTGCACGAACTACGGGACGATCCACGGCATCTGGTGGGACATGAATGTGGACAAACACATCGACCCGTCGGTCAACGCCATGATCCGCAAATTGCAGCCGCTGGCCGTGGTGAATGATCGCGGTTACGACGAGGGCGATTTCGGCACTCCGGAGCGCGATTACGATGACATGGACGGTTGCCTGCACTTCGCCCGGCGCACGGAGGCATGCCAGTCAATCGGACGCGAGGCATGGGGCTGGCGCGTGGACGAGGATTATTACACGGACCGGCACTTGCTACGAAGCATCGATAAGTTTCTGGCGCGTGATGCCAACTATCTGCTCAACATCGGGCCGCGTCCCGACGGCACGATCCCGGCGGAGACGGTCGCAATTTTGCGTCGGATCGGCAAATGGTATCGCAGGATGCGGGAGGCATTCGATGGTGTGGCGCCTGCGTCGCACCTGACGGATAATCGCAACGTGCTGCTCACGCGCAGCGGTAGCGGAAAAGGCAATACGCTCTATGTCCACCTGTACCGCGACCCGGAACATTCGGGCGTGAAACTCAAACCACTGGCGATCGCTCCACGGCGGGCAACGTTGCTCAACACAGGCGGGCCGGTGGCGTGGGAGATCGACATGGTGCCGTCGGAACACGCGGACCAGACGCGTTGCCTGCGCCTGCGTGGTCTGCCGGTCAATGAACACGCGAACACGGTGCTCGTCGTGAAGCTGGAGTTTGAGGATTTGAGTGCGCTGCCGGTTGCACCTCCCGTCGCCCCAAGCGATGGGGCGGCGTCCGATCTGCTTGAGCGATGATCCGCCTAAAACCGCACCGTGACCTGCGCGCCGTAGAGGCGCGGGGGGCCGGCGACGAAGGTGGGCAGATCGTAAAAGGCTCCAAGGTTGCCGGCATCGAGGAGGTAGTCCTTGTCGAAGAGGTTGTCCACGTAGAGCGTCACCACCCAGCGGCCGCGCGGAGAACGCCAGCCGGCGCGCAGGTTCATGAGTCCGAAACCGCCTTGATGCAGGCTGTAGTTGAAGAGGGCATTGTTGTCATTGAAGTAAACGCTTGATTTGTATTGATAAACCGGTGACACGAAAAACGCACTGCCGCCATCGACCGGGATCAACCAGGTGGCGCCGAGGGAAAAGGTGTTCCTTGGGGTGAGTCGCGTGGTGTAGCCGGCATTGGGCTGGGGATTACCGTCGGAATCGGTCGCGTCGAAGGTGACGTCCGTGAAACTGTAAACGGCGAAAACGCTGAGATGGTCGGTGATGCGACCCTGGAGGGAAAATTCGGCTCCACGTCCGGTGGCGTTGCCGGCGTCGGTGACGACGAAGAGGAAGGGATTGCCGGGAGCAGGAGCCATGCTCTGGAAATGGCTGTAGTCGTAATAAAATACCGAGGCGCTCCAGAGCACGCGGTTGCGCAGGAGAGCACCTTTGAAGCCGGCTTCGTAATTCCAAACGACCTCCTCCGCGAAGGGAGTGATGGCGTCGGCGGTGAGGACGATCCCGGAGGGACGCCGCCCGCGCGAGACGGAGGCGTAGCCGGTGATCGCACGTGTGAAATCGTATTCGCCCGCGACGCGGCCCGCCCAAGAAAAGGAGCTGTCGCTGGCTTCGAGTTGTCCATTGGTCGGCGGGAAAATGGCGTTGGGGGTTGCTCCGAGAATGAAGCCGAGGGTCGAGGGCGTGGCGGCGTTTTCCACTTCGTAGCCGGATGTAATGTGCTCGAAGGTGCCGCGAAGTCCGGCGGTGAAGCGCAGGCGGTCGCTGGCGCGCCAAGTCCCGTCGAGCACGAGATCGACGGCATTTGTAGTGTTGGACGTGATACTTGTTTCGGGATTGGACGGGTTGAGCGGGGCTCCGGCCAGGAGCGCAAGCTGGCGAAGCTCGGGCGGCAGGGCGGGATTGTTGAAGAGTGCCAGCGAGGCGGGCAGGTTGTTGACTGGCACGGTGGGATCGGTGGGCGGCAGCGCGGCGTTGAGCAAGGCGGAGGGGACGCCGAGGGCGGTCAGTTGATCGCGGAGCCCGGGGGAAAGGAAGGGCCACATGGCGCGCTCGTCGGAGTGGAGCGTGAGGCGTTGTTTGCCCTCTTCATAAAAGTAGCCAAGGCCGGCGGAGCCACTGAAGGGAGTGACGCCGGCATCGTCGTAACGGAGACGAAATTCCTGACTGAACTGGCGTCCGGTGGAGTTGTCCGTGAGTTCGATGAGGTTGAGACGGGAGCCGTCGGCGTCGTAGTTGTCGGTGGAGTCGAACTCGCGCCAGGCGGTGGTGCTGGTGATTTTCCAGTCGGGGGCAGGTTGGTGAGTGATGATGCCGGTAATGCCTTTCAGGGTACGGTCCACGGTGAGGTCGCGTCCGCGGTTAAGCTCGGCAAAGGTGAAGGGGCTGGTTTCGCCCCCGGTCGGAGGGATGGAGTTGCTTTTGAAACCGGTGGCCGGGGGGGTGTCGTGCTGCCAGTTGGCGATGAGGTCGAGAGTGGTGCGGGAGCCGGGCTGCCAGCGGAGGGAGCCGCGCAGGGCGGCGGTGTCGCGTCCGTTGAGGTCGGAGTCGTCGGCGACGTTGTCGGTGTAGCCGTCGCGCACGGTGCGCGTGAAGGCGACGCGGGCAAAGAGTTGTCCGGGGATAAGCGATACGTTGGCGAAGCCGGTGGTGGTAAATTCGTCGTAGTTGCCCGCGCCGACAGTGAGGCTGCCGGTGTTGGCATCCACGGGTTTGTTTTGGACGAGCGAGATGGCCCCGGCTTCGGCGCCGCGTGCGAAGAGCGTGGGTTGCGGGCCGCGCAGCACGGCGACGCTTTCCATGTCGAAGAGGGCGACGCCGCCCGCGGGCACGCGGTTGAGCGGTACGCCGTCCTGAAAAATGCCGATGCGGTTGGCTCCGCGCGGGTCGCCGCCTTCGCTGGAGATGCCGCGGATGTTGAAGACGGTGTTGGCGGGAGATTTTTCGGCGATGAAGACGCCGGGGGTATAGGGGGCGAGTTGCGCGAGACTGGTGATGTCCTGCTCTTCAAGGAAGGCTCCGGCGTAGGCGGTGGCGGAGGTGGGTTCCTCGTGAAAGAGCCCGGTGGGGGGCTGAGGCATCAAGTCCCAGGCACGCGAGGCATGGATGTCGAGCGGCTGGAGGGTGACGGGTGGAGGTGCGGTGTCCGACGGGACCGCTTGCGCGGAGGACTGGCACAGGTGCAAACACAGGCACGAGGCGGGAATCCAGGCAAAGATTTGCAGCAGCAGGAAACGCATCACCAGCGGGCGTCAATTTCCGGTGTAGTTTTTTACAGGATACAACGGTGGCGGGTGCGGCGGAGGCAGGAGTAGGAACGTGGTGGTTTTCATGAGTCGGGAGAAGAGAGAGTCTCGCTTTGCAAAAAACGCAAGTGACAGGCGAAAACTCGACGGGGGTGGAAGGAAATGCGGGAGGCGGAGGGGCAGGTTCTCCGGCCCCCCCCATTGTGACTGGCGGTTACAGGAGTTTGCCGGGTTCGTAGCGGGCGGCGCCTTTTACTTTTTTGGCGATGGCGGCCACGGTGCGGACAAAGGTGTCCACTTGCTGCGGGGCGGCGCCGACGAAGCGTTTGGCGTCGGCAAGGATGGCACTGAGCCTGGCGCGCGTGAGGCCGAGCCGGGCGTCGGCGGAGAGGAGGTTCACGAGGTCGGTATCGCCTTTTCCGGTACGAATGGCACGGGCGGCTGCCAGAGCGTGCTCCTTGATGGCGGCGTGCGCGGTCTCGCGTCCGGCGCCAGCCTTGACGGCCTCCATCATGATCGTGGTGGTGGCAAGGAAGGGGAGTTGGCGCTCGTTTTCGGCGGCGATGGCGGCTTCAAAAACGTCCATCTGGTTGAGCACGGCGAGGAGGGTTTCGAGGAGGCCGTCGATGGCGTAAAAGGCGTCGGGCAGGGCCACGCGGCGGACGACGGAGCAGGAGACGTCGCCTTCGTTCCACTGGTCGCCGGCGAGAGCGCCGGTCATGGTCACGTAACCGGAGAGTATGGTGGAGAAGCCGCAGATGCGCTCGCAGTTGCGGGCGTTGACCTTGTGCGGCATGGCGGAGGAGCCGACCTGGCCTTTTTGGAAGCCTTCAGTGAGGAGTCCTTGCCCGGCCATGAGGCGGAGCGTGGTGGCGAAGCTGGAAGCGGCGGCTCCGGTCTGGTGGAGGGCGGACACGACTTCGAAGTCGAGCGAGCGCGGGTAAACCTGCCCGACGGCAAAGAGCGAGACGTGAAAGCCGAGGTGCTTGAGCACGCGGGCTTCGAGGCGGGCGACCTTGGCGGCGTCGCCGGCAAAGAGGGTGAGCTGGTCGAGTTGCGTGCCAACCGCGCCCTTGAGTCCGCGCACGGGATAGCGCGTAGTGAGTTCGTCGATACGGGTGAAGGCGGCGAGGAGTTCCTGACCCGACATGGCGAAGCGTTTGCCGAGGGTGGTGGGTTGCGCGGGGACGTTGTGGGTACGACCCGTAATCATGAGGTCGCGGTATTGCCGGGCGCGGCGGGAGAGTTTGACGAGGGCGGCGGCGGTCTTGAGGCGGACGACGGCGAGGGAGCGGGCGATTTGGAGTTGTTCGACGTTTTCAGTGAGGTCGCGCGAGGTAAGGCCGAGGTGAATGGATTCGTGTCCGGCGAGGCCGTTGAACTCTTCGATGCGCGCCTTGACGTCGTGAAGGGTGACGCGTTCGCGGGCGTCAATGCTGGCGAGGTCGATCTGGTTTTTAACGCGTTCGTAGTCGGCGATGGTTTTTGCGGGGATCGGGAGGCCGAGGTCGCGCTGGGCCTTCATGACGGCGATCCAGTAATCGCGTTCCAGCGCGATGCGTCCGGCGGGGGACCAGAGGTCTTTGATGAGTGGCGAGGCGTAGCGTTCGGCGAGGACGTTGGGAATGGTGGACATGTGCCCTCATTTCCAAACGGCAAACGCCCCCGCCGCCAAAACAAAAAGGATTATAGATTCACCACAGAGACACGGAGACACAGAGATCGAACCCACGGAGCTTTTTGCCTATGAAATACACGGCAAAAAAAAGCAGGAGGCCGATGGTTTGGTTTTCGTGTGTTTCGTGGGCAACTCCTCTGTGAGTTGCCCTCTGTGCCTCGGTGTCTCTGTGGTGAATTCTTTGTTTTAGGAGAGTTCTTCGACCACGACTTCGACTCGGTGGCTGTTGACCGTAAGAGCGTAACGGGTGGCTCCGGTGGGAAGAACAGCCGGAATGGCGGCGGGTTTCACAGCGGGCGCGGGCGTGGAGACCGTGACAGGCGCGGCAGCGGGGGGGGGGGGGGGGGCTTTTTTGCGGTCGTAGTGCTCCTTCAACTGCATGGGGAACATGGCGTGAATCACGGCGTGTTCGTCGTCGTCGGGGAGACCGGCCTTGCGGAGTTCGGCCTTGAGTTCGGCCATGCGCGGTTTCTTGAGATCGGCGGGACGGCAGGTGATGACAGGTTTGCCGGTGTTCTTGGCGGCAAGGGCCTGCACCTCGGGATCGACGGGCGCAGGAGTGCGTCCGTAGTAACCAAGGGCGATGTCCATCGCGGCGGGGGCGAAGTTTTTCCAGCGTCCAAACTTCACGTTGAGCACGGCTTGCGTGCCGACGATTTGCGAAGTGGGCGTGACGAGGGGAATCCAGCCAAGGGCTTTGCGAACGACGGGAATCTCGGCGAAGACTTCCTCGAAGCGGTCCTCCATGTTGAGGTCTTTGAGCTGGGTGCGGAAGTTGGACAACATGCCGCCGGGGACCTGGTAGGTGAGGGTGTCAACGTCGATGACTTCGTTTTTGCGCCCGGTGAATTTGCTGAGTTCGCCGTAAACTTTTTCGAAGTGGGTGCGGAGTTTGGCGAGGCGTTCCTTGTCGTAGTTGGGCTGGCGCGGGTTGCCCTGAAGGACGGCCATCATGAGGAGTGTATCCGGTTGGGCGGTACCGTTGGCAAAGGGCGTGATGGAGCAGTCGATGGCGTCAACGCCCGCGTTGACGGCGGCCAGGTAAGTGGGGATGCCGAGTCCGGCGGTTTCGTGTGTGTGGAGGATGACGGGGATTTTTACCTTGGCCTTGAGTCCGCCGATGATGGCGGCGGCGTCAGCGGGGGGGACGAGGCCGGCCATGTCTTTGAGACAGATGGAGTGGCAGCCCATCTTTTCGAGTTCGAGGCCGAGTTTGATGAAGCCTTCGACGTTGTGGACGGGCGAGGTGGTGTAGCAGATGACGCCTTGAGCGTGCTTGCCAGCGGCGATGACGGCTTTGACGGCGGTCTGGATGTTGCGGGGGTCGTTGAGGGCGTCGAAGATGCGGAAGATGTCCATGCCGTGCTTGGCGGACATTTTGACGAAGGTTTCGACGACGTCGTCCGGGAAGTTCTCGTATTGCACGATGTTCTGGCCGCGGAGGAGCATCATGTGCGGGGTCTTCGGTGTGCCCTTCTTGATGGCGTCGAGGCGGTCGAAGGGAAATTCGTCGAGGAAGCGGAGGCCGGAGTCGATGGTGGCGCCGCCCCAGGTTTCGAGGGCGCCGAAGCCCATGGCGTCGAGGTCGGCGAGAGCGGGCAGCATCTGCGCGGTGGTCATGCGCGTGGCGGCCAGCGATTGGTGTCCGTCGCGGAGGACGGTGTTGTTGAAGACAACGGGCGAGGGCTTGGTGGTGGTTTTGGTCGTGGACATGGCGGGTTGGGCGAAGAGTTTAGCGTTCAGGGAGTCAGGGTTTAGAGGGCGGAGTGAAAGTTTTTGAGAGAATTTGAGAGATTTTGGAAGATTTTGAGATCAGCGGGAATGATTCGAAATACAAGCGGGAAATGGCAGTTGGACTGCGTTTGGATTGCCTCTCAACATTGGAAAAAGGTGCGGTAGCACAAAACAGGCATTTTAATCAGCATTGTCTGGCTGGGTCCGGTTGTTCGCGGAGGAGTTCGATCTGGGTGGCTTCGTAGTAACGGGGCGTGGTTTCGCCGTCAAAGGTGAGTCGCAAGCGTCCGGTGTCATCAACGCCGTGAAAATGGCCTTCGTGCGTGGCGCCGCCAAGCGCGGGAGCAAGGGTGATGCGGACGCGGCGGGGGTTGAGCGACCAAGTGGCGTTGAGGGCGTCGGCGATGGGGGCGAATCCGTGTTCGAGGATGGTCGTGTGCGCGCGGCGGAGGGCGGCGAGCAAGAGGCGCGTCATTTGCTCGGGGGGGGGGGGGAGGGAAACAGCAAGTCGGCCAGCCGGGCGGTGGTGCCGGCAAGGGCGGGGTGCGCGTGTTCGGGGGAGTTGGTGAGGTTGAGGCCGATGCCGACGGTGACGGTGTCGGGGGTGAAGCGCTCGACGAGGAGGCCGGCGAGTTTGCGCGAGCCGGTCATGATGTCGTTGGGCCAGCGAAGGCGGAGGCCGGTAACGCCAAGCGCGGTGAGGGCGTCGATCACGGCCCAGCCAGCGGCAAGCGGCAGGATGGCCCAGCGGGCGCGTTCGGCGGGGGTGGTCGCAGGACAGGGGAGATTGGCCGAGAGCCAGAGTCCGCCGGGGTCGGAGGTCCAGGAGCGTCCGGTACGTCCGTAGGAGGCGGTTTGCGTGAGGGCGCGGAGGGCGTGCCAGGCGGAGAATTGTTTGCCGGCAATGGGGTTGGTGGACGGGACGGTGGCGGCGGTGTGGAGCGTCCAGCCATCGAGCGTCACTGAGGGCGGAGAGGGAGGGGCTGCGACAAGCGATGTCATTTTTCGGGGCGCTTGGGCGGGGTGATTTCGGGGACGACGAGCGTTTCCCCTGCTTCGGAGTCGCCCGCTGCCGCTGCGGCGTCGCGGGCGTTTTCGCGTTTCAGGCGACGGCTGACGCCGATGCAGATCGTGGCGAGCCCGATGAGGGCCAGCAGGTGTCCGGCAACCGAGATGACCGCCGCCAGACGGGCATGGTCGGGCGCGAGCGCAGGGCTGACCAATCGCACCATCAATGCCCCGCCCACCGCGGCAGTGATGCCGATGATCCAGGCGGTGGAGTTGGTGCGGAAGGCGTTCACGTTTGTCAGGCGGTCTTGGCCTGCGTCCGCATGACTCACTGCGAGAGCAGTGGGACAAGCGTCACATAGATGCCGGTAAGGATGGCCGTGGTGATGACGCCGGAGATGTTGGCGCCGAGGGCCTCGGGGAGGACGATCACGTCGGGAGTGACATGGCTGACTTCCTTTTGCGCCACCTTGGCGGTGGTGGGCACGCAACTCACGCCGGCGATGCCGATGACGGGGTTGATTTTGCGTCCGCTAAAGAAGTAAGCGCAATAACCGCCAATGATGCCGCCCACACCGGAGAGGAGGAGGGCGAGGATGCCGAGGATGAGGAGGAGAATGACCTTGGGGTTGAGGATGGTGGCGGCTTCGCAGAGGATGCCGAGGAGCAGGCCGAGGAACATCGTGGCGCCGTAGAGGAGCACGTTTTCGATCATGCTGGAGAACACCTTCAAGCCGGCTTCGCGGACGGCGACGCCAAGGAAGAGGGAGAAAAAGAGCGGCGCGGCGGAGGGAAACAGCAGGCAGAGCACGGTGCAGGCGACGACGGCGAAGGCGAGTTTTTCGCCAGAAGTGATTTTTGTGATCGGGCGGGCGGGCATGCGCAGGCCGCGGAGCTTGGCCGGAATCAAGGCGCGGATGAGATACGGATAACCGCCGTAAACAAGGCCGAGGTAGAGGTAGGCGATGACCGTGATGGGAACGAGAAGATCCTTGGCCAGGGAGAGCGAGGCAAAGAGAACCATGGGACCGTCCGCGCCGCCGACGAGGGCGATGGAGGCGGCTTCGCCATAGGTGAAGCCCATGGCGACCGCGATGGGGAAGGTGACGATGGTGCCGAGTTCACAGAAGAGAGCCATCGTGATGCTGAGGAAGGGCCTTGCCAGAACGAAGCCAACGTCGAGCAGAACGCCGATGCCCATGAACACGAGACAGGCGATGAGGTTGTTGCTGAACGCGAAGTTGAAAATCGGCTGGAGGAAATCGATCTGCATGAGCCCCATGAGGCGGCTGGGGTCCTCGACGAGGGGCGACATGAAGAGGGTGCCGTGCATCTGGCCGGCGGCGGCCGTGTCGGCGAGTTGCTGCTGGGCAACGGGGTCGGCCAGCGCGGCGCTGCCGTGCACGATGTGGCCGGCAGTGGTGGGGTCGAGGAAGAGGACGCCGGCATTGACCGCACACATGGCCAGGCCCATCGGGATCATGAGGAGGGGTTCGAGCGTGCCTTTCTTGCCGAGGTAAACAAGCAGCATGCCGAGGAAAATCAGTCCGATCCGGGCGATCAGGATGGGCGTGGGGGACTCAATGAGAGTCGTGACGCCTTGGAATATATCGAGAATGTTTTGAAATGTCATGGAGCGGTAGCGGTGGTCAGGCGCTTTGCGGTCAGCGGGTCAGATGTCGGACAAAAGCGGCAGGTGAGAGGCAGGGCCGGTCGGCGGTTGCGTATGCGATATGTGAATACGTATGCGTGTTGTCGTGATGTTTTACTTTTTCCCGAATTTTCGAATGCCGAGAAAGAGGAGTTTGATCAGGAGGGCCACGCCCATCGCGACAACGGAGCCGACGGCGGCCACGATGAGCGCGGTGGTGATGGAGGTGGATAAGGCAGTGGTCATGGTGATGCGTTGGGTGTTCAGGGCCTGAGCCCCGGGACAGGACGGCGGCGATCGTAATTAGGATTCGGATACAAAAGGCGGCGGCGGCGGATAGCAGCCGGGCCGCACGGCGCAGGGCAGGAGCCCTGGATTTCAAACTTGGAACGCCCGGCCGGACTTGTTCAGGAGCGCTTCGTGGCAGGTGGGTCCGGCTGGCACGCGTCCCCCGGTCGGCAGGGAGGCGCGTGTGTTCGATCTGCGAAGCGGGAGGCGAGCCGGACTGTGCGCCTCTCGTTCGCGGAGCATCGGATTGTTATTCGATGCGGAGGAGGGGAGCGCCTTCCTCGACGCCGTCGCCGGGATTGGCGAAGACGGTGGTGACTTTGCCCGCGTGGGGCGCGAAGATGTAGGTGTTCATCTTCATGGCTTCGATGGTGGCCACTTGGTCGCCTTCGTTGACGGCCTGACCGACTTTGACGTCGATCGAGACGAGCTTGCCGGCGAGCGGGCTGGGCACGTCGCCTGCGCCAGCCGCGGGAGCGGCGGCCTTGGCGGCGGCGGGAGCGGCGGCAGGGGCCGCTACAGGAGCGGAGGCGGCAGGAGCGGGCGCGGCTGCGGGAGCGGGGGCCGGAGCGGCGGACGGTTTGCCCTCTTCGAGGATCTCGACGAGGACTTCGTAGGCTTTTCCTTCAACGGTGACGCGGAGTTTTTTGTTCATGCGAAATGTGGTGAGTTAAGGTTGAATCCGGTCGCGCATGCGGAGGAAGCCGGCCGGATGAGTGTGTGTGGTTGATGCTGACGGACGAGAATTTAACGGAATTGGTGCGACGAGTAGATCTGGCGGCGGCCTTCGATGGACCATTGCTGCATGAGCATCTCGACGGAGAGAGGCTTGGGCTTCACGGGCTGCACGCCGACGATGCTGGCATTGTGGCCGACAACGGTGACGACAGCAGCCGAGATGGCCGCAAGGATTTCGGGGGCGATGCCTCCGATGGTCTCGGGCGCGGCCAAGGCGGCGGCAGCAGCCCCGACGGACTGCGTGGTTCCGCTAGCGGCGGCAGCGCGCTCGGCGACTTTCTTGACCTTGGCGTCGTCAGGATGCGTTGCAGCCAGGATGCGGCCAGCGATGGCCACGAGGGCGATGAACACCGCCACGCCCGCCAAAATGACAGCGAGAGCGAGCCACTGGTTGCCAAAGAGCGGTTCAGGCGCGGTCCGTGAGCCGGAGGCGGCTGCGAATGTGAGTGTGGTAAGCATTGGATGAATTAAAAATTAAGAATTAAGAATTAAGAATTGGGTTAAGAGATTGGATTCGGTGTTGGAGAGAAGGGGAGGGGGGGGGAGGGAGGCTCCCGGTGCCCTTGTGGTGTTCCAATGACCGGCCATTCTTAATTTTTAATTCTTAATTCTTAATTTCCGTTAGAGCGGGATGTTGCCGTGCTTCTTGGGCGGACGGGTCTCGCGTTTGCTGAGCGTGTTGCGCAGGGCCATCGAGACGACGGCGCGGGTCTGCGCCGGTTCGATGATGTCGGTGATCATGGCCTTGCTGGCGGCTTCGTAGGGCGAGGCGAATTTTTCGCGGTATTCGGCGGCGAGTTCGGCGGCCTTGGCCTTCGGATCAGCGGCGGCGGAGATTTCTTTTTTGAAGAGAACGTTGGCCGCGCCTTCGGCACCCATGACGGCGATCTCGGCGCAGGGCCAGGCGTAAACGAGGTCGGCTCCGAGGTCGCGCGAGCACATGGCGAGGTAGGCACCGCCATAGGCTTTGCGCATGATGACGGTGATCTTCGGCACAGTGGCGGCAGCGTAAGCGAAGAGCATCTTGGCGCCGTGGCGGATGATGCCGCCGCGTTCCTGGGCCACGCCGGGCATGAAGCCGGGGACGTCAACGAGGTTGACGATCGGAATGTTGAAGATGTTGGCGAAACGGATGAAGCGGGCGGCTTTGTCCGAGGAGTCAATGTCGAGGCAGCCGGCTTTGAACGCGGGCTGGTTAGCGATAATGCCGACGACGATGCCTTGGATGCGGCCAAATCCGACGACGATGTTCTTGGCGAAGTCGCGCTGCACTTCGAGGAAGTCGCCTTCGTCCACGAGGTAGCTGATGACCTTGTGCACGTCGAAGGGAGCCTTCGGGTCGGCGGGCACAAGTTCGTTCATCCGCGGGTCCGGTTCCAGCGAGATGGAGGGCGTCGGCTGGTGCGGGGGGTCCATGATGTTGTTGGACGGGAGGAACGAGAGGAGTTTGCGGGCGATGCGGAAGGCATCGGGGCCGTCCTCGGCGATGAAGTGGATGTTGCCCGAGACGGAGGCGTGGGCCTGGGCCGAGCCGACTTCGTCCATGGTGACGGTGGCGCCGGTGGCGGCCTTGATGACGTCGGGGCCGCAGATGAACATCTGGGCGTTCTTCTTCGTCATGATGATGAAGTCCGTCAGCGCGGGCGAATAGGCCGCACCACCGGCGCAGGGGCCGGCGATGATGGAAATCTGGGGAACGACACCGGAGAGGAGCACGTTCTTGAAGAAGATTTGGCCGTAACCGGAGAGGGCGTCGTCGCCTTCTTGAATGCGCGCGCCGCCGGAGTCGTTGATGCCGATGACGGGCATGCCGGCTTCCATGGCGTATTCCATGGCGTCGCAAATTTTCTTGGCGTGGATTTGGCCGAGCGATCCGCCGCCGACCGTAAAGTCTTGGGCGTAAGCGGCCACGGGGCGGCCATCAATGTGGCCAACACCAGTGATGACGCCGTCGCAGGGGAGCACTTTGTCAGCCATGCCGAAGTGCGTGGCTTGGTGCTGCGCGTGCATGCCGGACTCCATAAAGGTGCCGGGCGTGAAGAGCGCGTCGATGCGGTCGCGAGCCGTGAGCAGGCCCTTGGCGCGGCGCGCCGCGAGTTTGTCCGCGCCACCGCCGTTGAGGGCGATTTCGCGATGTTTACGGAGTCGTTCCAGCAGTGCGGGGTCGATTGCCATAATGAAAAATTATCTAGGTTGAGGTTGCGGGTTAGGATGCGGTAGTGAGCCGGCTGGTCTGGTTTGTCCAAAAAACCCCGCCCCGCAACACTCGGTAAGCGCGGCGGGGCGGAAGTTTTCAAGTCAGGGCTTGGGCATGCAGAGCTCGGTCAGCACGCCGTGCGTAGATTTAGGATGGAGGAAGGCAACGAGTTTGCCCGCCGCGCCCTCGAAGGGCACCTCGTGAATAAGTTTCACGCCTGCGCCAGAGGCCTTGCCGAGCTGGTCGGTGATGTTGTCCGTGGCAAAAGCAACGTGGTGAACACCGCCGTTGGGATTTTTCTCCAAAAATTTGGCGATCGGGCTGTCCGGGGACGTCGGCTCCAGCAACTCGATGTGAACCTCGCCGCAGTGGAAGAAAGCCGTGGAGACTTTCTGGGATTCCACCACCTCGCGGTGTTCGCACTTCAGCCCGAGGGCTTCTTCGTAGTATTTGACAGCGTCGTCGAGCGAACGAACGGCGATACCGAGGTGGTCAATTCTGGTAATCATAAGGTGTCAGAGAATAAGTGCGCGGGCCTCTTGCCAAGCGCGATGTTCAGTATGTCTTATCGAAAACCGTCCTGCTTCGCATGGCTTGCCCCACGGCAGTCATTTCTTGGCAAAATCTGCGGAGCACCTCAAGACTGCGAACAGTTAGTCTATTATTAGAAGATCTTCCTTCACCCTGACCAATCCACAACTCGCTCTTCACAACTAAAAAACTGTGACCACCGTGAAAGACACCGCCACTGCCGCCGCAGACACCGCAACCGCATCGCCCTCGCCCGACGACGCCCTCCAAGCCGCCTACGCCCGCTGGAAAAAAGTCGTCGAAGCCGAACTCAAAGGCGTTCCCTTCGAGAAAAAACTCGTGACCCGCACGCCTGAAGGCATCGCCCTCCAGCCGCTCTACACGCGCTCCGACCTCGCCGGCATTCCGGCCCTCAACACCGCCCCCGGCCAGGCCCCCTACCTCCGCGGCACCCGCGCCAAAGGCTACAAAGACCAACCTTGGGAATTCGCCCAAGACCTCTTTGCCCCCACCCCCGCCGAATTTAACACCACCCTCCTCGACGCCCTCAACAACGGCCAGGACAGCGTCTCCCTCACCACCTCCGCCGCCTGCCCCTGCTGCGGCCTCGACATCGCAACCAAAGCCGACCTCGCCACCGCACTCGCTGGCGTCTCCCTCGCGCACATCCCCGTGCACATTGCCCCCAGCCCCGACGCCACCCGCCTCGCCGCCGATTACCTCGCGCTCGCCGCCGACCAAGGCATCGACCCGGCCAAACTCACCGGCTCCATCGCCGCCGACCCCCTCGCCCACTGGGCCGCCTCCGGAGCCCTTCCCGCCGACCTCGAAAAACTCTACGACGCCCTCGCCGCCTGGACCAAGGACGCTCCCCCCCCCCCCTCCACGCTCAAGACCATCAGCGTCAACGCCGCCCCCTGGGGCCACGCCGGAGCGACCGCCGTGCAAGAACTCGCCCTCGCGCTCAGTTCTGCGACCGACTACCTCCGCGCCCTCCTCAAACGCGGCGTCGCCATTGAGACCGCTGCTGCCCGCATCCGCTTCACCCTCGCCATCGGCCCGCAATTCTTCACCGAAGTCGCCAAATTCCGCGCCCTCCGCCCCCTCTGGACCCGCGTCCTCACCGCCTTTGGAGCCGCGCCCGAACTCGCCGCCAAAGCCGCCGTTCACGCCACCACCAGTTGGTGGAACAAAACCCGCCTCGACCCCAACGTGAACATGCTTCGCGTCACCACCGAAGCCCTCTCCGCCGTCCTCGGCGGCGTGGACAGCCTCAACATCGCACCCTTCGACGAACTCTCCGGCAAGACCGACACCTTCTCGCGTCGCATTGCCCGCAACGTCCACACCCTCCTCGCCGAAGAATTCAGCTTCACCCAAGTTGCCGACCCCGCAGGCGGCTCCTGGTACGTTGAAAAACTCACCGACGAACTCGGCCGCAAAGCCTGGACCCTCTTCCAAGACATCGAACAAAAAGGCGGACACGCCGCCGCCCTCCGCGCTGGCTACCCGCAAGACCTCGTTGCCAAAGCCGCCGCCGACAAACTCGACGCCATTGCCAAACGCCGCTCCGGCATCATCGGCACCAACCTCTTCCCCAACCTCAAGGAAACGCCGCTCGCGCCCGCCGCCTGCTGCACCAAGACCGCCGACGCCAAAGCCACCGCCTGCAACGCTGCGAAAGTTGACGCGATCAAACCGATCACCTTTGCCCGCGCCGCCTCGCAATTCGAAGCCCTCCGCGCCGCCTCTGCCGCTCACAAACAAAAGACCGGCAAAGCCCCGCAAATCTTCTTCGCCAAGATGGGCCCCGTCATTCAGCACAAAATGCGCGCCGACTTCTCTGCCGGCTTCGTAGCCACCGCCGGTTTCGAATGCCTCATGAAAGAAAGCTTCGACACCCCTGAAGCCGCCGCCGCTGCCGCCGTCAAATCCGGCGCACCCATCACCGTCATCTGCTCCACAGACGACACCTATCCGGCCCTCGTCCCGCCCTTTGCCAAGGCCGTCAAAGCCGCTGCGCCCAACACCACCGTGATGCTCGCCGGCCTCCCTGCCGACGAAACCCTCGTGGCCCAATTCAAAGAAGCCGGAGTGGACGAATTCCTCCACATCCGCTCCAACGTTTACGGCCTCCTCAGCGCCCTCCTCAAAAAAACCGGCGCCCTCTAACAAATTAAGAATGCGCAACACGGTAGGGAGGCCTCTCCGAGGCCTCCGCACCACGCGCCGAACACCCAATATAAATCGCATCAACCAACCACGCCCAACGGAGACCTCGGAGAGGCCTCCCTACCGGCCCAAACAACTGATCCGCACATGAGCATCACTTCCACACCCGACTTCACCAAAATCGCCTACGACGACAAACCCGCCGCCTGCGCCTGCACCTGCGCCAAAGACGCCCCCCCCCCCCCCCCCGCCGCTGCGACCGACGCCGACACCTGGCAGACCTACGAACAAATCCCGGTCAAACCCGCCTACACCGCTGCTGACCTCCCCCCCCCCCCCGTCCTCGACACCATGCCCGGCATAGCCCCGTTCACCCGCGGCCCCTACGCCACCATGTATGTCGCCAAACCCTGGACCATCCGCCAATACGCCGGCTTCTCCACGGCTGAAGAATCCAACGCCTTCTACAAACGCAACCTCGCCGCAGGCCAGGCCGGACTCTCCGTAGCCTTCGACCTAGCCACCCACCGCGGCTACGACTCCGACCACCCCCGCGTCGTCGGCGACGTCGGCAAAGCCGGAGTCGCCATCGACTCCATCATGGACATGAAGACCCTCTTTGACGGCATCCCCCTCAACAAAGTCTCCGTCTCCATGACCATGAACGGCGCAGTATTACCCGTTCTTTCCTTCTACATCGTCGCCGCCCTCGAACAAGGCGCCACCCTCCCCGAACTCGCAGGCACCATTCAGAACGACATCTTGAAAGAGTTCATGGTGCGCAACACCTACATTTACCCCCCCACGCCCTCGATGAAGATCATTGCGGACATCTTCGAATACACCTCGAAGAACATGCCCAAGTTCAACTCGATCTCCATCTCTGGCTACCACATGCAAGAAGCCGGAGCCACCGCCGACCTCGAACTCGCCTACACCCTCGCCGACGGACTCGAATACCTCAAAACCGGCGTAGCCGCAGGCATTGACATCGACGCCTTTGCCCCCCGCCTCTCCTTCTTCTGGGCCATCGGCAAAAACTACTTCATGGAAGTCGCCAAAATGCGTGCCGCCCGCACCCTCTGGTCCGAAATCGTGGGACGCTTCAACCCGAAAAACCCCAAATCCCGCGCCCTCCGCACCCACTCGCAAACCTCCGGCTGGTCGCTCACCGAACAAGACCCCTTCAACAACGTCGCCCGCACCTGCCTCGAAGCCCTCGCCTCCGTTTGCGGCCACACCCAGTCCCTCCACACCAACGCCCTCGACGAAGCCATCGCCCTGCCCACGGACTTCTCCGCCCGCATCGCGCGCAACACCCAACTCCACCTCCAGCAAGAAACCGGCGTCTGCAACGTCGTCGACCCCTGGGCAGGCAGCTACTACGTTGAACGCCTCACCGAAGAACTCCTCCAAAAAGCCCGCGTTCACCTCGACGAAGTCGAAAAAATGGGCGGCATGACCAAAGCCATTGAAGCCGGCATACCCAAACTCCGCATCGAAGAAGCCAGCGCCCGCCGCCAGGCCAAAATCGACTCCGGCAAAGAAACCATTGTTGGCCTCAACAAACACCGCCTCGCGCACGAAGACGCCCTCGACATCCTCGAAGTGGACAACACCGCCGTCCGCGAATCCCAGATCAAACGCCTCAAACAACTCCGAGCCGAACGCGACAACGCCGCCTGCACTGCCGCCCTCGCCGCCCTCTCCGAATGCGCCAAGACCGGCAAAGGCAACCTCCTCGAACTCGCCGTTGCTGCCGCCAAAGCCCGCGCCTCCCTCGGAGAAATCTCCAGCGCCCTTGAAACCCACTTTGGACGCTACCAAGCCCAAATCCGCTCCATTTCGGGCGTATACGGCAAAGAATTCGGCAACAGCAAAACCGTGGACTCCATCAAACAAAAAATCGCCAAGTTCGAAAAACTCGAAGGCCGTCGCCCCCGCCTCCTCATTGCCAAACTCGGACAAGACGGCCACGACCGCGGCGCCAAGGTTGTTGCGACTGCGATGGCCGACCTCGGCTTCGACATCGACATCGGCGCGCTCTTCCAGACGCCCGCCGAAGCCGCCAAGCAAGCCGTGGAGAACGACGTTCACGCCGTAGCCATGAGCTCGCTGGCCGCCGGACACAAAACCCTCCTCCCGCAACTCCGCGACGAACTCAAAAAACTAGGCCGCGAAGACATCCTCTTGGTTTGCGGCGGAGTGATCCCAGCGCAGGACTACGATTATCTCTTCAAGAACGGAGCCGCCGCCATCTTTGGCCCCGGCACAGTAATCACCCAGTCCTCCGAAAAAGTCCTCGACCTCCTCCTCGAACGCCTCACCCCCGCCAAGGCGTAATATCATCGGAGGGCGGGTCTCCCGACCCGCCAGACGGCGCACCGCGCCGCCCATCCGAAAAAATCAAAGCCCCGCATCCACCAAGATGCGGGCCTTTTTTTCCATGAAGAACCCCGAATGGAACGTCCCCGTCCCCATCCCCGTCGCCGGACGCACGCCGCGGAGCGCGACGATAACGTTTATTTGTATGAATGCAGGAGGACTTGCCTGCCGGGGGTTTTGGCCTGAAAGCGTCCGTTGATGAAACCCCGTTTGTTTCGTAAAGATTTTCGGACTGCCTTCACGTTGATCGAATTGCTCACGGTTATCGCCATCATCGGCATCTTGACGGCGATTCTGATTCCGACTGTCGGCAAAGTCCGCGAATCTGCCCGCGCCGTCCAATGTGCCAGCAACCTTCGCCAGATTCAGTTGGCCAGCATCAGCTACGCCAACGATCACCGGGGAAGTTATGTTCCCGTTCTAATGAATGATTCCAGCACGGGGACAACACGCGTCCTCTGGTACGAAAATTCGGATTTTCTGGCTTATTTTCCGAAAACTCGCTCAGGAAACGGAACCAAGGATTTGCTTTCCAAAGCTCTTCACTGCCCCACCGCTCTCTCCAGAGGCAACCCCAACGACTACACCTACGGTGCCAACGTTGAGAATTTTCGCGGTCAGGGGGATGGCGTGCCCGGTTATGTGCGCGGAGGTACCATGAGCACGGTGGCTCGTCCTTCTCAAACGATGGCTTTTGTGGATGCGCTCGACTGGCAGGTTCTCGTGAAGGGCTCACTCTGGAGCGGCGAGGAAAAATACGAAGGCCAGACCATTGCCTACCGGCACGGTGACAAAGCGAACCTCGTTTTCTTTGATGGTCATACGGCTCGGTTGCCTTTGGCCGCATTCGAGAAAAAAGACGGAGTGGTTCCCCTCCTCTGGAAAATTCTCGAATAAGTTTCAGTCTGGTTTCATCGGGGTGCTTGCCTGACATTGTTGAAGCACCATCCTCTGTAGTGTGGATGCCTCCAGCAGCAATCGCCCGACCCAAAAGGACATCGCCCGCGCGGCAGGCGTCACCCAAGCTACCGTCTCGCTCGCGCTGCGCCACCATCCCGCCATCAAACCGGAAACAATTGCGCTTGTCCATGAAGCGGCAGGGAAACTCGGCTACACCCCCGACCCCTATCTCTCCGGCCTATCCTCCTATCGTAAACGCATCCGCCCTCCCGAACACCGCGCCACCCTCGCATGGCTCTCCAACGACGCCGATGGCCGCACATGGAAACGTTCTCCCGTTTTTACCGCCTACCACGAAGGTGCCCTGACCCGCGCCACCGAACTCGGATACCGCCTTGAAGATCACTGTCTGCACGCGTCCGATATGAACAGCACCCGGCTGGCCGCCATCCTCCGCGCCCGCAACATCCCCGGCATCCTCGTCGCTCCCCAGCCCGAACCCAACACCCGCATCGACTTTCCCTTCGAACATTTTTCCGCCATCGCCATTGGCTATAGCCTCGTCGAACCTCGGCTCCACCTCGTCACTTGGCACCAGTTTCGCGCTATGGAAACCCTCTTCAGAAAACTCCTCGCCCTCGGCTACCGCCGTCCTGGGCTCGCGCTCATGGAAGAAAGCGACGAACGCTCCGATCACAACTGGTCAGCAGCCTTTTGGAGCGAACAACGCCGCCTCCCCGCCGCCCGGCAAGTTCCCCCGCTTATCAAGCCGCAACTCTCCCGCGACCAATTCATGCGCTGGTTTCGCCGCCACCATCCCGATGTCGTTATTTCCCTGTGGCTGCGCATTGACGACTGGCTGAAGGAAGCCGGTGTATCCGTCCCGCATGACACCGGTTTTGCGTCACTCTCCCTTGCCGAAACCAACGCTCCCCTCTCCGGCCTTTCCGAAAATCCTCGGGGCATCGGAGCCAAGGCCGTGGAGTTTGTCGTGGACATGATTCACCGCTTCGAGACCGGCGTCCCCCGGCAACAATCCTGCCTGCTCGTCGAAGGTATCTGGTCCGATGGAGAGACCCTGCGGCACCTCCCGGTTTCCGCTCCCCCGCCTGTCGGGTAGCCCGATAATCAGGCTTCGCCCCCTACATCGCAGGCACGAAGATCATCCGTATTTCCCCTTCAATTACGGGTTCGGAAAATGCGATGCCCAGGCGCCGGCCAATCGCTGGCTGGTCTGGCACGATGCCATGGACTGGTTCCTCGAGGGCAACCAGTTTCCTGTCGCCTGCGCTCCATGTGACATCCACCGCCGCGCGCTCCCCCCATACTCGCACCCCCTCCTTACCCAGATGTTCCGTTCGTTGTGAATGACGCAGGATCAATGCGCTCTCGAAAGCCTGTGCCTCCGCTCCATCTCGAAATTTCACCCGATCCACGATCTCCAGCCGACCTCCCTCCGCACGTTCAAAAATAAACGTCCGCGTCAACCGCTCCAGTTTCGCCACCTCATAGGCGCTCGTCAGGTCGATTACCCATACATCGCGCCCATTGTCATCGGCGGCAAACTCCGTGCGCACCGTCACCGCCCGCGCTTCCTTCCCTGTGAGCTGGAGACGACCCGCCACACGCGGCACTGGATGCCCAAGCGAATTCATCAACCCGCTCGTGTAACGCTTGGGGCCAAACGTATCGCGCACGTACACATCGCTGCCGAGTTCGTTAACCACCACATCGCCATCGCAAACGACCATGAACGACCCTAAATCGTTATGATTGTGCGGCTGACCGTTGTGGCCGCCCTTGAACGCAGCTGAAAGCCCCGCAGACTTCAATGCCGCGCTCCGCCGCACCACGAGCGCGCCTCCATCGGGAAACCATCCGCGCAAGCCAGGCTGCTCCGCCCGCAACGCCGCCGCCTCCGCGCTTCCAGACGCTGGACGAGGCAGCGCGACGTCGAACGACGTCACGTAAAGATGCGCTCCCAGTCCATGCTGCGACACCATCATGCCCGTCATCACTGGCCCCGTGATTCCTCCCCTGTCGCGATAGCGCAACGTCGCGAAATCATGCAACCAGGATGGTGCGCCCGCCTGCCGGCCCACGTCACCAAAATATGGATACACTCCGGGGGCCACCCGCCACCGGACGTCTAACGTGCCGATCAACCGCTGCTTGCCGCCCGCCAGCAAATCGACGTGGTCCCCCGTGTTTAGGCGGAGCAACTCCGCCGCCATTGTGTAATGTCCATAGCCATACGTCCAGTAGCCGATCCCCTCATGGCAGAATCCATCCTCACCAAACCCCGCGATGAAGGTAGGCGTGCAAGCCTCGAACGCCGCCGCGAACTCGGCGCGCGCCGCCGCGTCCTCCTCAAGAAGAAGCGCCGCCCCCAGCACCCCGGCATGGCAGACCGCCACCCAGTTGTTGGTCGCGCCCATCCACCAGAAACCAAGCCGGTTCCCCTTGCGGATGCGTTCGAGGTAAGAGGCAAACACTCTCTCCCTCACTTCATGGCGAATCCGCGCCCGCGTGGCGGGAGCCAGACGCGGGCCAAGCAGAAAGTCCACCGTCGCCAGGTTCCACGCCCGCGCCGCCGCGGCCAGATCGACAAAATCCCGCGCATCATTCCAGTCCTTGCGATTGATGGCGTGGGCTGGTGCGCACCACGTCGGCTCCTCTAAAATTGCGGCCAGTTCACGTTCCAGCGCCGGGAGATACCGGCCGTCATTGGCCCAGCCTTCGGCAAACAAAAAATACCCGAGGCGCTCCGTCCGAGCCGCGAACGGTTTTTCGTAAGAGTCGCGTTGCCCTGATTTCCTGAATTCGTCGAAGAGTGCCTCCGTCAATTCCGGAACCGGCAAAGCGGACTCGCGCTCCGCCGCCTCAAACAGTTCCCGCGCCGGACGCTGACGCGCGATCTCATCCCAAAAAACACGATTCGAAAACGGAGGCGTGTAAAACACCGGGCTGCCGCTTTTCGCTTCCACCTCCCTCATCCATCCGGCGATTTCAGCGATCCGGCCAAGATCCTGCGGCGGCAACACACTTGGCTTCGCCCTGGCTGCGGCCTCTTCCGCCTCGCGACCGAGTTGTGGAGCCGGGAGCCGGCGAAACGACACCCGATCTCCAAAATTGAGCACGGTAAAACCGCCTACCTCCACCACTTGCTTCCCGTAGCCAAGCCGCAACGCCACCTGAGAGTCTCCCGCCGCGTAATCGGCCTTGGGGTTGAAGGCCAGTTCTACGCGCTTCCAGTCCTTGCCCGCCTTTACCGGCAGCACTGCGCTTTTCAAATACGGCGGTCCGGATTGTTCGAACAACAACTCGACCGCCGCCTCGCCAGGCCCGACCGCCCGCAACCAGAATGTCACGTAAAGGGCATCCGTTTTTTTTACTGCCTTCGGCAGCACGGCGCGCAACTGCACGTGCGGCGGACGCTCCGGTTTTTCCAGAACGGCGACCCGCCACGCATTCCCAAAAGGCTGTCCCGACACACTCACGCGCTCACGTTTCGCGTGAGGCGAATCCCGCGTCGCGCCAAAAGCATCCAGTCCCGCCGCCACGATGGTTGCCTCTCCGGCGGGAGTGCCATCGGACAATCTCACTTCCGGGACGAAGGGCTCCGCATGGCTGGATTCGCCAGAGACATTGGAAACGGGCAGGCAAGCGAGAACGGTGACAAGTGTCGCGGATAACAGGATACGCATGGATCAAGGAAAGGCGTGCCGATCCCGTGCCGCGACAGCTTTTGCGTTTATACAGTTGAAGAGCCCGGAGCCGTGCCTGTTTCCACGCGTGGCCTGACGCATTCATTTGTATAAATGTCGCAGCGATTGCGCCTGTGTCAGCAAGACGGAGGATCGCGACCGGTTTGGGCTACTTGTCCGTCAACTCCAACAAATACCATCCATGAACTTAATCGCCAATAAATCCGCACGCTCCACTCGTGTTCTCGTCGCACTTTTATCCACACTCGCCGCAGGGTTCAGCATCATGCGCGCTCAAGTCTCCCTGACGGGAACGGGCGGCTACACGCAGAATTTTTCAGAGGCGGAAAATCCGGGTGTCTCCATTGCCACGGCTGCAAACAATAATTGGGCAAACGGTACGACCATTGCCAACTGGCATGCCTTCGTCAACGGAGTCGCACCGACACTGGCCAGGTCAACTACCGGAGAAGGTCAGGACGGCTATCGCAACAGCACCTATGCGCTTTACCTGTTCCGTTCCGGCGGATCGGATGGCGCGTTGGGAACCATCCGCTACACCAACAAAGGCGGCTCCGATACCACAGCGTCCAACACCGGTTTTACCGCTATTGGCGTATCCTTTACCAACAACACAGGGAAGACCATTACCGCCCTCGACATCAGCTATCTTCTCCAGCAATGGCAGGCTAATCCGGGAACCGGGGATGGTTTCGATTTCCAATACTCGCTGGATGCGACTTCGCTCGCGGATACTGCCGCCACTTGGGTGGATCACAATGCCCTTGATGGAAACGCTCTCCAAGTTGGCACCAATAATTTCGCCTATGTCGGAAACGACAAAATCACCACTCCGGACTACTCGAAGATCATTTCTTCCAGCATTACCGGCCTGGCCATTGCCAACGGGCAAACCTTCTGGCTGCGCTGGGTGGATCGCGACATCGGCGGTATTGAACAAGCCCTGAGCATCGATAACTTTGTGCTCACGGCCACGCTGGAGACGCCCAGCATTCCCGAGCCGTCCACCTGTGTCGTTCTCGTCGCGATTGCCGGTCTCGTTTTTGCCTTTTGGCGTCGTTTGGCCTGAGCCCGCCGCCAAATTGCGGGCAGGCGTGGACATTATCCCCAAAGACGGTGCGTTTGGTTTTCTCATGAGCTCACATGAAAGCACGAAGCCGTCAGCCTGCCGTTTTTTCTTCGTGCCTGCGTGTCTTCGTGTGAGCGCAGCCAAGCTATACCAAAAACAAAACCGCCCGCCTCGCAGTTTCCTGCGAAACGGGCGGTTGCAAGGGCGTTTGCTTACGCTGGCGAAAAGCCGGTTTGTTGCGGGGAAAACATGTAAAACCGCCCCAACCTGACTCATCGCATTTCCCATGCTGTTATCCGACGAGGCCCAGTGACCAGCACCAGGTCAGGCGGAAATTCAAAAAACAAAACAGCAAGATGTTACCAGCATCGCCTCGAACCGCCCAGTCCGGCAAACGCCTGATTTTGTATCCAATCCATCCCCCCCCCAAGTGCTACCGCGCCCCAGCCGCCAGCATCCACCGGCCCAACTCCGCGTGACGCACTTCGAACACCGCGGGCAGACTCGTGGGACGCAGGAAAAACACCAACGACACCGGCCGGTTGTCCGCAAAGCGCCAAGGCAGTTCCGAGCGTCCCCAAAACGCCGGGGTCAACGCCCGCTTCGGCAGCACGCAGCTTTTCCATTCCGGCCTCACCGTCAGCCGAAACGCGGACGAAAACAGATTCCCGTTCTCCGTCCGGAAATACATCTCCATCATGTCACCAAATTCTCCCGACACGGGCCTCATTCGCGAATCGGAATCGTCGGGACGCAAACGCGCCGCCGCAGGCACCCCCGCCTCGGACCCCGGAACCACCCGCCGGTAATTGAACGCCACCAGATCATCGTCACCAAAAGGCACCTCGCGCGGCAGCGGCAACTCGACCATCGCCGGGCGCACCGGATTGGGCGGAAATTTTTCCACATGGAAACGCCACACGATCGACCCATCCGCATCATCCGTGACCTCCTCGACCCGCACGCCGTCCGTCGTCAGCCAACGCCCCCCGCCCGCGCCCGCGTCTGGCTGCGGCCTCATGACCGGCTCCCCCACGGCCAGCGGACGCACCAGCAACCGCGCCCGTGCCTCGTCCGCCTCCGCCTTGCCAAACGCAAAATCCATCCGCGTCACCCACGCCATTTTTGAAGGATTCGGATACAACGTCGTCCGCCACCGCGCCACGCCCGCATCCGAACCCGGATTCGCCGCCTGAATTTCAGCTTTTAGCTTTTCAGTTTTTAGCTTTTCCCAAAACACCACCTCGACCTCGCGCCCCGCAAAATCACGCCGCGTTATCATGACCTCGACCGCGATCTCGCGCCGTTCGCCCGACGCCAGCAATACCGACACCACCCGTCCCGCCCCACTTCGCGCCCCCCCCCCCCCGCCCACTACGCGCAACTCCTCCGGCAACCGCAACTCACCCCACACCGGTCGATCGCTAAAATTGTAAACCACCAGCCTGCCCTCGCCGCGAAACGCCCCTCCTCCCCCCCCCTCCCCTTCCGCGCCATGCGCCGCCGACTCCTGCACCAGATAGCCGCCAAAGTCCTTGACCTGAGTCAAACCACCGCCCGCCGACGGCACGAAGTCGATCACCATCGGCGAAGCCGCTTCTGACGCCGACGCCGTCACCACCCACGACCGCGACGACCCGCGCTTTTGTTGCCAATCCCGACCCCGCCCCCGATCCAACGCCCGCTCCCAAAGCCAGGCCAGCGCCGGTGATGCCACCATCGCCTCCGTGCGCGCCCCGATCCGACGCATCCACGGCTCCGCCTTGGTCGCCCCGAAATCCCTCGGAACAAACGCCACGCCATCCCCCCCCCGCATCCAAAGCCCAAACTCATTTATTCCCCGCTCATAATAAGGCATGAGGTAAAACGCCATCGGCCCCTCGATTTTAAGCACCCGCACCTGCCGCTCCACCTCACGAAACCAAGCCCACTGGCGCACCCGCCCCTCGACCGAATTCCGCTGCACCTGATCGAGCAACCCGTAACCATATTCGGTCAACAACACCGGCAGTTGCTTGGAATGATCTGCTCTTTCAGCCTTCAGCCCTTCAGCCTTCAGCCCTTTCCCCCACGGCCCCGCCGGACGTCCCTGCCAGTCCCACGCGCCAACTAATTTCAGATTTTCAGATTTCAGCTTTTCAACTTTCCGGGAAACCGCCGCCTCAAACTGCCGGTAAACCCCTGCAAAATCCTCCGCGTAACCGTAGTAATGGTAGTTAAACGCATCCGTGTAGCTCAGCACATCGCAGTCGAGCAACCGCTGGAAATACGGACCCGGCGGCAGCGCCATCGGAGCCATGACCACCCGTCCCTCGCTCACCCCGATCTCTCGCAACCCGCTGCGCACGCCCAGCGCAGCCGCCTTGAAAAACGCCGCATAAGTCTCCGCATTCTCCGCGAGAAACCCGATATCGGGCTCGTTCTCGATCTCCCAAAAATCAATCCGATCCCCGTAAGCCGCCGCCAGCCTCTGGCACCGCGCAAAAACCTCCCGCAAATCCACCGGCGTCCGCGGCCCCCTGCCCTCTTCCCGCACCCCCTCCGCCCACGACTTGTTTCCCCAGCGCACAAACGCCACCAGCCGGTAGCCCTTCGCCTGCAACTCCGCCAGCGCCGCCCGCCGCGCCTCCCGCGCCGGTGCCAGTTCCACAGCCACCGGCGACGAATGCATCCCGCGCAGCCGCAACCACACCGGCTGCCCGACCTCCGGCATCACCTCCGCCAAACGCTCGATTCCCATCCCCGTATCAAACCCCGCCCCCTGCCCCCGTCCGTCCAACGGCAGCAGCAACCCGCACACCAGCACCAGCGAGGCAACACATCGAAAAAACAAAACCATGCCCCGCACGATTAACGCCTCACACATCGCGTCAAGCCAACCCCCCCCCTCGCTTTCCTTCTTCCCATCCCCCCGCCTCCCCCTCTTCCATTCTCCCCGCACATGAAACTCACCGACCTCGTCAATCCGACCGTCCTCACCCAACCCACCTACGAACCCGGAAAACCCATAGAAGACGTCGCCCGCGAACTCGGCCTCGACCCGGCGACCATCATCAAACTCGCCTCCAACGAAAACGCCCTCGGCCCCTCGCCCCGCGCCGTCGCCGCCGCCACCGCCGCCCTCCGGCACGCCGAACTCTACCCCGACGGCGGCTGCATCTCCCTCCGCAACAAACTCTCCGCCCGCCACGGACTGCCGCCCGCCCAGTTTGTCGTCGGCAACGGCTCCAACGAACTCCTCGAACTTCTTGGGCACCTCTTTCTCCGCCCCGGCGATGAAGTCGTCATGGGCAACCCCGCCTTCATCGTTTACAAACTCGTTGCCCTCCTCTTTGGCGCGCGCCCCGTGGAAGTTCCCCTCGTCAACCACACCCACGACCTCCCCGCGCTCGCCGCCGCGATCACCCCGCGCACGAAGCTCGTCTTTGTGGCCAGCCCCAACAACCCCACCGGCACCGCCACCCCCGCCGCTGACCTGCTCGCCTTTGCCCGCGCCCTCCCCCCCCACGTCGTCCTCGTGCTCGACGAAGCCTACGCCGAATTTCTCGAAGGCGATTACGTGGCCGACCTCCGCCCCCTCATTGCCGAAGGCCGTCACGTCATTGGACTGCGCACCTTTTCCAAAATCTACGGCCTCGCCTCGCTGCGTGTGGGCTACGGTTATTGCAGCGCCGAACTCGCCTCGCTGCTCAACCGCGTGCGCCAGCCCTTCAACGTCAACGCCATCGGGCTCGCCGCCGCCGAAGCCGCGCTCGACGACCACGATTTCGTGACCCGCAGCCTCGCCAGCAACCGCGCCGGCCTCGCGCAAATCGCCGCCGGACTGCGCGAACTCGGCATCGAAACCGTGCCCAGCCACGCCAATTTCATCCTTGCGAAGACCGGTCACGGCGCCCGTGTCTTTGCCGAACTCCAGAGCCGGGGCGTGATCGTTCGTCCCGTCGCCGGCTACGGCCTGCCCGACTGGATACGTATCACCGTAGGCACTACAGAGCAAAACACCCGTCTCCTCCGCGGACTCGGCGCCGTCCTGCAACCGTAGGCAACGGATGTTCTCCAAATCCCTCATCGCCCGTCGCCTAAGAATGCGCCTGGAGATCCCGCACGATTCGCGCCTGCAGGATGTTTTAGAGCAATTTCATTTAAGCTGTAGCCATTTGATACCTGGTAGGGAGGCCTCTCCGAGGCCTCCGCCGTGCGTAGTGTGAAGATGCGAAATTCATAGGTAGATGGAGCGTGGTTTCGGAGGCCTCGGACGGAGCGCAGCAGCGCGGAGATGGCATCGCCGAAGACGATGGCCCGAAGGGCTGCCCTCGACAGAGGGCACAAAGGCCTCCCTACCGTTAGGGCGACGGCTACATCTCAATTGTAAATGCTCTAATGACGCAATCCGACTCATCTTGTCTGGATGACTCCAGCGGATTGCCCGTCCGTAACCGGCTTCCATACGCCGGATTGGTCCAGAGTAAATTCGGCCGCACCTGAAGTTTCCATCCGAATGGACAGGCGATCGTCAGACAGATTTTTTCCGTTCAGTCCGACAGTGACGGGGACGCCATGGGAATCCAACAGCGCATATGCGAAGCTCCCTTCGAGTCCGGCGGATTCGCCGAGCCAGACCACACAGGTTTGTTTTCCGTCTGAAAGGCGCAGGCGTCCGGGGGATTCCTGCACGGCAGTGAAGGTATCGGGAGATTCACTACCGCTCTGTATGCAGGCGGCGGTGACAAAGAGATGGTTTTCCGTCTTGGGCGAATCGAGGGCAATGTGAAAGCCGCGACGTTGTGGACGTGATGGTTTTTGCGGGTAGAGTTCCGTTTCGACGATGGTGGGGGCAATGGTGCGTTTGGCGACGGTCCCCAGCGAGTGGAGCACGAGTTGCGCGGGACCGTTTTGGAAGAGCACGCGGCGTTCGTCGAGGGCGACTGGCTCGCGGTCTCCGTGGAGGCGGAATTGGTAGGTGTGCGGTTTGGCGGAGCGAAGGTCGTCGAGGATGACGAGGAAGCGTCCTTGAATGAGCATGAGGTGGCGGTTGACGCGCTCCATCGCAAAATCCGGCACGTCGTAGGCATCGGCAAAAACCGCGGTGGCGGCGGCTACGCGCGGGGTGAGCCATGTATCACGAAGTTGGATTTTGTTGTATTTGGGGTAGTTTTTTATCGGGAAGGTTCCCCAGGGCGTGCCGCCACGTGCCTGACCAACGCCGTCGATGAGAATGGAGTTGTGATCGGCGGTTTCTTTTTTGCCGGTGTAGCCGGTGTCGTTGGCAAGAAAAACGCCTTTGGCAAAGAGGAGGAAGGAGCCGGCGTCGGGGTGCGCGTGGCCGAGCGAGGGTTTCCATTCGGGGTGATTGGGGAGGAGTTCCCCGACGCGGTGTCCGGCGGGGGGACCGGATTTGAATGCGAGGGCGGTGGCGTCGGGATCGGACCAGTCGGAGCGCCAGTGAAGGATGTCCATGTCATTGAAATAATGATACGGCGGGCGCGTGGTGTAGCCTTGCTCGGCGTCGGCGGGAAAGGGTTTTTCCTGCCAGAGAATGCTGAAGGCGGAGTCGATGGGGATGTTGATGTCGGCGCGCGCTTTTTTCTGGCGGGCAATGAAGGCGGCGAGAAAGGGGTCTTGCGTGCTCTGCAAGATCGCCATGACGGGGAAGTGTTTCACGCCGCTTTTGAGGGTGTGCCAGGGGAGTTCGTAGCCTTTTTGGGCAGTGACGCCGTCGCCGTTGGTGCGGGGGCCCCAGTCGCCGAAATCAAAAACGAAGCGCGGATTGGGCAGAAACATGTGGGCGAGAAACAGGGCGGCGTCGCGAAAGGGGGGCTCGGTAAAGAGGTCGCGTCCGGTGGACTCTTTGAGGGCGAGCGCGTAGGCGGCGGGGAATTGCATGGTGTAGCTCCAGTAGGAGGTGCCTTCAAAAAACCAGCCGTCGTGCGCAATGGCGGCGAGGCAGCGCTTGGCGAGGTTTTGGGAAAACACGCCCCAGTCGCGCGCCGCCGGGTGTTCGTCCGCGACGGCGAGCGCGGCGGTGGCGAGGCCGCATACGGGGATGATGAGGTGGTTTTGTTCGTAGGAAAAACTCGTGCGCCAGATGAGGTCCGCGTGAAGTTGCGCGGCTTGGGCAATGAGGGTTTTGCGCAGGAGGGCTTCGAAGTCGGGATCGAAGGCGCCGTGCAGGGTGTCGTAGGCAAAGGCGAGTCCGAGGAGGACGTGCCCGGCGGTGAGTCCCTGACCGCCTCCGAGGTTCTTGGTGACGATGGTTTGGTAGTTTTCGAGCGCGGGTGCCCAGTCTTGCAGCAGGTGTTTGCGCAGGGCTTCGTCACCAGTGACGCGCCAGGCGGCGGCGACGTGGCAGAGGTCGAAAATAATCTGCTGTTGGCGCGGCAGGGTGGCCGTATCCAAAAGCACTTTGCCGAAGGGGGGGGTGGGCAGGTAAGGGGCAAAAAACGTCGGATCGTCGCGGTGCTGTTTTTTGGCGGCTTCGATTTTGGCGGCGTCGGTGAAGAGGCGTGGGTGGACGCCGATTTTGTCCGGCGAGAGCGCGAATTCGCCAAGGTGCAGGGCAGCGAGGTTTTCTTTGGCGGAAGGGGCTGCTATCGCAGAAAGCGTAGTCAGAAAAATGCCTGCTGTCATGAATAGTGAATACAAGCGGAGAGTTGACATGTCGTAATAAGAAAATGGATACGTTCGTGCGGGAGAGGGGGGGGGGGGGGAGGGGAGCGCGAGAAAATTGATGGGTTATTGCACTTTCACGGGGGCGACGTGCCAGTCGAAGTAGAGTGTCATGCGAATGTTTCCGAGTGAAGGTTCGGGGAGGTAGGTATTGCCTGTGCGGTTCTTTTTGTCGGCCTCCGTCAATGCCCAGTTTTGACTTGGGTTGTAGTGGGTAAGTTGTGACATCGGCATGGAGTTGATCTCAGTTTTGTTGGGATCACCGAAGGGATAATCATACTTGTTCGTGCCGACGCCGATTTGTGTGGGAACCATGTAAGCAACCGTGTCGAAGCCCATGTTCAGTGCCGTGCGTTGACGTTCGTAGGCTCGGTTGCCGAGGCCGGAGGAGAGGCGGGGTGTGGCAGTCGGTTCGGGATCACTGAAATAGCGATAGAGGTGTTTACTGAGGTATTTTGTCGTGGTGTTTGTGGAGTAATATGGATGCTGGCCGATGTTGAGATTGCCGGGAAGACGGCCTTGGCGGTCGTCCATCGAGTAGGCTGCGATGGCGAGTCCGGTGGAGCGAAGGCTGGCGGTCGTGGAGGCGCGATCCGCCATGGAGCGCGCCTTGCCGAGCGTCACCAGCAGGATGGCGCTGAGGATGCCGATGATGGCGACGACCGTGAGTAATTCGATCAGTGTGAATCCTCGAATGGAGCGTGAAGTGGGGTGCAACATGACGCGGGGGGGGGGGGGGAGGGGATGATGAGTTGCTTGTTTAACGGATGGAGTGGCGGCGGCGGCGGCAGATGCAGCATGTGGCAAGCACGGCGGCGGCGGCGAGAAGGGTTGCAATGGAAGCTGGCTCGGGAATGGCGGTGCTCAACACGACGCTGACCGAACCGTTGGCGTAAGAGAAAATGCCTGTCCAGCCAGCGTTGGCAATCGTCCAACCGGATACACCGGGATCGGCGGCAAGGCCGGTGATGATGCCGGTATAAACGACTCCGGTTTGCGCGCCGTCGTTGATGTTGTCGAAGAAGATGGACTGGTCGTTGGCAAAGTTCCAAGTGCCGCCGGTGCGGGCGATGGACGAGTGGGTGCCTCCGGCTCCAAAGGTCAGGCGGATTGTGGAACCGGTCTGGAGTGTGACGTCGTTGGCAATGGTGAGAACGCCTGTGAGCGAGGCGCCATCGCCGCCGAGCAAGGTGCCGCCGGACTCGACTGTGATCGCGTTGCCTGCTGCAAGGGCGACGATTCCGGTGCCGCCAAAGGTGGCGTCGTTTTTCACCGCAACCGCGCCGGTGCCGACTCCGCTGCCGCTGGTGTTGGCAACGAGAAGCGAGCCTTTGTCGATGGTTGTGCCGCCGCTGTAGGTGTTAGTATTGCCGGAGAGGATTTGGGTGCCTGCGCCATTTTTCTCCAGAGTGAGCGTGGTGCCGGTGCCGCCATTTATGATTTTTCCGGCGAATGTTTTTTCCCCCGCAGCGAGGGAGACGATGAGCGTGGACTTTCTTGTGCTGGCGGCAGAGCCTACACGAATCTCACCGCTGCCCGTGATGCCGCCGACGGTGAGCACGGTTGTGCTGGCGTCGGGGCCCGCGTTAAGTCCGACAACACCGTCATTCTCCAATCCGCCCGCCAGATTAGCATCGAGAACGTATAGGGGGAGCGTTCCGGAGGCACCGACGGTCGTTGTGCCTGAGACGTTCAGGGAGGAAAGCGGGTTGGTGCCAGAACCGAAAGAGAGGGAGCCATCGCTCACGGTGATGGAACTGGTGATGACGTTGAAGGTGATGCTTGAAGCGGAACCATCATTCCGGATGAGCAGCGTGCCCGAACCAGATTTGATCAACCCGCCTTCACCAATTGTCAGTGTTTTCTCCGTCCCACCAGTGCCACGAAGTGTCCATCCAGAGCCAATGTCCATGCCATGAACGGACACATCTACATTGACTAAGGCAGCACCAGCTTTGATCGGCGTACTGATGGTGTCGCCTTCGCCGGGCGTGCCGTTTGGTGACCAATTGGTGACAGTGCTCCAGTTGGAGGAGGTGGCATCATTATTCCACTGATAAGTGGTTGCGGAGAGGCAAATCGCCGAGGCGATGAGGAGCAGAGGCAGGAGGGCAGGCGGGAGGAGTTTTTGTGCTTTCATGTCGGGTGGTGGTTGATGGTGAGTTGATTATGGATCGGTGGCTGATGTTTGAGCGTGTAGTTGAAAAATAATGACAACGTTTGGTGTATTGTTGTTGGCAGCGGGGGGGGGGGGGGTTAGGTTGAGCGATCGTAGGCGGTGAGAGTCACCAGCGACTCAATCGCTTGTCCCGCCAGATGGCGGTTCACGTTGGCGAGAGCGTAGTCACCACACATTGGATACAAGTCGTCGGTCGGACCGCCGATGTGAGGCGAAATCAGCGCATCGGGCAGGCCGACAAAAGGGGAGTCCGGCGCAATGGGTTCGTTAACAAATACGTCGCTGGCGACGCGCAGGTGTTTTTCGCGAGCAATGCGCAGGAGCGCATGTTCGTCCACCAGCCGACCGCGGCCCACGTTGACGAAAACCGCGCCCTCCGGCAGCCGGGCAAGAACCTTTGCGTCGATCACGCCGTGCGTGGCAGGCGTGAGAGCTTCGCAGGTGACAAACACGTCGGCCCCAGCGCAAAGCCCTTCGAGCGAGGACGCCGCGTGCACGCCGTATTCTTGCATGAAGGAAAGGGGCACGCCGGACGAGTAGGCGTGGATCGACACGCCAAACGGGTTCAATAGCGCGATGAGTTCGCGTGCAATCGCGCCGAAACCATGGATGGCAACGCGCTTGCCACGCAGGCAACGCGTCGTGAGTCGTTCGCGGCGCAGATGATCGGGCCAGCCAAGAACGCCACGCCACGCAGGCAAATTGCGCAGTCCGGCGAGCACGAGAAGCAAGGTGTGTTCCGCCACGATCGGAGCGACGAGCGAACCCCAGTTGCTGACGATCAAACCGGCTTCGATCTGGGCGCGTGTCACGAGTTGGCGCACCGAACCGGCGACGTGACAAACGTAGTCAACGGGTCCCCCTGCGGCGCGCGTCAGTTCGTCCGTGATGGCGGGCGTGCGCCATGCGCTGACGATAATGCTTGGACGGATACGCAAGATTTGCTCCCGCCAGACAGCGGCCTCCGCCAGTGTCCCGACATCGCAATAGTCCGCCCGGCCACTGGCCGCGAGGCCCGCGGCTCCTTTTGGAAAAAACCGTTCCCACTCACTGCGATCCAAGGCAAAGAGGATGCGCGATGTCGCGGCGTGAACCGAAGGTCGCGGCGGGCAATAGTCTTCGACAAGCGGGATAGCGGGCATGACGTCATCTTGCGCCCGAATATCCGCGAGTAACAACCGCCGCGTTACTTGATAAATTAAGTGACCCGGACAGGAGGAGAAATCCTGCGCAGGGTCGTCCCCTGATGCCACGAACCCGGAATGAGAAGACGTTGCGGATGTCCGGGCACGCCACGCTCATTACGCTGGATCATCGCGACGAGCATATTCACGGCGGCCGCACCGATGCGCCGGTTGTCCTCCAGCATCCCGGTCAGCCCGCTGCTGGCAGAAGGCAACATCGGGCAGGCGACACCAAGACGATGCGGCACAGGCAGACGCCACTGTTCAATGCAACGATTGAACCGCACATCGCAGGTAAGAACCGCATCCAGCCACTGATTCGAAATCCAGTCACGCAACGCTTCCTCGGTCCACCAGTGTTCACCCAAATAGGGCGGAATCTCGGGAAGCCCGAGAAGCGTCCTGACCGCGAGATAGCCCGCGAGAAAGTTATGATTCGTGCGCTGGTCGTGACTGCGAATCGTGGCAAATCCGATTCTCCGATAACCCAGGGCGTGGAGCCGCTCCATTGTATCAAGCGTCGCCTGATAATGGGCCGGCGCGACCGAATGCAGATCGGGATTCTTGAGGCTGTATCCAAAAGTAACGACGGAGAACTTGTCCCAATGCAGACCGGAAATGCTGGCATCGGGATACGGTTGCGGACAAAGCAGCAGACCATGAACGCCGCGGGCGATAGCGACATCGCCGACCCGCCGCCAGGAGCCTTCCGCCTCCGTCAGATCGAGGATGGCCAAATTATAACCGTGGCGCACGGCCTGCTCGCGGGCCCCCTCGACGTATTCCACAAAATGCGGAATCTGCCGCCAGTCGAAGTCGGCGGTGGTCGAGGCCAGCCAGGCCAGATTTCCATGGAAACCGACGGGATTGGTTCGCAGCCGATAACGCGACAATGCGCCCAACATCGGATCGGGCGCGTAACCAAGCTTGGCCGCCAGCCTTTGCACGCGGGCGCAAGTGCGGGGCGGAATGCTTGGGTCGTTGCGCAGGGCGAGGGAGACCGCCGCAGGGGTGAGCCGGGCAGCCCGGGCAATATCCTTCTGAGTGATTCGGCGGGGGGGGGTCATGCCGGAAAGACTACAATTCGCGCTCGCAGCGGGAGGCAATCGGAATCCCGCAACGAGGGAAAATCACGATACAGCAGAAAGTGATTCCGGGGCGGCGGCAGCATCCTCTTCGTCAGTGAACAGCATCGAGTTCAACGCCACCGTTTGTTTATAGGCCGGGAGGCCAAACTCGCGGTTGATCAGCAGGCGATGCATCAAGTTGACGGCAGCCTGTCCGATCACCTCGTAACGGGCGGTAAAATACGGAACGCCGCGTGTCTCCGATGCTGAAAGCAACACTCGCGGCAGCCCCTCCAGCGCCGCAGTCATCTGGCGCAATGGCTCGCTCAACTCCCGAGGCAAAATCACTCCGTCGGGCCGATTCGCACGGAACCACCGCGTAAACGCGTCCGGCTGCTTTGGATCAATTTCGTAAAACGGCTCGCGCGGCCTTGGCTTGATTTCGTGATAATACAGCAACGCGGCTTCCAGCATTGGCCGCCTGAAAAGATGCCCCACTCCCGGGTCCAGAACGAAGCAAGGACGGCGGCTTCCGCGCGACTCCAGCCAGTCGAGAGCGGTCTTGATGTCGGTTGCATAATCGCGTCCCACCGAATGCAACGTCGGTGTATCCAACGCATGCCCGATCGACACCCACGCAAAACCCTCCCACGGAAAAACCAACTCCGCCCGCCCCTTGCGAAATGGCCCCAGCAACACACCGCGAATGCCGCGCGCCCGCCAAATCGCCGCCAGCCGCGCCAACTCCCGCGGAGTCCCCTGCTTGAAATGAAAACGCTCCACCGCATAACCCAGCCGCGTTCCATAACTCTCCACGGATTGAAAAAAAGACGCCAGCCACGGCATCGTTTCCTCCGGACAATCTCCGCACCACGCGAGCGTTTCCCGATAAAAAATCCGCTGACGGATTTTGGACATGCCCGCCGAAACCACCGGATCAAGCTGATAGCCTGCCTGCTTCAACGCCGCTTGTACCCGTTCCACCGTTACACGGCACACACGCGGGTCCTGATGCAAAGCACGGGAAACTGTCGAGGCGGACAACCCCAGCCGGGCGGCGATTTGACGAAGAGGCGGCGGCACAAATGCAACCGTTGTATTACCATCCGCGTCGCACAAGTGCGGAATGCCGGCAAGATGCCAGCCTCGTCGTTTTCTTCATCAGCCATGAACACCAACACCCTTGTCTCCACCGAATACCAGAAATTCTGGTCCGATCCCGGCCTCCAGTCCCGCATCGACGAAGGCATCCGGCGCAACCGCCAAAGCGACGCCGTCATTCGCACGATGGATTTTACTGGAAAACCCATGCCCGGCGTCAAAGTCCGTGTCAGCCAGCACGACTCGCCATTTCACTTCGGGGCCAACCTTTTCAAGCTCGATGGTTACCCGCTGGATGAGCTTAACCGCAAATACGAGGAAGCGTTTTGCGCACTCTTCAACGGCGCGACGATTCCCTTTTATTGGCGCACGCTCGAACCCGAACAAGGCCGGCCACGCTTTGGCATTCACAGCGTGCCCATTGCCCGTCGCCCCCCGCCCGACAAAACCGTGAAATTCTGCGAAGAGCGCGGCCTGCGCATGCACGGCCACACCCTCGTCTGGAATTTCCGCAAATGGTCCGTCCCAGACTGGCTCCCCGAGGAGCCCGACAAAGCCGCGCCCTTGTGGGAAAAGCGCATCGCGGAAATCGCCACCCGCTACGGCGGCCGCATCAAGCGCTGGGATGTGCTCAACGAGCCGGTGGCGTTCTATGACCGGACGCCTCGCGGGATTCGCATGCAGGACGATTACGAAGGAAAATCCTTTGATTGGGCCGCAACGCATTTCCCCTCCGACGTCCGGTTCGACGTCAACGAAATCACGCCCGCCTGGACGCCGGACGAGATAGACGGTTGGACAAACAAAATGGGAGACCTCACGCATTTGCTGGAACGTCTCCGCTCCACCAAACGGCGTGTCGGCGGCATTGGGCTCCAGTTCCATTTCTTCTCCGACACCGATCTCGCCAAGGTGCTCGCCGGCCAAATCTACACACCCAAGATTCTGCTCAACGCCCTTGACCACTACGCCCGCTTCGAACTGCCGCTGCATGTCAGCGAAATCACGCTCACCTCGCCCGGAAACTCTCCCGAAGGACTCGAAGCCCAAGCCATTGTCGCCCGCAATTTTTACCGCCTCTGGTTCAGCCACCCGACCGTCGATAGCATCACCTGGTGGAATCTTCCCGATGGCGGCGCTGCCCCCGGTGAGAACAAAGTCTATTCCGGCCTGCTCTTCGAAGACATGCGCCCCAAACCATCCTACCGCGTCTTGCAAAACCTCATCCGCCACGAATGGCGCACGCAGGCCGAAGGCGTCACCGACGCCGACGGCTGCTTCCGCTTCCGTGGTTTCCACGGCTCCTACGTCATCCGCACGGAATCCGGGAACGTTGATTCTGGTATCCAATCCTCGATTACACTCGAAGCCGGGAAAACCGCCGAACAACGCATCCACCTGTAAAACTCACTCCTCCATCAACGCGCTACGCTCCGCGCGTAATGAACAGCACATCCACCACGTTGCGCACGAACTGCTCGTCGGCCATGCCATCCACCGCCTCGGGCGGGATCGGAGTCAGTGACTTGAAATGCGCCGCCAGCGTTGCAAACAACGCCAGCCGCGCCGCCGGTTCCAACTGATCGCGTCCGGCCAGCGCCCGCCATGCCGCCCTCGCCTCCGGCGGCGTCACCACCTGACGCAACCGCGCGACCACCTGAGGATGCTCGCGCAAACTGTTAAACTTGCCCCCCAACGCCGCCAGCATCTGCAAATCCGGCGCCGTCTCCGCCGCCTCGTAAACCACCAGCGTCCCCGCCGCCAAGTCACCCAACCGCTGCCCGCGAGGGCTGAACCACGCCGCCGCCGCACCCACGCCATAACCAATGGGCAACCCATCCACCACCCGCAGCAGATTGCGCAGCACGATCTGCGGAAACGTCAGTCGTAACCCGCCAGCATCCACCACGCGCAACCGCAGCAGGCGCTTGCCCAGCGTCTGCCCCCGCCAGCGCCATTCGCAAGCCATGTCGTAACCCAGCGACAGCACGAAGTAACCGATCACGTTCACCGCCATCGCCAAGTCCGCGCTCACGATGTGCAACACCTTGATCGCCGTGGCCGCCATCGACCAGACCGCCATCACCGTCATCCAGTCCACCAGCAACGCCACCAGCCGCAGCAACGGGCTCGCCAGACGGTAGGAAAACACCGCGCCCTCCGGCGTGCGCACCCGCCACACCGCCCGCCTCTCCCCCGTCTCCCTTTCTTCATCTGTAACCAATAAACTCATACAATCATCCTTTTACCTTTGTTCTCGCCGATCTTTTTTAACCGCGAATACGCGCGAATGATCACGAATAAAGAATAACTATCGAACTCGGAATTCATTGGTTTTATTCGCGTCGATTCGCGTTCATTCGCGGTTAAGGTTTGAGAGCCTGGATTTTGACGCGACCACTCCGGGACTAACGTCTCCGTGCTTTCGTCCTCCGAAACCCAACCAGCCAACCAGCACCACCAGTTCCACCACGCCAAACGCGATCTTCACCGCGTAAGGCAGCACCGGCTCGTGATACTGCGACAAAAACGACTCCACCACGCCCGCCCACACCAGCAGCAAGCCGGCGCCGAAACACAGCGTCACCAAATCCGGCGCCACCGCGCGCATCCGCGCGGCCAGCCGCTCGCGCTGGCCGCGCCCCAGTAATGCTCCGGCCAATACAAGCCCCGCCTGCCCGCCGATCAGCATCGCTGGAATCTCGACCGCGCCGTGCGGCAGCAACCAACCCGCAAGAAACGACGTCTGCCCCGCCAGCACATAATCCACGACCACCGCTCCGAGGATCACCCCATTGTAAAACAACAACACCACCGTGCCCGCGCCCCACGTCATGCCCAACGCCATCAGAAAAATCGTCACCCGCGTATTGTGCGTCATGAGCTGACCGGCAAACATCGTGCGGTGGTCTGCGAGATCGTCGCCCCTCCCCGTCCGCGCCTTCCGCTCCTCCTCCGCCACCCGTTTGGCGGGATCGTCGAGCAAATGCGAAAACGGCATGATGACCTCCTTCGCCTCCGGATCGAACGCCACTGCCGCGCCGCCAAACACCGCGCCTCCCAGCATCAACACCAGCGCCAGCACAAACGCCTGCCCCCTCCGCCGAAACGCCTGCGGCAGCGAACGCGCCAGCCACCGCCACGGACGCAACCTCCCGCCCCGCCCGCCGCTCCTCCCGCCTCCGGTACGCGCACTGTGAATCTCCGCATGACCACGCGCCACGAGATTTTCCAGATAACGCCGCGCCTCCGGCTCCGCCGAAAACGTGGCCAGCCGCGCCAGATCGGCGGACGCCCGCTGATAAAGCCGCTCCAATTCGCACGCCTCCGCCAGCGTGAGCCGACGCCACGGATCGCGCGCCAACTCGGCGAGGATGGCGTCGAGCCGTTCCCAGCCGGGCCTCTCGGCGGCGATGAACTTGTCGAGATTGACGATCACAGAATCTGCCTCCGTTTGACGCTCATGTACTGGGCCACCACCTGTGCCGCCAGTTCTTCGTTTTCCAGCAACGCCGCCGTGATCCCCGCCGGCTTCAACCGGCGCGCCAGCGACTGCGCCTCGGCCCAGCGCAGATGCCCCGCCAGCCGCGCATACACCGCTCCGTCGTCGCCCGCCGCCACCGGCCCGCCCGTGAAGAGCCGCGCCACGCCCGGCGTGCGTAGTTGATTCACCATGACAAGATGCCGTCGCGCCAGCAATGGCCCCTGCCGCACAAAATCCTCGGCCAGCACCGGGTCGCTCAAATCCGACAAAAACACCAGCAGCGCCCGCGTGCGCAACTCCGTGCGCAGATGCCGCGTCAGTTCCGCCATGTCGGGCGTCGCCTCGCTCGACGCCAGCGTGCAAACCGCCTCCCGGCACGCCGCGTAGTGCGCGCTGCCATTGCCCGCCCGGATGAACACGCGCACCTGGTCATCGTAGGCCACCAGCCCGAACCGGTCCCCCTGCTGGCGCGCCGCGAGCATGAGCACAAGCGCCGACGTCAGGTAACGCTCCAGCACCGTCAACACCCTCTGACGCCGTCCCTCCCCCCCCCCCCCCCCCCCGTCCTCGTGCGCAAGCTCGCGTCCGCTCAGACGCGAAAGGTCGATCACCGCATAAACCTCCTGCGTGCGCTCGGCCTGGAACACCTTGGTGATGACGCGCCCGCGCTTGGCCGTGGCCTTCCAATGCACCTCGTCGAAACTGTCGCCGGGCAGGTAGTCGCGGAGTTTTTCAAATTCGCGCCCGCGCCCCACCGTGCGCTGCACCTTGAGCCCCGCCTGACCGCGATTGAGGAACAGTGCCGCCAGCGAACGGCGTTCCGAAAACAGATTGGGATACACGCGCAGCTCACATGCCACCGACTGCCGCGTGCGCAGCCGCCACAGGCCGAGCCGCGAAACCATTTCGCAGCACGCCAGCAATCCCTCCGCATAACGTCCGCGCCGCGTCGGGGTGCACGTCCAGTCCACCCGCGCCGCCCTCGCGTCTGCGGGCAACTCGACAAGCAACTCCGGCTGCGTTTCCACGAACGACGCCCCAGACAGTCCGAGCGCAAAGCGCAACCGTCGCGGCGCGGCAGGCGGGGCTTCGCCGACGTGATCGCAACAAAACGTCAGCGGAATGTCGCCCGGCGCATCCTTGGAAAACCGCACCACCGCCGGAGCAGTCACGCGCGGCGTAGTGCCGCTGGCGATACCCAATGAGTAGAGCAGGTCGCCCACCGCGAAGGCCACGATGCCGCCAAGGGCGATCAGCCACGCCGCCTGCGCCGCCGGCCAGAACGCCCCCGCCACCGCCAGCCCCGCCGCCCCGCCCACCAGCCACAGCAGGGTCAGGGCCGGAACAAAGGTGGTGCGAATGGCGAAAGCGGAATGTGTCGAAGAAGAATTCATCGCAACGATTTTCACAATGGCGCAGCCGCGCCTGGGAGCGCCGGCATCCTGCCGGCATCGTGCTGATGGCAAAGTGGCGCGGGCGTCCCGCCCGCATTCTGTTCCGATGCGGGCAAGACGCCCGCGCCACTTTTGATGCCGACCCAACGACGCTTCGCATCATCTGCCGGCAGGATGCCGGCGGTCCCAGGCACTGCCGCGCCACTTGCAAATGTTAATGTCATGGGATTTTTGTTGTTTTGCCCATCACCTTGGCACCGCCACCTGCTCCAGTATCCGCGCCAGCACTTCGTCGATGGTCAGACCCTCGATCTCAAACTCCGGACGCAATACCAACCGGTGTCCCAGCACCGCGGCGGCGAGGCCCCGGGCGTCGTCGGGCGTCACGAAATCGCGTCCATCGATGGCGGCACGCGCGCGGCTGGCGAGCAGCAGCGCCTGCGTGGCGCGCGGCCCCGCGCCCACCAGCACGCTCTCGTGGCTGCGCGTGGCGCGCACGAGATCCACGATGTAGGCGATCAACTCATCGCGCAGCGTCACGGCGTCGAGCGCACCGCGCAGCGCGGTCAGTTCGCCCGGAGCGAGCACCACGCGCACCGCACCGCCCGCCAGCGCGGACTCCGGCGAAGTCGCGCCGTCGAGCCCGATCATGCGGCGGGCGAGCGCCAGTTCGTCGTCGCGCGCCGGGGGCTCCATCTGGATTTTGAGCATGAACCGGTCCTTCTGCGCCTCGGGCAGTGGATACGTGCCCTCGGAGTCGGCGGGATTTTGCGTGGCGAAGACGGTGAAATTGTCGTCGAGCGCGTGCGTGTCGCGGTCAATCGTCACGGTGCGCTCCTGCATCGCCTGAAGCAGCGCGGCCTGCGTCTTGGCCGGGGCGCGATTGATTTCGTCGCCGAGCAAAAACGTGGTGAACACCGGACCGCGCACGAGCGTGAACGAGTTGGTTTGCAGGTTGAACACGTTGGTGCCCGTGATGTCGGCGGGCATGAGATCGGGCGTGAACTGCACGCGTCCGCTCGGCACGCCGAGCACATGCCCGAGCGTGCGCACGAGCAGGGTTTTGGCGATGCCCGGCACGCCTTCGATGAGCGCGTGCTGGCGGGCAAGGAGCGTGATGAGCGCGAGGTCCACGACGGCCTGCTGGCCGATGATGACCTTGCCGATTTCCGCCCGGGCGGCGGCAAGCGTGGCGCTGAAATGTTCGAGAGGTGACGACGACATGGCGGGAAACAGGCGCCCACGCTCAACGTTGCCCGCCCTCCGCTCAACGCTTTTAATCCGATCCAAACCAAAACCAACGGGAGGTTTTAAAAATTGAAGAAAACAGCGAAGACGCAAAGACGCAAAGATCAGAGTAAAGCGCTTTGAATTTTATATCTCATTTGTATTTTGTTAATTGATAAATAATTTGGAATTTTTCTTCCTTTGCGCCTTGGCGACTTTGCTGTTCAAAAACGTATTTTTAGAACCTCCCCAACCCGCTGAAAACCATCGCCCCGGCGGCGCGTTTCCTGCTGTCCTCGCGTATTTCACCCACACTTCCGCCCATGCACGTTCACTGGTTTCAGCACGTCCCATTTGAAGGCCTCGGTTTGATCGAACCGTGGCTGCGCGCCCGCGGCCACCGTCTCACCGTGACGCGTTTTTACGCCGGCGAACTGCCCGATCTCGCCGCCTCCGCCTGCGACTGGCTGATCGTGATGGGCGGCCCGATGAATATTTACCAATACCGCGACCATCCCTGGCTCCGTGATGAAAAACGCGCCATTCGCGCCCGCATCGACGCCGGTGCGCGCGTGTTCGGCGTGTGCCTCGGCGCGCAACTCATTGCCGACGTGCTTGGCGGTCGCGTTTATCAAAACCACGAGCGCGAAATCGGCTGGTTCCCTGTGCGCGCCGCCGACACGGGCAAAGGCACTGCCCCGCATCCTCTCTCCTTTCCGCCCGGCGAATCGCTGGTGTTCCACTGGCACGGCGACACCTTTGACCTGCCGCCGGGCGCGGTGCTGCTGGCATCGAACGAAGCCTGCCGCAACCAAGCCTTCGCGCTCAGCTTGCCGGGCGATGGCAACGCCCGTGTGCTCGGCCTGCAATTTCATCTCGAAATGGACGAGCCCGCCGTGGCGCGCATTTGTCAAAATTGCGCCGACGAACTGACTCCCGCCACTTCCGCCATCCCGGCCTCCCCCCCCCCCCTCCCCCCTCACGTGCAGACTGCCGACGTGATTCTCGCCCGCACTCCGTCCGCCGTGCCGGACGCGACTGCGTTGCTCCACCGCCTGTTGGAACGCATGGAACGGGGCTGACATCACGTTCCCCGCCACACTGCATCGGCAAGCATAAGGGGGACGTCGCCGATCCGAAGCCGACAGCGTAGCGACTGCAGCCATGCTGCCGCCATCGTCTGTTTTGGCTCCATCCGCCACACCGTCTGTAGTCCCCCCCCCCTGCGCCTTTCCTGTCGCGCCCGGGATTACTCCTTTCAGCACGCGCCTGCTCCCGGCGTGCCGCCAGCCTGCGCTGGCCGATCCGGACTACTGGATCTGGTGCGGCAGTCCGGTGGCGGACGACGACGGGCGGTTTCATCTCTTCGCCGCGCGCTGGCCGAAGTCGCTGCCGTTCTTTGAAGGTTATCCGTTGTATTCGGAAATCGTCCGCGCCGACGCCAGCCGTCCCGAAGGTCCGTATGTCATGCGCGAAGTCGTGCTGCCCGACCGTGGCGAAGCCCGCTGGGACGGGCGCATGACGCACAATCCGACCGTGCTCCGCCACGGAGGGAAATTTTTGTTGTTTTACATCGGCTCGACGTTTCGCGGCACGCGGGCCGATGCCGCCTCCCTGCGCGCCCCCACCGCGCAAGCGCAGGCGCAGGTCAAGGAATCCTACGCCGGCATCCGCATCGGCCTGGCGGTGTCGAGCTCTGTCATGGGTCCATGGATACGTGGTGACGCTCCCATCCTGATGCCGCGCCCCGGACGCTGGGATGCGAGCATCACCACCAATCCGGCGCCCTGCCTCGCCCCCGACGGCTCGCTCTATCTTTACTATCGGAGCAACACGCCCGATGGCTGCCGTCTTGGCGTGAGTCGCGCCGAGGCGCCGCGTGATGGCAACTGGCTGGGCGCGCGGTTCGAACGTCTCTGCGACGAACCCGTGATGCGATTCCACGACGGCGGTACGCTCGAAGACCCGTTTGTGTGGCACAACGGCACGTGTTTCGAGATGCTGGCCAAGGACCTCGCGGGCGAGTTCACGCCCGAGTATCATGGCGGCGTCCACGGCTGGTCGGAGGACGGCATTGCGTGGGAGGTCGCGCCGGTTGCGCAGGCGTATTCGCGCACGCTCGACTGGGACGACGGCACACGCGGCACGCTCGGTTCGCTGGAGCGTCCGCAGTTATTGTTTCAGGATGGGAAACCGACGCACTTTTTCGCGGCGGCGGCGGACGGCCCCGGCGGTTTCCGCAACGCGGCCAACACCTGGAACCTCGTCGCGCCGTTGCGATAAAAGAGCAGACAAAGAGCGTCGCGCGGTCATACAGGCAGCGTGCTGCCCTCACACCAGCGGCCTTCAGTGAGAATGGTGACGCGACTGGCGGGGATGCCGCGTTCGTTTTGGTTCATCTTGTCGATGACGAGCCGCGTGGCCATCGCGCCGATAGCGGGGGCGTCCTGGCAAATGCCGGCGTGCGGCTGGATGTCGGGATTGACGTTGAGGTTGACGAGGCCGATGTCGCGCGGGACGCGGAGTTTTGATTTCCGCAACCATACCTCGATCTGCGGCAGGAACGTGTTGGACGACACGATGACCCTGGGACGCGCCTTGTGCATCCAGTTTTCGAATACGTCCGCATTCCACTCGGGAAGGATGAGCGGCGGCAGATTGGCGAGTTTGCGTTCGCGCCGCACGGCGAGGGCATGGGCGGCGCAGAGCAAACCTTCGTTGCGCTCGTCCACGACCTGCGCGAGCACGATGCCGACGCGCCCGAGTCCGCGACGCAGGCACTGCGCGAGGACGGTGTTCATCGTCGCGTAGCTGTCGGTGACGACGCGGTCGAAAGCCGGTTCGCTAAACGAATACTCGATGGCCACGGCGCAGAACTGCGTCCAGTCGAGCGTGAAGTGCCCATGCGCCTCGGGCAGAGGGCCGAGGATGACGCCGAGGATGTTGCGGGCGGTGAGGATTTGGTTGAGACGCTCCTCGCGCAGATCGTCGTCGAGGACGAACTCTTCGAGTTTGTAGCCGCGCCGCGCGGCGGCCTCGCGTGCGCCCGCGACGTGCGCGCCGACGGTGCGGTGTGTGGCGTCGGCACGGAGCACGTAGGCGAGCGCCATCTGGTTGGCGGCGGCGGCGCGCTGGCGACGCAGCGTGCCGAGCGCGGAGAGGAGGGGATTGGGCACGTAACCGACAGCCTCGGCGGCGGCGCGCACGCGTTGCTGCACTTCGGCGGTGATGCGCGGATCATTGCGCAGGACACGAGACACGGTGGTCTGGTGCACGCCGGCCGCACGGGCGACATCCTGCATGGTGGGGGGAGGCGAGACATCTTTCATGCATCGGCAAGCACGATGATTGCCTTGGCGCAACGCAAGCCTGTCGTGCAATGTCGTAACCATGCCTTCTAAAAGCGCCCCCAATCATTCTTCCAGCTTTCCTCAGTCTGGGTGCCATTCCACGCATTACCTGCGAATCGGAGGATTCACGCTGATCGAACTGCTGACAGTCATCGCCATCATCGGCATCCTTTCTGCGATCACGCTGGGGGCGATCGGGCAGGTTCGCAGTCTCGCCAAACAAACCAAATGCGCAGCGACATTGCGCGGTTTTGGCATAGGCATTCAGCTCTACACCAACGACCACAACGGGCGTCTGCCTGGCCCCACAGGCTGGTCACAAGCCTCCTCTGTGGCGAAGGGACATTATGGCCTGCTCGCACATGTGGCCCCTTATCTGAGCTACGAACTCACGGGAAAAGAGCTCTACGCGGACTCGTTCATTTGCGCCGCCATAGGCAAAGATCCGGAGCGAAAGTATCACTTCACCGCCAACCAAGCCCTGTCGAACGAAGAGGCGGAGCCAACCGGCACTTGGGTAAGCCCGTGGGGCGATACAGGAGCCACGTCTGGCAACGAACGCCGCACCAGCCCGATGGACCTCGTTGAGCTGGCCGGTTATCTGCCCCTCTCCCGGCAATGGGCGATTTGCGACCGATACGCCAGCAAACGTCCGCGACACGCACTCAATGTCAGTGCGCTCACCCAGTCGCCGCCAAGTCATCGCAACAAACTCAACGTGTTGTACTTCGACTGGCATGTGGAAACGCAGTAATCGCCCCCCCCCCCCCCCCCGCCTCCACACATATACTAATCTCCGGTCCCTTTATTTCACTTTGGCAGGGAGTTTTCCCTGCCGTCCGCCAAGTCGTGTCTCATCCGAGGCACCGCATCTCCCCCGCACACACACGAATCGTCCAACCGCCTGCACAAAAATGAACAAAACACACCTGACAACCGCCTCGCTCATCCTTGTATCCAGTCTGTTCACCTTCACGGGAATAGCCGCCTCCACGCCTATTCTCGAATTCAAGTTTGACGACACCGGTACCACAACGCGGAGCACGGGATCGAACACCTCGTCGCTCACCTTCTACAATTCGAGTTCCACTGCCACCGATCTGCACGGCAGTGGAGCAACCCTCGGCGGTCCCTCCGGGCTGGCCGGTGATTTCACGTTCAACAACACCGCCACGAGCGCCAGGACCGGAGGGCGGGCAGCAGTCAACATGACCAACGCTCCCTCCATCGCCACGGACCTCAACAACCTGAAATCCATGACCATTCAAGGCTGGCTTAAAACCGAGAGTATCGGAGACGGTGCCAGAATCCTCGATTTTGGCGGCACGAATGGAGTGACCCTGCAAACCACGACGTCAGGAAATTTGCAGTTGTATGTGAACGGGAGTAACACGGCGGTGAGCGGTTATTCGGCAACCGGTGTCTGGATTTTCTTCGCGGTCACTTACGATGCGGAGGCAAAAAGAGCCCTGTTCTACGTTGGTGGCACTGGAACGGACGCCGCCAGTCAGGTTTCGCTCGCGGGCACCAAAACATTTGATGCCGGCGTAATCAGCAGCAGCGGAGCCGCGGGGCTGGGCGTAGGTGGGTTATGGAACAGCAACATACGCTCCTACGACGGCCTGATCGACAACCTGCGAATCTACGGTTCCGCTGCCGACGCATCGGGAGCGCTCTCACTCGGTGAACTTCAGACTCTGCGCAACGCCGACTTGGCAATCGTCCCCGAAGCCTCGGCATCAGCCGCCCTGGCCGGCCTGACCGGGCTTCTTGCCGCCATCGCCGGACATGTTTTCATCCACCGCCGTCGCTCCTGAATTTCGCAATCCTCGCCCTCTCTTTATCTCGTATCCCATCCCTCCCCCCCTCCATGACGAACCTCGTTGCAATCCGTGTCCGCCGTACGCGCCGCCTCCTCCATGCCATCCTGCTCGGCTGTGGCGTGCTGGCGATTGGAGGCGGTAAACTGGTCGCGCAGGACAATCGTTCGGACGGCCTCGTGCAGAAATCTGCGGACACGCCGGGCAACCTGCTCGTCAACGGTGGCTTTGAGCCTCCGTACCACCCGGCCGTCAAACGAAGCGCGCAGGAAAAACCGCGGCCGGGCAACCACGTCACCGGTGTTATCGCAAAGGGCTGGGAGGACAACTCCCACTGGGCGGAGCTTGTGGCCGAATACAGCGCCGACGAGGATGCCACCCGCAACGGAGCCCGGACGCAACGCATCGACATCCAGTCGATTCAAAACGGCTGGTTGCAATTCGTCACCCGCTTCAATGTCCGCAAGGACAAGGCATATCGCGCCACCCTCTGGATGCGTTCGGCGGACATGGGCACGGTGGTGGAACTGCGCATGAGGCAGGCCAAACCGCCCTACCGTCGCTATTTTACCAAACGCGTTTTGCTCAGTCCCGAATGGAGAATGTACACACTGACCGGATCGGTGACGGAAGATGCGCCCGCGTTTTTTGCCCTGCTCGTGCAAGGCGCGGGTGAACACCGGCGGACCATCTGGCTCGACGACGCACGCGTCGAGGAGGCGGGCAGCGTAACCGCATCCGATGTTGCTCCCCGCACAGGCAACCTGATCGCCAGCGGCTCGTTTGAAACCGGACTCACCGGCGGCTGGCAAGCCAGGTATCACGAATACCAATACATGGAATCCGCCATCAAAAGCGACTTCGTCGATCCCCGTCCTGTCGTGGACAAAACGCCAGGTAACGCGGTTGTCGGAAACGCCTCCCTGCGGTTCGACATCCCGGACGCGCGGGCGGTGCGTTTCCATTCACCGTTCTTCACCTTTAATCACAACCGCCCGCACACGGCGTCGATCTGGTTGAAGGCATCCAAGCCCACGCCCGTTCAACTGGAATTCGAAGGTATGCATGGCAGCGCCATCACCGTGCAACCGGGGCCGGAGTGGAAACGATTTTCGACGACGGTGCCGCTGCCCTATGCAGAGCGGACGCGGTTGCTGCTGCGCATCCAGCCGACACGCGGTGCCACGACGCTTTGGTGCGACGGCGCGATGGTGGAAGAGCGAACCACGCCATCGGATGGATACGCAGGCGCAGCCCCGTTCCTATGCGAGTTGAGCCTGCGCGTGCCACGCCCCGGTCACATCGTTTTTGACGGAGAGAACATCCCGCTTGAGATCAATGTCGCTGCGGCCGGCGATGTCGGCACGCAAGGCATGGTGCCATCGGGAGCGCGAGTTCAGATGTCGATCGATTCCATCACCGGACGCACGCAGACGATGCCAGATGTGCCAGTCGTGACAAACATCGCAGACTCCAAGCTCGCCGGGCGGAGAGACGTGTCACTGCAACTGGCGCTCGAACCGGACCGGGAGCAGCCACGAGGTTTATTCAAGGCAACGGCGCGCCTGATTGCGAAGGATGGCACACGATTGTCCGCCGACGCCGAGCTTGTATTTGCCCGGCTGCCACGCCCGCGTGAGATTGCCCCCGAAAAATCCTACTTTGGCGTGCACACGGCGCTTACACCGGAACTGATTGCCATCGCACGCGCGACAGGTGCGCGCTGGGTGCGCCTGCACGATTGCACCAACGTCACCAAATGGCGCTACGTGGAAGCGAAGCCGGGCGTGTTTGAATTTGAAGACCGGGGCGTGAACGCTGCGCGTGCCGCTGGTATCCAAATTTTGGGGATGCTGGATGGAGCACCGTCATGGATCAGCAGCAAGCCGCGTGCGACGCTGGGCTCGAAGTCTGTTTACAACATGCCCGACGGTGACAACGCGCTCGCAAAGTGGGAGCAATATGTGACCCGGACGGTGTCGCACTACAAAGGGCGCATTGATTACTGGGAGGTTTGGAACGAGCCGTGGGCCAAAGGATTTTTTCCCGGCACGCCGGAGCAGTTTGCGCAGTTGCAAAACACGGCGTTCACGGCGGCAAAGGCGGTCAACGGGCACGCACTGATTGTCGGCTGCAATTCGGTTGCGCACAGCAATATGGGGGACGAGTGGACCTCAAGCGTGTTGCGCGCCGCCGGGCCTGATCGTTTCGATGTCCTCTCCGTGCATAACTACGACATGGCGCTCTATGGCGGACCCAAGGCCAAGCCCTTCGAAATCGTAAAACGCTTTGATACGATGATGGCGGCCATCGGCACGAAAAAACCAATCTGGAATACCGAGGGGGGCCCCGGTGAGTTGTACCGCTGGTATGGGGCCGACGAACAGACACTGCCCCTCGTCATAAACCAGATGGCGCAGATCGTGCGCTTCGACATTGTCCAGCGCGCAACCGGGATTGAGCGGTTTTTCTACTACTCGCTCTACAACGAATATCACACGTACCCCGTGTCGTGGTCGGCAACGGAGTCTGACCGTTCGCTCATGCCTGCGATGGCCGCCCGCGCCGTCCTTGCCAGCCTGACCGATGGAGCCCGTTGCCTGGGTCGCAGCGAACCCGAGCCAGGCGTGGATGCTTACGCATTTCTTGAGGATCAACAAGGTGCGTCCGTCACCGTGCTGTGGAGTTACGATGGCAAGGCGCACACGGTCACGGTGCCGCCGGGAGTGAAGGTTTTCGATGTCATGGGAAATACGCTACAAGTAACCGGTGGACGGACAGTGCTGACGGCGACGCCTGTTTATTTTGTCCGATGAACATATCCGCGCACCTCCCCCCCCCCCCCCCCCGGCATCCGCATGACAGACGATGAAGCTGCTCAGTGAATCATCCGTTTTCTGGTCCAAACTCGGCTACTGCTACGATCCACCGCGAATCGGAGCTGATGGGAATCCGGTGCTTTTTGCGACGGACTTTGAGCGCTTCGAAAATATTCAGGAGGCGTTTGCCCGCGCCGGCATCCGTGTGTTCAGCTCAATCCTGTTCACCGGATGGGTGGGCGTGGATGCGTATGACTACCGGCTGACCGACCGGGTGCTCCGTTCGGTTTTCTCAAAAAATCCGGAAAACCACTACATTCCACGCATCAAGCTCAACGTTCCGCTGGACTGGTGTTCCGCTCATCCCGAGGATGTATTCGTTTATCATGAGGGACCACGCGACGACGCCGAAATCCAGCGGCTGGTGGGAACCGCGTCACACGACATTCTGGGCTACGAATCGTCCGCCGGTTACGGCAACACGTTCGGTTTTCAAGATGATCGCCCCAACATCGGCGGCGTGATCGCCTTGCAGAGTTTCTCCTCCGCCCGCTGGCTGGCTGACGCTGGCGAGGCTCTGGCGCGCATCATACGCCACATTGAGACCGGACCGTATGCGGACAGGATTCCCGGTTATCATATTGCCTACGGTGCCGCGGGGGAAACGTGTTTTTGGGGACGTTCCAGCGGTAAACTCGGCGACTGGGGACTCGTCAACCGGCGGGCTTTTTTCGACTGGGGGCTGGCCCGCTACGGAACACTTCGCGCACTGCGCCAGGCATGGGGGGCGGCCTCTCTGGGGCATGACGAGTCAGGACGCGGCATCGCGGAGCCGCCTCCGCCTGAGGCACGGCAGGGGCGATCGGATTCGTTGCGCGAGCTTATGCGCGCGCGTCCCGGTGATCGTGTGTGCGTGGACTACGATCTGTTTTGCACCGACGTGAATGTGAACGCCATTGAGCACTTCGGCAGGATCGTCAAAGCGCAGACCGGAGGGAAGGCGGTCGGGTGCTTTTATGGTTACGTGTTGGAATGCGACAACGCCGCGTCCAGCGGCTGGCTGGGCTACGACCGGCTGCTGGCCTCGCCTCATATCGATTTTTTCGCCGCGCCAAAATCCTACCGGCGCAACGCTCCCGGCGAGCCCGGTGGCGTGCTGGGCATTGCGCAATCGGTAAATCGGAAAAAACTCTGGATGGACGAAATCGACATCGCCACGCACCTTGCGCCGAAATCCAATTGCCGTGGTTTTCTGGATACACGTTCGGTCCTTTGGCGTGAATTCGCCAAGAACCTTTCCCATGGCTCAAACTTCTGGTGGATGGACCTTGGAGGCGGTTGGTATGACTCGCCGGAAATTATGGCGGAGATCGCCACGATGGAACATGTCGCCACCAAGCTGCGCGCGCTGCCACGCCATAGCGTGGCGGAAATTCTGGTGGTGGTTGACGAATGGGTCCCCGCCCATGTGCGTTGCGGGGAGAAGCGTGATTCTCCGTTGCATCAGGCGCTGTACATCGACTTGTTGCGCGAGCTTCATCTGTGCGGGATGCCGGTGGATGTTTTTCGACTGGCGGATTTGCGGGACATGGAGCTGGGGCAATACCGGCTGGTCGTGTGTTTAAACGCGTTCTTTGTAACAGGCCCGCACTGGGCGCGCATCGAGCCGTGTCTTCGCCCTGATGCGACGGTGCTGTGGATGTATGCGGCGGGAATCTGCGCGGAGGACACGAACGGCATGGCCGGACGAAATATCGAGGATGGATTTTCGCTTGAGAACATTACCAAACTCACCGGCTTCAGAGTCCGGGAGGTGCTGCCGGCGACTGATGGGAATGAGACGCCCGCCAATCCGCTTCCCCGACTGATCGTGATACCACGGGCCAAACAGGAGATTTTGAAAACCTATCCGGACGGCACGGTGTCGGTCGCAGCGAGGAAGCCCGAGGGGGAGCTTGCTCCCCGCGCGCGCAAAGTGATTTACAGCGGCGAGCCTGTTCTGGACGCCACATTTCTCAGGATGCTCGCAGAGCGGGCGGGATGCCACGCCTATGCGCCGTGCGGCGTCGTGGTGTATGCGGACAACCGGTTCGTGGCCGTGTTTGAAGGCAACACGGTACACTTCGATTTGCGCTTCTGAATCGGAAGCGTTTGCGAAGAGCTTTCGGATGAGCGAGTGTGACGACACTGTCACCACGCCACCATGGATCTCCAACTCGCCAACAAACTCGCGCTCGTTACGGCCTCAACCGGCGGCATTGGTCTCGCCATCGCCCGCGCCCTCGCTCGTGAAGGTGCCCGCGTCATCATCAACGGACGTTCCGCCGCCAGCGTGGATGCCGCCATCACGACGATCCACGCTGACGTGCCCGGAGCCGCACTGGAACCCCTCGTCGCCGACAACGGCACCGCCGACGGCACGGCCCAAACCATCACGCAATTCCCCGACACCGACATCCTCATCAACAACCTCGGCATCTACGAACCCGTTGGCTTTTTCGGTGAAACCGATGCCGACTGGCTTCGTATTTTTGAAGTCAACATCCTCAGCGGCGTCCGCCTCTCCCGCCACTATCTCAAGCGCATGCTGGACGCAAAAAGCGGGCGGATCATTTTTATTGCCAGCGAAGCCGCAGTCAGTCCCTCACCCGAAATGCCGCACTACTCCGCCACCAAGACGATGCAACTCTCGCTCTCCCGCAGCCTCGCCGAGTTGACCAAAAGCACCGGCGTGACGGTCAACACGATCATGCCCGGCTCCACACTCACCGAAGGCGTGGCAAAATTCGTGCAAGACCTGTTCCCCGGCTTGTCGCTGGAAGAGGCGGGGCGGCGTTTCATGCGCGAGAACCGTCCCACATCGCTTATCGAACGGCTGATCGACCCGCGTGAGATCGCCCATTTCGCCGCCTTCCTGAGCAGCCCGCTCGCCTCCGGCATCAACGGTGCCGCCCTGCGCATCGACGGCGGCCTGGTGCGCAGCGTGTTCTAGGGCAGGCGACGAGGGTGGCGCGCACCAAAGGACTCCCCCCCCTCCCCCCCCCCCCTTCCCCGCCGCATCCTCCGGCGCTTGGAGCCACTCAACACCCGCCCAACATCCATGATTGCAAACCGGCGCTGATCCATGACGCTTCGCGGTTTATTCCGTTTATTATGTTAAAGAAGATTATCGCGAAGATTCGCGCCAAAATCGCGCCTTCGTCCCCGGCCAAGCCTGCGAAAAAAACCAACGGCGGCCCATCCGTTTCCAAATCAAAATCCACCCGCTCCGATTCCGCCCCACGCGGCGAGCGCACCGAACGCCCCGCACGCGGCCCCCGCGAACAACGCGGCGGTGAACGCCGGGATGACAGCCAGCGCTCCGGTGGCCGTGGCAGCCGCAACGACGGCGGACGCAGCGGTGGCCGCTCTGGTGGTCGCGGAGGCCGGGGCGGATTCGGCAGCCAGCGCGGCGAACGCCGCGAACGCCCCATGCGCGACGAGACCTTTGAGCACCCGCGCTCCGAACCGATCAAACCGGTCACCCCGGTGGAAATCCCGCCCCAAGACACCGCCTTTTCCAAACTCGGCCTCAACGACGCCCTCGCCTTTGCCGTCACCGAAATGGGCTACACCGAGCCCACCCCCATCCAAGCCCAGGCCGTGCCCGCCGTCCTCGCCGGGCGCGACGTCACCGGTTCCGCCCAGACCGGCACCGGCAAGACCGCCGCCTTCGCCCTCCCCATCCTGCACAAACTCGGCGCGCACGAACGCCGGCTGCGCTGCCTCGTCCTCGAACCCACCCGCGAACTCGCCCTCCAAGTCGAGGAGGCATTCCAAAAATACTCCAAATACACCGACCTCACCGCAACCGTCGTGTATGGCGGCGTTGGATACGGCAAACAACGCGAAGATCTGCAACGCGGCGTCGATGTCGTTGCCGCCACGCCCGGCCGCCTGCTCGACCACATCGAGCAAGGCACCATGACCCTCGCCGACGTCGAAATCCTCGTCCTCGACGAAGTGGACCGCATGCTCGACATGGGCTTCCTGCCCGACGTGAAACGCATCGTGCAACAATGTCCGCAGGCCCGCCAGACGCTCTTTTTCAGCGCCACGCTCCCCCCCGAACTCGCCCAACTCGCCAGTTGGGCCCTGCGCGACCCCGTTGAAATCAAGATCGGCCAGCGCCGCTCGCCCGCCGAAACCATCTCGCACGCCTTTTATCCGGTCGTGGCCTCGCAGAAATTCGACCTCCTGATCGACCTCCTCAGCCGCACCGAGTTCAAGAGCGTCATCATTTTCACCCGCACCAAAATGGGCGCCGACCGCATCGCCCACCGCCTCCAACGCGAAGGCCACACCGTCGGCGTGATCCACTCCGACCGTAACCAGCGCGAACGCGTCGAGGCGCTGGAAGGTTTCAAGTCAGGCAAATTTGAAGTCCTCGTCGCCACCGACATCGCCGCCCGCGGCCTCGACATCGCTGGCGTGTCACACGTTATCAACTACGACGTTCCCGAAAACCCCGAGGACTACGTTCACCGCATTGGCCGCACCGGTCGCGCCAATGCCAGCGGCGACGCCTTTACGCTCGTGACCGAGGACGACGTGCGAGACGCGCGTTCCATCGAGCGCTACATCAACGCCGAAATCGAACGCAAGAAGATCGACGGTTTCGACTACATCTACTCGGCGCTGTTCGACGAAAACGCAGCCGGAGCCGCCGCCCCTGCCAAACCCGCCGGCCGCCTCGTCCGCGGCATGCGTGGCGGCAGACGCTGACCCGCCCCATCGCAGTAAGCGCGAGCATTACGCCCGTGTTTGTGGCTTGTGGAGTGCGGCGATTCATCGCCGCTTTGACGGGCCGTTTTAACGGCCCGCCCAACACACCAGCCGGGCGACGCGATAAATCGCGCCGTCCAAAGCGGCGATAAATCGCCGCACTCCATGATGACGCAGCCGTCACGCCTGCTGGGAACGCCAGACTCCATCCAGCCCTTGTAGCATCCGTTCCCCCCCCTCGCCTTCCCCCGCCGCCGCTCCCCCCCCCCCCCCCCGGCACTCCCGCGCACCCGCATTTCAGCTTTCAGTTTTCAGCGTTTCAGATTTTTCTGCCCCTTCCATGTCCCGACCCTCGCCTGCCGCTCCGCGACGCCGTTCGCGCACACGCCTTTACCTCCTGCTCCTCGTCGTCGTTGCCGCCATTGCGGGCGGCTGGTTCTATTACTGGACCCGCCAGCACGAGCAACCCACCGCCATCACGGTCGAAAAAGCGATTGTCAAAACGATCACCCAAACCGTCTCCGCCACCGGCAAAATCCAGCCCGAGGTCGAAGTCAAAATCTCGCCTGAAGTCGCCGGCGAAATCATCGAACTCCCCTTCCGCGAAGGAGCCGACGTGAAGAAAGGCGACCTCCTCTTTCGCATCAAACCCGACAACTACCAAGCCCAGGTCGAACAACAAGAAGCCGCCCTCGCCGACGCCCAGGCCCGGCACCTCCAGGCCAAATCCCAACTCATCAAAGCCGAGGCCGACCACCGCCGCGCCGCCGAACTCTTCAAAAAAGGACTCATCTCCGACTCCGACCAGCTCAACGCCAGCACCGAACTCGACATTGCCCGCACCTCCGTCGAAGCCGCCGCCGCCCAAATCCGCCGCGCCGAAGGCACGCTCAAACAAATGCGCGACCTGCTGGACAAAACCACCGTTTACTCCCCCATCGACGGCACCATCAGCCTCCTCTCCAGCGAACTTGGCGAACGCGTTGTCGGCACCGGCCAGTTTGCCGGCACCGAAATCCTCCGCGTCGCCAACCTCGGCGACATGGAAGTGCGCGTGAAGGTCAACGAAAACGACATCATCAACGTGAAGATCGGCGACCGCGCCCGCGTCACCATCGACGCCTTCCCCCGGCGCACCTTTGACGGCACCGTCAAGGAAATCGCCTCCTCCGCCACCACCACCGGCGCCAACACGCAGGAAGAAGTCACCAACTTCGAAGTCCGCGTGCGCATCTCCAGCGGCGACGCCGCCCTCCGTCCCGGCATGAGCGCCAGCGCCGAGATCGAAACGCAGACCGTTGAAAACGTCATTGCCGTTCCGATACAATCCGTGACCGTCCGCACCCGCGAAGGCTCCAAGACCATGGAACAACTCGCCAGCGAGCGCGACCGCGACGCCAAGGAGACCCAAGGCGACGGAGCCGCCACCGCCGTCAACGTGCGCCAGGAACGCGAACGTGCCCGCTCCGACCGCGACGCCCTGCAACGCGTCGTCTTCATTTACCACCCGGGCGGTGCCAACGGAACCGGCGTCGTGCAACAAATCCCCGTCACCACCGGCATTGCCGACACCACGCACATGGAAATCAAGACCGGCGTGAAACCCGGCGACGAAATTGTCAGCGGTAGTTTCAGCGCCATTACACGCATCCTCAAAGACGGCGCCGCCGTGACCGTGGAAAATACAGGAACGGGAAAATGACCTCCCTCCCCTCCCCCCCCCTGTCCACGACCACCCGCGCCCCCGGCCCGCTCGTCATCGAGATCGAAGGCGTGTCGCGCCTTTACCAGATGGGCTCCGAAACCGTGCACGCCCTGCGCGGCGTGGACCTCAAAATCCACCGCAACGAATACCTTGCCATCATGGGCCCCTCCGGCAGCGGCAAATCCACGCTCATGAACATGCTTGGCTGCCTCGATACCCCCACCGCCGGACGCTACGAATTTGCCGGCAAAAACGTGGCGACCATGACCGACGACGAACTCGCCGACATCCGCAACCGCGAGATCGGTTTCGTGTTTCAGACCTTCAATCTGCTCCCCCGCTCCGACGCGTTGCATAACGTCGAACTTCCACTCATCTACGCCGGCATTCCCCGCCACACCCGCCTCGAACGCGCCGCCCAGGCCCTCGCCAGCGTCAGCCTGGCCGACCGGATGCATCATCGTCCCAACGAACTTTCCGGCGGACAGCGCCAGCGCGTGGCCATTGCACGCGCCCTCGTCACGCGCCCCTCGATCATCCTTGCCGACGAACCGACGGGAAATCTCGACTCCAAAACCGGCGTCGAAATCATGGCCTTGTTCGAGGAACTGTATCAGCGTGGCAATACACTCATCGTTGTCACACACGAGGAAGACATCGCCCGCCATGCCCGCCGCATCGTGAGACTCCGCGACGGCCTCATCGAATCGGACGCGTCCAATACAGACAGAAACTAAAGAGCACTTGGGAAACGGATTTTTTTTAGACAGAATTAACAGAATTTTGTGAATTAACAGAATTCTTAAAAAAGACGTCTCCCTCTCCTAAATTCCTTCAATTCATAAAATTCCGTTAATTCTGTCTAAAAAAACAAAAGGAGACCATGCGCAGATTTCTTTACGAGCTCACCGAAGCCCTTCGCATCGCTTTCACGCAGATTCACGCGAACAAGATGCGCTCGGCGCTCACTGCGCTCGGCGTCGTCATCGGCATCGTGGCCGTCACGCTCATGGGCACCGCCATCAACGGCATCGACGCCGGCGTGGACCGCAGCTTTGCCGGCTTCGGCGACGACGTGCTCTACGTCTGCCAATGGCCCTGGCGCGACGTCGACGACTGGTGGGTTTACCGCAATCGCCGCTCAATAAAAATCCCCGATGCCGCGCACGTCAGTGAATGGATCGACGCGCATCCCGGCGGTCCCCTCCAGATCGTCGTGCCCGTCGTGCGACGCCGCAGCACCATCACGCGCGGCGAATCCCGGGTGACCAACATCATGACCTTCGGCACCAGCGCGGACTTCCCCCGCATCAGCCGCTCGGACCTGAGCGAAGGCCGCTTCTTCAGCGAATTTGAAGCGCAAAACGGACGCTCCGTAGCGGTTGTTGGATACGACGTGGCCGAGGCCCTTTTCCCCGGAGAATCCCCGCTCGGCCACACGATAAAAATTCGCGGCGAACTCTTTCGCGTTGTCGGCGTGATGGCACGCCAGGGCAGTTTTCTCGGACTCTTCAGTTGGGATTCCCAGGTGGCGATCCCGCTCAACACCTACCGCCGTTACTACTCCACGCGTCACCTCAACGAAATCCGCGTCCAAGTGGATGCCACGCGCATGGCCGAGGCGCGCGACGAACTGCGCGGCGTGATGCGCCGCATCCGCCAGCTCAACCCAGAGCAACCCGACGACTTTGAAATCAACGAGCAAGGCACGATCCGCGAGCAACTCGATCCGATCAAAAACGCCATCGCCGCCGCCGGACTTTTTATTACGGGCCTCGCGCTTTTTGTCGGTGCGATAGGCATCATGAACATCACCTACGTGAGCGTGAAGGAACGCACGCGCGAGATCGGCACGCGCAAGGCGCTCGGAGCGCGTCGCCGCACGATCCTGCTCCAATTTTTGATCGAGGCCGTGACGATCTGTATTGTTGGCGGCATTACAGGCCTCGTCATGGCGGGTGTGGCATCCGTGGCGGTTGCAAAAATCGCGCCCACCTTTCCGCTCGTGTTTTCCGGCGGCTTGGTGGCGGTGGGGCTGGCGATCTCGGTGCTGACGGGCATTTTCAGCGGTTTCGCCCCCGCCTGGCAGGCGAGCAAACTCGACCCCGTCGAAGCCCTGCGTCACGAGTGACACACCGGATCAAGAAACATGCCATAGGTTGAAGTTTGCATGTTCGATGCCATCTCCCAAAATGCGGGCCAATTGATTTCCCCATGGGTCGTATTCTCAACGCAATTGATAAGCTCCCCTTTCCCCTGCTCCTTTCGGACGAACGCCTCATCGTCATTCCCAATGGAGAAACGCTTTTTGTTCCCAACACCGGCATAAAAATCTGTTTTTTCCTTCATGCCGATATCGACCTGAAAATCGCAGAACACTCCGCCCTTCGCGTCCGCACCGGTGACATCCTCACCGTCCCTCCCGGAGTCCGCCAAACCTGGATCCCACTCCGGCGTGCCGACGAACGACTCCACCTGCGACGCATCCTCCTGTCTCCCGCGGTGCTGACGGACACAGAGACAATGCCGGAGGACCTCCGGCCAGTGGGCGCCATGTTTCACGACGTGCATCATTTACCGCAAGCGCTCACATCACATCACCACGAACTCCTTTCCAAACTGCGCTCCGAAATCGAAGCGCGTAAGTCGGGTTGCCGACTGATGATCGCCAGCTTTTGTTTCGAATTGCTGGCCCACACCCTGCGCACTATTCAGCCCCTCCCCCCTCCCCCCTCCCCCCGCCGCACGCCACTTCGTGCGCGACGCGCAAAAACATCGGTTCCCCCGCCCGACATACACGTACAGGCCGCTCAGGAATTCATCCTCGAAAACTACGAAAAACCGCTGACCCTCGAACAAATCGCCCGAGGCACACACCTCAGCCGCGAATACCTTGCCCGCATTTTTCACGAAACAACGGGGGACACCGTGTTCGCCTGGTTAAATATCCAGCGCATCGAAGCCGCCAAAAGCCATCTCTGCGGCACAAACCATCCCGTCGGAGAAATCGCCTCCCTCGTGGGTTTCTCCTCATCGACACTCTTTTGCCGCACCTTCAAACGCATCACCGGACAAACCCCTATGAAATACAGGCGTCAGGCCCTCCGCCAGACAGGTTTCAACCCCGCCCTCCGCCACCGTCTGCCCGAATTGCGCTACATCGAAACCGCATTTTATCGCCCCTGAAAAATGTCACTCACGGTTGATTCTTGTTACTTGTGGTTAATGACAATCGCCTGCGCGGTTGATAGGATGAAAACATGGTTTCCGCCACGCCACCCATCCCCCGCCCCGCCATTTCACGCTCCCCCCGGACCACGTCCCAGACAGACGGGCCTCTAGACATTGAACCCAACGCGGCCTCGCGCCTCCCGGGCGTCGCCGCCGCGCTCGCCGACCTGCAACGCGACCTGAAAAAAATTCTGTATCCAGAAACAGAATGCAATAACGACGCCCCCTTCATCCATCTGGAAATCCTGCTCGTCCCGGACTCCATGCCACGGGAAACCTTCACCCTTGAAATAAGCCCCTCCCTCCCCTCTCCCCGGCATACGTGCGCGAACGACGGCAACATCCACATCCACCTCAACGCTTCGGACGAACTTGGCGCCATTTACGGCATCTACGAATTCTCACACCGCTTCCTTGACGTGGACCCATTGTGGTTCTGGAAAGACATTGAACCCGCGCCGCTCGCGCCAACCACACAAGCCGCCATCGCCGAACTCCTTCGCCGACTCTCCACACAACGCATCGAAACCCCGCCGCCCGCGTTCCGCCACCGCGGCTGGTTTATCAACGACGAAGACCTCCTCTCCCACTGGCAGCCCCCCTCCGGCGAACGCTTCCGCGACTGGCCCGGCCGCGACCGCACATTCGCCATCTCCCTCGAAGACGAGGACAACTGCTACGAAACGCGCCTCCTTCATTACTACACACCCGTCGCCACCGCCGAAACAATGGAGATGGTCTTTGAAGCCCTGCTCCGCCTACGCGGCAACCTCATCATCCCCGCCTCGTTCATCGACATCATGAACGAACCCGAGGCCGCTATCATCCACGCCGCCATCCGCCGTGGCCTTTACGTATCCCAACACCACGCCGAACCCCTCGGCGTCTCCCACTTCGCCTACGAAACCTGGTGTTCAAAAAACAACTACACCACCGCGCCCTTCAGTTACCGCGAAGCCCCAGCCGCCATGCGCGCCTGCTGGCGGGCCTACGCCACGCGCTGGCACACCGTGGCCGGAGACCACATCATCTGGCAACTCGGTCTGCGCGGACGCGGCGACCGCCCCCTCTGGAGTCACGACCCCGAAGCGCAAGCTCGCGCCGGCGAATTCATCGAAGCCGCCCTTGCTGACCAGCTTGCCATCATCCGCGAAGTCGATCCGCGCCTCCCCCCCCCCCCCGCCACGCTCACCCTCTGGCTCGAAGGCTCCGACCTCGTCGCCAGCAAACGCCTCCGTATCCCTGAATCCATTACCTGCGTTTTCGCCGACCATTGTGAAACCCAGGAATTGCAGGCCGACTTCCGGCACTTTCCCCGAACCCCGGCCCACACCCGCGGCTGCTATTATCATGTGGCCGTCTGGCCCTGCGGACCGCATCTCGCGCAAGGCCCGCGACCCTCGAAAATCGCCCGCATCATCGCCTCCCTCGTCGAACGCGGCGACACGTACTATGCCATCGTCAACGTTTCCAACCTCCGCGAACACGTGCTGGGCGCGCAGACATTTCTCGAACAAACATGGCAACCTGACCCCATCCCGCTTACTGACGCAGCCCATCTCGCCCGCTGGCTGCCCGGCAGTCTGCTCCCGCTCCACACCGCGCTGCTCGATTGCCTCCCGGAAGTCTCCCCCGGCTTTACCCTCTACGATGGAGCCGCCCGCCGCTTCATTTACGATCGCCTATTTGCGCTCACGCCATGCAACGCCCGCCGCGCCCGCCCAATCCCCGTCGGCCCCGACGGCATGGACGCCTTCCGGCAACGCCTTGCCACCTCCATCGAACGCCTGCGCGACCTCTGCAACACACTCGACGCCCAGTCCTCCATTCACGCAAAAGGCACCCGCTGGCATTCATTCTTTGAAACCAATCTTCGCGCCCAAGCCGGCATCCTGCTCGGCCTCTACCGCAGCCTCGACGCCCTGCTCACTCCCTCGCCTGACTTTACAACTGCCACCGACGGGCTTGATGCCGCCATGCGCAGTTTTCGCATCGGCGAAGCCGGCCGCTGGCACGCCTGGTATCGCGGCGACACCAAGATGGCCCTCCGCAATCTCTGCGAGCGAATCATACGTATTCAAAAAACCATACAAAAATAAAATCCAACCCATCCATGACCACCACCACATTCATCACCGCACCCGAAAAAATACCAACACATATGAAAACCATGACACACAAAACTGCAGCCACCGGCCTCCTCCTCGCGCTTGCCACCCTTCCGCTGGCGACGCTCTCCGCGACCCCGTTCGTCGACGCGGACTTCGAAACCGCAACCGTGGGCGAATCTATCACCGGATGGTCCACCACCCTCGTCACCGCCCTGGACCCGAAAAACCCGGAAAACCAAGTGGCCAGCACCGCCACCGGAGCGAACACCACTATCCGGGCAACCAATGCACTCCCCGGCGTCCAAACCGCCACGGGCGGCATCAGCCTCGCGCTCGATTTTTATATCGGTAACGCCCCCACCGGATGGAATACTTCCTGGTATCTGCAAAGCGGCACACTGGCATCCGGCCAGTTTTATACCGCCGGCTACGGCTTCGTCCTTCGCGGCACCTCAACGGAAATTTATTCCACCTACGGCGGCGGCACCTCCACCAATCAAGGCGGCATAACTTCACTCAACGGAGCAGCAGTCCCCCATCCTGAAAATTTCTCTTACAAAACCGATGCATGGAATTCGCTCACCTTCACATGGCTCGCCGGCGGCTCGCTCGAACTCCGGATCAACGGCAGCCTCGTGGCCACCGCCATCGATACAGCGGCGGAGGATGCAACTTCGTTCGCATTTCGCACCCTGAAGCTCTCAGTTTACCGCAGCACTCCGGCCACCGAGACGCTGTCCTTCGACAACATCGTGGTTGCTGCCGTTCCCGTCCCTGAAATTTCGGCATCCGTGCTGCTGATCGCCGTCGCCAGTTCATTACTCGCGCTCGCCGCCACAATCGGAAAACGTCGGCGTGACAACGCACGCTGATCGCCCTCGCTTAACAGCCCTATCCTCCTCCTCTCCCCCCCCCTCGCCGCCATGTTACCACTGCGCATATTCCTTTGCCTGACGCTCCCCGCCATTGCGATGTCAACCATGGCCCTTGCAGCAACACTGCACAAGCGGGTTGCCCAAGATCACTGGATCGGCGATCCCGACGCGTCACTATCGGCAGACAATCCCTATATCCAACTTGCGGAGAAAAACGTGACTGCCGCGCTCAACAGCACCACGGCGGATGGCAGCGACACCTTCTGGCTGACATGGGGAGCGACGGCGCGTGAAAGTGCGCGCCGAGGAGACGCGACCTTGCGCGACCGCGCACTGGCCGCCACGGATGCCCTAGCGCAAAACGTGCAGAAAAAACCCGCGCCCCACTGGGCCATCACCACCCTTCTCGAATGCCTGTATTTGTGGAATAATGACACGACTGGCAACGCTGCCACCACCGACCCCATGCGCTGGCAACGCTGGCTCGACGCCGCCCGCCCCTCCGTGACCCTATGTTACGAAAACCACATGAAAGCCTTCCCCTCCGCCGCTACCGGCAAGGATTCCGGTCCCGGTGCTTCGTGGAGCACGGTTGCCCCCAACACGCAGTTCCAAGGCGCGGTTGTCCTCACGCTGGCCTCGCGAATCCTTGGCGACGCACGCCATGAGCAACTGGCAAGGCGTCTCGCGCAAAAAGCGATGGCGCAACAACTTCCGGGCGGCGCATTTCCCTACATCCGCAATTCAGGACCGAGCCCCCTTTATCTTGGCTTCGACGCCACCTTTCTCGGACGCTACTATCAACTCACCCGCGATGACGACGCACGCCAAGCACTCGTTCGCATGGCGGGAATCGCCCGCGAGGCGCAGTCCAATGGAATGCTCGACGGAAGTGCGACACCGTGGTGGAAGCATCGCTGGACACCCGGTGGTCCCATGCACGGAGTCGAAATCGTGGCGGGCCTTTCGCGCAATCCCTTGATGCGCGCCCTGGCTGAAAAACGACTCCAGTTGTCTCAAAAACTCCAATACAGCCACGTGGCCATGTATTTCTGGGACCCGACAATCCCTTCCATTCCCACGACGGACCTTGGCGCGAACCTCTATGAATGGTCCGGCAATGCCGGTGGCCCCATGCTTCGGAGCGGACGCTGGCAAGTCGTGCTCCCCTTCATGCCCTATGGCGACACATGCGCCGGCGGATCGCTCGCGCCCGCAGCATCGCAATCACCGCAAACTACAAAACCGACCTTCAGCTTCGACAATTACGTGGAGACCGTGGCGCTGCCCATCCTGCGCAAAGAGGGGGACGAACCGTGGACTAAAAACAACACGCTGTTTATGATCGCCCCGCAGGAAACCTCCTCGCGATCGGCTTTGATCGGTGACGGCTGGATTGCATCAGCGGTGCGCTTTCATCCCCGGCGAGGCTCTTACGGCGCTCCCGCTGCGCGCCCCCCGGAAGGCTGGCTGATGACCCAAATATGGTTTGCCGACCAACACGGCATGGCCGGCTGGCTGACTGTCACGCGACAACCCAAAAGCACTGGCAACGACATGCCCCGGGGCCTCGTCAGGCTCGGCCAACCGGTGGTCGCTGGCAACGACCTCCGCACACTGGACTCCGGACCACTCTCACTCACGTTTTTCGGATCACAGGTCGGGCAGGTGGTGCCGGACGGAAAACAGGCATGGGCGCACCTCGCACTGCCCTCTCCCGGAGAAACCACGGGGTATGGAATTTCCATCACGCACACAGGCCGGCTTCTCGTGGTTGAGGCCCTGCCAGCCAAAACCCAAAACGTATCCATCATAAAACTACACGAACGCGACGCCCAGCCGCAATCTGCGGCATTTGTCTGTTTTAATGCCGGCGAAAAAACGGTGACAATGTCCGCACCGCTTGATGGCTGGCTTTCGAGACCAAATCCAGATGCCCCGCACGTCACAACGATTCCAGCGCCCGTTGCGGCGGGCGAACAGATCACGTTGCAGGCGGGCGAACTCGTCTTGTTTCTACGTCAACCGGAGGGCGTTCGATGAGATGCAACGAACACAAATCAACCCCTCGCGGACACCATCGCCGCGCGTTCACGCTTATCGAGTTGCTGGCCGTGATCGTAATCATCGGAATCCTGACGACGCTGATCGTGGTCACGCTTGGACGCGTGCGAGACAAGGCACGCGAAGCGCATTGCAAAAGCAACCTCCGCCAGATCGGCACCATGATCGGCCTCTACATGGCGGACAACAAGGGGCGGCTGCCATGCAACCCGAACGGACATCCCGCCTATCCCACCGATTCAAATCGCTGGATATTTTTGCTGCTTCCCTACGGTTCCAAACCGTGGAAGGCAGGTGCGCGTTCGGGTGCGGGAACCCCCTTTTATTGCCCGTCCAACCACACCCTGCCGCTCGCCAAGGCCAATTTTCTGTGGGAGGACTATGGATACCTTTGCAACATCCAGTTGATGCCCCGGCTCAGTGCCACGTCTGCGGACACCGCGGTGAAATATGAGGGAATCACCGCCCGCCGAGTGATGGTGGCGGACACGATCAAGGTCGATGTATCATCTGGACTGGTGGAAAAAAGTTCGGGTTTGTGGGCCGGTTCTCATGTGGCGTCGCAAGCCCGGGACAACCGTGCACTGGAGTTTCTCGTCGGCGACGACGATCCGCGTTGGAACGTTCACGGAAACGGAGTGAACACCTTGTGGGTGGATTTCAGCGTGCGCTGGATGCCCCAGTCCGAGATTAACCGTCCGGGAAAGGACACTCCGGGCGGTGCCTATTTCGGCCCCAAAAACTAACCTCCCCTCCCCCCCTTCCATGATGCCAATGTCGTTTGTTTTAGATTTCATTCCGGTTCGGAAAATCACGTGCATGGTCATCGGTGCAGCACTTCTGTTCCCGGCGGCGTTTCGCGCGCCGCTCCAGGCCGAAAACGCACGGGAAAATACGCAACGGCACGCCGTTCTCGATTTCGATCCGCCCAAGACTCCGCCACACCTGATCCGTCATATTGTTTTGGATACACCTGCTCCGGAATCGACATCGGCCGACGATCCACGGGTGGAGCGGATAGTATTTGAATCCAGAGCCGCCTTGACGGGAGCGGATGCCGGTCAGGTCAACGAAGTTTACGTCATCATTGCCCGTCCCGCCCACCCTGGTCCACATCCCGGACTATTGCTCTTGCACGGAGGCAAGGGACATGCCGACGAGCGTGGGGCGATGGCGTGGGCGCGAAAAGGATACCTCACCATTACCCCCGATCTTCCCGGCATTGCCGATCCGGCAAAAGCAACACACTCACGCGGTCCATGGACCGGACGCCCCTATGCTGACGGGCGCTGGCTCACGCAGCCGGGGATTGCAGCCTCCACAATCCATCAAGGCGTAGTCGCTGCGCTCGACACCTTCGCGCTCCTTCGCGCCCAATCCGATGTGGACACCGCTCACATTGGAGTCATTGGCAGTTCATGGGGAGGCTACATGACAACCATGATTTGCGGTCTTCTTGGCGGGCAGATACGCGCAGGTTTTTCCAACTACGGTTGCGGTTTTTTTGAGGAGACGATGTTCAATCGCAGCTTGCTCCGCATGGCGGCCAAAGATCGCCAGTGCTGGCTTGATCAGCTTGATGCCGGTCGACGAGCCTCCGGCATTAGTGCGCCCTTCTTCATCGCCGGGGCTACGAATGACACCTTCTTTTATCCGCCTGCGATCGAACGCACCCTCGCCGCGATCACGACTCCGGGCGTCAATCGCGTGTACGCGCCCAACGCACACCACAAGCTTCCCGTGCCTGGCGGAGTGCTTGCCACCGGAGGCATGGCCCATATGGCAGACGCATGGTTCGCATGGCATCTTCAGGGAAAGGGAGACGCGTTTCCTATTGTGAACATTGCGGTGCCCGCCACTTCGCAAACTTCACCCACCGTCGCCACGATTTCATTTCATGTAAAAAGCCCCCGCCCCATAACCGCCGCGACACTTTGGCATAGCCCGCCTCCGGCAAAGGGAGATGTGGGAGGCTGGCCCAAGCGAGTGTGGGAAAAGGTGAGTGCGACCGAAACAAAACCTGGTGCCTATATTGCTGCCTTGCCTGCAAATGTTGTCCGTCAACCTGACGCAGCGTGGTTTGCGCTGGTGTCTGACGATCGCCCCGTATCTGTCGCTAGTCGCATGATGTTTTCTGGCAAGATCAATGGAGCGACGGAAACTGAGGGAGCAACGGTCGGCCGCCCCACCCAAAATTTTTGATCCCAATCCCCGATCACTTATCATAAGGGATAATTTCCGTGTCTGAATTCGATGGTCATCTCGATGACCGTCACATCACTGTTGCCGGCTGGGATTCATGAAAAAGCCATCAGAGCTCCGTTCCTTTTCCGGTCCTCATTTTGGGATTTCCATCGGCCTCGCGGATGGACGCCTCGCAAGCATCCGGCGCACCCGCGACGGTGCGCAAATTTACGCGGACGATGGCGGCGATCGCGGTTTGCGCGCCTGCGTCGGCGGCATTCCCCGTCCGTTCCCCAATCGGGGCGGCGTTGATAGCTGGCGTTGCATTGTGGACGGGAGGCCGGCGGATTCCGTGTTCGTCGGTGGCGCGGCGGTTTACGAGGGACTCGAACAAACCGACCTCGGCGACGCCCTGCAAATCAGCGTCCGCCAGCGCGACGGACTCTGGCGTTTCGTCACCCATTACATCATGGAGAAGGCGGACCCCGTTTTGCGCATGGATTGGGAAATCCACTACAACGGGGAGGACAGCCAGCGGTTGCATTTTTTGGAATGGAAATGGGCGGACTGGGCATTCGCCGACCAGCGTTTCCCGTGGCAAACGGACAAGGGTAATTTCCAAACGCAACCGCTCCGCGACGGCGGCAGCATCGTGCTCTGGCGCAAAGACGATGGCGAATGGTGGCAATGGAATCTTGCCCCCGCGCCATCGCGTTCCGTTGAGTGCCGGCTTTTTGTCGGCGGGCGTTTGTCCGGCGGGCAACACGGATTTCGTGGCGGCGGCTTCCACATCGGACTTTCCGACGGCATTGGCGCCGCCTCCGCCGACATCGTGCCGCGCTGGTATGCCAGCCATCATCTGCATGCCCTCGGGATGCCCGCCACCCGCCCGGTTCACAACGCCCACATTTACGAAACCTTCATTGGCTGGCGCATGATCGTTGGCGAAACAACCGGCACGCCTCCGCAACGTCTCGAACCTTATCCCACCACCGAGGCGCTCGCCGCCGATCTGCCGCGCATCAAGGCGCTCGGTTTTGACACGATTTACCTCATGCCCCGCCAGCCCTTCCCTGGCTACACCACTGCGTCACTCACCGATCCGGCGCTCCAATACGGCGATGGCGAAGGCACCGGCGGACGTTTCCGTTCGCTGACAAAGTCCATCCACGCCTTGGGCATGTCGGTCATCGTTGATGTGGTTTTGCACGGAGGCATGGATCACGGCACGCTTGATTTTCAGGACGGAATCATTGATTCGCTACCCGGCAATTGGGGCAAAAACAACCACCTCGCGCACAGCGAAATCTGGCGGAGCGAGGCCCCAAAACAGCATCCTCTGTGGGAGGCGCATCCCGAATGGTTTTGTCAATTCGAGGACGGCCGGGCGCAGATTGGTTACACGCGGGCCTTCGATTTGCGTCACCCCGGATTTCAGGAGTATTTCGTTCAATCCCTCGCGTCATTGGTTTCCGAATACGGGATTGACGGATTTCGTTTTGACGCGCCGTGGTGGACGATTTTCGCGTATCGCTGGAAGGAGGATGCCGGTTATCGGGCCAGTTGGCAGGCGGGGGCCGCGGCGCAGCTTGTCAGCCGCCTGCACCTCGCCGTGCAGCGGGTGAAGCCCGACACGATTTTTTTCATGGAAAGCAGCGATCCGTTCACCTGCCAACCCGCGCATCTGAAATACCCCTACGCCGTGCAACGCATCGTGCTGACTCAAATGCAGAAAAAGCTCATGACCGCGCGTGTCGCCCGCGAAGCTCTTTCTTATCTGCGCAAGGTGCGCCTGCCGGGCGTTTCCGTTGCCCACTGGATGGTTGATTCGCATGACAGCGTGTGGGCTTATCGCTGGAATGAAAAGTGGCTGCATCGTCATGTGGGTCTGCCACTGGCGCGGGCATTTGCGGGGCTGGTGGCTTTTGAGGACGGTGCGCTCATGAGCTTTACCGGGAGCGAAACGCACATGGAGGAATGGTTTCGTTTGTTGATGCGTTTGCGGCGCGAGCTTCCTGTTCTTGCGCACGGGCAATGCGACGAACTCGCGGTTTTGTGTGACAACGAGCACGTTTTCCCGCTCTGGCGCTGGCTTGACTGCGAGTGGTTGCTGCCGGTTGTGAATTTTTCCAACGAAACGCAAACCGTGCGTCTTGGGTTGCCCTCGCATCCCGTTGTGCCGCGAGGGTGCGCGTTGACGGATCATCTTGATCCTGCGGCGAACATCCGCTGGGGCGGTGACGGGGACGAGTTGCTCGTGGATTTGCCCCCCTGCGCCACTCGTCTGATTGGTGCCTCCCATCCCGTAACCGAGCGAAATGATTGAAACGGTTCGGAAATCGCCCCGAAACGGGTCAAAATTGGTAACCGGCGCGAAATGGGTGCCCCCCCCCCATCCGCGACATTATCATGAACGCCCGGACGCCTGCCGAGGCCATCGACGGCGTGCAAGCATTCTGCGCGGTGAAGTTTGATCCATCGCGGTCGGCGCGAGTGATGGAGGAGGCGATGCTGGCGATCACGGCCAACGGCGTCGCCAGTCGGGCGCGATGACCCATTTCAAACATTTCGCATACGCCACGCGGGCCGGTCCTTTCAAACATTCGCCAGCCCGCTCGCTTTTGGCGCCCTCCCCCAGAGGGTAAATCAAACCAGATCAGGCCAGATCATGGTATTTCAAACATTCCTCTCAGTGGAGCCCTGTCCCGACCTTTTTCTGGTGCAAGCGCCGGGAGTCGAACCCGGATCGACGGCTTCGGAGACCTGATCTCACATATTGTCAATCAACATCTTGTGAAATCAGGTATGTCAGAGTAATGCCACTTTTAAGAAATCAGCGTTTTTTAAGGCTTTGCTGCAACGCCCGGTTAGCCTTCGCAACTTCATCATCATCGGTCAGTTGCTCGCTCGCTTCAAGCAAACGTTGCAGGTAGTCCGTGCGGGGGGCGGCTTGGTAGCGTTGCTGGCCTCGCTCGCCGCTCGCCTTCGTGGGGAACAACACTTTTTCGCGGCCCCGACTGGCCGCAATTTTCTCGTAGTGGCGATAAGCGTTTTCCAACTGCCGACGCCCCAGCAGATCAAGGCTTTCGACAAACTCCCGGCGCCATTCCTTCCTGATTGCATGCAGCGGGTCTTGCGAGCGGATGCTGGCCGCAAAACTCTCCGCCGTGTAACCTTCCTCAAGCAGGCGATTGTAGAAGCGCATGGCGTTCTCAGCATCGCCATTGTAGATGGCCCGGCGAAAATTGCGCGTGAGTTGGTCCCGCACGTCTCCCACACCGGCACCGGTGCCGCGCGGACGTCCGCGCTTCATCTCCGCAAATTCATCGGCTTTGTCCCGGATGGCGTAATAGCCAAACTGTTCCGGATCACGCAACCGCTGCTGTAAGAGCAATTGGCGAACCCATGAACCCATGTCGCGCACCGAATAATAATCCTTGTCCACGACGCGCGCAATCATGTCGGCGGTGAAACCGTCCGTCAACGATTCGAGAATGTAACGCTTCATGTCGTAGGCGGGGATTGTGCGCATGTCGAACACGTTGGGAAACATCTTTTTGCCAGTCGCGACTTCGACGGGAAGTTTGAGATGCGGGGACAGTCCCCCCGCAACGTTGTTGACGAAATCCTTGGGGGCCTCGGACAACGCTTCCTCCGCCGCTTCAACCGCCGTGGCAAAGTCGGTTTTTCCCGTAAGCCATGACATGGCGGCATGCATGAAGCGTTCACCTCCAAACCATCTCAGCACGTCGGCAAAGGCGGTGTTGAAGTATTGGACGAAAAACGTGCCATCCTTGCGTTTGGAGGTGGTCAGGTGGGGACGCCGCTTGTCCTCCTCACTCAAATCATCCTCATTGTCCCCCATCCAGATGCTGGCGAACGCGTGCATCAACACATACGGGACGGCCAGCCGGATAATGAATTTGCCCGCCTTGGATGCGGCCGCGCTCCCGGTGCGGAATGCCATTTCCTTTGCCAGCTTCCTGCCGGTCTCGGTTTTGGAAAACATTCCGGCTTTCGACATGTCGCGCAGGTTGCGCAGCACGTTGGCATGGTATTTGAAATTGACCTCTGTCCACGAATAAAACGCCTGCAAGTGTTCGCGGATGTATTGTCCGCCAACGCTGATGTTGTCATAATCGCCAAACGTGTCCCTGCTGATTTTGGCGGCTTTGCGAATGTTGGCATCCCCCGCCCCCGGTTTGCTCTCTTGCATGGCGTCGATGTCGCGCCAGTAGGACCCGCCGTAGTCGGGGCGGGCGTTGTTTTCCAGTTTTTCGAGGTTGTTCAGGTAGTTGGCGTAACGGGTGATGGCCTCGCGCATGGCGCTCAATTCCCATGATGGCAGGTGGCCAAGACCGATGAAGTTGGTGAACCACTGGTAATGGAGGCTCGAAAAACGGTTTTTCAACTCGCGTATGACTCTCTCGGCAACCGTCTCGAACTGCTCAAAGGCGCGCAGGGTGCGCAAGGCGTTAACCTCCTGGGCCGTGATTGTGTTGATGACGCCTTCCTTGATCGCGCCCTTCAGTTCCGGGCTGATTTCGCCCTTTTCCAGCCACAGGGCGTGGATTTCTTTCATTGCCTTCGGCAGTTTGCGCAGGGTGCCGGGGGTTGATGAAAAGATTTTTTCCGCGTCGGCGACCATGTTCCCATACTCGTAACGGGCATGGTTCTGGGGCATCATGAGCTTCCATTGCTTCCACCAGCCCTGCGCTTTTTTGAGGGCGCGGTTAAGCGCCCATTCCGTGTGCGAGCTTCTGGCATGGATGCCGCGCAAGGCATCCGCCACCCGGCGCGGCAGTATCCACGTTTCACGTTCGCTCTGATGGAGGACGGATTCGATGTCGCCAGCGTTGAGCCGCACGTTATCGACCCCGAGTTTTTTGAACTGTTCGTGCAAGTCTTCGCTGGTCAGCGCCACGCCCAGACGCCGGGCAAGCGCAGCGCGGTTGATCTCGAATGCAGTGAATGCGTCCATGCTTTCCGCGCCGTATTTCGCATAACCCGCCGGGGCCAGTTCCACATTGAAAAAATGCTCCAGACTCATCCCCCGAAGCTTGGCTAATTCCTCCGCCGCTTCGCGCACGTCATAGAATTTGGCGAAGTCGCGCACGGCATCGGCCTTCCAATTGTGCTCCCCCACCTGCACAAGATGGTAATACATGGCCTTCGCATAGTCGGTTTCGATGTTGCGGGCGCTGCCGACCGGGGTGACCAGATACCCGCGAAAATCGGCATCCGCGTCCGGTTTGATGCGTTCTATGCGCATTTCTCGCTCCACTAGTTTGCCATCTTCCCATGCGGTAAGAACGACGTGCGGGAAGTAGTAGGGATTGGCGAGTTCATCCGCCGAAAAAAGCGAGCGTTCCTTCAAGTCGTCTGCGATGCTCTTCACCATGTCCATGTGTGCGCGCAAGGCGTCCAGAATCACACCCTGTTGCGGATGTGCCGCCACAGCCTGCTTGAGTCGCGCCAATTCCGCCCGCACCTCGGGCAGTGTCATATCATTCGGGAGCTTGGGGGCTCCGCCATCCTCAAGCGTGATGTTTTCGGCTCGCCACTGGAAATCCAGCATCATGAGCAATTGCTGGAACAACACGATGGGCTGGCTCTCCATGCGGCTCTCCAAATCGGCAATCGACGTGTCCAAGTCGGCGGACACCGGCTTGCCAGCGTTGACGAGCTTGCGCTTGCGTTCCTGCAATCCCTGCAACTTCCGGTAGGCCTCGGCGCCGAACCGCGCGCCGCCCGCCTTCAACAACGGTTCCACGATTTTTTTCAAGGCCCGGTCGGCGTCTTTTTGCACGGCATCGTTTCCGGCCAGAAGCGTGCGCCGGAGTTCCTTGATCCGGTTGTAGAATGCGGGCCCGGTGCCGGTGAGCTTGTCCAAAAGTTCCAACTGCCTTTTCAATGTGCCGCTAACAGGCATCCCGCGTTTCTTGATCGCTTCGGCCTGTTCGAGCAGACGCTTTTTCAGCGTGGACAGTTCGTCGGTGGCATCATTCGGGTTGATAAAACGGTCTTCCTTGTTGCGAAACCATGCGGAGGGGAAAGCCGGCAGTTCTGGCACGGCCCCCCGGAAGGAATACAGAATGTCACGAAGCGCGGCCCATGATTTTTCCAGAAACGACGGCCTGCTTGAGGTATGTCCATAGATGTCACGCACAACCTTTGACGGGCGGGCACTGGACGCCGCGTCCGTGGCTGGCGGTGTGGGTGGCGGATTTGCGGCCCTCTGTCCGGCATCCCTCTCCCAATCGGGAAACTCAAGATCGAGCCTGCCCTTTGCCCAGCGCGCGATGCGGTTGCCCTCTTCCATCGCGCTCTCATTTTGGGCACGCGCGCCGTCGCTGCGCAATTTTTGGCCCCGCTCAAGCTCTGCCAGCAACGCGTCAAGCCGGGCGGACGGCGGCGGCTTCGCCATGTTGTCAACCACCTCTTGCGCCTTCTCAGACTCCGACTTCGGATCAATGGGCGATTTGCCTCCCTCTTCCCTCCCGGCGGCGGTGGCGAATTCTACGCCGCCATCGGATGATTCCGGGCTGCCCCCTGACGGATCAGACGCTGTGCTTCCGCTACCTTCGTCTTTAGATCGGCTCGCAAGGACTCGATTTCTGAAATCGTCAAGCGATCCCCGCCATGTCGAGAGCCAATAGGCTTCAGGACCGGTGAGGTGGCGTGCGTCACTGTAGATGCCGAGTTCATTGAGTGTGCGGCTTATGTTCTCCAAACCAAACCGGCGGTCAAGCTCAGAGAGCACCTCGGGGCGCGGTGCAAGCGGCACACGGTCCCCGGGCAAACGCTTGGTGTCGGCTCCAAGCGTGGATGCCAGCACAACACGCCCCCCCCCGGTTTCGATGTGGTTGCGTAGTGCATTGAGCGTCCCTCCCATGCTACGCATATCGTCCACAATAATGTAGTCACGCCCCGCTTCCACTGGCCCGGCAAACTCAGCCCGCCGCGCCCAGCGATACAATCCGCTTTGCCCCGTGGCGCGCCGGTGGTTGGACTGCACAATCTCGCTATAGACCGGCAACCCCGTGACCTCGGCGAGCATTGACGCATAGGCTGACGGGATGGCATTGCGCCCCGTTGCTTCCTCCGCGTGGACGGGGACAATGAGCGCGTTCGGAAAACGCCTTGCCAATCCATCCACCTTCTTCGCCTCAAAAAAGGCTCCCACCAGACGCACGGCGGCTCCCACATTGCCGCTCTTGGCCGCCCGGTATTCGGGATGCGCATTGATGCTCGTCTGGTCGCCATGCCAGATGATATCAGGGAATCCTTTAGGCCAGGGATGGGTTTTCACCATCCCCCTTTTATCCCGCCCCTTGCCGTAATCAACGCGGGATTCTCCCCTGCGTTGTTGTATGGCGTAGGCGGTGCCTGCCTCGCGTCCGGTCTGCGCATCCGCGCCGCCGGTGAGCCAGCGGCGAAACGCATCCTCAAACAGTTCGCTGTTGGCGTCGATGCCATCACGTCCGGCGAGGGCCGACCAGATGCGGCGGATGAACTCGCGCAACTGGTGCGCCAGCCGTCGCAACAGGGAGTGGCCGGTGGCGTCGATTTTGCCCCGCATCCAGTCGCGGTTAAACTTTGCAACGCGCTCGGCAAACCATTCTTTGAATGCAAGATCGGGGTCGCGTCGCAAACGCTCCGATGAAAATTGCTCCGGCAAAAAGGCGATGTCTGTATTGGGTTTTCCGTTACTGTCGAAGAGCGGACCGGTGTGATCGCTCGTCTCGCGTTCGTAAAGATCGCGCAACAGGGAGCGCGTTTCGGCTGGCAGGGTGTCAAGGTAGGCATGCGCCATTTCGTGAGTGAACAAGGCCGCGCCCTTCGCACGGTCTCTCCACGCCCGCGCGGCCAGCACGATGAGAGTCTGCTGTCCGCGCAAGCGTTTGATCGCGGCCACGGCGGATTCCGGCACCGGCTCATCGTGTCCACGCGCCCGCAGCAAGTCTTCGACCAGACCGGTTTCGATGTCATATTCCCGCGTCAATTCCGGGAAGGCTTTGCGCAGCGCAGCGATTTCACGTTCTGCGCCGGCATCGGTCAGCGTGTCCGATTCATGGCTGGCGGTGGCATACTCGGTTGAGTTGTCAAAGGTGGGGGTAATTTGCTCGCCGTTAAAGGCGCGTTGCATGAGGTCCACCACATCCGTTTCGGTTTCGGCGCGGAAGCCAAGCCCGCGCAAAGTCTCAGCCAGACGGTCCAGCGAAGGGGCGGTTTTGCTAAAATAGCCGCTCGGAACATTGCTCTCCCACAACATCTGCAACTCGCCGCCAAGTCCGCCTTTTTTGCGGGTCTTTTCAGGAATGGGCAGACGTAACGGGGCGGTCAACCCCGCTGCTCTCATCGCGCTTTTCTTACCTGAGAACAGATCGCGCAACGTGTAATCCTGAGACGTGGTGGCGGCGGACTCACGTTCCTCCTCGCGGAACCGGCGTTCCATTTCGGTTTCGATTTGTTCCTGTGTCAGCCCTTCTTTCTGCGGGTCGAGTGCTTGCAGGTTATCATCGGGCACATTGCGCAATTCCACGATCCTGCCAGTATCGGGGTCGCGCCCCGTGCGCTCGATGTAGTTGATGCGCTCCCTGTCGGTTCGGATGCGGGCGAGCTTCGAGGCTTCCTCTGTATCCGAATTTTGTTTACGCGCAGCCGCCTCCGCTTCGCGCCGGGACTCCTCTCTCACCTGCATGTCGGCCAGCCGCCGGGAAAGCGCCTCCGCCCCTCGCCGGGCGCGGGACACCGACTCCTCATCCAGCCCGATGGAATTGTCCTCCGCGTAAAAACGCATGACGTTGGCCGCGCCCTGCACCTGCGCAAACGTCGCGTCGGGATTTTTCATTGTCTCACGCGCCACCTCCAAGTGACCGGCAAACGCCTCGCGTTTTTGCCGGGCGGCCTCAAGCCGTGCCACCCGTTGCGCCTGCTCTTCCGCCCGCGCCTTCGCACGCTCCGCATCGGCGGTGGCAACCTGAGCCATGATCTCATCCAAGCCGCCCGATTTTTCCTTCAACCGGTCGGCAATGACTCCTTGCGCCGGTTCCACCTGTACCGTGTTGCCGGGTGTTTTTTGCTTTTCGAGCGCGGCGGCCTGTTGTTGCGCGGTGCCGGGAGTGCCGACCGCGCTTTTGACTTCAACGCCGTCCGGCGTGCGTTCCGTGATGGCAACGATGGGCTCGCCAGTGGCGGCGGCGCGGTTCTCCACGTCGCTTTTGTTGAGCGGGCCAAGGCCAAGAATTTCGTTTTCCCTGCCCGCTGCGCTCAATTCGCGTATTTTGGCGGCGGATACGAGGCGCGGGTTGTAGTGAAAGACGCCGCGCTCGGTTTGCAGGCGGGCCATGCCCCTCGGCAGATTCAGTTCGCCGCTGGCCTCCACGCCGTCAGGTCCGATTGGAAACATCTGCGCGGGACGTTGCCCGGCAATAAGTTGTTTCTGTTGAGCCTGTAGTGTCTTTTCGGATTCACGGACATTTTTCCCGGTGTCGGAAAGCCGGTCACGGACAACGCCGGTGCCAATCTCCACACTGCCGGGGCCGACTTCGCCCAATGCCTCGGCAACCACGGCGCCCCAGTCCACCTTATCCCCGACAGCGAGGGAGCCAAACGCTTCACCCGCGCCGCCCAACGCGCCCTGAATGCCGACTTCCGCCGTGCCTTGGCCGATCTTTCCAATCAGACTCTTCGCAGGCGCACGGAACAATCGACCGGCCAGACCCGCCGATAACGCATCCATTACCGCCACGGGCACGCCCCGCTTTGCCGCCTTGGCCTGAATCGCCGCGATTTTTTCAGGATCATTCAAAATCGCTTGGATGGTTTTCGGTTTCTGAAAATCGCCGCCTTCCTGACGGATTACGTCGATGAGCGTGCCGGCATATTCCATGGCATACGACCCGGTTCCCGCTCCGATTGCGGTTCCCACCGGCCCCCCCGCGGAGCCTAGCGCGCCAAGGGCGATGCTGGGCGCGCTGGCCGGGATGCTCTCGGCGGAGAGCCCGGCAATGGCCTGTATTGGACTTTTACCAGCTTCCACCAACTTCGCCCAAGCTCCCTCCGCTTGGTCGAACGCCTCCTTGCCGGGGGCTTGCGGCAAGGCTTCAATTTTCGCCTGTCGCCCGGCGATGTCCTGAATGATTTGCGGAGTCTGCTCACGGATGAGCTCACGATTTTTTCTCGCACGTTCCCGCAACTTGGGATTGGGCGAATTTTCCCACTCGGCGAGTTGCCTGTCCCAATTCGACCGGGCTACCAGACCGACCGCATCCAGCGATTGCAACGCCGCATGACCGCCGCGCTTCGCGCTGTTGAACGTCCCCCGGATCGTTCCGACCGTTTCCGGCTCTGCATAAGTCCAGCCTGTGGGGAGCGGAGGGTTTGTCGCGGACGGTTCTTCGTCCGCATAGGTCCAGCCTGTGGGAAGCGGAGGGTTTGTCATGTGCGTGATTTGCGTTTAGTTTGCGGGAATCGGCGTGCCGTTTTTGATCACGTAGCGTCTGCCGTCCGGTCCATTCACAATCCTTCCTTCGCTCTTCGGATCGAACGTCGGCGCGGCGGGCCGCGCCAGCGGAGCGGTGGAAACCGTTCCGTCCTCATTTCTCGAATATGTTTTCCCCACCACAGGAAGCTCGCCGAATGATGGCGTTGATCCGCCTGCGCGCCCCATACTGCCAGTGCCGAGTCGGGAGGCGAGCAGGGTGGCGGCGGGGCCGGAAGTCCTGATGACGTTGTTTGTGTCGCGCGGGTCTGTCATGGTGACAACAGCCTGCGGCACATTCTTGGACGTCAGTTCGGCGTCGGCGAGGCTCTGGCGCAGTGTGCGGTCGATTCCCCGCTGCCGTGCGTCGTGGTCAAGCTGCTTGCCCAAGCGGATATCCTCGAACAGCCGTTGCTTCTCGCTCTCGCCGGACTTGAAGCCCTGTTGCAGGGCGTCGCGGTTTAGTGTGAAATCTTGGCTTCCCAGCCGCTCGCTGGTGCGGTGACCGCGGTCGGCGTCGCCAAGTTTCATGCTGTAGCCAAAGCCGCGTTCGGCTTGGTCTGCGGCATGTGTAAACCCACGGCCCTGCATATCGACTTCGTGAGCCATGCGTTCGCGCCAGCGGGCGGCATCCGCGTCCAGTTGTTTTTGTGTGAGTTCCTTGCGCAGATCGCGGTCTGCGCGCGCCTGCCGTGCGTCAGCGCCGATTTTCATGCCGAGCGTAAGCCCGTCTGCGAGATGTGATACCCGTGCCATTGTGTAGTTTCCTTTCTGATACTGTTGTTTTGTATGTTAGGTGAGTCCGGATGGACGTTAGATCGACATCATGGCCGCGCCGGCCGCGCCGCCCAGCAGGCTCATCCAGGGCGAATCCTGCTGATTTTCCATCTGTGTTTTGTAGTTCTGACCCTGCATCTGGAAGATTTCGGAACCGGCGTTGGCGTTGAAGTTGGTGCCGCTCTGAACGAGCCCGGCGAAGTTGGCCGCGCCCGGTGCCGCGCCCTGTTGGGCGGCGGCGAGACTGCCAAACTGGTTTGTGATCGGTTGCCCCAAGACAATCGCGCTCGCGTTAGAGAGCGCCTGTTGTTCATGGCCCCATGTCTCGGCGCGTGCGGAACGCTCTTCGTTGGCCTGAGCCTGCGCCGCTCCGATGCCGAGTTGCGCCAACTGCGCCTCCTGACCGATGCCCGTCATGAGGTTGCCAAGCCGCTGCTGTTTGCGGGCCTCGGCGGCCTGCCCCATCGTGGCGGATTCCACGACGGCGGCGGCATCGCCAAGGTAATTGCCGCGCGCGGCCTGCCCGCTGCGCGTCTGGTCGGTCAACTGCCGTTGAGTCTGCGCGTCAAGCTGTCCGCCAAGCTGGTATTCCTGTGCGAGCTGAGCGAGCAAAGCCGTCATGTTTTGCGAAGCCTGCCCTTCGCTTCCGGCGCGCGCGGCTTCGCGTGCGAGGTCGGCGGACGGGTCAAATGTTTCCGTCTCCGCGTTGACCTGATCTTTTATTTTTTGCGTGACGTCTTGCCGGACCTCATACGCGAGCGGATCGGCGGCCTTGACTTCATCGGCGGCGGCCTGCGCATTTTTTATCCCGTATTCGAGCCGTCGCGCATAGTCTTTTTCCGACATGTCATCGGTGACTTGTGCGAGCAAATCGACGTAAGCCTTGGTGTTTTCAAAATCGCCGAGTCCGGTAAAATCGGCGGTCTTGGTCTCGCCAGTGCGCGGATCGACATACTGGATCTTTTTTCCCTGGCTGGCGGCCTGCTCAAGCATACGCTGGCTCGGCAGCAAATCGTATTGCGTGTAAAGTGCCTCTTGTTGCGCGGCGGCATAGTCCGCCGGTTGTGGTTCATCGCCTTTGCCACCCATGATTATTCCTTTTTTTGCGGTTGAGAGTTGATGATTTTGGACAAAAAAACGGGCCACGGTATGACGCGTGGACGGAAGTTATGGGCCACTACGCGCCCGCACACGGCCAGCGGCGTGCCCCGGACATTCTGGACCAAAAGCAGGGCCAGCAGGCGCAACCCGCGGGGGCGAACGCTGGCAATCATGTCGATCCAGACGATGCGGCCGTTTTCAAGATTCAGATAGTCGTCTTCCAGTGCCTCCCTAGGGAAATCGACCTGACGGGCGACGGCGGCGGCAACGATGCGCGAACCGTCACGCACGCAAAGGATCGAACCATTGTGCCAGTGAAAGAAAAACCAGTCGGCGAGGGCGCGAATCGACCACGGACGCGTAAACGGCGAATGCTTTCGCAAAAACGCCATGACTTCATAAGGGCCGGGCGGACAGCGGAACGGCTCGCTGGCGAGTGAGAAGGCGATGAGTTTTGCCGGGAGCGTAACCATGGTTTAGAGCAGTTCCGGGGTGTCGAGAAACGTGGCGAAGCGCACGCTGCGCAGGCGCAAGCGACCGCGCGCGCAGTGGATTTGCAGACCGCATTCGAGGAAGCGCGGCATGTCGCGGATGTGCCGTTTCACCTCGAAAGAGGACGTGCGCTGAAAGTGTATCGGGAACGTGATCGGGAAAAACGCCGCGCCGCCCATCGTCTCGAAACGTTCAATTTTTTCGCATTCCTCCAGTGCCGTGTCCGGCCATGACAGCAACCCGTCGCGCACAAGGTTGAGTTGCACGCCGCGCGCGGTGGATTTGAAGAACAACACCTGCATCCAAAACGGCTGTTTGAGATGCGAAGGGAATTCAAAATCCAGTGATTTTGTTGTCACCCACGAGGGAATTTCCTGCGAACGATTCGGCAGGCTGTCATCCTTTTCCCATGACGGATCAAGGAGGAACACGCGCCCGTTGCTGTCCCCGATGATCGTTTCTGACAAACCGCCAAAGCGGGAGATGATGCCACACGAAAACCCGCGAAAGGGGATCAGGTCAACCGCGCCCTGAGTGCCCGTCGTTTCGTCGGCGAGCACGTTGCCGACTGGCGCGGGGCCGGCCTCGTCGATCAAAAATTCCCCCGCTTCGGTTTCGAGGGCGAGGGGGCCGGTCGGTTCCTCGCGCAGCAACAGCGGGGCGAGCTTCGCCGTCCAAGGGCACATCCATGTCTTGGTGCGCAGATGGAACGGGAAAATTTTTATGGGCAACGTGTCTTCATCCAAAGGCAGGGCCAGCAGGTAAAGATCGCCCCAAACCGTGGCCCATGCGTTGCGGATTTGGCTCCAGTTGATGCGATCCAAAAAAGGCTGAATCGGCGCTGAAATCGTGCTCGCCGGGGAAATCGAATCCGTCGTTTGCAGCGCGCCCAGCGAGCACACGCCCCATTGCGAGAGAAAATAGATGTCCTGACCGACTGCGACCACCGTGTTGCCCTCGGCGCAACCGGCGATGTCCGTCACCTTCATGATTGACCAGTTGCCGACAACCGGGTCGGAAGAATCGATGCTCCAGACGCTGCCCGCGCAAAACACGCCAAGGCCGCCGCCCATGGCGGAGACGAGAGAGCGGATGGGGTCTCCCTCGCCGGTGCCAACGCGAACGTTGTCTGTGACAATCCAATCCGCCTCCGCGCTCGCCTGCCCAACTGCCGAAACATACATGCGATGCCCGCCGCGTTGCACCAGACAGAGGCGGAACTGGTGGGCGCACAAAAACTGCCACGCCGGCATGTCCGTGCCATTGGAAAATTTCGTGATCGTGCCGTGTTCCCATGTGTTAACGATCAACGCGCACCATCTGAGGACGCCCGCGCCGTCCAGATAATAGAGGCGGTCCACCATCTGGCAGAAGCGGACAGGGCCGGGGGCGATTTCCGGCGCGCCCTCCAGCAGTGTCCAAAGCGCGGCGGCGTCATCGCTGTGGATGGCGTAGAGCTTGCCGCCGCGTGCGACAATGAGGCGTTCGATGTCGGGCGTGTCGTAGTAGCCCATGCCCTGAATGCGCATCTCCTCATCATCGGCGGGCAACGGCTCGTTGTTCTCAAGCAACAGCGACACCATGCGCAAGCCGGGCCGGGTGTTGACCATGCGGTCAGCATCCATCCAGACATTTTCCCCGGCCCGAACGATGCCCTCGGCAAGCAGATTAGGCTTCGTGGCAAAATCCGCACCGACAAACCCGTCACAGGCCGCTGTGGCCGGATCGTCGTCAAGGGTGTCGCTGAAAAGTTGCAGGGACATGGAAGGCTAATCAGAAGTCAGAAGTTTCCAGTTGCTGAATGTTCGGGATGACTTGGACGACCTGCGTTGCCTGCTGTGTGTCGATTTCCACCGCCTGTTTGAGCAAGGCGTTGGCTTCGGACAAAAACTCGCGGGCCTTGGTGAACTGACGCTGCCATTGCTCTAGATCGGCCATGACGAATGCCGTGAGGCATTCCGAGATTCCGGTCAGCGTGGGTTCGTCGTTGTCATTGACGAGCGGCGGGCAACGGCGTTTGCCGATGATGTAGAGGGTGCCGGACTCGACCGGAACACGCGTTAGGCGGATGCGGGCGCGGCCCTCGGCATCCTTGGGCAACGCGCTGAAAGCGACAATCGGCCCCGACGCATCCCATGCGCCGGGGTCTTGGTGAAAGGCCGTGATGTCGTCCATCGGCAGGATGGGGTTTTTGTTCCAGCGCGCCGTGTGAACCAACGTGAAATCCACGGGCAAGGTCACTTCCTGCTGTCCGGTCGGGACGCTGACCGCATCATAAATGCGAGACTGCGTCCATGCGCGCGAATCCCAAATCATTGACCAGCGGACGGCGGCGAATTTCGCGGCAAGCTCGCGTGTTGTGATGTCATTGATACCGATTTTTTCGGCGCAAAATTCCGTGAGTTGTTTTAGCGTCATGCCGTGCGCCTCCAAATAAAATAAACCTGATAGGGCGGCAGGTGGTTGATGGCCGCGCCGGTGCCGAGGTTGTTGGACTGCACCTGTGACATGGAGAATGTGTGTTTATGTTTTCCGCCGGATGGCGTAGTGGCACTGCGCAGCCATGCTACGCGCGGGCTACCGTAGGAATTATTGCTGGTGCCCCGGTTGAGCGGTATTGTCGCGGTCTTCACACCTTCCGGTGCCTGACCCACGATGCCCGCGTAGTAAGCATCCTCATATTCGTGCTGATGCTCTCCGTCCTCATTGGTTTGCAAGTTCTGCGACGGGAAGGTGACTTTTGCCGCCGGGAGTTGCGCTTGCGTGAGTGTGTGCGTTTTCCCGCCGCCGGTCTTGTCGATAGCGTTGAAATCCCCGTCGCCGCCGTCGTGACCGGCAATCATGCGACCGCCGCCGTGCGCAACCCAGGTGCCGAATCCCAACCATGTATTTGGATTTCCGCTACGGCGCGTGATGAGGATTTCGCCAATCGGGTAATGCAGTTGCATGACCTGTTTGTAAATGATCGTGGCGAGTGCGGAGGTGGCGAATCCCAGAGCCTCCCAGCGAGCCTGAGCCGTCTCGGCGTTGAGCGCGTTGGCGGCGTCCGCCGAAATTGGCAACGCCCGATCCTCGGCCTTGGTGACGCGCCCCTTGGCATCGACCGTGATGGACGGGACGTTGAGGTCGGTTTTCCCGTATTCCCCGGCGTTGAGGCTGCTGACAACGGCGAGTTGGGGCGCGTCGGCTGTGCCGGCGAGGTCACCCGCAAGGCGCACAACGCCTTCCGTGGTGGCGGCGGCATCGGGCACGGTGGCGGTTTTGACCGTGACGTCATTGAACTGGCGGGCGTTTGGCGTGTCTGAATCCACAAACGCGGGGCGGGCGATTTCGACTTGGACGGGCATGTTGAGAGCGGTTGGTAGTTGGAGCTATGAGCTTGGAGCTTTCAGCTTTTTGACTCAGTCCGGCGTTTGTAGTGTTTTTTTGACTACATTTATCGGAAGATAATTCGGGTTATGGTCATTGAGCTTGCCTGCCTCTTCGAGGGCGCGAAATCCGCCCATGAGTTGTTCGCCCATGGACGGCGGTTTCGCCCCGACAATGGTTCCGACACGGCGGGGGACGGTGACACGCCGGAACGTGATAGCATCCGGCGCTTTGCCGACCGGGAAATGGGCGTCAAATGTCAGCCCCGTTTCAGTTTCCTGATATTCGTAGATCGGCATGGCGGGTTGGCTAGAGTTTTGCGTCGGCGGCGGCGGCCAGACGGGCGATGTCCGCTTCGCCCGGTTCGCGGGCGGGGGAGGAAACGTCCTGACCGTTGACGGCAACGATTTCGACTTGCGCGGTCCCGGCGGCCTCATCGGTGGAGACGATGCGGACTTTGACCATCGCTTCGGCTTCGTCGCCAATGGCTGGCGGCGTGCCGTCGATTTCGAGAACAGAGAGCGGCACGCTAAGCGTGTTGCCCTGTGAGGGGGAGGGGGGGGGGGAGTCGGGTTCGATCATGGTGTGTATGGTTTTGTCGGATGCTTGCGGGGCATCAGGTGGGAGAGGTCCGGTGTTTTATCTGTGACGGGAAACCTCAGGCGCAGTTCAAGCAACTGGGCGTCGATCTGTTGGAGACGCGATTTTGTGTCATTGATCTCCGCCCAAAGTTTTACGACTTCTTGTTCGTGCTGCTTCCCGTAAACGACGTTGATTTCAACGCGCTTGTCCAACCGGTGAACGGTATAGAGAATCCAGATACAAAGCGGGATCAGGATCGTGTCCGTGATGGTTTTGAGAATTTCAGCGGCGGACATTTTATGGGATCGCGCTTTCGGCGGCGGCTTTTACGGCGAGAGGAACGATGCTTCCGAGTGTCTTGGTCATCTCGGAAATGGTCTGCGCTTGGGCGGCATTGGCCGCGCCCGCGGAGTCCATCACGGTTGAGGCGTCGGTTTTGAGTTCTGCCGCCGAGAGAGAGTAATCTCCAGCGCGAAGCTCCAGTTTGGTTGCGACCATGTTTTTTGGAAGCACAAGCTCCACCCGGCGGCCGTCGTCTGTCTGAAAGTAGAGACGGGTTGCGGCGTCGGATGCTGTTGTTTTTTGGAAAGCCGCGCAGCCCGAGAACAGGGCAATGGCGGTGAGTAGTGCGATTTTGAATACTATTTTCATTTTATCTTTGGTTTTAAACGACGGGAGGATTGTCCGGGGAAATGATAAGGTCGGGAGGCTCGCCGGCCTCGCCCTCCGGCAATGGGCGGGCATGTTCGCCTCCGCAAAGACGGAGCGCGGCGAAGTAGTAGAGCGAACGCCACCACGGCAGGCCGTAATCCAGACAATGGCGCAAAAACACGCGGTCGGCGCGGCAACGATGGGCGGGAGAAATCAGACGCAGCCGGATGGCCTGATAAAAAACATCGTGGCAGAGACTGGCCGCAATGCTCGCCGGTGTGTCCAGCGTTGGGCCGCTCGGCCCATCCCAGGCATACCCTTCCTTTACGGAAAGGGTTCCTTTCATCAGGCGAAAATATTTGTGATGGAACTCAAGTTCGCGCGGGAACTCCGGAACGGCGAACCGAGCCGACTGCGCGAGTTGGTATTTGAAGCCCTTTAACGGGCGGACGTGAAGGACGGGAGGAGTCATTTTGCGGAGGTGGATACCATCTTGAATTCAATGTCCGTGAAGATGTATTCAGATTCAGCCACGATGGCCCGGAAGAGCTCGATGCGGGCGGACTCGACGGCGGCGGAGCCGCGCCGCTTTTCCCGTCCGTCGATCTGGCGCTGCCAGATGCCGAGGGGTGTGCCGCCGGGGAGGTCGCCGATCGGGCGCGTCATCCCGGCCCCGGTCATGAGGCGCGACAGGTAGGCGCTGCGCGGGATGAGCGGATTGACAGGCGCATCGGGCAGACTGGCGGGTTTGACCTCCGGTTCGGGAGCGCGCACATCCTCGACCTTGACCGGGTCTTGCGCGGAGGCGGCGTCCACACATTGCGGGGCCGGTGTGACGGCGGGCTGGGCGGCGGGCGGCTTTTCGATGCGAGCCACCATGGCGAGCCGTTCCAGCATGGTCGGCTGTTTGGGCGCTGTTGGTGTGCTGTCGGCGAGACAGAGCAGGCCGGGCAACATGAGGAGAGGAGCGAGCAAAAGAGTGCGCATGGCGGCGAATGTTTGGGTTGGTCTTGCATCGGGGCCGTTCGGCGCGGCCCCGGTTGTAGTTAAGAATCAATTACGGCTGTGCTTTTTCCGAAACAGCGATGGACGTCATGAGCTTCTGAAGCCATGCGTCACGAGCCGGGCCAGCCTCGCGTTTGTCCACGGCGCGGGCCTCGGCTTTCAGCAACGCCAGTTCCTGAGCGGGCGTCTTGGTCAGCAGGTATTTGCTGAACCATTGTGTATAACCCTTATCAATCGCACCCTTGCCGATGACTTTGATATAGGCGTTTTCACGGATCGACGGATTTTCCAGACGCTTCGCGGCCTTGGCAAACGCATGAACGTTGCCAGTAGTCACCTCAGTAACGGCGATTTCCTCGGCGCTGGCGAAGGTGGAGATGTAGAGCGAAGGCGCGTATTCGCGGGCCAGATCCTGCACGGGAGGGATGCCGGGCAATGGCTGAATGGGATCGGTCTCGCGTGTGAGCGCGTTCACATAGTTGCGGACAATCAGGCCGGCAGTGCTTGGGGCGAGGGTCTTCACCTCGGCGATGACGGGCAGGCCAAGGGCGAACACGGTGGCGTCGTTGGTGGCGCGCCATGCCTTGTAATTGGCGGCGCGATCGGCCTGAGTGGCACCCTTGGCATACTCGGCTTCACCCTGTTTTTGCAGGGCAACGGCCTGTTGCGCGGCGGACAAAACCGGCGCGGGAGCGGCGGCGAAAAGCGCGCCGGCAAAGCTGGCGACGCTGAGGAGGATCATGAGTTTTTTCATGGTTGTTATGTTGGTTTTGTATTTTGTTTACGAATACCGGCGGACGTCGCCGGAAGTGGATCAGGGGTTGGGGGCAACGAGCGCCCAGGTGGGCACGATGGGATGCCAGATGTTTTCATAAGCTCCCCCGGAAATGCGCTGGTAACTCCAGATGAGGTTCGGGTTGTCTGGCTGGATAGTCGCATCAACGGGGACAACCACGATGGCGGCGGCAACGGTCGCGCTGGTGGAACTGCGCATCGCGTAGATGCTCTCAGTGGTGGACTGCCTGCGCCAGCGGCGGCGGTCGGTCCAGCCCGAATCAGTGAAGAACACGGTGGGTTTCGGCCCGGTCTGGCCTGACACTGACACGCGCGCGGGGTCTGGCGAATGATAATACAGATACAAATCCGTAAACGGCGTGTGTTCGCCGAAATTGCTCAACGTGGCTTTTATCTCAAAATCCTGCCAGCCGGTGCCAAGAGGCAGGATAAAGATTGCCACGGTGGGCGCGCGCGCCAGCCCGTTGACAATGGAGCCGGGGGCGGCGGTGAGCGTGCCTCCCGCGGCAACGGTCAGCGTGGAACCGGACGGCACTTGCCCGTTCCCGGTCAAACGAGCATCGGGAACGGACATGGCCCCAAATAACGCGGAAAGCGGGAAAAGAAGTGTAGTGAAAATCAGGATGCGTTTCATGATGATTGGATTTTTAAGACGGCGGTTCAGGCGGTAGCTGGCGTGGCGTGGTAGTGGACAAAGTAGCCCTCGGATTCGGGCGCGCCGGTGATCGTGACAGTGAAACCCGTCGCGGATCGCGAGTGGATGCGGCCAAGCCAAAAATCCCCGTCGTCAGGTCCTTCGACCGAAATCACGATGACAGGGGCGGCGGCGAAGGCGGTCGGGAATGTGATGACGACGCTATCGCTCCCGACCGGCACGGCGACGCGCCCGGCAACCACGCGTGATGCCGCCTGCGAAAGCTGCGCGGGCGTGACGGCCTTCGTGGTGTTGGTCCCGGCTGTGACCTCCGCATTAGTGGCAAGCTGAACGATGCCTGCGGCGGTCTGGCTCGCGGTCGGAATGGTATCGTAAACCTGCCAGCGGTCGAGACCGGTGCCCGTCGCCTTGGCGATGTAGCTGATGCCGGTGGACTGCACGCGGACAAGGCGGCGTCCGATGTCGCCTTGCACAACAGTCAGCCCGGCGAGCGCGGTATTGTCGGCAACCTGTTCAGGGGCGAGGGCGGCGCGCATGACGGAAGGGTCAAGCAGACCGTCCGCTGCGAGCCCGGCCACGCCGTTCGCCGCGTTGCGCTGCGTTTTTTGGAGATAACGCGCATCCTGCTGAATCTGAAAATCGGCGTAGCGTGTGGAGCCGACTCCGTTTTGCTCATTATCAGTGATAAAGCGGTCTTCGCTGATTAGAGTGGGTCTGTCCTGTTTTTCGTAAGGGCGGACGGTCCCGACAATATAGGCCATTTGATTTAAAAAAGTTAGGAGGTGAGTGGTGTGGTGGGCATCGGGGCGTGCGCCGGTCCGGCATTGAAAGCGCGGCCCGCCTCATCAACCAACGCGCGGCCCGCTTCATCAACCAGCACACGGATGAACTGGCTGCGTGGCGGCGGGATGCCGTCGCGGGTGCGGAGGGGGCGTTGACGCTGTTGACGGACGAGTCGCATGGTAGTGTCAGCCTGAATACTGGCAGAGTTGGAGCGTGCCGGTTCCGAATACCTGCATGGCATCGGCCTCGGCGCGGGAGAGCACAAGGGGCGCGTCACCGTCGCGCAGGATAAAGCCCTTGGTGTCGGAAGGAGGTTCTTCCGTGTTGCCGTCCAAGGTGTAGCGGATGTCGCCGCCGTCCGCCTGAACCTGCACCATCGCTGCGGAGCGGTTAAGCGAGACGTGGTGAATGAGGCGCTTTGGCGTGTCGTCCAATTCGACCGAGTGGTGTGAGCCAGCGGTGGGCAAAAATTGTGAATTCATTTCAGTTTTCAGTTGGCGTTTTCAAGAAGTGGGCGGCGCGGGAAACCCCTAACCCGCGCCGCCCTTGGCATTCCCCAAGACCCCCCTGATGCAATCAGGGGGAAGTAGGGAGAGGGGGGCGCGAGGTTAGCCGATGAATTGCGATTTCGTGCGGAGCGTGATGCCCCAGCGTTTTTGCAGGACGGTGGATGCCCAAAACGCTTTCCATCCAACGAGGATGAATTGCGCCAGCGGGTTGCCGCTGTCGGGTTTGTCCACGATGACGATCTGCGGTTTGTGCGGAGATGCCCCCATGCTGTTCATGTTGACCGCGCCGTAAGCCTGCTTGCCGCACACAATGGCGGAGTAAATCAGGCCGTTGCCGGTGCCGTCGTCAACCGGGTTGGCGGATTCGGTGCCCTCCGTGTCGAGTTCGACAAACGGGTTGGTCTGTTCGACCAAGCGGACGCCGGAAATTTCTCCGACCTCGCCCTTGAAAAACTTGTCGGCGTATTGCGACTTGATGAGCGATTTCCAGTCCGGGTCCTCCAGAATATCGCGGGTGAGTTGCGGCGGCAACTGGCAGGCGTAAGCCTTGTTACCGAACTTGGGCGCACGGTTGATTTTCAAGCGCGTTGCGGCGTCAAGGACGTCGCGTGGCACGATGCGGCCGTTCGCACGCGTGGCGGCGGCGAGGGCGGCGAAGCTCGTAGCGCCTTGAGCATAGCGCTTCATCAAACCGGCGGTCGGATGGATGCACTGGTTGCGCAGGATCGTGTCCACGTCCAAGGCAAACTCGCCCTGCATCAACTCGATGACTTGTTTGAGGTGGTTGAAGAGCGCCGTGGTGGTGGCGATGTCCGTAGCCTTGGCGACCTGACCGCGCTGGACAAGGTTGACGTCAAGCGTGGTGTAAGTGACATCCCGATACACGGTGGGCGGGATGCCTTCGGTGAGGGCGGCGGGCGCGCCCTGGGCTTTCAGGTCGGGTTCGGGTGCCTTGAAGAAGCGGACGCTGGTTGCGCCCTCCTTGTCGGGCAAGTCTTCCAGCTGGGCATAATCCAGCATGGTGACGAGCTGCTTGGCCCCCTCCAACAGCTTTTTGTTGAAGTAGGGCCGGATGGTGTTGGCGACTGTGGTTGTGTCGATAGCCATGGTAAAAAACAGTGTTAACTGTGGTGTGTGATGTGTGATCGTTGCCCGGCCTCACGCGCCCGCACGGTGGCAGTGCGTTCAGCCGGATTTGTCCGCCGCGACCGCCATCGCCTTGACGAATGCCTCGGCTTCGATGCCGGACATGTCCTCAATGCGTTTCGTCGCAGTGGGGCCGCCCGGCTGTCCGCCAAGCGGTTGAGTGAGTTTGTTGAGCCGGTCGATCTCGGCTTTCGCCTTGGTCAATTCCTGTTTCAGCGCCTCGGCTCCGGCGGCTGCTTCCTGCATCTTCGCCACCTCAAGGGCCGCGAAAATCCCGGACGGATGCGACATGAGCAAACGGCCATAAGTCTGGTCTCCGATGAGAGCCTGCACGCGCTTGAAAAGCGGATGCTCGGCGCTCGCCAGTTCCGGATTTGCCGCCACGATCTGCGCGGCGTTCGCTTTCCACTGCGCCTGAAATTCGGGCGTGGTGTGCGGTGCCTGCGATGGAGCGGACGGTTGCCCGGACGACTGTTGCTGCTGTTGCTGCGCTTTCGCGCGCAAAGCCGCCGCGCGCTCACGCGCCAGTTCGGCCAGCTTGGTTTCGCCCTCGCCATCGTAGCTTCTGGCAAGGGTGTCGTAATCCTCGGCGGTGCAACCCTGCTCATCCTTGACGGGACCAGCGGGGATGACAGGGGCGGACTTTTTGAGCTCCGCAACCTGCTGTTGCAACTGCGCGACTTGCGCCTGCCACTGCGTTTCCTTCTGACGCAATGCCTCCTTTTCCTGATTCAGAGCCTTCCAACTATCATCCCGACGCTGCTTGTCTTTTTGCGCCTTGGTGAAGGCGCTTTCGGATTTGTCGTCGTCGGTTTTTTCACCCGGCTTGTCGCCGGGCTTGGTGGCGTCCGTGCCAGCGGGTTTGTTCGCATCGTCTCCCGTTGCGGAGGGAGTGCCGTCTTGTGGTTTTGCCTGCGATGCGGTGGCAGGCTGCTGGCCGGCGGGCTTTTCGGTGGTGGCGGCGGCGGGTGCCGTGGCCGGTGTGCCGTTGTCGGCGGCCTGTGCGGCGGCCAAAACGGCGGCTTCCTCGGCATCCGTGGTGGCGGGCGCGTCGGTTGTTTGCGTGGCGGGTTGTGTGGTTGTGTCCATGTGTTTTTGTCCTTGGGAAATCACGGCCTGAAGTGCTCGAAGCCCGCCGCCGCCGTGGTGGCATCGGGTTCGGATGATGCCGCATCCGTTGCGGCGATACGTGAAAGTGTTTTGGCGAACTGCCACCCGGCCATGCAGCCGCGCGCGAAACCCGCCGCGTGTTCGATCTGGCCGGCGGGCGCGGCGATGGCAGTCTGCGCCTGCTGTTGCGCCCAGTTGACCATCGCCACGTCGAGCTTGCGGCCCAACTCGCTGCCGGTGATGAAGTGTTCCCATTCCTCGCCCTCGCGTCCGGTAAGGGGATTGTCGGGCATCCAGCGGTAGGGATGCGAAAGCGAGTCAAGCAAGGCCGCCTCGTCTCGCGTCAGGAGCGAGCGGAGAAGTTTTTTGCGGAGCAATTTGAGGAGAAATTTCATGGGTTACATGGTTAAGGGACCGCCGCCCGCTGGCGGTGCCATCGGGTTGTCATACGGTGAGGGCACGGGGGCTGGTTGCGGCATCGCTCCCGGCGCGGCGTTCGGTTGTGGAGCGGGCGTCCCGCCCGCTCCCGGCATCGGTGCCATCCCTCCCATTTGCGCAGCCGCCATCTGCGCAGCTTGCACCGCCTGCGTGGCGGACTGCTGCAACTGCTGGGCGAACTGCTGCAACTTTGGACCATTCTGTTTCCACGCCTGCGGATTCTTCTGTTTGAGTGATTCGAGGTGTTGCCCCGTGTGCTGAGAAAGGAGAACCAACGTCTCCGGCGAAAGCCGCTCGCCCGTCTTGAGCCGCCGTTGCACGAACCCGGCGATGCTCTGGACATGCGCAACATCGTCGTCGGTCGGACGGACCTCGGCGGGGAAACCAATCAGCATAATGCCGATTTCCTGCGCTTGGTCCTCTAACTGCATCGCCTGTTGCGAACCAGTGTTGACCAGCAAGCGCGCTGTCAGACGCGGATCGTCCGCGTCCAGCAAGCCCCGGTAAAGCTCATCCTGATTGATGCGCGGGTCGTTGCGGAACATCTGAAACCGACTCTGGGCCTTTTGTAAAACCAGCGTCCGGTTCCAATTGTCACCCGATGCGGAAGGTTCGATGCGATATTTCCCCTGAAACGCCTCGGGCGGAATCTGTATCAGATTATCCAAGACAAAATAATCCAACTCCTCCCGTGCATATTGGCTGAGAATCGCCCACATGATCGCCAGACCGTGGGCGAGCTCCTTGCGGAAAATCCGCGCGCGCATGTCCACGGATTGCCCCATGACATTGGCGATAAGCGATACCTCCTTTGCCGTCTTGCGCTCGCCACTCGGCTGCTGACTGCCCGTGCCAAAGTCCGGCACGCCAACCAACTGTTCCGCCGTCTGCCGCGTGCCAAGCATCCCCTGTTGCGTGTCCACTGGCAGCGTCGGCATCTGCACCGCACTTAGCGGGAACGGCAACACCTGCCCCGGCTGAAAGCGCAACGTGCTGTTGTTTCCAACGTCGCTGCGGGCGCTAGCCGTGAGAATCGGCGTGCTGGTGAGTGTCTGGTAGTCCTTGACCGTGTTCCAGTCCTTGCACAGCGAGGCCTCGAACGGAGCTACACGCTTCACGATGCCGCGCGAATCGTAGTAACCCCGATCCTTCAACTCGCACGAAATCTCGAAAAACGGCGGCGGTGGGAGCGAGTCGGCAAAAACACCCTGATTGTAAGGCAACCCGAAATCAGGACGCAGAACCTGTTCCGGGCGAACCGGCGAATACGTTTTGATGATCCACGCCCCGTCGTCATTTCGTGAATACACCTCCCAAAGCACAATCTCATCATCCTTCGACGGTGAGGTGATCCCCTGCCGCTGAAACTTGCTCTGCTCTGCCGAGGCCGCGCCGGTGTTGGTCGCGTCCTGACCGGCGAGCGCGTTGATCGTGTCGTCGTCAATCGTCCAAGCCATCCGCTTCACCAGTCGGCGAAAAGCGTGTTTGCTGAATCTCTGGACATGCACGATCCAGTCGCAATCGGCCAGGCGTCCCGTCCAGTTCGGCACGATGACGTCATACCGATTGATCGCCTCAATCTTCAACCGTTTGCGGCTCGTCTCCCAGAACGCCTTGAAGACTACCTTGCCCGATTCCAGCATGTAGTCCGAACCAATAACAACCTCCGTCTCGAAATCCGTGCGCTGCTTGAGCTGGTAGTCAAACCACTGGGAAACCGCCTGCTGATGCGCCATACTCGCCGCATCAAGCCCCGTGAACGACGCCACCGTGTCCGTTGCAAAAATCTGCGACACGTAGAACGGTTTCATCTTCTCAACCAGCATGTCTGCCAGCGGAAAGTGCATATCCGCCGCTCCTTTCCACGGCGGATTCACCCGGCGCAACCCCTCATTGCGCATCTTCGTGTAAGTCTGCTGTTGCGACTCCCACGTGCCGCGGGCTTTCAGAGCATCTAGAATTTCGTCGTGTGTAACCATGTCCGTGTGTCCCGCGTTAGCCCGCGCAAGCCCCCTCAATGGTTCCAGCGTTCGGGCCGTAACCCAGCGCCTCGTTAAGCATGTCCAAGTGCGAACGCATATCGTTGCCGCCCATGAGCGTGAATGCCGCGAACGAAGCATAATCGAACGCCGCCCCCACCAGCGCATCCGCACGATCGGGGGATTTTGTCGAAAGCCGTGACTTGGGCATGAGTTGAAGCCGCCCGTCCTCGCGCCCGTAAACTTTTTTGTCTCCAACTTTCCGATACACCTCTTCGCGTGAGCAAAGTTGGCGTTTCAAAACCTCGTCATGCGGCAGAATCCAGAAGTTGGATTTTACCTTCTTGGCGAAGGTCCACCAGTGTTCCGCCGCAAGGTTGAAATAGTGATTATCCATCGGCGCATCGTTGTTTTTCACGCCGCTGATTTTGATCCCGCGCAATGACAGCGCCGTGATGTAACCGTGCCCCGTGCCGTCCGCGTCACCGCGAATGACAAACCCCTCGTTTTGCAGACGGCGCAAATGCCCCTCGAACCGGTCAGTGATGCCCGCCGTGTTCCCGTCAGGAATCCACGCATCAACGATGCTGAGACGGTTGCCGTCCCGCTTGGCTATCACGCATTCATCGCTGGTTTCTGCAAAGTCACAAAACACCTGTTTGGTGCCTTCCTGCCACACGGGCGGATTTGATTCGCAACGTTCGTAATCAACGAACGGCACAACAAAACCCGTCTCGTTACCCTTGGGCCTCTGGCCCAAAATCATGGAACGATAAATGTCCGAATCCTCGCCATACTGCGCCCGCATCGCCTCGATGAACTCCGGCGTGATGTGCGGACAGTCCGCAATCCCCGCCTGAAACTGCGCGAACCGATCCTGAGAAAATGCGTCGTGAAATCGCCCGAACAACCCGCCCCACGAAGAAATGTAGAGCAACATTGTCGGCTGGCACCGATCCGCCGCCACGAAAATATCATCCGCAATCGACTTCGCCTCATCCAGAATGATTAAGAGCGGCCTGCCCGGATAGGCATGAAAACCCTCGAACCGCCCTCCCCTGTCCGTGGCAAAGCCGATGATGCGTCCCCCCTGCCCGTCGTTGATTTCCGTGTCATTCCATTTCCACGCCGAAAACTTTGCCTGATGGACCGCCAGCGACGCGAAAATCTGGTCGCACACCGCCCGGTAAGTCGCGCTCGTCAAAACCACCGTCGCGCCCGGAAACTCATGCAACAACGTCAACGCCAGCGCCACGATGATGACGCTCGTTTTGCCCGCTCCGTTCGGCGTAGCCGCCACGGTCGGCTTTCCCGACCAAACCGACGCCATGATTTTGGCCTGCCACGAATAGATGCGCAACTTCAACACCGCCACGGCAAACGTGATCGGGTTGAGCTTTTCAGCATGTGGCGCGGGCGTCCCGCCCGCCTCCGCTGTTGTGAGCGCCGCCGTCATGGTGCGAGCCCCCTTTCCCCGCCTATTCCCGCCAGCGACGGCGTTGCGGGCGTCAAGCCCTGCGAAAGTTCCCGCTGCAATTCCAACAGATGCGCACGATCAGCGTCCCCAACGATGCTGAAATTGGTCTGATTGTTGATCGTGATTCCCACGATCTTGCCGAGTAGCGAACCAAGCAGTGCGTCCGTCTGATTCGCCAGCCCGATAAAATGCTTTTGGTCGCGCTGAGCCCGCTCCCGCGCCAGTTCAAATTCGCGGACATCCTTCGCGTTTTTCCCGCTCTCGTGGCGCTCGCTCAGCAACAGCCATTCGTTCGCCTCCGCCAGCTTTTGCGCCGCCTCCAGCGCCTGCGCATGCAGCACGACGCTGCGCTCATAAACCCGCGCCGTCAGTCGCTCCGCGTTGGTCACAACCTTGTCGAGACAACGCCGGTAAAACGCGAAAACCTTCGGTTTTTTCAGGGTTTCTGAGGCAATCGAAGCGGCGGACGCCTCCGAATAACCGGCCTCAATCGCCGCCTGTGCCATCTGTCCGTGCTCCAGCATGCGCAACACGAACGTCATCTCCCGCTTGGTCAGATCGCTCGCACCCTGCGGAATCTCCCCCACACCCGACGCCACAAACGCCGCCTCGATCGCGGTGAATTTGAGCTGTTGTTTGTCGGGTTCGGGCGTCACGCCCCATAAAAAAGAATCCCCGACACCGCAAAAGAAGTCCCTTTGTTGAGTTATGTCCGCTTAAAGCGGACGTAACTTGTAATTTCTTTGTGTCGGCACCGAATTTATCATTCGCCGCACCTGCCGATCCGTGCGTTGCAACACCCGCGCAACGCGCTCCGTTGACCAACCCTCCTCACGCAGCATCCATGCGACGAACGCACGCCGCCGCGCAAGGTTTCGGTCACGTCCCCTACCCTGAATGCTGGCCGGGCCGACACCGCAAAACTTGCACGCATCGCCAAACACCACGGCATCTGCCCGCGCCTCAATCTCCCTCGCCTGCTCTCGCATCCTGTCAACATCGTCCGCCTTCATTTGCTCAACTCCTTTATGACAAATTGCTTAACATCATCCCTTAAATCATTCCATCGCTCTGCTGCATAAGCCCCGTGAGGCCCATATTGCGTATCCACCAAAACACTACGCCAATCACCATCCGGTTCCGGGATGCCGCGCGCGGCTGGCTTCGCCGCCGTGCGCAGATCGCCCGGCGTTACGACTTCCGAAACATTGCCAAGCCAATGCCGCTCGAACCAATCGCGTTCCACCGTGCCCCCCTTGCGCGCCATTGCCTTGCGCAGTTCGCCGTCGATGTCCGCCGCCGGGTAGGCGCGGCGAAGCCGTGCCACCCAATCAGAAAAAGATTCGGGGGGCGTGGGGAGTGGCGCGGGCGTCCCGCCCGCTTCCCCCTCCCTTCTATTCAATTCAGTTCCATCCTCTGGCGGCGGATCGTCAGGTTTTTTCCGTGGCGACCGCCGTGCCCGTTTGGGCGGCTCCGGCAACCCCAGCGGCAATTCGGCTTCATCCTCTGGCGGCGGATGCAAAACGGCCCTCTTCGTGTCGCGCTGTCCGTATTTGAGCATTTTACCGTAAGCCTTCCCCGATCTGGTGTAGAGTTCGATCAACCGGGCGGACTGCAATTCAGCAAGCCATTGCCGGATGTGATGACCCCGCACTCTGTCGAGCGAACGGCGATACAAGGTGTATCTCAGATCGTCAGCGTCGGCTTCGAAGCGGTCGGCTCCATCGCAGACGTGTAGCAGGTTTCTAAAAAACAATTGTTGCGCGAGACCTAGGCGGCACACGCGCTCACTATCTAAAATTCCCTCCCTCACCATGACAGGCCGCACCCGGTTCATTGATCCACCTCCCCTGCCAGCGCCCGCGCGCGCATCCGCACCCGTTTCAACGCCTTCGCTTCGATCAAACGCACGCTCTCTTTGGTGCAACCGCACCAAGCGGCGATGTCATGGAACGACAACGGCACACCCTTGCGGGCGCGCATCAACAACAACTCCAAGCCAAGGGACATGCGCTCCCGTTTGCCCGTCCCCTTCTCAGGCACGCTGCTGTCGCGTGTCTCATGTTCGGCCCGCCAGTAGGCGCGATCACGCTCTGGCACACTTTTGCGGATATAGAAGCCCCGCCGCCTCATTCCGCGCCGCCCTCCTCTCCGTCCTCATCCCGCTTCCCTCGATTGGGAAACTCTGCGCGGACGACCAAGATTTCTTTCGTGATACCCTGTGTGACGCCGCTTTTGACAAACGGCCGCCCTGTCAACTCGCCAATGACAATCACCGTTTTGCCCGGCAACAACAACGGCTCATAGGACGCGATGAGGTTAAGATCATCCACCGCGCATCGAATCGGGAACTCCTGTCCAAGCGAATCCTTGGTGTGCAAATCGAATGTCAGCCTGACATTCCGCCCCATCGGTGACACCGCCCGCGCCGCCGGCCTCGTCAGCCAGCCCGTAATGCTTATTGTATTCATTTTTGTATTACTATTGTTGGTTATCAAAAGCTGTGTCCTATGTCCTGAGTCCTAAGTCCCCCTCACACTGCCAGTGCCTCCACTTGTTGCCGCGTGAACGCCCCCCGAACACTCGTGTGCGTGTAAATCATCGTCGTCGCCACGTCCGCATGACCAAGCATGTCTTGCACCGTCCGAATATCCACGCCGCTTTCGAGCAAATGCGTGGCGTAGGCATGACGAAGCCGGTGCGGAGTCGCCACCCCCAGCAAACCCACCTTTTCGGCGGCGACCCGCGTCACTGTCTGCAAGGTCTTGTCGTGTAGTCGCCACCGCACTACATGCCCCAGCCTCGGATGGGTGCAATGCTTGCCCGCGGCGAACACAAAAAACCACGGCCAGCCAAACCCGTAACGCGGGCATTTATTGAAAACCGAATCCGGCAAGGCCACGGGAACTTTGTCGAACTGGTCGCGCTGCCACAGCAACCGCACCCGCTCCAGCTGCTGGCGTAAATCCGTCATCACCGCGCACGGCAACGGCACGCGCCTGTCCTTATTCCCCTTTGCCGCCCGCAACAAAATCTCTGAGTGCTCCCAAATAATATCCTGCACGCGCAAATTCAGCACCTCGGAAATCCGCATCCCCGTAAAATAGAGCAAACGACAAATCAGCTTGTAAGGCTGATCGTGCGAATCCTCCACTGCGCCAATCCACGCCTTGACCTGTTCGCGTGTGAGGACAGTAGGAGCCCGCACAGCCATCTTTGGGCGAGGGATGTCGCCAAGCCTTCCCAACGGTTCGTCGCGCACATGCTCGTAAAAAAACACGAGTGCATTGAGCGCCTGTTTCAGAGTCGTTCCCGACCGTGGCGACGGCCCCGAAACGAGACCGGCGAGAAACGCCGTCACGCGTGCCGTGGCATCCGGCAACGTCTTGACGGCGGGCGTCACCATCAACCAGACCCCGAACCGACGAACCCACGCGCAATAACTTTTCTCTGTTGCGAGCGACCATTTGCGCAGCCGAATGGCTGAGCGCGTGGCCTCCATCTGATTGGTAATGATTTCGCGGGCCTTTGGCCCCAATCGCAACCAACCTATCTGCATAGGAGTGAGCGGCTTGTTTCGCGCGATATACGAAGGCGATATACGAAGGTCCGTTGTCATAATTAAGTGTTACCGGACTCTAGGAATACGCGGATAAATGCCGCAGCGACTTGCGGGACGATGGCATTGCCGTAACCGCGCAGTCGTCCCACGCGGGCGGGAACCCCATGAGCCAACGGGAATGTGCCGGATTCAACGCGCCGCGATTTTCCGTCGGCGCAGGGGATGAGGTCGAAGTCTGACCAAGCGCCAAGGTGGCCTCGCAATTCAGAGGCAGGCTGTTCCTCCGAAATTGCGACGGACCCGCTGTATTCGCTGAGTCCTGAACTGTCGGTGTCGGCCATCCCACCAGTTGGGCGGCTGTCGATAGCGAGTGCCCTCCCTGTCTGCCGGGCGGAACTTTCGGACTCTGATCGTCTCGCGCCTTGGGCGTCGGCCACCCAATAGAGTCGCTGTCGGATGTGCGGCGCGCCGACGCCCGCAGCGCACAAATCTGCCGCCCCCGCGGCGTAACCCGCGCCTTCCAGATCAGCGCATACTCCATCGAGCCATCCAAGTCCAGCCGCGCTCGCAACCTGCTCGCCAAAGACGACTGAAGGGCGACACTCGCGGATGAGGTCGAAGAAGACCGGCCAGAGGTGTCGAGGATCGTCGGCTCCGCGCCGCTTTCCCGCGACGCTGAACGGCTGGCAGGGACAGGAGCCGGTCCAAACAGGTCGAGTTGTAGGCCATCCGGCGAGTTGCGAGGCAAGGGGCCAACCTCCGACACCGGCGAAGAAGTGGCATTGTGTGTATCCATCAATATCATACGGGGAAACCTCGGTTATGCTGCGTTCGTCCACATCGCCGGCAGGAATAAGATTTTGCCGGATCAATTCGCGGAGCCATGTGGCGGCTTTGGGATCGATTTCGTTGTAGTAGTTCACGGGTGAAAATCCGGTAACAAGTTGTCACTGCGAACGCTTCGCGTCGCAGATCGTTTGGTTAGAGACCTCCGGGAATTGGCGGATCACGAGGTCTGCAGGGATTTCAGGGAACGGCTTCCGCGCACCTCCCATTTGCTTCATAAAAAACGCAACTCCGGCGGATGAACACTGATCGCGGAGCGACCGCGCCCAATCGGGATGCATCGGCCTCGCGTGCGGTCCACTCTCACCCCCTGTAATTACCCAATGAATACGCTCAGCAGACGGCCCAGTATGCCCGCGCCCCTCAATGCCAGAGTCACCTGTCAATGCATCCAAATCGGAGCCAAACAGATCGGGGACACTACGCAAATTCACCGGCCCCAACAACGGCTCGCAGCTCAGGAACCGCACACGGGCCGGGATGCACAGCAGATATGGAACGCGTTCGTCAGCGGCCTGCTGTGTGCCCGTTGTCGTTCCGACCCACACATGTGCAGGCCAATCAGACAGCCACGAACAAGGCACCATGCTCACCACGCATTCGGGACGTTTCGTCAGCAACAGGATGTCGAGGTTGGTGACGAATTGGCAGGCATCCCAAAGGAACCTGCGAGCCTCGTTGAGATCGTCACGATCCTCGAACGTGTCACTCATGCTGTTGATAAAAACGCGCTCGCGCACACCGCGCTGAAAGGCGCTCTTGTCCAACTTGTAGAGTTCGCGCCTCGCCGCTTCGTGGCGAATCCAGCGCTTCCCTGTCGCTCCCCATGTGGCCTTTCCCCGCGAGAAAAGTTTCGAGAGAAGTAAGGCATAGCAATGCCGACACTCCTCGCTGATGCAGCCATCTGGAAGCTGCGCGAATGCGCAGCCCCACCAGAAATTTACGGTGTGATGACACCATTCTATTTTTGAATCTTGTCCCATAATGTTATCCTTTCAAATTCTGCGAACCATGTAATGGCGGCGTCACTACGTGCGCCGCATCGGGTGTGTCCTCGGCGGGCGGATCGTCGTAGGCGTGGAGCATCTCCAAGACCCGCGCGTATTTGTCCTCAATCGCGTGGTGATCTACGAGGACGACGCAGTTGGGGTGAGCGCCGATCAGACGCATCTGCTCCCAATCGAAGTTCCCCGGTGATCCCGACGTCTCGAATTTTATCCCGAGATTGGGCTCGCCAGTCTTGAAGCATTCGATTTCCAGCCTACGGCGGTCGCGCTCGTTATCGGCGATGACATAGACGGCGCGACCGGCAAGCGCGAGTCTCTTGGCATGTTCAAGCATCCGGGTTGTGCGTCCGGTGTGGCAGAGTTTTTGAAGTGCGTTGCTCATTGTTTTCGTGGGTTAAAATTCGGAGCCCAACCATGTATCTACGGAGTCGCTACGCGCTCCGCATCGGGGGTGTTGAAGCGGTAGCGACCTTCTGCCGCTCGAAGACGGCGCCAGATTTTCAGCTCGTGTGCCTCGTCGAGTGTCACCCCGCGCCACCGTCTTTGCCATCCGGCTAGCCACCAACCCGGCGAACACTTCGCGGAAGGCATCGCGGACTCCGGTGTAGTGTGTTTATTGATACTCATTTTTTGCGTGCCTCCTCTGAGGTGTCCCAAAAAATGATGATGCCTGCGAAAGGGAGACCGTGCGTTGTCGCGAACCATTCACGCATCTCCGGCCAGTCGGCGAAACCATCAGCGTGCGCAAAGACATCGGGACTCGGCCAGTAGTTGAGCGCACCGGACGTTCCTAGCGGTTCGACCCTGATCGGCGAAATGCCCTCGGCGGCGATGACTATTTCGGAGACCTGAGAGATCGTGGCCTCACGCAGCACGCGCTGCTTGCTCCGATATGGTAAACCTGTCCAGCAGCGCAGGCTGATCGCATCGCCAGCTTGAGGCATCCGCTTGGGCTTTGGCCGCACTGTTTGAAGTTTCGCCCCGCTTTCCACCAACGCTGCGAAGCGTGGCTTGAACATACGGACGAAGTGCGCCCGTCGGACATCATCGGATTCCGATGCGATGGCGTGGAAGTCGATAGGCTCCCGCCTGATCTCCGTAAGAGCACTCATTTCCCCCTCCCTCCACTACCGAACCCGAACGGCAACACCTCGCACTCAAACCCACACGCCTGCTTGTGCCCGCCCCCGCCGTATTTTTTGGCAATCGCGGCAAAGTCGATCTCCGGCTTGCCCGGCACTCCATACAACGACACCCGCCACTTTTTGCCATCCCAACCAAACCCCAAGCAACCATCATGCTCAGGCCGCAAACCTGCCGTGAACAGCAGACTGTTGTAACGCGCAGCGTTGACGGCGAGGAACGTCAACCCCTCCCATTGCACATCAAACCCCTGTCCCCTGACGATGGACCCATTCTCCCGCGTCCGGGCAAACTGCAACACTCTCCCGCCCGCCAGCAATTGCCGCACATAGGAGTCGTCACAATTCAGCAACCGCTGAAAGTCAGGATCGCACGTCCGCAAACCATGCTGAAAAAGTTCCGCGTCCGGATCGCGCTTATCCCATATGTCATACTCGCCGGCCAGCCGCACCGCCCAAGGCTCCGACACCCGGCGCTCAACAAAATCCTCAAGATTGGGCATTTCATCGACCCGCCGATGCCCGCCAAAAAACAACTGCCACGCCAGCCGGCATGCCGCCACACCGTTGACGCGATAACCCGCAATCTCCGTCCCGTAATCCAGCATCGCGGACAAGTGATGATCGATCCACACCAACCCCGAACGCTGCATCAACTCCGGCACGGAAACGTCGATCATGTAGATCTGTGCACCCGGCGGCACAACCGGCGTCGGCTCCCCGTAGTTCCAGCCCACGTAATCGGCAGATTCGCCGAAATAACGCCGGGCAATCTCGCACGAAAACAGCCCGTCGAAATCCTTGCTGTGATAAATGACGATAACCTTTTTGTTCATAATTTATATCCCTCCAAAGCGAAAAACTCCACCTGATGCGGCTGCACCGCCACCCGTGGCGCGGGCGTCTCGCCCGCAATCCCTGCCCCTGCGCCGACGCCGCCGCCGGCCTCCGCGTGGAGATGCGCACTACCAAGCGCCTCCTGATTACGACCGTCGCCCCGTTCCTTTACCGAGGCCAAGCTGCCGGCGGCGGCAAAATTTTCCTTACAAACCCCCAAACGCTCCCAAACCTCGCGCGCGGCCTCGGCCTCGCGCGCCTCCCAGCGCTGTCCTGAACCCGCCACTACAAACCGATGCCGCACCAGCCAGCCAATGGCATCCTCAAGCTGAACATCCGCCCGCTGGTCCGGTCGCAAATGTTCCCCGATCGCGGCTGCGTCGAGCAGTCCCCGTTCCAACAGTTCATCATAAACCGCCAGACGCAGCCCGCGCAACCCGTGCAAAATATCACTCCATTTGCCCCGGTCACTCATTCTTAGTAGTGCCTGTTAGTGTTGATTAGTGGTTTAAAATCCCCCCTCCCCCCAACAAAGGCGGGGGCGCGTAGCTGATCCGCAACTACAGCGCCCCCGCCCCGTGGGTTCAGCCGGGGCCGGAGAAGATTTTTTTGATGCGCTTATTTCACCTCACCCAACAGAACCGGGATGGGTTTGAGCATGTCCACGATGGCGTTCCGCGCCTCGGACAACGCCAGTTCGATGATCTTGTGCGGACGCACCACCTCATAAAAGATGATAAGCGAACCGTCCTTGATGCGGTAGCGGAACCGGCAATCCACATCGTAGGCCGGGCCGTTCTGGAAAACCGGAATGCGAATCTTGAACGTATCCGGAATCTCCAAATCGCCCTGTTGACCCGATTTTGCCGTCGTCGTGTGCGCGTAGTGCAACTGACGATCGCCATTTTCGAGCCGCACCGCGCTCTTGAACTCCACGCCCTGCGTGGCCTCCAGCGTCTTGACAACCTCCAGCATCCGCGCCGCTTCCGGAGAGATGATGTCGATTATGTTGTCTTCGATGAACTGCGCGGCAGTCGTCTGCGACATGCCAGCCCCGCTCTGCGACAGCCAACGTTTCCACTCCGGTGTGTGCTCGCAAATATAGTGGCACGAGTGCGAACAATTCCGCGCCTCGCCCGGATTGTAAATCGCATTGTGACTCGGTGCCACAATCGCGTGTTCCGCGTTGCCGTGATGGTAGTCGATGATGGCGGTGAACGTTCCGCCCTCCTCGGACACTTTTGAAAAAACCGTTGTGCCTGGCTCCGCGTGTTTGATGACGTAGTCAGCAAACGACATATAATCACGAACGATAACATTGGCCTTCTTGCGGATGGGGTTTTTCAAAAATTCCTCCAAGCTCGAAATCTTTTCCGATTTCGGCCATAGAAGCAAAGGAGCTCTCAGCCCCTCGATGGATTGCAACTCGGGTTTCAGTCCCTCGTGTGCCAGAGCGGCGATGGCCGCTGATTCAGTCTGTGCAACTTGTGCATTCATAATTCAACTACGATTCGATTGTGGTTTTGTTGTGGCGCGGGCTTTTTCTGACAAACGCCCGCAGATTGCTTTTTTGACTCGGATGCCCGGCGCTTACGCCGCCGTCCGCTCTGATTCCGGGAACATCTGCATTTGCTTCGGATCGTTCCGCGTCAGGAAATTGCTGTCGCGTTCGATGAAGAAAACGGTCGGTTTCCGATCACGCTCCGGCAGCTTCAACTTCACTGCCGTCTCGATCTCCACGCTCTGCACCTCACCCTTGCCATCGGGTTTGATAATCAGGGAAAAAGTCAGTTCGGCCTTTTTGCCCGTTGTGCGCACAGCCTGCACGGCCTGCGGATATTTTTCGGCCAGATCGGCGGCAACAGTGCCCCGACCCAACTGTGCCAGCAGTTCGATGAACACATTCGTGTCGATCACCTGCTGCGTTCGCTCATCACGTTTATTTTGCATGGTATTGGATTTATGGTTACACCTCTGACAAGATTTCAGCTTTTCAAAGTGGCTCTCTCGACACGGCCCGGATGCGCCTGACCGCCGCTTGCGCGACGGCGCTGACGGTTCCCCGTGCCGCAATCCGCCCCCGCATCTGCACACGCAGAGGCGGACGGGGGCGCGTCCCCGGATTCCATGTCGAGAGAAAGATTAGCTGTGATCGTTGAGCTATCAGCTGTGAGCTTGGGGCTGTGAGCTTGGGGCTGTGAGCTATCAGCTTGGAGCTTGGAGCTCCACTCCCCGCACCAATCCTCAGCGCGCGTGCGCGGCCAGCGAAAATCCCCCGCTGCTCGCCGCCGGCACTCCCCGCCTGCGGCGGCGCGCAACGCCTCGCCCGTTTTGTTTTTAAACCAAAACAGGCAATTTTCGCAAACTTGGGAGTGCGGAGCGGGAGAAGATGAGGAGGACATAAAATCAGGAGCTATTAGCTTGGAGCTTGGCGCTTGGAGCTGTGAGCTTGGCGCTAACGGATGAGGTGAAATCGGCGGCGCTCGCGCCGGGGATGAACACAAGGGCCTCGCACAACCCGCCCGGCCCCCGCGTGCACGTATTGAGGACCACGCCCCCAGCGACCGCCCGCCAGCGCGTTGTTTTCGTGGACCCATCGCGCGTATCGCGGATGATCTGAGCCGTTGACCAGAAAGCCGGATCGCCTTTGACCTGAGCGCGAGGTGTTGCCTTGCCAGAGTCCGGCGTCCGCTGTCCGGCGTCCACTTGGGATTTGGGATTTACCGGCTTGGGATTTACTGGCGTCAGCCGGTTACTCCACTTTTTGCGCGCCCCGAACGTTGATGGAGACCCGTAGCTCATGCTGCCGCCCTCCGTTTCTTTTCGTCCCGGTCTATCGTGCGCCAGTCGATGGGAGCCCTCCCCTTTTGGATAAGAGACCGGTTAATCCCGCGCCTGTGAGCGGCATGAGCTGCGGAAACCTTGCGCGCCTGCTTAGTTCCAAGAATCCATTTTACGGCATATTTTGCCAGATACTTATACGCAATCTGCAAAGACCGCTCCGGGCTGCAAAAAATCCCGAACTTCCTGAACTCATTTACCCTCTCTTTAAAAACGGGCCAATCATGAGTGTAACTTTCGACCCAACTAAAAAGCTCCGACCATGAGTTCTTATAAAATTTCTGCAGGTAATGCTCTGAGCAATGGATCAGTGCCAACGCCTGCTCAAAACGTTCAGCAGGTATCTGCGTTTTACCATTATCTGCCAACGAATCATAATATACCAAATCCAATACCGCTTGCTGTATGTGCAAGCGCACTGGCGGCAACGCCAGCGGCATTGGGGGAAAAGGCGCGGGCGTCTGTGAGGGCAAACCCGCCTCCTGTTGAAGTGGCGCGGGCGTCCCGCCCGCCGTCATTGTTGTTTCGTTTTTTGTATTCATGTGCAGATGAATGTTGTAGTTAAAAAATGGATTCAGATTTGCCCCGCCGCCCGCATCCGTGCCACGGATGCCAGCCCGTAGAGCTTGACGAGTTTGACGACGTGAAGCGGGATGAGGCGGTAAGGCCGTGACGCCCCCCCGTGGTTGATATAGGGCAGTTGATCGCGCTCACACCGCCGGCAGATCGTGCGAGACGAGATGCCCAATTCCCGCGCCAGCCGCGAAGGAGGCCAGCCCTTGGTGGTTGGCTTCACATCCTCGGGATGGATTGGATACGCGGGAACAAACTCGCGCTCCCGCGCCGCCACGCCTGCGGCATCTGCGGCAGTCGCAAACCGCCGCACATGCAGAGCGCCATCGTCGCCGCGCACCAGTGCGGCAAATTTATTGGCTGCGCGGCTCATTTCGCCCCCCCTTTCAGAGTCTCGCGTCCCGAGTTCAGAGTCCCCGTTGTCCCTGTCGCACCAGTCGATTTTGCATCAGGCTCATTGGCCCCATTCGCCTCATCCCAAACGGTGAGAGCCGAATGGGCATACGTGAGGTCAAACGCCTCCCGGATCATGTAATTGTGGGCAAGCACCTGCCGCAACATCCCGGCGAGCACCTGCACCGTAAGCTCCGCCTCATACCGCGCAGACGAGTCAGGCAGATCGCTGACAGCGCGTAACAACGGTTTTTCCACATTAGCCAGCACGATCTCCGTGCGCCTCGGCAAAAGCGGAAGATGGCACCCATGCTCATCCAGCACACACACATGAGCCTCCAGCAACTCGATACGGTCGAGCCGTGCCTGAGCATGGACGAACTCTCGCAAAGCCCGCGCCTTGCCGGTGGAGATTTCGCCGCCGGTAAACGGCCCCGACGTGGCGAGATAGTCTTCTGCCGGGGTCGATTCCGCGGACTCCGCCCGCTTCGCGGTTTTTTTCGCGCGGCTCATTTCGCCTCTTTCCTCTTTAAGATGCTGAGTTCACGCTGAAGCCCCCGATTTACGATCGAGGAAAAAGAAACATTGAATGCAAGCGCAATACGACGAGCCTGATTGTATAACGTGATATCAATCATGGCATTGACGCGCTGTTTGGTTTTTCCTTTTGGACGTCCTCTGAGATTCATACACAAGAGAGTGTGTAACTGCTTACACACGTCAAGCGAGAAAAATAGATTTTCTTTTTTATGGGCATGAAAAAGATGTCCACGCATGAGCATTCCAATGAAGGTTGCCCCCCGTGGCGTCACAAAACACGAACGCCTGAACATCTCGCTGGACAGCGGACTCGCTGAAGCGGCCAGAGCTTACGCCAAAGAAAAAAAAGTAACGCTTTCCAGTCTGATTTCCGATTTTCTGGCCCAAACAGTATCTGGCGCATCTGAAACACCAAAGGAACGCGAACTGCTTCTTGTGAGCATAGTTGAGCGACTCGCTAAAGAAATAAATAAACCGCTTACCCCCAAAGAGCGGGAGCGGTTAGGGATCACTCCTGTATTCGATTTATCAGAACAAGTTCCGGAAGTATCCCCGGTAAAAGCATCCGAAGTGGCGAAACGAATTGAGTCTAGAAAAGTTGCGGGGATTGAGGACGTGCAAAGGATTGCTCAATTAGAGTTGAAAAAGGCAGAGATAAGCCGTGCACGTGACAAGAAAGCATCTGCTTGACCGGACTTTTCCAGCATCTCGAAAGCGCAGCGAAATAACATCACCATCTCTGCCATCTGCGGGCAAGCATAGCCCGCGCAGCGAATCCGGCGCGGGCATTTTGCTGTTTTTGTGGTAGGGAAAGGGACAACGTCACCGAAAGAAAATTCGGTCTGCTGAGGCGGCATGGACGCACACTTAGCGCGGGGCGGCTCATTTTGTTTCCTGAGCGCGCAAGGCGGCGGAGCGTTCGCGTGCCAACTGGGCCAGCTTGGTTTCGCCCTCGCGATCGTATTTGGCGGCGAGGGTGTCATAGTCCTCTGCCGTGCAACCCATTTCATCTTTTATTTGCCCGGTAGCGGTAGCCTGTTCCTTGGATGTATCAGACTTGATGGGAGTAACGGTAACGATGGCCGGATCATCTAGCGGAGCGGGCAAAGAAAATTTTCCGCCAACAGCGCAGTAAGGCACAGGCGAGAGCTGCCGGTTTCCGTTCTCATCGACAACCATTTCCCATAGACGTCCCGTTTGAGTGTCTAGCATATAGATGTGACGCGCTTGATCGTTAATTTGACCAAAAACGAACCGCCCGCCCTCACTGGAAAGAGACGCAGCGGAAGTAGCGAGCGCGGTGAAACCAAGGAAAACCAACACGAGAGAAGAACGGAAGAAGCTCATGCCCTTAGCCCTTACCCACCCGCCGCTTTCGCGTCACGCCTCTTTTTATTTGGCGACATCGGGCCGGTGTCTTTTTTTATGAGAGCGGATGAAGTCTGGCAATTTTTCGTGGACGATGAACTCGCGCATTTCGCGGACAGATACATCGCTGTTGTCATCAAGCAAAGAGCGGATGGACTCATCAATACGCCGAGTCAAAGCAGCGCGATCCCCGGTGGGGGCTTCCCTGAGGGAATAAAGCAAGTCCAAGACGTGTGCGAGAACCTGTTCAGGAGCTTGCATTCAGCAAAGAATCCAGCCTGTTGCGCCGCGTTGGAGTCATGGCCGAATACACCACGCCAGCGGAAATCTCAATTTCCTGCACAATCGCCATCACATCATCCGCCCCAAACCCCACAGACCTGTCCAAATCCATGCCCGGGTTCTGTTGCAACAAAGCGAGCAAATGAAGCCCCTTCCCCTTTAACTGAGCCGCGCAAGCCTTGAAATAAGTCATTTCAAACTCGCTCGGAGTGGACTGGTAGATGACCGCATCCTGATACGACCGTAACATCTCATAACCTGTTACCCAACGTGTGGCCAGATAAGCCAGATAGGCACGCTTCTGATCAAAGTCCCGCTCAAGCTCGTGAAGGAACTGGCGCAAATACAACCAGTTGAGATCCTTCAAACCACAATCCAACCCCAACTCATACTGGGGGTCATCAAAGTGCGAAACAACAGGAGCATTCATAACCTGATGCAGGAAACACCAAACCGGAAACACTGCAAGCCAAAGCCTAGCAGACCTTATGGCCTGAAACCCAGCACGGACAGCGCCTGCGGGCGCGTCAGCACGCGGTGATAATGCCTAAAAATGATGTCCACGCTGGTGCCTGCCTCGCGGGCAACCTTGCCCTCATGCTGAACGATGGCGAACCGAGCGCTGATGAACGTGTGCCGGGGCGCATCCTGCGTCCAAGTCTGCCCGCTCAACCGCTCCAGCGCGGCCCTTCCCTTCACACTCAGCGGATGAAACGTGCCATCCTGCGCCGGTGAAAATCTTTTTAACCACGCAACCGCCGCCTCGCCTAGCGGCACCGTGCGATCCGCCCGGCCCCGCAACTTCCCCCCCTGCGCCCGCAACGCTGGCTTTCCGGTCAGCACAAACCGGCTGTGCTCCTGTTCGCTGGGGCGCAATCCGCCCATCAACAATGCCACCAGCGCCGGCACAAACCGGCCCTTGCGATACCTGGCTGCCGCCACAAACCACGCCTTTGCCTCCCCGGCAGTCCACACCACCCGATTTGTCTCATCCGCTCGCGGCCGCTTCGTGCCCTTCATCGGGTGAACCTTCAGCAACTTCTTTTCCGATACCAGCCACGTCAGAAAACTGCTGACCGCGTTCATGTCATTTTTCCGCGTGGTGGCGCTGACCCCCATCCGGCTCCGCAAGGCAAGACAAGCCTCGTGAGTCAAATCCGATACCGTCGCCAAGCCCTCGCGCTTGAACCAAGCCCCCACACGAGATTTCAAATTTCCCGCCGTCCGATCCCTTGCCCCCTCCACTCGCTGTTTGTGGTCAATAAATTCTTTCAACAACGCCTCATCCAGCGCGACTGCTGCCTGCTGCCGGGCCGGATGCCGCGCAATAAAATCCTGAGCCACCTCGGTCAGCGACAACGTGACCCCCGCCGCATCAAGAGCCTGCCGCGCCGCAAAAAAATCCGCGCGAGCCGGGGCATCAAGCGACAGCCCCGCCACGCCGCCCATGACCACGCCCTTGTTGACCGTCTTTTGGTAGTCTAGCGCGTCCTCTTTCTCCACGAAATATTTTACGATGCGTTTTTTTCGCCCGCTCTTTTCGATCCTTACCGGGTCTGTGTAGCTGACAGTCCAGTTGACGCGGGGGTGTTTGATGGGGCGAAGGACGGCGAACATGGTATGGCCAAGTAACGCCAAAACGTGACTTAGTTGTCAACACTGTCGCAGTTTTGTTGTTTATACCGACAAAATACTTACAAAAGAATTTCCCTCGTAATTTATTTTGTAAGTATCTGGTGCAAGCGCCGGGACTTGAACCCGGATCGACGGCTTCGGAGACCGCTACACTATCCATTGTGCTACGCCTGCGTTCAGAAAAAACCGAGGCGCGACACAACAACCGCACTCCCCGCACGTCAAGCTCCGGGGTAAATCAGTCCAAACCCTCAGACATTCAGACCGATTTGTCCGGCCACCCGTGCCAGCAACGCCTTGCGACACGCCGCGTCGCGCTTCCGATCCGTGCGCACCTCCAGCACCCGCACACCTCTCGACGGCAACTCCGACACCAATTCCTCAAAATGCCGCCCATCGCGCACCGCCACATGCTCCACGCCATACGCCGCGCAAAGCATCGCAAAATCCACCTGCTGCGGCGTCGCCCAATACTCCTCAAACGGAGGATCGAACGCCGCCACCGGCAAGTGCTCGAAAATCCCCCCGCCGTTATTGTTAATCAACACCACCGTTAGCGACGCCCCCTCCCTCATGCGTCCGCCCGACGCCAGCAAAAACCCATTCGTATCGTGCAACAACGCCAGATCCCCGGTCAGCAGCACCGCCGGACGCCGATGCCCCTGCGCCACGCCCAGCGCCGTCGAAAGCGTCCCGTCGATCCCATTGGCCCCGCGATTGTACAAAACCGTCAGACCGCGATCCGACGCCGGCCAGAAATACTCCAGGTCACGCACCGGCATCGAATTTGCCACCATCAACGGCGTCCCCTCCGGCAACGCCCGGTTGAGCAACCAAGCCACGCGCCCCTCAAACAAATCGTCCCCCCCTCCCCCCCTCCCCCCCAACGCCGCCGCCAGTCCCGCCTGCACCGCCGCCTCCGCCCGTTGCCAGCGCGCCAGATAATCCGCCGCGCCCTCGCACGCCGCCAACTCCGGCGAATCCATCAACGCCAGCGCCCCGGCCAACACCGTCGTGTTACCATGCAGCGCATCACGATTGCGCCCATCGCGCGTCAGCAACGTGATCGCCGGCTCACAACGCGCCAGCCACTCACGCAACACCTTGCTCGTCGGCCACCCGCCCACGCACAACACCCGGTCCGGACGCAACGCCTCCGCCGCCTCCGCATTGCGCAGGATCGCATCGTATCCGGCAACCCCATACGCCCGCGCCCATGCCTCCGGCGCGCATTGGCGCAACGGCGACAACACATCCAGCAATACCGGCGCCTGCAACCGTTCCGCGATCGCCCGCAACGCCCGCACATCCACCCCCACCTCCGGCCCCGCCACGATCAACGCACGTTCCCCGAATTTCGCACTCCACATTCCGCGCTCCACATTCCGCTCCCCCCCCCCCCCCTGCCGCTCCCCCGCATCAAGTCCGGCGAAAAACGCATCATCCAAAACGCCGCTTGCGCGCACCGCCTCGACAGCCAACGCCGCCGCGCATCCAGCCTGCTCCGCCACTGGCGGCAACGGATCACGAAACGGCGCATTCAAATGCACCACACCGCCCCCCCCCCTCCCCCCCCTTGCCCGGTCCACCGCGTGCGACACCATTTGTCGCAGATACGCCAGCAATTCCACCCGCGCCTCCGGCACTGCCAGCTCATGATAAAACTCCGTGTATCCGCCGAACAATTTTTGCTGGTCGATGGTTTGACCCGAACCGCAGTCGCGCATTTCCGGCGGACGATCCGCCGTCACCACGATCAACGGCACCCCGCTCTCCTGCGCCTCGATCACTGCGGGAAAATAATTCGCCCCCGCCGTCCCGCTTGTGCACACGAGCACGACCGGTTCGCGCGCCGCCTTGGCGATACCCAATGCAAAAAACGCCGCTGACCGTTCATCGAGCACGGGAGTTGCCACGATCCCCGGATGCCGCGCCAGCGCCATCGTCAACGGCGTTGACCTCGATCCCGGCGACACCACCGCCTGCGACACGCCCCGCCGCACCAGTGTCTCCACAAACACACTACACCACAAACTGTTGATGTTTCTGAAATCGATAACGCACGTCATGGTTCGTAAAATAAACCTCCAATCCAGCCTCCCTCCGCCTCCAGCACAACCGCGAATCGCCCATCCCCCAATCTCCGTCCCTGCCCGCGGACTATCCGACGACAAGCCATATCAACAAACAAATCGACAAGGCCACTTCAAGCGATTGAAACAATCTCCCAATGGCCTCCTCGAAAAAAGCCCGCCCGCGCAGCACATCAGCCAAACTCCCGCAGACCCGCCGCCCACGTAGCGCCCCCCCCTCCCCCCCCAATGGCGCCACTGGCAAACGCCCCACCATCATGGACGTTGCCCGCGAAGCCGGGGTTGACTACTCTACTGTCTCGCTCGCCCTCCGCAAAGACCCCCGCATCAAAACCGAAACCCGCGAACGCATCGAAGCCGCCTCCAAAAAAATCGGCTACTACCCCAACCGCCTTGCCCGCTCACTCTCTGGAGGCGCCACCCGCGTCATCGGCGTAATGCTCACCGAAATGAGCCGCTTCTTCGCCACCCCGCTCGAAGAATTTCAACGCATCGGCGAAGCCGCCGGCTACACCCTCTCCGTCCACTTCTCCTGGTGGGACATGGAACGCGAACGCAAAGGCATGCAGCAATTCTGTGAAAACTGCGTCGAAGGCATCATCTGGGCACCCAACGTCTTTGACACCTCGCTCAAGGAAACCGCCACCCTGCTTCACAACGCCCGCATCCCTGCTGTCATGCTCGGGCTGATACACGACGACGATGCCCACACCGTTCCCTGCCACCAAATCGGCATCGACATCAGAAACGGACTCCGACTCGGCCTCGAATACCTCCTCTCGCTCGGCCACCGCCGCATCGCCATTGCCACCGCAGCCGGCATGGAAGGCAAACGCGGCGACATGTTTCAACTCCGCCTGCGCATCCTCCGCGAACTCTTTGCCGAACTCGGCATCCCCCTCGCCGACACCGACACCTTCCTCGCCACCGACCACGAACACGGCGGCATTGAAATCGCCATGCAACTCGCCAGCCGCCCACGCACCGACTGGCCCACCGCCATCTTTGCCGCCGAAGACTCGCTCGCCCGCGGCCTTGCCAAAAGCCTCCATGCCATCGGCATCAACATCCCCCGTGACATCAGCCTCCTCGGTTACCACGTCAGTTCGGATGAACTCATGGGCCCCGTCCCCCTCAGCACCGTTTCGCTGGAAAGCGGCAACTTCGCCACCCGTGCCATTGACCTCTTGATCGGCCTGATGCGCAAAAAAACGCCCTCACTCCCGCATCAAATCATCACCGTTCCCTCCACCATCATCGAACGCGAATCCTGCGCCAGACCCCGCTGACCGCCCCCCCGCCTCCCCTGCCGCTCGCATCCGAGCACCCCCAACAAACAATCCGCGTAAAGCCGATGCCCAAAATCGTTGGGATGATTCACCCCATTCCCCGTCATGCTCCAAAACCCCTTGCGCCCCGCCACAAAATCCCAAACCGCGCGGACATCGCATAACACGACCCCGCTGCCCGCCAAGGCCAGCTCCGCCAAAACTCCCCCATAAGCCTCGTGCAAATCCGCCCGAGCCAAATGCCACGCATCATGGGCATTCATTCCCGAAACCAACATAAATTCCGTATCCGGGAACAAACTACGCACTCGATGAATCATGCCCCCGATGCTCGCCCCGAACTCATCCGCGCTCACACCCGCGGACGCGTCATTCATCCCGAACGCCAGCACCACAAGATCGGGAGAGAACCCACACACCGCCTCCATTTGTGCCTGCTCCGCACCCCATGCCGCCGTCTTCCCGCCAACCGAAAAATTCCTCACAACAACCGCCTCCCCCCCCCCCCCGCCCGCCAAACCCTCTGCGACCAGATCAACATAGCCCGGTTGAAACGGCGCCACCCCGCAATAACCAGAAGCATTGGCCCCCGTTGAAATACTGTCACCCAACACTGCCAAGCGCAGTGAATTTCCCCCGCCCCAACGCCTCGCCAACCCCGGCAACTGCTCTCTCTGACAAACCGGTTTCGGCCCGCGCCAAACCTCTTCGGTTTCGTAATCCACACACACCTGCAAATCGTGAAAATAATGCTCCTCGGAAAAATGAATCAGACGCCGCCCATCGCGATGCCGCTCGATCGTGCGCTCGCTCGCAATCAGCGGAAACAACTCATCCCGACCAAGCGCTGGCGTAGGCCAATCCACCCAAAACCTCCCGTTTCTCCCGCCTCTCCCCTCCTCTGCTGTCGCCGCTGCCGTTGGCTGCCCCGGCGTCCGTATCCGCTCCCGTGGATAGACCACCGTTCCGCCAGAATCACGGACGCGCAGAATCCTTTTCGGGGAAAACAGCAATCGGCCCGATGCCTCCCTTTCGCCAGCCTCCCGCTCCAGCAGCACCGGCTCGCCCCGCACCCTCCGGCAATTCGTTTCCCCGTCCCCCCCTTGCCCCCGCCACACGGGGAGAGGCAAATCATCGAAAGAAAAAATACCTTGTGCTGGAATTATGGATACATCTTTAAAATTAAAATTCATATAAGAGCGTTTGCGAACTGTAACTTACGGGCTGCGCACCCCGGTATCTCCGACTGCCTGCACCACGGCAAAGAGCCGGAATACAGAAATCGGACAGAAAAGAATTGCACTTTTTCAAACGTTTGAAAACACAATTCACATCACCTCCATGAAACAAAAATTCCGCTCCTCCCTGCCCGCCCCTTTTGTCCTCTGCTCATGCCTCCTGCTTGTCTCTCCGCTCAACAAAGCGGCGCATGCGGCCACCTCCCCCGCCCCTTCCCCTGCCACCTTCATCTGGCTCGAAAAACCATCCGCAACCAACTTCCCCGACTCTCCCAACTGGGACATCCTCTCCGAAAAACGCGCTCCTGCCGTCATGAACGTGAAGGACGCCTCCCGCTCGTCATCATTTTTCATCGAATACACCTTCACAGTCCCCCCCCCCTCTCCCCGCGCTGTCGCACCAGACTCCGCCGCCCGCTGGCAACTATGGGCACGCAACTACGACCCCAACTGGTCTTCCCCCGCCCGCTGGCGCATCGATGACACCCCTTGGCAAACCTGGCAGCCCGGCCCCTCCGTTCACCGTGCCGTCTTTAACAAAACCTTTGTCATGCAGTGGCACCCCTGGACCACCACCCCGCTCGAACTTACACCCGGAGAACACCGCATCCGCATCGAACTCACCGGCACCCGCAAACGCGGCGACATCCCCTTCTTCGTTCTCGACGCCCTCCTCCTCACCCGCGGCGACTTCACACCCAAAGGCGCTGACAAACCCGACGCCATAATCGAACAACACCAACAACTCTCCCGTGCCCTCGCCACCCGCCTCCCTGCCGACGAAGCCGCCACCTTCAACACCCGCGCCACCGACATCGCCCGCCGCGCCCTCACCGACAACCTCGGAGCCTTCTCCGAATACGCATCGCTCAACGACGAAATCAACCGCGCCATCGAACGCCAGACCCTCATCGCCACCAACACCCAAACCACCCTCCACGGCAAAATCACCGCCATTCAACTCACCCCGCCCGATCCCTCCGCTGTCCCCCCTCCTCCCCCCCGTCTCACCTTCACAGCCACCTGGAACCGCACCTGGACCGGCACCCAACTCTGGCTCGGCTTCACACAAAACCGCGCCCTCTACGCCA
>NZ_ABEA03000127.1 GCF_000171235.2 Geminisphaera colitermitum TAV2 | reverse complement strand
CCCAAACCCACAACGTCTGCCCACCTCCGCCACATCCATCGAAGTCGTGTTCAACAACTCCCACGCCTGCCGGTAGCGCAACCCATGCAACACCTCGCCCGCCGGCCTCCCCCACGCATGCTGCAAACGCCCTGCCAGCCAGGCTGGCGAGCAGCCCAGATGAGTCGCCAGCGCCTTGACCGAATAACCATGCGCCGCGCACTCCGGCAGCAAATGATCGATCCTCCCGCGCAACAAATCCCGCAGATGCACCTGACGAGTCTCCAGTGCATCATGCAATGCCGCCAGCCACCCGAACACCCGCCGCGAAACCACCTCACCAACCCCATTTCCCGCCACCATCGCACTCTCCAGCCCCCGCAACGCCCGCCACGCCTCCCCCTCCAGCGGCAATCTTACCAGCCGGCCAAAATTACGCGCCAGAAACTCCGCATACTCCGCCGCCAGAGGCCGGGCAAAGGCCAGCTCCATCACCACCGCCATCCCGCTGTCGCCCCCACCTCCGGTCTGCCTCCGTCGCCGGCGCACGACAATTTCCTTCCCCCCCGCGCCCCGGTCTTCCACCGGTGACCACACCGCACCCGGCTCCAGCCGCACCAATCCCGCCCCTCCCTCCCCTGTATCTATTTCCACATTACCTTGCAGGCATGCCACCTGCCGTGGCCCCCCCCCTCCCGGCTGCAACCTCACGCCATTCCGTCCTTCAGCCGCAACCTCATGCCTGCGCCATCCCGCCAAAGAAAACAGCACACGCCCCGACGCCGCCTCCAGCGCGACCGGATCAACTCCCGTGCTCACTGCTGTTTTGTTCCATTTGGTCATGAGCTAAAAATATCACAAAATACGAATTTTTTTAGCAAACGTAAATTGGAGATCCGCCGTACCTTTGCTACCATGTTCCCATGCTTCAAACCACCCCGCCACTGTCTCCACCACCTTCCCGGCTCCCGCCAATCCGCGCATGGCACGCGCCGGGCTTCACCCTGATCGAACTCCTCACCGTTATTGCCATCATTGGCATCCTCGCCGGCATACTCATCCCCACCGTCGGCCGCGTGCGTGAAACCGCCCGCACCACACAATGCGCCTCCAATCTCCGCCAGATTCAGGCCGCCGCCCTCCTCTGGATCAACGACAACCGCGACCAGATGCCCAACGCCAAGGCATGGTGCCGCAACGAGGTCTCCACCGACTCCGCCTATCCGTATCAGATCAGCCAATACCTCAACTTCAAGGCGCAGAAAAACATCGACTGGACCAGCGCACCGTCACCCATGAAATGCGAAACTGGATACGCCAAAAATCCCGCCCCCGTCTCTGTCCACTTCGGCCGCACCTACAGCATCAACGCCTGGGCCACCGCCACCAACATGGACGGCACCGAAATCAAAACCCGCGTCGCCTCCCAAGGCTACGCCATCCGCCTCTCCGACATCCCGCATCCCTCTCGCATGGTTTTCTTTCTCGATGGCGCGGTCGAGGCCGGCGGCGGCACCTATCTCACCAACCTCAACGCCGCCCAAGTTCCAGACTCAGCCGCCCAACCCATCCAATATGTCCATCGTGACTCCATCAACGTCGTCTTCATCGACGGCCATGTGCAGCGCATCACCAAGGCCGACATGCAGACCCGCTACGCTAACAACGAGATCTCCTTCTGGCGTTTTGACAAATAACGCCGTCCCCCTTTTTCACCGCCGATCAGCCAAATAATACATCAACACACATCCGCACCTCCCATGAATACCACCCGCACTCATCGACTCCGCATCGCAACCCTCACCTCGTTGCTCGCCTTCGCCGCCGTACTCCCACTCGCCGCCCAAGTCTCGTTCACTGGCGCGCCTTACACACAAAACTTCGACTCTCCTTCACTTCCTGCCCAAAGCAGCGGCACTATCAACTGGACTTTCATCAACAACAGCACGCTCCCCGGCTGGTATTCCACTGAAGGTGCCAGCGAGAGCGCCCGCGCCAGTTCCGGTTCGCGCAATGGCGGCACACTCTACAGTTTCGGCTCCAACAACAACGCCGACCGCGCCCTCGGCCTCTTTTACGGAGCCACCAGCGGCGGCTACAGCAACACCGCTTATCTTGGCCTCCAACTCATCAACAATACCGGGGCCGCCATCAACGCGGTAACCATCTCCTTCGACGTCGAGCAATGGCGCTATCACACGTATGCTACCTCGTGGGGATTCTCTTATATGACGACCGCCACCACTGGCAATCAGTTGTCCTTAACAACCGGATACAAGCCCGACGCTCGCGGCAACGCCACATCGCTGCATACCAGTGACAGCAGCAGCAGTGGCATCAATGGCAACGACGATGCCAATCACACCTCCATCAGTTTCACCCTCACGAACATCAACTGGCAGTCCGGAGAATACCTCTGGTTGCGCTGGGGCAGCAATCAGGTTGCCAATGCCGCCGGGATCGGTCTCGACAACTTTAGACTGGAAGTCGCCCAGATTCCAGAACCTCACGTGATGGCACTTCTCATGGGTGCAAGCGCTCTCGCGCTACTTGCCATCAAACGGAAAAAGTAAAGTCCCCTCCCCCCCCCCCCCCCGCCACCGTCATGTGCCACCGCCTCTCATTGGCAGCCCTGCCACTTTGGACCGCGCTTTTTCTTGCGGGACACCTTGGCGCTTTTGCCTCCGACACATGGCAGTCTGAACGCGTCCGCCTCGCACCCGACGGCACGCTCGAATACCCGGCAGACGCTGAAGGCAACCGCATCCCTGACTTCAGCCATGCCGGTTATCGCGGCGGCGGCGTGCCTCTCCCCGATGTGCCCGTCGTCCGCACCCTCGCGCCCGTTTCAGGTGACAACACCGCGCACCTCCAAGCCGCGCTCGACGCCGTCGGCGCGCTTCCCCTCGATCCGCGCACCCGGCTGCGCGGCGCGCTCCACCTTGCCCCCGGCATTTACGAAATCAGCGACACCCTGTTTATCCGGCACAGCGGCCTTGCCCTTCTCGGCTCAGGTCAAGGCGACGACCCGGCGCACAACACCATTCTCCGCCGCACCTGCCCCCGCATCACGCCTGTCATCCAAGCCGGAAGACAAGGCTCCAATGATCGCTTCGCCACTGCCATTCCCCGCACCCGCACTGACATCACCACGCCACGCGTCACCGTTGGCTCGCGCACCTTCGAAGTTGCCGACGCCACCCCCTTTTCCCCCGGCGACACCGTTGTCGTCGAACACCCTGAAACTGAAAAATGGATACAAGCCCTCGATGGCGGCGGCACTGCCTCCGATCCTGCCTGGCGGGTGGACGACAAAGACAATCCACCCGGCATGACCATCCGCTATCTGCGCCGCATCGTGCGCATCGACGACAAGCGTATCACTATTGACGCCCCCGTTTTCAACCACCTCGACCGCTCGCTCTCCCAAAGCACACTCTACCGCTACGACACCGCCCCGCTCCTCACCGAAATCGGCGTCTCCAATCTCCGAATCGACATCCAGACCGCAGGCCCCGAAACCGAGACGCACGCTTGGGACGGCATCGTTTTTCGCCAAGCCGCCGACTGCTGGGTGCGCGACGTCACCGTGCTCCACTTTGTCGCCGCTGGCATTAAATTCGGCGAAGGATTCGTGCGCGGCACCGCCCTCGATTGCAGTGCCCTCGAACCGCACGGCCTGATCAAAGGCAAACGCCGCTACAACTTCGCCACCCACCGAGGCGCGCAACTCGTCCTCTTTGAACGCTGCCACGCCACCGACGCCCGCCACGCCTTCATCAGCAACGGCGCCACACTCGACTCCGGCATCGTCGTTCTCGATTGCACCAACGACCGCTCCTACGGTCCCTCCGAAGCCCACCGCCGCTGGTCGCAAGGCCTCCTCTTCGACAACCTCACCACCACCAATCCCCGTCCCCAATCCACCCAAACTGGAATCCTCGGACTCTATTGCCGCGGCGACTGGGGCGACGCCCACGGCTGGGCCGCCGCGCATTCCGTTGCATGGCGCTGCGACACCGCCGGTGCCCGCATCATCATCCAGAAACCGCCCACCGCCCAGAATTACGCCATCGGCTGCTCCGGCAAAATGCAGGGCAAAGTCTTCTTTCAACACCCACCCGGCCACATCGAAGGCACAGGCCGCCCCGGCCTCATTCCCCGCTCCCTCTACCGCGCTCAACTCGCCCAGCGCCTGAAAACGGAAACGCAGCCACAATCTCAACCATGATCATGACCACGCCCGCCACTTCGCCTGAGCACCACACCTCCATCACGAACATCTCCGTTGACGCACCAGTGCTAGTTTTCTCCCCCGCTGCCATCGCCGAGCGAGCCTTTCACCGTCATCTTGAGCTGCATCCACTCTCCCACTACACTGGAGTCCTCTCGCTGCAAGGCTTGGTCCGGCTCGCCTTCGCCGTAACGAACCCCGCCGAACGCACGCGCCTGCTCGCCCTCGCCACCACGCACCTGACTCCGTTTCTCAACGGCGACCACAGCTTCGACTGCAATTTTCCCAACTACCTCTGCGGCGGCAACCCCTCGGCCTTTCTCTGGTGGCAAGGCTGCCTGCCCCAAGCCAACACCGCCCTCTTCGAATCCCACGTCGAGCAAATCATGCGAACAGCTCCGCGCGACCCGAACGGACTGCTCTGCCATCCCATCGACCCGCATCTGGGCCGCATTTTTATCGACATCGCCTTTGCCATCACCCCCTTCCTCCTCTTCTGCGGACGCGCCCTCGACCGCGACGACCTCATCCACGAAGCCTGGCGTCAAACGCGCGGCTACGTGGAACGCCTGCGCAACCCCGCCAACGGCCTGCTCCACCAAGCCATCAACTTCCGCGGACCCGGCCACTGCACGCAAGATCACTGGAGCCGTGGCAACGGCTGGGGCCTGCTCGCGCTCGCCGAACTCGTCGCCCACCTGCCCGAAAAACACGCCTGTCGTCCCGACGCGGAAGCGATGTTTGTAGCGCTGGCTGACGCCTGTGCTCGCACGCAAGACAGCGACGGCATGTGGCACCAAGATCTCACCGACACGACTTCCTACGTCGAAACATCCGGTGCCGGCCTCATTCTCTTTGCCCTCGGCGTCGGCGTGGAACGCGGACTGCTCGGTGAATTTCACCGTCGTGTATTCGAAAAAGGGCTACGCTCCTATCTGGCTTACATTGCGCTCGACGGCTCCGTCCACAATACCTGCCGCGGATGCCTTTGTGCCGGAGACGGCTCCAAACAAGCTTACATGGAGCGCTGGCACGAACTCAACGACCGACACGCCTTCGGCCCCGTCATCCTCGCCTACGGCCAGGCCGTCCGGCTCGGCCTGACCGCCATTTAGTTCTACTTTCTCACTGACGTTACGCGGAGGCCCTAAGGAGGGCGGGTCTCCCGACCCGCCGACGGTGCGAAGCACCGCCCTTCCGGATGGCGCGGCTACGCCGCGTCTGGCGGGTCAGGAGACCCGCCCTCCAACAGTTTGGTCACACGGAGACGCAGAGGGTTCTTCGCTGTTTTCGGTGGAAATGGTTCGTCTGCCAGGCAGGAGGCGGGTTTTCCCGCTACGCTCGCCACGCCCGCAACGGTTCAACTTGCCGTTGCGACCGTCGCGCCGTTGCGGGAAAACCATTGCGGCTCCACCCCAACGCGGCTTCAAAAGGCGTATCTTTTATTCTCAATCCCTATCCACGCCCATGCATTGGTATTACGCAATCAACGGCCAGCGAACCGGCCCTGTTCAGCAATTTGAATTCGAACGCCTCGTGCAAACCGGCGTCATCACGCCCGAGACGCTCGTCTGGAGGCAGGGCATGGACAACTGGCTGCCCTACGCGCAAATCGCCCCCACCCTCCCGGCATCCGCCCCGGACACCGCCTCCGACACCACTCCACCCATGGCCGGGGCCGCCCCGGAGCAGGGTGACGACGGCGACACCGAAGTCTGCGCCGTGAGCGGACTGCGCTACCCGAAAAGCCAGATGATCCAATACGAGGGCGTATGGGTCAGCGCCGAACACCGCGACACGTTTTTCCAGCGTCTGCGCGAAGGCGTGAACGCGCCCGGCGTGATGGTGTACGCGGGTTTCTGGATACGCCTGCTGGCCAAGTTCATCGACGGCATCGCACTCTGGATAATCAACGCCATTCCCTCCGTAATCCTGTCGCTGATCTTCCTCGGCACGCCCAATTTCCTCATGCCCGACGTCAACATTGAGAAGGGCGCGGCCCTTGTGGCATTCGTCATTTACAACATCCTCTCGGTTGTGGTGAGCGTCGGTATCGCGCTGGCCTACCAAATCTTCTTCATCCGCAAATTCGACGCCACGCCCGGCAAGCTTGCCGTGGGCATCCGCCTGCTCCGCGCCGACGGCGGCAAGCTCACCAAAGGACGCATCATCGGTCGCTACTTCGCGGAAATCATCAGCAGCATCATCCTCTGCATCGGCTATATCATGGCGGCCTTCGACAGCGAAAAACGCACCCTGCACGACCAGATCTGCGACACGCGCGTGATTTACAAAAAGTGACTTCCGCCCACGCCCACGAAGTTCTTGCCTGTCCCAAATGCCGCGGGGCGTTTGAGGTGTTCCCGTTGTCACTACAAACGCGTCCGCGCTACGCGCCGGATGAGGAACGGCGGCGCTGTCCGCGTTGCGAGCGTGTTGTGACTTTGGTGCCGTTTCCGGCGTTGCGGGCGTCGCCGCGCGTGGTCCGCGCGCAGGCGCTGGTGGCCGAGGGCGAGGCATCGTGTTTTTTCCACGCCACCAACCAGGCCGCCACGGTGTGCGATGATTGCGGGCGGTTCCTGTGCGCGGTGTGCGCCGTGGAGTTTTCGGGCGAGACGCTTTGCCCGTCCTGCATCTCCGCGCGTCGCGAGAAAAGCGCGCGCATGGTCTCCAGTCGCGTGACCTACGACAGCCTCGCATTCCTGCTGGCCCTGGTGCCGTTGCTGATGTTCTGGATGACGTGCGTGACGGCGCCGGTGGCACTCGGTCTGGCGATTTACGGCTGGCGCAAGCCGCCCAGCCTCGTGCGCGGCGGACGGTGGCGGCTGGTCGCGGCGATGATTCTCGCCTCGGTCGAAATCGCGGCGTGGGGAGTATTTCTTATAAAACTGCTCGCATGACGCCGCCCATGACATCGTCCTTCCCTCCCCCCTCCCCCCCCCCTGCCTTCTCTTCGGGTGCTGGCGGCAAAGCACCGGGTTCGCGGCTGCGTTACACGCGGCTGGCGCGGCCTCGTGGCAGTTTTGGCTCGACCACCAGCCTGTGGCTGGGCGACGACCACCTGCTGCTTGTCACTGGAACGGGGATACAGGAGCGTTATCAGCGGTTTGAGTTTGGCGACATCAAGGGGTTTCTCATCGAGCCTTCAAAACTGGGTTTGATCCTCGGTGTGAGCTGGGGCGGGCTGGTGTTGCTGGCCGCGATGATCGTGCTGCTCGTTGCTTTGTTGTCGCAAATGTGGCTCGGCGTCGCCGTCCCCATGCTCATACTGCTGCTTCCGCTGGGCGCGGCGGCCTGGTCCTGGGGACGAAACCGCCGGATGTTCGTCGTCACGCGGGTGCAGACAACCTTGCTGCCCCCGCTCGTCTCGGAACGCCAGGTGCGCAAATTTCTGGCGAAGGTCGGCCCGCTCATTCAAGCGGCACAGGCAACGAATTACGGCGACAACAATGGTAACAACGGTGGCGACGGCGACGCCGCGCAACCATGAGCCTGCCCGCCCAACCCACCGCGCTGCACGCCCGCCGGTGCGTGCGCCACTCCACACGCGAAGCGGCGGCGCGGTGCGCGGGTTGCGGCGGCTTCTTCTGCCGCGAGTGCATCGCCGAGCACGACCACCGGCTTTACTGCGCGTCCTGCCTGACGCGCATCACAACGCCGGCTTCGCATCGGGAAACCGGATACATGCGCCGGCTGCTGGCGTGGGCGCGCGGCGCGTTATCCCTTGCCGCGGCGGCGCTACTGTTGTGGGCGGGATTTTATTATTTGGGACGCACCCTCGTTCGCATCCCGCACAAATTCCATGATGGGACGATCTGGGCGGAGAGCAGCGACATCAACGGCGACGGCGATAACGGCAAAGGAGGACAACGATGAGCCGCGCCGTCCCCCCCTCCCCCCCCCCCTCCCCGCGACTGCGTCCGCCGCATCGCCGACGCGACCCGCACGGACTGCAACCCCGCGCATTCGATCTGCTGGAGGAGGCGGTGCACTTGCTGCGTTCGCTGCACGCGGGAACGTGGGCGATTTACTACGCCGGGGCCGGGGCGTGGGTGCTCGGTTTTCTTTTTTTCTGGGCGCACGCCACCTGGTTCGCGCCCGGGCCGGCGCAACTCGCATGGTTCGCGCTCGGCCTCACGGGATTGTTCGCCGGGCTCAAACTGGCACAGGCGTTTTTCTGCGCGCATCTGCTGGCGCGCCGCATGGGGACGACGCCGCCAGCGTTCGAATTGCGGCAGACCCTGCGCATCGCGTTCGCGCAATTACGCGGACACGCATGGGGATTTCTCGCGCTGCCGCTGGCGGCGGTCGTCACCCTGCCGCTCGGCTGGATGTGGGCGTTTTACCAAAACCTCACCGTGCTGGCCTTCGCCGCCGCCGCCGACGACGCGAGGAAAGGGCGCACAAACGATGCTGACGGGCGGACGGCGGCCACGTTGACCGGTATGGCTCTTGAAGAGGCGCGGCTCTGGCCGGGGCAAAACCATCTCGCGCTCGGCATAATCAGCCTGCTCGTCCTCTGGATTGCGGCGGTGGTGGCCGGATCGTTTTTTGTCCTGCCGTGGCTGGCGAACCGGTTGCTCGGCATCGAGAATTCTTTCGGACTCAGCGGCTGGTCGTGGTTCAATACCACGTTTTTCGCCTGCATCGCCGCGCTGACCTGGCTCGCCGTGGACCCGCTCATCAAGGCATTTTACACCCTTCGCGTCTTTTACGGACGCGCCCGGCGCAATGGCGAGGACTTGCTCATCGAACTCGCATCCGCCAACCGGATACGCCAGCGACGCACAGGCCGCCCCGCGCTCCGCGTCGCGCCGCTCCCGATCCTCCTTCTCGCCGCCATTGTCGCGCTCGCCCTCCCCCTCCCCTGCCCCGCTGGCGAAGCAACGCCGCCCACCTCGCAAGCACCGGCGGCGACCGTCGTGGAACCGCAGGCGCTCGACCGGGCAATCGACACCGCGCTCGATCAATCCGCCTTCCGCTGGCGGCTGCGTCCGCTTCCGCACGAGATGGACGCGGACGACAAGCCGGACAGTCCGCTGATGGCATTTCTGAAACAGGGCGTGAAGGCGGTCTCTGACTTTTTCTCGGATGTGAGCGATGCAATCGGACGCTTCATCGAATGGCTGGAGCGTTTGCTGGGCATCAAGAAGCCCGACCGCACTTCTTCTGCGGAGCCGTTTTCATTGGGCTCGCTGAGCTGGGTGCGCGCGGTGTTGTACGGGTTGATTGCGATTCTGGTGCTGGTGCTTGCGTGGGCGGTGATCCGGCTCTGGCTCCGCCGCCGTCAACTGACCGCGTCCTCGCTGCGCGCCCGGGCCGTCGTGGAGATAGCCGCGCCCGATCTGCGCGACGAGGACGTGCAGGCCGCGCAGCTTCCCGCCGACGCCTGGGAAACGCTGGCCCGCGAACAACTCGCGCTCGGCGAATGGCGTCTGGCCCTGCGCGCTCTCTACCTTGCCACACTCGCCCGGCTGGGCGCGGACGGCTGGCTCGCGCTCGCCCGCCACAAAACCAACGCCGACTACGAAACCGAACTGCGCCGCCGCGCCTCGCAACATGGGCGGCTTGTCGCGTGGTTTGGCGGACGTCGCCGGGAGTTTGAAGCCGTCTGGTATGGCCGGGCGGATACAACCGAAGCGCAGGTCCGCGGCTGGCTCGCCGATCTCAACAATGACATGAAATCACCATGAGACGCCGCGCCTCGTTCATCGTTTTTGTGGTGGTAGCTCTCGTGCTGGCGACCGGCTTCGCCACGCTCTGGCGACTGCGTTTCGCACGCGGCGATGTTTACCCCGCCTACTCCTCGTTGCGCGCCGACGCGCTGGGGACGCGGGCGTTTTTTGATGCGCTCGGCCTGTTGCGCGGCTCCGGGCCGGACGGGGTGGAACGTTCGCTCAAGCCACTCGAAAAAACGCGCCCCGAACCGCCGCGCACCTTGATCCTCGCCGGAGTGAACCGCCACCAATGGCTGTCCACCGATGACAAGACGTTCGAGGCGCTCGACGCCGCCGTGCGGGCCGGCACGCGGCTCGTCGTGACGTTTCGCGCCACGCCTTTCGAAGCGCCGGAAGTCAAAAAAAACGTGTCCCGCAAACGCGGACGTGACGCAGATGCGGGCGGGACGCCCGCGCCACGTCCAGAAAACAAACCCGCGCCACCGCCCTTCGACTGGCAAACCCGCTGGAGCCTCGCCTTGAGCAGTGACGCCGACGAGACGCCGGATGCCGTGCGTCATGGAGGATCGGATACATCCGGGGCTGTTGCCAATGTCACCCGTTTCCCCGACACGCTGCCCTGGCGCAGCGGCATGACGTTTGACCTAAATCCTTCCCTCCCCCTCCCCCCCCCTCCCCCCCCCGGCAAACGCGTCTCCACACGTCCCATGCGCATCACGCAATCCACCGGCGACAGCGCCTCGCCGTGGCGCGTGCTTTACACGCGGGCGGATCGCCCGGTGTTGATCGAGCGCACGCTGGGCAAGGGTTCGCTGGTGTTTGCGAGCGACTCGTTTTTTGTGAGCAACGAGGCGCTTCAGCGCAACCGGGCGACTGCATTGCTGGCCTGGCTGGTGGGGCCGCATGACCGGATCATTTTTGACGAATCTCATCTTGGCGTGGAGGAGGACACCGGCATCGCCGCGCTCGCCCGTCGCTACGGACTCGGCGCGGCCTTCGTAACGTTGCTGTTGTTCGCCGCGTTGTTTGTGTGGCGGCGCATGGCGCTCTTTGTGCCCCCGCCCGCCGAGGAGCCGGTGGTTGGTTTGGGTGATTATCGTCCGACCGCCGGAATCGAGGCGTTGTTGCGCCGTTCCGTCCCGCGCAAGAACCTCGCCTCCGTCTGTCTTGCCGAGTGGCGCTCCACTGCCCGTCCCGAAGACATCGCCCGCGCCGACGCTGCCATCGCCCCCCATGCCGCCCGCCCCGCCGAAGCCCACAACGCCGCGCTCCGTGCTCTGCGGCGGCGGTGATGTTGTTGTGACGTGACGCTTAGAAATACGCGTCGAAATTTTGCGAATGCACGAGGTGAACCGGTGCATCGGGATAACTTTTTTCCCATGCCGACGGCACTTTGTATGACTGAGGCAACCACTTACATTCGAAGCCCTCGACTTTCTCCGGACCACCGCCGGACGTCACTTCAATGCGGTCGATTTCCTGCTGATCGTAAGTCCGCCAGAAATACCCGGTGCGTTCCAGGTTCTCGTAATCGATGCGTTTGCGCCGTTCGTTGATGACGAAGTTTTCCCATAACGCGCCTTTGTCGGGTCGCAGTTGCAAAGGTTGGAACTGGTCGATCACGGCATTGCGGATACCGATGTCCTCAAAATACCAGCGTGCGGATTTCGTGACTTCCTTGCGCAAATTGCGCGCGTATCCGCCGATTCGGTACAGAATAAAATTCTTTTCCAGCAAATCGAGGTAACGCTCCACCGTGGCCTTGTTGAGCTGCAGTTGTGTGCCCAACTCCGAAAGCGACACTTCGGCCCCCACCTGCCATGCGATCAAGGTCACCAGTTCGCGCAATTTCCGAGCGTCACGAAGCCGCTCAAACATCAGGATATCCTGGAACAGATAATCCTCCACGATCTGGCGCAAATACTCGCGCCGCGCCGCCGGTTCGCCAATGCCAAGCACTTCGGGATACGCGCCATAAACCAGCAAATCCTCCAGCAAACCTTGCGGTGCGAGCGGACCTTTCCAGCCACGGATTTCGTGACAAGAGATCGGATGCAAATGCCGCACGCGTCTTCGACCGGTCAGCGGTTGTCCGAGGGATTGCCCCAGATGGAAGGCGGATGATCCGGTCACGATCACCTTGAGATGCGGTAATGTGTCCACGAGCAACTTGAGCGCCACGCCCGCGTTGGGCACGGACTGGGCTTCGTCGATAAAAACACCATCAAACTCCGCGAATGCCAGTCGCAGGCGTTCCGCCGAACACGAGGACAATAATTGCGATACCGCCGCATCCTCTCCTTGTCCGGAAAACCACCGTTCCGTCGTTTCTTTTTTTCGCAAAAACTCACGTATCAGGGATGTTTTTCCCACACGACGCGCCCCAAAGAGCATCCAAACTTTTCCGGCAACGAGATCTGTCTTTAGCGATTTCTCCAGTAATCTGGCTATCATACTGGCCTAATTTAGCTAAATTCGGCCAGTATGTTCAATGTAAATTTCACTAAGGGGGAGGGAGGGATGAAACCAAGCCTGTCATTTCACTTCTGGTCTGGAATAAAAACAAACGGCGCCGCTGGAAGTCCGGCTTCGTTGAAAAGGATCGGATCGGGATTGTTGCGGAAAGCATAACGAACCGCCTTGGGCGCGCGCACCAAGTTACTGTGTAACCGGATCTCGATTCCCTCAATGGTTGGGTCAGCGGGATGAAATACGCCGTCTTCACCTGCCAGTTCGAAGGCGACTTTTCCCGGTAATGGATCGCGCAACATCAACTGTCCGCCGCTGCCTGCGGTTCCACTGAATCGCAGGCACATGGTTTCGCCTTCGAACTTCGCGGATGCAAAACGTGGTCCCTCCGCCATCACGTCTTCGTCGAAAATCATGCGCCGGGCGAGCAAGGCCAGTCGATGAGCGACGTCCTGTTTGTTACGCGGATGAATGTCCTTGGGGTCGCCGAGGTCGATGGTTACGGCCATCGACGTCGCGGGCAAGGCGAGGACCGACGCCTGTCCTTCTCGGATTTTCGCCCAGTTTGTTTTTTCGCTGCTGCCGTGGTTGGGCAGTTGCACGAAAAGGAAAGGTAGTTCCGGCGACTGCCAACGCTGTCGCCAGTCGGTGATCAGGGTGCGGAAGAGCGCGCCGTATCCGTCTGGATTTCGGGCGTTGGCTTCGCCCTGATACCAGAGCACGCCGCGCAGGGCGACGGGGATAAGCGGATGGATCATCGCGTTGTAGGCACCGGCAGGCGCACGGCGATTGTCTGGCACAAGGGGTGCAACTGCGGGAGCGGTGTCGGCGAGTGCGAGTGCCCCGATGCTCATCCACGCTTCAACGGGTGTGCCTCCCCAAGCGCTTTTGATAAGACCTTGCGGGATGTTGTAGCGGCGGTGCAGGTCGAGCGCGAAGAAGTAGCCGACAGCAGTGAAGTCTTTGCCGACCGTGGGCGGAGAACACACGATCCACTCTCCTTCGAGTTCGTATGGAGAGAGTAGCGTGGAGGCGAAGCGTTCGGGGACTTTGAACTGGCGAATGCCGGGATAATTGGCTGCCGCGATTTCGTCGATAGCATTGGTCACCTTGCGCACCTGCCACTCCATGTTGGACTGACCGGAGCAAAGCCACACGTCGCCATAAACGACGTTGCGGCTGATGGTGTTTTCCGTCGCACCTTCAAAGATGAGGTCGCCGCCTGCGGTGGCTTCGGAGCCCGGACCAAGGGGACGCGGAGTCGCAGGGAGCGTGAGTTGCCAGTGTCCGTTTGCGTCGGCGATGCCGCTGACGGTGGCTTTGTAGAAGCGCACGGTGACGGATTCGCCGGGATCGGCGCGGCCCCAAATGCGAAGGGGAACGTCTCGTTGCAGGACGGCGTTGTCGCCAAAGAGCGCAGCGGGCGTGGGTTTGGCGAAAGCCGGAATAATGGCACCGGACGAGAGTAGGAGAACGGTGATCGCAGAGAATGCCGTGATTGCGCGCCGTGACAAAAACGGTGACGTCATTGCGCGATGGCAGAGAGGACTTTTGCGAGTTCCCGGTGATCGTTGGCGATGGCATCCGGTTTGGCCGCACCATCGAGGATGCGCAGGTAGGCAATACTGCCTTTGAAGTAGGAGTTGGCGCGAGTCCGGTCAACGATGGCATCATTTTCCGTGTCACCAAGCGGCCCACCGAGGTGGATTTGCTCGGGGCTGCGCTGGCCGTCACTGGGAACAGAGGCTTCCTCAACGCCATTCACGTAGAGACGGAGCCGGGTCATATCGTAGGTGGCCGTGACGTGATACCATTGGCCGGATTTGAGAAGGGTGGAGCTAGGAGCGAGGTCGAAGCTCCGGCGTGTGTTGAGGCGGCGGGCTTCGAACTTGCCATCAGCGGTAATGCGAAGGGAGAGGTTGGCTCCGCGTTGCACGAAGATCTCCTGCTGACGCCCGGGTTTTTCTTCGGGACAAACGAGGAGTTGCACGCTCACGGGACCGGCGGGCATGGCTGAAAGCGGAATGTTGACGAAGGTATTTTTGCCATTGAATGCGAGAGCGTCCCAGCGATCTGAGAGGTTTTTCCAAGCGGGGCGACCGGTTTTGTCGGGCGCACCAAGGGTGCCGTGAAAGACGTGGCCGGAGGCGTCGATGAGTTTGTCGCGGCCAACTTTTTTGCGGGGGAAGGCACTTTCGAGTTCGAACTGGTAACTGGCAATGGTGTCGGGCCAGGCATCGTCCGCAGCCCACTGGCCGGTGGCGTAGGCGATGCTGCCGTCGGCGTAGCCAACGAGCGCGCCGTAGTAGTCGCGGGCAACCATGCCGGTGTGGAGCGGGTCGCTGAGCCAATTGTCAACAACGGGACGGGCGGCAGTGTCGGGAGCCGGGTCGTTAATAATGAATCCGTTTTTCAGATACGAGATGCCAGCGATGGGAATTCCTGCCTTGGCTTGGTCCACATGGAGAAGGCGCGGACCGGTAACCGAGGGTTGCTGGCCAGGGCGGTTGTTGACGAGGAGAACGGGTTGCACATCGGTGCGGAGGCGGTGCAGGGGGATGCTGAAATAGAGCATGTCGGCTTGCACGGAGTTGGTGACGATGGGGATGGGGGCAAGTTGACGATAGGTTTGTGTGAAGGCGCTGGCGTTGACCGTGATTTCAGGGGTGAGCATGTCGCGGGTGGCGCTGGCGGGAATCGTCCAGGTGACGGTAGTTGCCTCCGCATTACGACCGGATACCGGCCCCCAAGGAAGCGTGGCGAGGGTGGTGCCGGCGGCATTGCGGAGGGTGAGGGTGCCGGTGATGGTTTCGTAGCCGGGTATAATAGGGAGATTGAGAATTTCGAAGTCGAGTGGTTCGCCAGGAAAGATGTTCTTGCGATAGGAGACGATGACATGGGGTTTGTTGTCCGCGGGGTTGGGACGGTTGTAAATTTTGTCCATGTAGTGGCGCGTGATTTCAAGGAGCGCGGTGGTGTGTTTGTAGCTGGGCTCAAAACTGGTGGCTTCCACCCAGTCGTTCCAGGTGGCGGCTTCCAGAAAATCGGGGCGCGTGGTGGCGATTTTTTCGAGTCCTTGGCGGAGTCGCGCGGTGCCTTGGGTGCTGATGTAGTTGCGAGCGTTGAGGCGGCTGGCGTAGTAGCCGGGATGAAAGCCTGCGCCGTAGAGTTTGCCGGGGGTGCGGCGAATGGCAGCGGCGAGGTCTGTCATGCCGTGGAGGCTTTGGTTGAGGGGCTGGGCAAAGTTATAGGTGCCGTCGGCTGCTTTTTGGATGGTGGTGATGACGGGTGCGTCAACTTGTCCGTTGACCGAAAAGCCGATGCCGCCGACGGAGTGCGTGAGCCAGATGAAGCGGTGGCCTTCGGCGCGCAGGGTGGTGATGAGGTTGACTAGTTCGTCCGGGGTCGAGCGCCCAAATCCACCGGCAGCGTAATCGACCATGAGGGGCTGGTTTTTTATGCGATGCCAGGAGGGATGTGTGGCGAAGCGTTCGAGAAGGTGTTTGGCGAGCAGGTGGAGCTTTTCGGGGCGCTTGTCGCCGATGGCGTGGATGATGGGAACAACGGTTGCTCCTTCAACGGACTTGGCGGCTTCGAGGTATTTTTCAAAGAGGCCCGCGAGTCGGTCCAGCCGGTCGGTGTTTTGGATGAATAGATAGGTGCTGAAAACGCTGCCGGGAACTTCACGCGTCATGGTGCGGAGTTGCCAGATGTCGCCGGATTCGTCGCCAAGCGCAAAAGGGCGGTCGTAGTTGTAGCGGTAGTAGTCCTGGTGTCCGCGAGCGGCGGCCCACTGCGGGCAGGCGTGGAAGAGAATAAAGGGAGGAACGTCTGAGAAATCAGGTGAGGTGTAGGTGACCGTGCCGGTAGCCGCGAGTGTTCCCGCACTCGCGGGAGTGTCCGCATGTGTAGTTGATTGCAGGATACCGATGGCGGCAAGTATGAGAATGGCGGCGAAGCGGAGTGAGTTGGTCATGGAGGAAGGGGGGGGGGGGAGGTCAGTGTGCGACGGGTGATGTGCGGGCGAGCGTGGTGATTTCGGTGGAGGTGAGAGCGCGATTGTAAACAGTGTAGCTGGCAATGAGGCCTTGGAAAGGATTGCGTCCACCAGACTGCGCTCCGAGGACTTCAACGTTGTCGCTGTAAGAGGTCTTGCGTCCCAAGCAGGGAGTGGAGGCGATGAGTTTTCCGTCGAGGTAGAGGGAGAGTGTTGCGCCGTCGTGCATGGCAACGAGGTGTTGCCAGCGGTCAGGAACAAGCGGCGTGGTGGCAGTGGCTGTTTGCGGGCGGCGGTTGTCGTCGTTGCGAGTGATTTGGTAGTGGTTGGTTTTGTCGATGCCGATGGCGAGGACGTTGCTGGATCGGATGGTTTGGGGGGCTTTGGGTGATCCAGCATCAGGTCGTATCCAGAGTGCCAGAGTCAATGGACCGGCAGGAAGGTCGAGTCCGGTTAATTGCACTGGTTTCCCTGCCGATGGTCGCAAAACGGGCAATCCACCGAAGTCTGCCATGGTTTTGATTCCGGAAGCGGAGCGAGAGGGTTGGCGTCCCAATCGGTCACGGAGTTCTCTGGCCACCGGATCAAAAACGTAATCAACAAAAATTTCTTCTTTGGAAATAATCGGAGCGGACTGGGATTTTCCTGCTGTGGTGGCGGCGGTGGCAGTCGCGGTTGTTACGGCAAGCGTCGTGGCTCCGGTCAATATGAGCGATGCGATTTTAAGCGAACACAACATAACTGGATGGCCGGATGGACAGACAGGAAAATAGGGAGGGATGCGAGGGAGTAGTGTCACTTTTCCGTGTGACGGCGGCGGGCAACAAAGCCAGCAAACAACAAGACTACTGCACCGCTGATTATGGCAGTCACACCGGGTTCCGGGATCATGCCGCTAATGAAGCTGAGTTGATAGTCGTTGCCCACGCGTTTGAACAGGGCGGTGTATTGCGCGTCATCGTAACCGGTAATGCTAGCGAACTTGAACCCGTCAGTCGTGACGTTCTGGAAGATTGTATAAACGATTCCGTAGTTGATGGAGCCTGACAGCGCGAGCGTGGCGTTGCCGCTGCCATCAAGCCAGTTGCCGATGGTGCTGAATGCGATTTTGTCCGAGGCGGCGTCTGTCTCGCCGAGATTGAACGAAAGGGTGGAGCCTTCCTCGAATCTGAGTTTACCGGAACCTGCCAGCGAAAGCGTCAGGCTGCCAGCTTGGCTTATTTTGTTTGCCGCCGTGTAGTTGGTCACGCTGCCCGGTGAAAGCGTCCCCTCGACGATGAGGTTTTTGCCCGTAGCGAGAGACAACGTGTTTCCCCCGGCCAGAATGCCAGTGGCGGCGATGACGACATCCTCGCCCGAATTCACCTGGCCGTTCACAAGGAACCAAGCTGTATCGACGGCGATGCCGTTGGTTGCCGTGATTCTGCCATTGCCGATGACGCGGGCTATGCCCTGAGCGGTGCCGGAGACAATTATCTGGTCCACGGTTAGGTTCTGTCCGTTGAGATTGAGAGTCGGATATGCCGTGGCGCTGCCTGAGCTAAAACGAACAAGGGCAGCGGAGGGCAGGGCAGCGGAGGTATCAAACTTGAGTTCCGAGCCGCCGATCCGGACTTCGGTAAAGTTGTTATTGGTGCCTCCGACCGTCCAGAAACCCAAGTCAATCTTGCTGAGAATCCGATTCGCCGGCGTGGTGGCTTCGTCAAAGACAATGCCGGCCACCGTATTGTTGCCGGTGGAGGTTCCGCGCAGGGATACGTTGATCGAGGTGGCCTCAGTTCCCGCCTCTTGCGTCACAAAAAGGTTTCCTAGTGCAAGCGAACCGCCAGTTGATCCGATGTGCCCCACCAGTTGATCGACGTTTCCATTGTAAGAAAGCGTAAGGTTACCGACTGTTCGACTGCCGGCCCCGGACGAGTTGATCCAGTAGTTGTTACTAGCCTGAAGCCGTACATTCAGCAAGCCGGCGCCCGCCAGCGATACGACACCACTCGTGTTGGAAAACACAATCTGGCGAATCCGCCAATCGGCATCCACATCGACGGTCGCGGCATTTTCAAATCTGACGACAGCCGCGCCAGCGCTGGTCGGATTGGTCGGCAAGTAGCCTCCCGTGCCGCCCGAGGCATTAGACCAGTTGTCAGAGTTGGACCATTTGTTGTCGCTACCACCGCCGATCCAGTAGGGGCTATTGGTAGTGGCTGCATGGGCAGAAGAAATGAGACCAAGAATGAGCGTAGCGGCGGCCCCCAAAATGAATGCCGTGGTAATGCCGAAGCGTGTGGTCGTGATTGCAGGATGGTTTTGCTTTTTCATGGGTTGGTTGGGTTGAATTGCTTACGGGATACTAAGGATAAAAATATGTATGCGGCGGGAGGGGGGGGAGAGGATGCGTGATGCTCCAGTTATTTGTCAGGCGACCAGAGATCATCCGCGCCTTTGTCCCGATACTTTGTTTCCGCCAGTTGGTAAGTATTGTGGAAAAATTTCACATGGCCGTCAGCATAAGCGATATTCGCGCTGCCGTTGGCGTGCCGTTTGTCCGAAGGAGTCGTGCCCTGAATTGTGCCGGGCAGATCGCCATTGCTGATCGAGGACGCCAGCGTGCCCGAGGATTGCAACCGTGTGTCCGCAAGCAAAATCGTCCTCGACGGGGTCATAATCGTGGACTTGGGCATGGGCATGTCCAAGTGATCCGTTCCCGAAGCGTCTTTATAGAGCCACTTGTTCACGCCGTAATGGCTGGAGCCGCTTTTCCCGTGTTCGAGCAACGCCTGCGGGCACATGAAAACGTTTAGCGCCACCCCTCCGCCGTATCTGGATTTCATCGGGATGTAGTCGCGCAACAGATACGGGAAATTCTGGTCTGCCGATGGTATGCGCACAGGGGGCCAGTTGTTCTTGTTGTCCACGGCGTAGAGTTCGAACGCCATGAAAATCTGGCGGAGATTGGAGGCGCATTGAGCAGTTCTGGCCGTATAACGCACGCGAGAAACAACCGGAATCAGGATGCCGGCGAGAACACCGATGATGGCAATCACGGTGAGGAGTTCGATCAGGGTGAAGCCGATCGAGGTGGTTGACCGGGCGGATGTTTGGGGGGGATGGATGTAGATGATCATGTTCGGGGGTGCAGAGGCGTTCTCTGGATGTCTGAATCGAAAATTGTCCGAGACTTGGGAGGCTGGCAAAGCCGGTGATATTTATCACGATAAAACCAGCGTTTTTTCAGGGCGAAAGGTGTGTTTGAAGAAATGCCAATGTTTTCCGAATCATATGGTCGGTGTTTTCCTTCTTTGTGAAGCCATGGCCTTCGTCCTCGAAAACGAGAAGCTGCGATTCCACGCCTGCATTGCGCAATGCGGCGGCGAGCCGTTCCCCTTGCCGCGGGGGCACGAGGTCGTCGAGCCGTCCATGAATGATCAGGAAGGGCGCGCTCTTCACATCCACCCAGTGGAGGGGGGAGGCGTCACGCGCCGCAGCGGATTGCTCAGCCGGTGTACCGCCAAGCAGGGCATGCACGAGTCTGTCGCCCGGCGCACTCGCCTGCTCCGTGAGATCGCTGGGGCCACTCATGTCCACGACGCACGTTACCCGGCTCGAATGCGAAGCCAGCGCAGGGTCGGAATTATCACGTGTTTCACGCGTACCAAGACAGGCCGCGAGGTGTCCTCCCGCCGAATAGCCAAGCGCACCGATCCGCTGTGGATCGATGCCGTGCTTTCCCGCGTTGGCGCGCAACCAGCGCACGGCACGCTGGGCGTCGTCGAGTTGCGCGGGCCAGCGGTTGCGTCCCTGTTTTACCAGCCGGTAGTTGATGGATGCGGTCACGTAGCCTTGCCGGACCAGCTTCATGGCGGCATCCGTGTAGTCCTCCTTGCCTCCCGAGCCCCATCCTCCGCCGTGGATGAAGATGACCGCCGGTCGCGGGGAGGCGGTCGCGAGCGTCGGGCGAAAAATGTCAAGTAACAGCAATTCACCATCTGCCTGGCCAAAGGAGACATCGCGTTCCACCGTCACATCCCGCGCATGGCAGGAGGGATGAAGCATGACGAGAAGGATGCCGAAAAACTGGAGTATGTGTTTCATGAATATGGGGACATCGAAGCAGCCAGCATGAGATGTTGCAGTTAGGGTCCGTTTCTTGCGAAGCCTTCAATATTTATCACGATAATTGCCGCAACCTTCCTCCATAATGGATCGTTGGAAGAGAGCCGAAGGGAAAGCGCTTCGTTTTTTCCGGAATCGAGAAACACTGCGCGCGCAACGCCTGTGAACAGAGAGTATCCTAGCCGAAGCCTTGCGCCTTGCGGGAGTTGACCCATCATTACCAAGTGACACTGTGACACCATGCCAGCGACTATCACCATCAAGGAACTCCACACAAAGACCGGCCAGCATGTCCGGCTGGCAGGCAAGGCCCAAAAACCCACGCCCATCACGGATCGGGGACGATTGATTGCTGTGCTGGCTCCTGTCTCAGCCCTGTCGGCAACAAAACGCCGCCGCCGCGTAGTGCTTCCTGAATACGCGGCGTTGCTGAAAAAGGCGGGCCATGCCGCCAGCGCGCCGGGAGACGGCGTGCTTGACGACCTCGACGCCGTGCGCGGCGAACGCTGAAAACCGCAACCCCCACGTCCTCGCACATGGCCTTTTGCGATACCTCAACCCTCGCCAAATACTACGTTCCCGAAACAGAATCCGGCGCGGTGCGCGCACATCTGGACGCTCAACCTTCGGTCTTTGCATCCGAACTGGCGCGGACGGAATTGATGGCGGTTTTCCACCGCCGTCTCCGTGAAAAAAAATGGAGCCGGGACGATTTCCAAGCAGCCGTCCGGCAATTCACCCATGACGACATCGGCGGTTACTGGACATGGTTTCCGCTCGATGGAGGCATCCCGGAGCAAGCGGCCCGGACTTACGCAACGCTCCCCGAAAATGTATTTCTGCGCGCTGCCGACTGCCTGCACTTGGTGACCGCGCTGCACCATGGTTTTGACGAAGTGTATTCACACGACGCACACCAAATCGCCGCGGCTTCAGCACTCGGATTGAAAGTGATCAGGATCGAATAACACACAATCGTCCCCTCCCCCTCCCCTTCTGTTCCGTTCTGGTTTCCCCATCCCTTGCCTCATCCAGCTTCCACCATCACGATAAAACCCCATGCCCAACCAGCGCGAACTCGCCCAAAAACTCGGTCTCACCCAAGCCACCGTTTCGATGGCACTGCGCGACCATCCGCTTGTCGCCACCGAGACAAAGCGCCGCGTGCAGGAAGCCGCACGCAAAATGGGTTACCGCGCCAGTCCCTTCGTCACCACACTCATGGCGCGCATCCGCGCCGGACGCGCACCGCAAAACCTCGGGTGCATCGCCATCCTTCTCGACAATGCCTCGAAAGACGAATGGCTCGCCCAAGAGCGCAACACCTACTCCGCCCAATACGCCGGCTACCAACGCCGCGCGGCGCGACGCGGCTACCGCACCGAATGTTTTTGCCTGCGCGCACCCGGCATGTCCGACGAAGCCATTGACCGCCAACTCCACGCCCGCGGCATCATCGGCCTCATCCTCGCCGCGCCCAAACACCTGCATCGCTCCCCCGTCCACCTCCGCTGGGAAAACTACGCCTGCGCCACCGTCAGCTACACCTGGACCGAGCCCGTCGTGGATCGCGTCTCCTCGCACCACCGCCACAACATGGACCGCGCCTTCGCCGAACTCCTTGCGCGCGGCTGCAAACGCATCGGTTTCTGCCTGCCCAAAAACGCCGTGCGCGGCGTCGATGCCAACTGGATGGCCGGCTACCTCGTCGCGCAGGCCCAGCTTCCCAAGGCCCGCCGCCTCCCCGCCTTCATCGGCACCATCCACGACACCCCTCTCGACACCTTCCGTGCCTGGCACGACCGCTGGCAACCCGACGGACTCATCACCCTCCTCGGCGAAGAAGCCCGGTGGCTTACCGCCCTGCACCGCTCTCCTTATAATAGAGAGACCGGCGTGCTTCTTGTCTGCCTCAACCGCCCCGCCGACTCCCCCTTCCCCGGTATCGACGAAAACAATACGCTCGTCGGCGAGATGGCGTGCGACCTTGTCGTCAATCAACTCACGCACAACGAACGCGGACTCCCCGAACACCGGCGCGAGATCCTTGTCGAAGGCCGGTGGATCGAACCGACTCAGGCTCAGTAACCAAGTTCCTCCGGCAACTGCGGCGGCGCCGAAAAACCAGGTGGCGAAAACGACATGAACCCCGTCCCGTGATCGGGCTCAGGCTCCATCAGAATCGGGATGTCGTCCTCGGGCGTTTCGCGGACAAGCAAATCGAGGTGAAGCTGAAGATTGCCCGAAAACGTCCTATGAAACCCCCAATGCAAACGATGTGATGATAATAAAGATGCGGACATGATGATAGTGGTTGAAGGGAACTTCTAAAAATTACACAGAGGACACAGAGGAGGCACAGAGTTTGGGGAGGCCTGTCCGGTGGAAGGACATTTTCCTCGCGAATGAATGCCTCTGTAATTCATTTATTATAAATAAAATAATATTTTTTACGGAAAAAGGAGCAAAGTCGTTTTGTTCTCCCTAAACTCTGTGCCTTCTCTGTGATCTCTGTGTAATTTCTGATTTTTAGAACCTCCCTGAATTTATTTTCCCTGATCTGGCTGTTGATGCCCCCGAACGCTTATCGCGACGGCGGCCCCCGGATCAGATGTCCGCCGGACACCACGAAAACCAATCCACCCAACACCCCGCTCCGTTGCCGTCCCAAGCAGGCCAAACACGACAACGACAAACCCGGCACCCGTTCGCCAAACAACAACAATTGCGCATTCCCCACACCGCCGCCGGCACCCCCTGCGTCCTTATCCACCCCAACCCAATATAACTTGTCATCAACCGCCACGATCTCCGTCGCCAGAAACTGACCAGACGATGCCGCCAACGTTTTCATCCCGCCCCTAACAACGTCCGCCCCTGCCCGCGACCAAGCCAGCGCAAGGATAACCCAGAGCAGGCATAAACTGGCGCGGCCTATGTTCATGTCCCCTGCACCAGCATATCCAATGCCACCTCCGCCTCACGCAACCAGAGACCCCGGCAAGCAAGGAAAGCACAGCTCCACTCACAATCCTAACTAACTTGGTAAACAAACTAAATATCACTTGCAACACCCCGTGCTCTCCTCCAAGTTTTCCGGTCCGACCAAATCGCCTGCCACGCCATCGACCACATACCACACCACCACATCTTTAGATCCGACCCGACTGACCTGACCGCATCACTGTACCACTACTCATGAGCAACACCATCACGGCCCCGGCTTCCACCACCACTGGCGCCAACCAAGCCGCATCCACCGCCTCCCCCCCCCCCCCCCCCGCACCCACCACCGGTGACTCCGCCGCTCCGGCAGCCGCCCCCGCCTGCAAACCGCTTTCCGCCAACGAAGGCATCAAGACCGCGTCCAACTACCTGCGCGGCACCATCGTCGACGACGTGCTCAACACTGCCACCGGCGCCTTCACGCCCGACAACGCGCAACTCATCAAATTCCACGGTTTCTACGAGCAGGACGACCGCGACCAGCGCCTCGCCCTCCGCAAAGCCGGCAAGGAACGCGCCTACTCCGTCATGCTCCGCGTGCGCCTGCCCGGCGGCCGCTGCACCGCCGAACAATGGCGCATCCTCGACGACCTCTCGCTCAAGGTCGCCGGCAAGCACACCCTGCGCCTCACCACCCGCCAGACCTTTCAATTTTACGGCGTCCTCAAAGGCGACGTTCGCACCCTCATCCAAGGCCTCAACAAAGCCCTCCTCGATTCCATCGCGGCCTGCGGCGACGTGAACCGCAACGTCATGGCCCCGCCCAATCCCGAGCGCCATCCCGCCCTGCAGGAAGTTTACGAGCACGCCAAATCCTGGAGCGAATTCGCGCTCCCGCGCACCCGCGCCTATCACGAAATCTGGATCGACGACGAACTCGTCGCCGGCGGCGAACCCAAGGCCCCCCCCCCCCCCCCCTCACTCGCGTCGCCACAAACCGAATACACCGCCGCCGGCATCGACCCCGCCCAACTCAAGCCCGGCGAGGAACCGCTCTACGGCACCACCTACCTGCCGCGCAAATTCAAGGTCGGCTTCGCCATCCCGCCCTCCAACGACGTCGATGTATTTTCCCAAGACCTCGGCTTCATCGCCATCCTGGAAAACGAAAAACTCACTGGCTACAACGTCACCGTCGGCGGCGGCATGGGCGCCAGCCACGGCAACGAGGCCACCTTCCCCCGCCTCGGCGACCTCATTGGCTTCATCACGCCCGACCAGCTCAAACGCCTCGGCGCCGCCGTCCTCACCACGCAGCGCGACTACGGCGACCGCGTCAACCGCCGCCACGCCCGCCTCAAATACACCATCGAGGACCGCGGCATTGCCTGGTTCAAGGCCGAGGTCGAACGCCGCGCCGGCTTCGCCCTCGCTCCCGCGCGTCCCTTCGAATTCACAACCATCCAGGACCCGCACGGCTGGCACGCCTGCGCCGACGGCACCTGGTTCTACGGCCTCCACCTGCTCAGCGGACGCATTGAGGACCGCGAAGGCTGGCCCATGCAGACCGCCCTCCGCGAGATCGCGCAAATCCACACCGGCGACTTCCGCCTCACGCCCTCGCAAAATCTCACCATCTCCGGCGTCACCGCGGAGCAAAAGCCGCGCATCGAAGCCATCCTCCAGAAACACAGCCTTTCGCGTGAGAACGCCCAGAGCGCGCTCCGCCTCAACGCCCTCTCCTGCGTCGCCCTCCCCACCTGCCCGCTCGCGCTCTCCGAAAGCGAACGCGAACTGCCCTCCATCCTCGAAAAATTCCAGCCCGTCTTCGACGCCGCCGGCCTGCGCGACCAGCCCGTGAGCATCCGTGTGACCGGCTGCCCCAACGGCTGCGCCCGCCCCTTCCTCGCCGAGATCGCCCTCGTCGGCAAGGCGCCCGGCAAATACGCCGTGTATCTGGGAGGCAACTACACCGGGCTCCGCCTCAACCGCCTCGTCGCCGCCAGCGCCACCGTCGAGGAATCCGTGCGCCTGCTCACGCCCGTCATCGAGCGCTACGCCACCGAGCGCAGGGCGGGCGAAGGCTTCGGCGACTTCTGCGACCGCGTCATCGTCCCCGCCGACGCCACCACGCACAAGGTCGGCGCGACTCCGCTGACACCCTCCGCCGCGACGCAATAAGCGCATGATGCGCGCCGCCGCCGGCCCTCCTCCGCCAATGGACGGCGCCGGCTCCGGCGGCATCTCGTACCCAGTTTTCAACTACTCAGGAAACGGCCTTGAAAAGCCGTCCAAAAAAATCCTGACAAGAACCGCTACTGCGCACTTGCAATTACGCAACGGACGTTGAAGCTGATGCTGCTCGGTGACACCCACTCAGCGAGCCCGAACGGAAAAACTTTCCGCGCGGCGTTTATCAGAATCCAACCCACAACACAGGAGTACGAACCATGGCTAAAGCCACCAAGACAGCAAAGAAAGCAGTAGCGAAGAAACCCGCGGCGAAGAAACCCGCCGCCAAGAAAGCCGCCCCCAAGGCGGTGAAGAAGGCCCCTGCCAAGAAGGCCGTCGCCAAGAAGACCGTTGCCAAGAAGAAGTAATCAGCGATCCACGCTGACATTCTCTCCTACAGTCACAGCCGCTCCCTCATCGGAGCGGCTGTTTTTTTGCGCGCAGGAAGCGGCGGCATTCAAATAGCGGAGGGCGGGTCTCCCGACCCGCCAGACGAGACTCGCAACTGCGAGGCTCGCCCATCCGGAAGGCGCGGCTTCGCCGCGTCTGGCGGGTCGGGAGACCCGCCCTCCGGCAACATCAGCCGAGCTTGAGAACGTAAACGACGCCCTGTTCCGTGCCGATGGCGAGATGCGCGTCGTCCGGCGACCAGGCGAGGCGCGTGGCCGCGGCTGGCATCTTGATGTTGGCCCGCAAAGGCTGCGGACGCCCCGGACTCCACAACGAAACAGAGCCGTCTTGGGACGCAGTGGCGAGGATGCCGTGCGACGTCTGAAAAGACACCGCGCAGACCCGCGCGTCATGCGGGAACATCTGCGGTTCGCGTCCCTCGGGACCTCCGCCAGCGCAATCCCAGATGCACGCATCGTTGCCGCCCCCGGTGGCCAGCCAGCGTCCGGTGTGGTCGAAGGAAAGATCCTTCACTTTGCCTTCGTAGCCGCTCATGTGGAACTCCTGATCTTCGTCGGGCAGCCAGAGATGAACGCTGCGATCCTGATTGCCGGAGACGAGCCAGCGTCCATCGGGCGGCGACCAGACGAGGGCGTGAACGCCGTTGGCGTAGGGAAATTCTTTTTGCAGGCGATGGTCGCCGGCATCGAGAAGGCGCACGCCGCCGAAGTGCGCGGCGGCGATGCAGGCGCCGGTCGGATGCCAGGCAAGGGCGCACAGCGTACGCGGTGCATCGGGAAAAACATGACGCGTGGAGCCGTCGGCATTGAGCAACACGAGCGCGCGTCCCGATGCGGCGGCGAGCACTGGAGTTGTGGCAGCGGAAGAAGTGACGGCAGCCGGTTGCCAGGCGAGATGCTCGATCCAGGCGGAGCCGGGTTTGTGAGTGACAACGTGCTGGGCGGTGACGGCGTCCCAGAGTTTCACGGCGCCGTCCTGACCGCCGGAGGCAAGGAGTGGTTGCGTGGGATGCCACGCAAGACAGTTGGCGCCATCGTCATGACCGGGCAGTTGTGAGGGCGCGCCATCAGCAGTGGCGAAGAGGGTGACGGGACCGGCGGCCGAAGCAGCGGCAAGCCGGGTGCCATCCGGCGACCAGGCGAGGTCGATCACGTAATCGTCGAGCTGGGTGGCCCAGTGTTTGGTAAGAGTCATGATGAAATGCGGAGGATTT
>NZ_ABEA03000128.1 GCF_000171235.2 Geminisphaera colitermitum TAV2 | reverse complement strand
GGTATCGGCGCCGACGGGCGGAGGTGTGTTATTCGTCGCCGTCAACGTCGTCCATCATCTTGCCGCTTTCTTCGCCGCCGAGTTCGCCGAGGAGTCCGGCCTGGCCGCGGACTCGGTAGCGGGTTTTTTCGACTTCTTTTTGAGCTTCGGTGGAGTAGCGGGCGAAGGGGACGGCGGTGAGGCGGTCTTTGGAGATGGGTTTTTGCGTGATTTCGCAAATGCCGTAGGTGCCGGCTTTGATGCGCTGGATGGCGGCTTCGATCTCGGAGAGGGCTTCCTGCTCGCTGGCAACCATGCTGAGGGCAAAGTCGCGATCAAAGGTGTCGGTGCCGGCGTCGGCCATGTGCTGGCCGTAGCTGGAGAGGTCGCCGGCGTCGTCCTTGGCGGAGCGGCGGAGGGTGTCCTCGGTGTGCTCGGTGAGCTTGCCGCTGGCGTGGTTGCGCAGGTCGATGAGGAGTTTGTAGTAGCGGCGGAATTTTTCCGGGATCTGATCTTCCTCGTTCTCGGCCACGCTTTTTTTGACGGCGGGGTTGAAGCCAAGGATGTCGGCAAGGGAGGCGGCTTTGACGCGGTTGGGCGCGGCGGAGCGGGCGGCGGCCTCGGCCTCGGCGAGTTTGGCGGCCTTGGCTTTGGCGGCGGCGGCGGCGGTCTGCTCGGGCGTGGTCTCGGCGGCGGCGGCGGTGGCGGCAATCTCGCGGACTTCGTCAAGGGTGAAGGCGATGGGCTTGGCGGGCTTCTCGCGGCGGGCCAGAATGCTGCTGCGCAGGCGGTCCTTGGCCGAGTTGGAGCCTGGGGAGGTCTTGGCGGGTCCGGCTGCCGGAGGCAGCTTGGGGGCGGGGGAGGGTGATGGCGCAGGAGCCGGCTTGGAGGCGGCGGGTTTGGGAGACTTGGGCTTGGCGGCGGCCACGGCTTGAGCCACGGCCTTGGCAGCAGCCTGTTTGGCTTTATCCGACACGACCGACGCTTTTTTCGGAGCGCTGTTTTTGGCGCTCTTGGACTTGGTAGTGGCTGCGGTGGACTTTTTGGCGGGCTTGGCCGGAACTTTGCTCATAGTGTGTGTTTTGCTGACAGCTTTCGTGGCGGACTTCTTCGCAGGTGCGTGGGAATGTCGCGCGATGGCTTTGGAAGGTGGTTTGGAAGATGATTTGCGAGATGGTTTGGAAACGGGATGTCTGGTTTTGGAGGGCGCCACCTTCTTCGCGCTTTTGTGTTTCACAAGCTTGCCCGCGCTTTTTGCAGGAGCGGACGGCTTCTTTTTTCGGACGATGGCTTTGGCCGGTTTGGCGGATTTGGCGGATTTGGTAATTTTGGCTGGCTTGGACGTCTTCGTGGTTTTTCTGGCGGCGGGGGAGGGTTTCTTGGGTTTTTGTGCCATGATGTTTTATCGGACAGACGGGTTTATGGATGTGGGTTTGCTAACATTTCTTCGGAAGGAAGGGGGGGGAAATTGTGATGGAAGGCGAAGGAGGGCGGCGCGTTTTCTTCGTAATGGGTTTGTGAATACGGCGGACCGGTGGCTGATTTATGGTTGCGCGTCGAGGGCTTCGGCGCAGCGGGGACAGACGGGCTCCGTGTCGTGCGCGGTGGATTGAATGAGGGCGGGAACCCAGCGCCAGCAGCGCGGGCAGCGGACGTGGCCGTGGTCCTGGCAATGGGCAACGGTCACGGTGAGCGGTGCGTCAGCGGCGTCGGCGGGTGAGGCAGGCGCGAGGGTGACATGCGAGACGATGAAGAGCTCGGCGAGGGAATCGCGGTGTTTTTCGAGAAGGGCGCGCGCGGGCGTGCCGGGGGCGGCGTGAAGGGTGACGGCGGCGTCGAGGGATTTGCCGATCTTGCCGGCCTGGCGGTGCGGTTCGATGGCTTCGGTGACTTTGGCGCGGATGGCGAGCAGAGCGGCGACGTCGGTGTCGATTTCGGCATTGGTCCAGAGGGGGGGGGGGGAGGGCCAGTCTTGGAGGTGGATGGTGCCGGCGGCGGTGTCGGCGAGTTCTTTGCGGGCAGTGCCGTAGGTCCAGGCTTCGTCGGCGGTGAAGGTGATGACAGGGGCGAGGATTTTGACGAGGGTGTCAAAGATGCCGTGAATGGCGGTCTGCGTGGAGCGGCGCAGAGGAGAATCGACGGCGAGGGTGTAGAGGCGGTCTTTGATGATGTCGTGATAGACGGCGGAGAGCGTGGTGGCGCAGAACTGGCTGCACGCGGTGATGACGCGGTGGTATTCGTAGGCGTCGTAGGCTGCGGTGCAGTCGGCGAGGAGGCGGGCGGTCTGGTGCAGCGCCCAGCGGTCGAGGGTGTCGAGTTGTTCGACGGGGAGGGCATCCTTTGCGGGATCGAAATCGTGGAGGGTGGAGAGTTGGTAGCGGAGGGTGTTGCGGAAGAGGCGGTAAGCCTCGGCCACGATGTTGAGGATGCTGCCTTTGTCCTTCAGGTCTTTGTCGAGGTCGGAGACGGTGATGTCTTGCGTGAAGTCCTGCGAGGCGACCCAGAGGCGGATGACGTCGGCGCCGTATTGAGCGATGTAGTTGTCGGAGGTCGGGGGTTTTTCGTACTGGCCGGACTTTGAGATTTTTTTGCCGTCCTTGCCGACGATGAATCCGTGGGTGAGGACGGCTTTGTAGGGCGCGCCGCCTTGGGCGATGACGCCGCACCAGAGGGAGGATTGAAACCAGCCGCGGTGCTGGTCAGAGCCTTCAAGGTAGAGGTCGGCGGGCCAGCGGGTGTTGCCTTGGGCGTGCTTGAGAACGGCGGCGTGGGAGGAGCCGGAGTCGATCCAGACGTCGAGGGTGTCGCGTCCGCAGGTGAGTTGTCCGGGGGCGGGCCAGTGGGGGGGGAGGGCGATGCCGGCAAGGATTTCGGCGGCGGGGGTTTCGTACCAGTAGTTGGTGCCGCCGTTGCGTTCGATTTTGTCGGCCACGGCGCGGGCGACGCCGGCGTCGAGGTAGGCGGTTTTGTCGGGGCTTGGCCCGTAAAAGGCGATGATGGGCACGCCCCAGGAGCGCTGGCGGCTGATGCACCAGTCGGGACGCGATTCGACGGCACCGCGAATGCGAGCCGCGCCCCAGGCGGGCACCCATTGGACTTGGTCGATGGCGGCAAGGGCTTTTGTGCGGTGTCCGGCTTTGTCGAGGGAGACAAACCACTGGTCCACGGCGCGGAAGATGATGGGGGTCTTGGAGCGCCAGCAATGGGGATAGCTGTGAGTGTAACGGGCTTTGGCGAGGAGGGCGTTGGCGGCGTCGAGTTTTTTGAGGACGGCGATGTTGGCGGGGGAGGTGCGTTTGGCGTCGAGGTCTTCGGTGGTTTCGAGGCAGGTGAGGCCGACGAGGTCGGCGGGGACTTTGCCGTCGTTGAGGTAGCGTCCGTCGTCACCTACGGGGCAGTAGATTTCGAGTCCGTATTTGAGTCCGGTAAGGTAGTCTTCGCTGCCGTGGCCGGGAGCGGTGTGAACGCAGCCGGTGCCGCTTTCGGTAGTGACGTAGTCGGCGAGGACGATGGGCGAGGGACGGTCGATGAAGGGGTGGCGGGTTTGAAGACCTGCCAAGGAGATCCCTTTATATCTGTTGCCCTTGGTTGCTCCAGTAAGTTTACAGGTATCAATGAAGGCATCAGCGAGAGCTGATGCAACGACGTAGGTTTTTTTATCGTGGACAACCTCTACGTATTCGATGTCGGGATGGACAGCAATCGCAAGATTCGCCGGAAGTGTCCACGGTGTGGTAGTCCAGATAACAACAAAAACCGAGTCTTTGCTAAAGAATGGATTGTCCCCAAGGAGCTCTCTCTCGGAATCCTTTCGGCCTGTTGTTAGACCAACTCTCTCGTAAGAACGGTAACGGTTTCTTTCCGTAGCGTCCACGGCGAATTTTACCCAGATGGAGGGCGAGATGTGGTCTTTGTATTCGATCTCGGCTTCGGCGAGGGCGGTTTCAAAGGGGATGGACCAGTAAACGGGTTTTTTGGAGCGGTAAACGAGGCCGTTTTCGACGAAGGCGGCAAAGGTCTTGATGATCTCGGCTTCGTAGGCGGGGGCTTTGGTTTTGTATTCGTTGGGCCAGTCGGCAAGGACGCCGAGGCGTTTGAATTGGGCGGTCTGGCGGGCGATCCATTCTTCGGAGAAGGCGTCGCAGCGGGCGCGAAGCTCGGCGGTGGTGAGGTTGACGCCCACGGTTTTGCCGGCGGCCTGAAATTCGCGGGTGACTTTTTGCTCGATGGGCAAGCCGTGGCAGTCCCAGCCGGGGACGTAGGGGGTGCGGTAGCCGCGCATGGTTTTGTAGCGCAGCGTGATGTCTTTGAGGGACTTGTTGAGGGCGGTGCCGATGTGGACGTCGCCGTTGGTGAAGGGGGGGCCGTCGTGGAGGACGAAGGCGGGGGAATCAGGGTTGGCGGCGCGTTTTTGTTGGATGGCGTCGTAGAGTCCGAGTTTTTCCCAGTGGGCCGCGCGGATGGGTTCACGCTGAGGCAGGCTCGCCCTCATGGGGAAATCCGTCTTGGGAAGCTGAAGGGTGTTTTTCAGGTCTGCGTGTGATGCCATGCCGTTTTCAATAAAAGCGCGCGAGGCTATGTGCGCCCGGGGGGGAGTCAAGGGCGGCGAAGGGGCAGACGACGGTGTTTCTTGTAGTCGAAAAAATAGCCGCGCTGGCGGAGTTTCTCGTTCGGGTCGCGGGCGACGTAAACTTCCTGGCCGGTATAGGGGTCGATGCCGGCGTGGTAGATGGTGGAGTCGAGCGTCATGGGCGTGGGCGTGAAGTCCTGCACTTGCTCCAGCCGGTAACCGAGGCGCTTGAGGTCGGCGGAGAGCGCGGACATGTCGGATTCGCGGCAACCGGGGAGGCTCGATATGAAATAGGGCACGAGTTGCTGGCGGAGGTTTTCGCGCTCGTTGATTTCGTCAAAGGCCGCCTTGAACGCCTCGAACATGGCGAAGTCGGGCTTGCGAATGTGTTTGAGGATGTGCGGCGCGCTGTGTTCGGGCGCAACCTTGAGGCGTCCGGAAACGTGGTGGCGCACGAGTTGCTCGAAGTAGGCGCGGCCGTCGGCGGAGCGAAACTTGCCGGTTTGATCGTCGATAAAGATGTCGTAGCGGATGCCGCTGCCAATGAAGGCGCGTTTCACGCGGGGGTGTTCGAGGACTTTTTTGTAGAGCGCGGTCAGGCGGGTGAGGTCGGTGTTGAGGTTGCGGCACACGCGCGGGTGCAGGCACGAGGGGCGGCGGCAGCGGGCGCAGATGGTTTCGTCCTTGCCGCGCAGTCCATACATGTTGGCCGAGGGTCCGCCGATGTCGCTGAGATTGCCCGCAAAGTCCGGCATGGCCGTCACGCGATCCACTTCGCGCAGGATCGAGGCTTCGGTGCGCTCGGAAATGAATTTCCCCTGATGCGCCGAGATCGTGCAAAAACTGCATCCGCCAAAACATCCGCGATGCATCGTCACCGAGTGGCGGATCATGTCGTAGGCCGGGATGCGTTTGCCGACATAACGCGGATGCGGGAGGCGCGTGTAAGGCAGGTCAAACGAGGCGTCGGTCTCGGTGGGCGTGAGTCGTGGATGCGGCGGGTTGACGACCACGGCGCGGTCACCCACGGACTCGACGAGCGTGGAGGCGTGCATGAGGTTGGACTCTTCCTCGATGCGACGGAAGTTGGAGGCAAACTTGCGCTTGTCCGCCTGACACTCCTCGAAGGAATGCAGCACAACGCGTTTCCCCCTCCCGCCACTTCCGGTCTCTCCCCCCCCCCCCCCCCCCTCCCCTGCCGCCGCAGCGGTGTCGGCGGACGTGGCGAGCCATGCGGTCTGCTTGATGTCGGTGAGTGCCGAAACGGGCTCTCCGGCGTCAAGGCGGGTGGCGATTTCGCAAATCGGTTTCTCGCCCAGACCGTAAACGAGCAGATCCGCGCCGCTCTCCACGAGCAGGCCGGGACGCAGCGAATCGGACCAGTAATCGTAATGCGTGAGCCGGCGCAGCGAGGCCTCGATGCCGCCGATGACAAGCGGCACGTCGGGATAAAGGGTTTTCAGGATTTTTGAATACACCGTCACCACGCGATCCGGTCGCTGCCCCGCCATGCCGCCCGCTGTATAGGCATCGTCACTACGCAGGCGGCGGTTGGCCGTGTAGTGGTTGACCATGCTGTCCATGCACCCGCCCGAGATGCCAAAAAAAAGCCGCGGCCTCCCCAGCTTGCGAAAGTCGCGCAGGTCGTCGCGCCAGTTGGGTTGCGGCACAATCGCCACCCGCCATCCCTGCGCCTCCAGGACGCGCCCGATCACCGCCGCGCCAAACGAAGGATGGTCCACATACGCGTCGCCCGTGAACAGGATCACGTCCGCGCCATCCGTCCAGCCGCGCGCCTCGATCTCCTTTTTCGACGTGGGCAAAAAAGCGGAGAGCGGCGGCGGCTTCTGGCGATTGGTATCCGTGTGCGTGTGCATGAGTGGTTAACTACGTTCGGCGTCGTTGAGCCGCCGTTTGAACACCCGCAGCAGAAACACCAGACTCGGGAAAATAAAACAACTCCCCGCCAGCAGCGCGATCACCAGTTGCAACAACACCGCGGGCGGCGCCGCCTCCGCATAAAAACTCAGCGGCCCGCCCGCCGTCAGCACCGCCACCGGCGCGTAGAGCAGCCACCACCCCAGCAAAATCAACGTCACCTGCCCGCCCGCCACAATGCGCGTGACGAGCACGTTGCGCCGCCAGATCGCCATCCACAACGCCACGAACAACAACGTCGCCAGCGCCATCACGCCCAGCGTCAGCGGATTCCTGAAAAACACCGACGGCAGACTTTCCCGCTCGCCATACGACGCCGCAAACACCCCGCCACCCGCCACGATCACCGCGCAGTTGAACACCGCCGCGCATCGCGTGAACCGCCGCTTCAGCCCCGCGTCCTCCGTTTCGTCGATCAAGTAAACGCAGGCCAGAAACACAAAAATGCACGCCACAAAAAGCCCCACCGCCAGCGGATACGCACCCCACCAAGGCGCAACGTAAACGCCCCACGGCCCCAATTCGTGCGCCGCCTCCGCGCTCGTGTCGATCAGCCCCCGGCCCAGACTCGCCACGATGATTCCCAGCCACAACGCGCTCCACAAACTGGATACACCGAACAACACCGTGTAAACCCGCTGTGAAGCCGGTGCCTGAATCGCGTCGTAGTGCCGGAACGTGAACGCCGTCCCACGCACCACGATCCCCACCAGCAACGCCAGCATCGGGATATGCAACGCCACCATCAACGTCGTGAAGATCGTCGGGAACCCCACGAACAGCACCACGATCACCAAAATCAGCCAGATATGATTGGCCTCCCACACCGGTCCCATCGCCTCGTTGATGACATGTTTCTGCGCCTCGCGCCGCCCGCCCGCCGGCAGCAATTCCAAAATCCCCGCCCCGTAGTCCGACCCGCCCAACAACACGTAGAGCAACAGCGAAGCGCCGATAAAAAAAATAAGAACGTCGATCATAATCACGGAAAAATCAGGTTAACCACCAATGCACACTAATAGACACTAATGAAAAGAAATCGGACGGCGTGGCTGAATCATGGAATGTAGCTAAATTTTGGATACAATTTTGATTCCTGATATTAGTGTCCATTAGTGTGCATGAGTGGTTAAAAATCCGTCTCTCATTTTTCAAACTTCCGTTGAGCCGCCAGCACCTGACGCCGGAACAGCCACACCGTTGCCGCCGCCAGCGCGAGATAGAGCACGAGGAACAGATAAAAATGGTATGCCATGCCCGGCACCGGCGTCACCGCATCCCTCGTGCGCATGATGCCGTAAATGATCCACGGCTGCCGCCCCACCTCCGTGACGATCCACCCCGCCTCGATCGCCACCATGCCCGCCGGAATCAAGACCACGAGCACCCATAAAAACCAATTCGGGAAAACCACCTCGCGTCTCCGCCTTCGCCACCAAAACCAAAAGAACAACACCCCCGCCAGCGTCATGATTCCGCCAATACCGACCATCACCTGAAACGCCACATGCGTGATCACGACCGGCGGCCAGTCCTCGCGCGGAAACTGGTCGAGCCCCGTCACCTCCGCGTTGAAGTCATCGTGAGCCACGAAACTCAGCAACCCCGGCAGCGGAATGCCCCACTTCATCGTCTGCGATTCCACATCCGGGATGCCTCCGATGTAGAGCGGCGCGCGCCGTCCCGTTTCAAAATGCCCCTCCATCGCCGCCAGCTTCGCCGGTTGCAACTCCGCCACCCGCTGCCCCGCGAAATGCCCCGCCAGCGGCTGCAAGATCGCCGCCACCGCGCCAAACGTCATCGAAATCTTGATCGCCGTCAGATGCAGCCCCCGCGCCCGTCCGCGCAGCCACAGGAACGCGTGAATCCCGCCGACCGCGAATCCCACCGCCTGGAGCGCGGCAAGCTGCATGTGGATTGTCTGGTGCAGCCACGCCCGGTTGAACATCGCCGCCACCGGATTGATGTTCACCGCCACGCCGTCCACCCAGTCGAACCCGGCGGGCGCATTCATCCAACCATTGGCCGCCACCACAAAAATCCCCGACGTAAACCCCGATATCCCGACCACCAGCCCCGTTGCCCAATGCACCCACGGCTTCATGCGTTTCCACCCGTAGAGGAACAACCCGATGGCCACCGCCTCCAGAAAAAACGCCGTGCCCTCGTAGGAAAACGGCATTCCGATGACCGGCCCCGCGTGCTGCATGAAGCCCGGCCAGAGCAACCCCAATTCAAAGGCCAGCACCGTGCCCGACACCGCTCCCACCGCGAAAAAAATCGCCACGCCCTTGAGCCACATTCTGGTCAACTCAAGGCACGCCGGATCGCCCTTGCGCAAATGCAACCAGTGCGCGGCTGACATGAAGAACGGCATGGTCATGCCAATCGCGGCAAAGATGATATGAAACCCCAGCGAGAAGGCCATCGTTGAGCGGGCGGCGAGAAGATCGTCCATAAGTGGATGGGAAAATGGGAAAAGGTCACGGAAGCACCCCCCGCCGATTCGGCAAACGCCCCGGCCCCGCCACGCCTAGGTATAAGTTTTGGAAGCAAGCCGCATAAGCACAACGAGGCACCGCGCGTGAGCCGCTTATGGGAACCTCTAAAAATTGCACAGAAGGTAACGAAGACAACCAATTGAGATAAAACGTTTGTTCTCAACAACCCATTGAAAATAAATAAATTAAAACACATTATACGGTTCTTCGACGTTTTCGGTGGATAGACGAGAGGTGGCGCGGCAGCGCCCGTAGCGCAGGGCGGGAGGTCTTGCCTGCAATCCAAACTACTGCGCGAAGCGCCGCTTGCCTTGACGTAGTTCGGAGCTTTAGCCCGAACCGTTACCTCTGCGTATTCGTGAGTCGCACGGTTCGGATTGGCAATAAAGCACCGAACTACGTGACAAACCGATGTCACCGCGCTTCGCGCAATCAATTTAGATGGCAGGCAAGATGCCTGCGCTACGGGCGCTATCCCGCCACCTCCCGCTATATCAACTTATCGAGTCTCCACTGAAAACGTCGAAAAAACCATTATACTCCCTGCCTTTATCTTCGTTTTCTTGGTTACCTTCTGTGCAAAAATGAATTTTTAGGACCTCCCTTATATTTTCCCCAGCCGCCAGGCCAGCGGTGTTTGCCCAAACCGTTTTTTAAACGCCACGATGAACGTCCCCGCCGAGGCGAACTGCGCGCGTTGAGCGACCTCCGCCACCGACATCCGCGTATGCCGCAAATCCAGCGCCGCCTGCGCCAGCCGATTCCTCCGCACGATCTGGGCCGGCGTCCCATTGCTCCACTGCCCTCGCAACTTGCGGCTCGTATGCTCGCGCGAATAACCGATCTGCGCCGCGTAACCGCTGATCGTCTTGATGCGCCGGAAAAACGACCGCGACAACAACCTCCGCAAATCCGGCAACGCCTCCGCAGCACCTGCCCCCCCCCCCCCCCCTTCATCCATCCGCGCGACTCCATCCCCATTCATAACCGGTTTTTGGATACACAAAAAACGCCACCACTCCGCCAGCCACTCGAACGCCGCCCGTGATCCCTCCACCGATGGCTCTCCGCGATGCACACTCCAATAATCCACCCACTCCCGTGCCAGACGCACCACCCGTGACGACAACGGAATCCTCGCCACCCAGCCATGCGCCGCCCCCAGCGCCAGCATTGCCCCCACCCCCCACTCCCCGCGCACCTTGATCCAAAGCCGCCGCCATGGACGCCCTTCGCGCGTGACCAGACGCCCATTGAGCGGTTGCGGATACACCAACACCATCCCCGGCCTCAACGTCAGCGAATGCCCCCCTCCCCCGCATTCAAACACCGCCTCGCCCTCCAGCGTCAGCACCCAGCAAACCGAATTGGAAATCGTGTTGATCGACAGATCGTAAGGATGCGCATAAGTCACACCCGACACCCCTCCATCGAACTGGAAATACGGACCGCTCCACACCGCCGCCGCCACCATCACATCGTCCTCCCCGTCGCCGCCAGTCGCCAAAGTTGCTGGCTCCTCCCCCGCCTCCCCTGCGT
>NZ_ABEA03000129.1 GCF_000171235.2 Geminisphaera colitermitum TAV2 | reverse complement strand
GATCGACTGGCGGCACTGGCACACGAACCCCTCCTCATCGGCGGCCTCATCCTCCTCGGCTGGCTCTACGCCCTGTGCACCGGCCCCCTCCGCCACCGCATCGCCCCCGGTGCGGCGTATCCAAAAAACGATGCCCTCCGGTTCTACTCCGCGCTGATCATCTTCTACCTCGCCGTCGGCTCCCCCCTCGATCAGGCCGGCGAACGCTTCCTCCTTAGCGCCCACATGGTGCAGCACATGCTCCTCATTTACCCCGCCGCCATCCTCTTCCTCACCGGCCTCCCCGTCTGGCTCCTCACTCCCCTCACCCGCTCCCCCGGCCTGCGCCCCCTGCTCCGCCTCCTCACCCATCCCCTCACCTGCGCCCTCATCTACACCCTCGTCCTCTCCGCCTGGCACGCACCCGCCGCCTACGACCTGGCCCTGCAAAACCGCACCGTTCACATCATCGAGCACATCACCTTTTTCGGAGCCGCCCTCTTTTATTGGTGGCCCCTCTTCAGCCGCGACCCCCACCTCCCCGCGCTCAACCCGCCCCTGCAAATGCTCTACCTCGTCGGCGTCACCATCGCCATGACGCCCCTGTTCGCCTTCATCGCCTTTTCCAGCGACGTGCTGTATCCCACCTACGAATACGCCCCGCGACTCTTCGCCAGCCTCTCCCCGCAACAAGACCAACTCCTCGGCGCCAGCATCATGAAACTCGGCGGCATGAGCGTCACCTTCCTCATGCTCATCCGGGCCTTTTATCACTGGTATCAGAAATCGGAAAACAGCGCCCCGCAGACAGCTGAATGATTAGCCAGGCTTTCTTTCTGAATCGCCGCACGTAATAGGGGTGTGCCGAACCGCCTCTCCACTCGCCATCGACGGCAAATCACGCCAAAAGATTGCTCTTTGAAGCCCTCGCCCTTGGGAGCTTCCCGGCAAAATACTCCCGTTTCGCCGGCTTTCGGATACCTGCACCTACTCCCAGCCATGAATGAGGCAACCACCCAGGAAGTCAGCGTGGGGTCGGACCCTGCGCTCGTCATCTCCCACACCCGGCCCCCCATAGCCGCCCCGGAAGCGACCCTCTCGCTCGTTTCCCGTCACGTCCAGCAACACATCGGACACATCAGCAACATCCTCAACGACGCTCCCGACTCACCCATCCCCATCGACCTGATCGTGGTCAACCCCGTGCGGGAACGTCCCTTTTACACCATCATCACCTCCGGCATGAGCCGCCAGCCCATGCCCGCTCCGCCCCAGGCGGCTGACCACCGCTTTGCCGAACTCATCATGTGCCTGCCCTCGACCTGGCGCATGACGCCCGAAGAGCAAAGACGCGAGGAACACGCCTGGCCCCTGCACTGGCTGCGCCGCATCGCCAGCCTCCCGCACGAACAGGACACTTGGATTTGGGAAGGACACACGATCCCCAACGGCGACCCGCCCATCCCCTTTGCCGGCAACACCCGCATGTCGTCCATGATGCTGATCCGCCCGCAGACAACCTCGAAGGAGTTCTGGACGCTCCATCACGAAGGCAAGACCATCCACTTCTTCGCGCTCCTTCCCCTCAGCGGCTCCGAGTATGCCTTCCAAAAAAAGAAAGGCCCTGACGCCCTGATGAAACTGATCCTCGCCCGGAAAGTCACCGCGCTGCTGGACGTCTCCCGCAAATCCGTCACCGAGAAACCTTGGTGGCGTTTCGTCTAACGCGCTTGCCCCCCCCGCGCTCCATCTTCTGCATGGAGCGCGACATGCGCCTCCTTCTCTCCAACGACGACGGCATCGACAGCCCGCTCTTCCACATTCTTGTCCATGCCCTCCAAGCCGCCGGGCACGACCTGTTCATCGTCGCCCCGCTGCACGAGCAAAGCTGGACCGGTGCCGCCAAATCCCGCCACCGTCCCGTTGCCTCCGCCCTTGCCCGGCGCGATTTCGGCTGCCCCGCGTGGACGGTCGATGGCACCCCCGCCGACTGCGTCAACATCGCCCTCGCCCACCTGCTGCCGCGTCACCCGGCCCCCACCCATGACGAACCCGCCGCCACCCGGCCCGATGTCGATGCCGTGGTCAGCGGCATCAATCTCGGCCGCAACACCTCGCTCGGCTTCATCCTCGCCAGCGGCACCATTGCCGCCGCTTGGGAAGGCGCGTTGCACGGCCTCCCCGCCATCGCCTTTTCGCAGGAACTCAACCAGCCCCTTTTCGTCCGCCTGAAAAACGGCGAACCCATCGACGCCGAACTCGGAGCCACGCTCCAGGCCTCCGCCGCCCATGCCGTCCGGCTCGTCAACGAACTCCTGCCGCCGCAACTCGCCACGCCCGCGCCCTTCACCGTTCACAACGTCAACTTCCCCCTTCCCTGCCGTGCCGACACGCCGGTCCATCGCACCGTGCCCGCCCAAGTTCGCGTGCCCGGCCTGTTCAGTCCGGCGGCGGACGACGGCACGCACCGCTTCATTTACTCCGATGCCGCCGACCTTTCGCCCCCCGGTCTGGTCACTGACAAGGCCACGCTCGCCGCCGGCAACATCAGTCACAGCATTCTCGATTACACCCGCTTGGGAGCGCCAGTCTCTGGAGGGCGGGTCTCCTGACCCGCCGACGGCGCGAAGCGCCGCAATTCCGGTCTTCCATCCCTTCCCGTCCTTTCGGATGGGCGCGGCTGAAGCCGCGTCTGGCGGGTCAGGAGACCCGCCCTCCCCTCCGTTGCCTCTGTACTCCGTGTGAGTTTTCCAATACCTTTGGCTGGCCCTGCGATGGATCACTGCGCACATTTAGCAGTCTCATCCGTAATGACTCAGCCGCCTGCCACGCCCAACACACCTGACTCGTCCGCCCAGTCCGTTGCCCACGCGACCGCCTCCGCCGCCTCTTCCGCGTCCACGGCTCCGAAGCCCTCCAACGACAACCATCCCTGGCTCGCATGGTTGCTGGTCGTATGCACGGGGTTCGTTTTCTGGCCGGTCACGCGCTGGGTGGCCGCCGAGGCCGCCGCGCGACAGCAGATCATGCAGGGGATCATCCTCATCGGCTCAGCCGCGGTGCTCATCGGCTGGGTGCACCGGCGGCAGTTGCGCGTGAACGGCCAGTTCAGCAATGGAGCGCTTTTTTTCCTCGCCCTCGCGTTTGGGTGCGTGGCGCTGGCGCGCTGGTTGCGCCTGCCGTTGCTCGTCCTGCCCGGCATGGCGCTCGGGCTCGCGGGCTGCCTGCGCCTGTTGTTTGGCGAGGCTCCCTACCGGCTGTTTCTGCGTCCGCTGGTCATCGGGATCGCGGCGTTGCTGGTGATTATCCCGCTTTTCCCGATACTCGACTGGCCGTTGCGCCAGATCGCGGGCGTCAACTCGGCCTGGCTGCTTGAGTCCATCGGGGTGACATCGGGGTTAAGCCTGTTTGGGCAGCCGGGACAGCCGGGACTGATGTTGCGCGCGGGGTCGCAGTCGTTTGTCGTGGCGACGGAGTGCAATGGTTTCGGGCTCATCACGTCGAGCGTGCTGCTGGCCTTGCTTGCCGGGGGCATCAGCCGCCAGCCGTTGGGCCGGCTCGTGTTGCTGGCGGCGCTGGGGGCCGTCACGGGATGCGTTTTCAATCTGCTACGCATCACGGTGATTTGCCTGCTGGCCCCGCGTTTTCCGGGTCACTACCACGCAATGCACGAGGTGGTGGGCACCATCGCCCTCTGGTGCGGCCTGGGGTTGATCGGATGGCTTTCGTGGAAAAAGGGGGCGGTCGGGCGGAGTTGAGGGTTGATGTGAGGCGTCCGTGCGGTAACGATTAGCGTCTCTATGGGACGCCAATGGCTTCACGCGAAACGCGCCATCGTTAACAACAAAAAGGGTCAGGTGGTCGGTAAACTCGTCAAAGAGATCACCGTCGCCGCCAAACTCGGCGGGGCCGATCTTGCGGCCAACGCCCGGCTTTTCGCCGCGGTCGAAAAGGCCAAAAAGGCCAGTGTCACACGCGACGTCATCGAGCGCGCCATCAGCAAAGGCGCGGGCGTGGGCGGCGAAAAAATGGCCATGGATGCCGTGGCCTTCGAGGGCTACGCGCCGCACAAGGTCGCGGTGATCGTCGAGGCCTACACCGACAATGTGCAACGCACGACGCCGGAGATTCGCGTGCTCTTCAAGAAGGGCATCCTGGGGGCCGCCGGGAGCAACAAGTTCCTCTTTGACCATGTGGGCATCGTCGAGGCGCACACTGCGCCGGGCGCCGATCCCGAGGCCGCCGCAATCGAGGCCGGGGCCAACGATTTTTCTCCGCTCACGCACGCCCAGAACGATGACATCCCGGAGGATCGCCTCGGCGTGCGCTTCCTCGTGGACCGCGCCGCCGTCCACTCCGCCTCCGTCTGGCTGGCGCAAAATGGCTGGACCGTCGTTACGAGCGAACTCGGCCATGTCGCCAAGCAATGCCCAGAACTCACCGACGAACAGCGCGCCGATGTCGGAGAATTTTTGCAGGCCCTCGAAGATCACGACGACGTGCAACGTGTGTGGGCCGCGCTGGCGTGAAAAGTTTTCGTCACAGAGGACACGGAGGTCCGCAAGACTCCGAGAAATCCGTGGTCAAAAAACACACGCGACTCCTGCATCGTTCATTCACCGGCAAACCTCCGTGTCCTCTGTGACCAATGTATTTTTGGGAACTCCTAAAAATACGTTTTTGAACAGCAAAGTCGCCAAGGCGCAAAGGAAGAAAAATTCCAGATTATTTATCAATTAACCAACTACAAATGAGATATAAAATTCAAAACGCCTTACTCTGATCTTTGCGGCTTCGCGTCTTCGCTGTTTTCTTCAATTTTTAGAACCTCCCTTTTGAACCATCCCTAATTTCCGAATTTTTCTCCCATGACCAAATCCCGACTCCTTGGCACCGTTGTCTTTATCCTTGTTTTGCTGGCCATCTTTCTTGCCCTGCCGTGGTTGAGTCCGGTGCGCGGCGTGGAGCGGGCCTGGGGCAAGCTGATCGATGGCGTGGCGGACAACGATTTCAAGGATGTGACCTCCGTGGTGGCTCTCGACTACAAGGATGGCTGGGGGCTGACCCGCGATGAGGTCATCGTGCTGGCGCAGACGGTGCGGCGTCATTTTATCGTGTGCTCGATCGACCGCCACCCGCACAAGGTGGAGTTGTCGGAGGATCGCCACACGGCCACGGTCAGGAGCGTCATTCGCGTCAATGGTTCGGGCTCGCCGGTCGCGCAGGCGATCATTCAGGTCTCCGGCCAGACACAGGCTGAAACGACTTTTGAATGGCGGCGGGGTTCATGGAAACCGTGGGATTGGAAGCTTACCAGCGTGGCCAATCCCGAGGCGGATCAGGGCGTCAAGATGCTGCAAGCCGAGGCCGCAAAGGCACCGCAGGGGATCGAGTTGTAAGGGGCAAGGAGGAACGGGTCTCCTGACCCGCTGAGAGGTCTGCGCGTGAGAGCAAGTCTCGCACTTCCGGGATTGGACGGATCGGATGGGCGCGGCTGCGCCGCGTCTGGCGGGTCAGGAGACCCGCCCTCCGTTTTCGTTTTTTCCCGGGCCGGGCTGGAGGAGGGAGTGGATGAGGTAGATGCCGACTCCGATGCAGATGCCCATGTCCGCGACATTGAATGTTGGATACACGTAGCCGCCGAAATGAAAGTCGAGAAAGTCGATGACGTGTCCGTGCAGGAGCCGGTCAACGAGGTTGCCCACAATGCCGCCGCAGAGGAGTCCGAACCCGACCTGGGCCACGCGGGAGCGCAGGCCGAGCTGGTGTCGCCACAGGTAGATGCCGCCAAGGGTCGCGGCGGCAAGGATGGCGAGAAAAAAGCTCTTGCCGGCAAAGAGGCTCCAGGCCGCGCCAGTGTTGCCGACATGCACGAGGTTGAAAAAACCCTCGATCACGACGATCTGCCCCGGCCAGCCGTAGGTGTTGAAGGGGAGTTTTTGGGCGATCCAGGTTTTTGTCGCTTGGTCGAGCACGAGGACTGCGAACCCGAGCCACCAGAGCAGGCGGTAGGCACGAAGGCGTGTCCAGCGGGCGGGCGGACAC
>NZ_ABEA03000130.1 GCF_000171235.2 Geminisphaera colitermitum TAV2 | reverse complement strand
CCCAGCCGCCGACGCTGCTACCGCTGCCCCTTCTCTGCTCACCCTCTGTCATGCAATTACGAATACACGAACCCGAACGCCGGACGCTGGCAGGTTTCATCATCGGGTTCGCGTCGCTCATCGTCACATGGACGATCCTGCATGACATTGTTCTGATCCACATTGAGCCGCGACACTTCACTGAATTTCACCGTCCGCTGCTGCCGTTCACGCATCCTGTTCTGCTCGCCATCCAATATGCCATCGTCGCCACGCTGGGACCGGCGATGCTGTTCGGCGCGCTGGCGTGGGCCGCCTTTCGCCGCCGGGCGATTTTGCTGCCATCCGCCCTCGCGCTGTTCGCTCCGGTCCTCCTGCTCATCGAATTGCTCGCCCACGTCATCGCCCGCGCCTCCGTTGCCCGCTGGCAGGCGGGATTGCCTCTGTTGTATCCTAAAGCATGGTACCCCGAATTGACGCCGGGAGTCATCTATACGCAGTCCGTCAATATTTCCTCCTACTTCTCTGCGACCTTTCTCGGAATCTCATGGTTATTACTCATCCAGCTCTGGCCTCATCCGTTTCCGGATCGGGCAAACAAGTCTCCATGCGATTGTCATTAACCTCGAGCGACCGCCGCCACCGGGAAAAGCCGTGCCGCTCAACTCGCCCCGTCCGCCTCGTCGTCGATCCCGATCCTGAATCGCGTTGATCGGCCAGGCATTTTCCCATTTTTTTCATTTTCCCTCGTGAGGATTTTCCTCCAGCCCGGTCCAATATCCCCATCATGCCATCTTCCGTCTCCCCGCCTGTTGCCGCTGACGCGATCATCGCTGCGGCACCGGCATTCGAGACGATCTACCGGGAACACGCGCAAGCCATCTACTACCTGACCCTTCGCCTCCTCGGGAACCCCGCCCAAGCCGAGGACGCCACGCACGACGTCTTCCTCAAAGCCTTTCGCAAATACGCCGGATTTCGCGGCGAATCCAGCATCCGCACCTGGCTCTACCGCATCGCCATCAATCATTGCCAGACCCTCCGCCAATCCTGGCACCAGCGCCACGTGTTCACTCAATCCGACGACACCGACTGGTTCTCCTCGCCCGCCGCCACCACCCTGTCCAGTGCATCGCCCGGACCACTACGCGTTCTCGAAACCAAGGAACTCGGCGAACGTATCCAAAAAACCTTCGACGCCCTGCCGCCCGAATATCGGATAATCCTCCTTCTCGCCGCCGACGAGCACCTCGCCTACGACCAGATTGCCACCCTCACCGACCAAACCCCCGATGCCGTCCGCGGCAAACTCCACCGCGCCCGCAAAGCCTTTGCCCAACACTTCTCCAAAACCGCATAACACCACCGCCACACCACCCTCCCCCCCCCCCCCCCCCGACGCCGCAACCGCCATGAAACACACCCACCAATTTCGCCACACCGAGGAACAATCCTCCGACGCCCACGCCCGCACCTCCGACACTACGCAGACCTTCGACACCGTTGAAAACCTGCTACGTCACGACGCCCGTCAAACCCCGCTTCCGCCAGCCATCGCCCGCCGCCTCCACGATTCCATCAAAAGCCAAACACCCGCCGCGCCCGCCGCATCTTGGTGGCGCCGTATCGCCGGAAAAATTACAAAACATTAACTAAAAACCTCCCCCCCCCCCCCCCCCCCCGCTCCGAGAACACGAAGCGCAAACCCGACTTTCGACCTTGGACCTTCAGACCTTCGACACTCATCAATCGACACCAATCAAACCACCATGTCCGCCCCAGTCAGCTTCCCTCGCATCTCCACCGGAGCTTGGATGATCCTCGGCCTCATCGTTGCCGTTTACCTCGCTGCCACCCTTCTCCGCCTGATCGGGCTCATCAACCTCGATAACTGGTTTCTCCTCTCCCCCGCCCTCGTCTGGCATGGCCAGATCTGGCGTGTAGTCACTTACCCACTACTCAGCGGCGGACTCCTCAACCTCGTGCTCGACGGCTACCTCATCCTCTTTTTCGCCACCGGCATTGAGCAGACAAAAACCCGCTCCGCACTCCTTGCCTACACCACCCTCTGCATCGTCGCCGCCGGATTGCTCCGCTGCCTCGTCACGCCCTTTACCGAAGTTGTGCCTCCCGGAGCCGGCATCGCCAGCATCCTCGCCGCCCACCTTGTCGCCTGGGCTCGCATTGCACCCTGCGAAACACTCAACCTCGTCGTCCTTGGCAACATCACCCGCCGCACCCTCGCCCTCATCATCGGCGGCCTCATTACCCTTTCCACACTTGGCCTCTGTGGCGGCCTCTCCGCCCTTGTCCAGTGCCTCTTCACCGCCGCCATCGGCTGGACGCTCCTCACCATCCGCTGGCGCTGGCGTGACCACCAACGCCACCAACGCCACCGCCGCCACCCGCCGCCATCATCCCCCGGCTCCACCCGCCGCCTCAACCACCTTGAATTATGACCGCCGCGCCCGCCCCCATTTGCACGCATCCGTCCACGCCCGCCACCCCGCCCCGGTCCGTCCACAACTCCCGCTCCGCCCTTGCCGCGCAACGCGCCACCGCCGCCCGCGCCAGCCTCTCCCACTGCCAACTCTGCGCCCACCTCTGCAACGCCGACCGCACCGTCCCCGCCTCCGCCCAACGCGGCACCAACCGCGCCCTTTGCCACGCCGGACCACGCGCACGCGTTTTCTCCGCGCAAACCGAAGTCTCCGACGAACTCGCCATCATCCCCACCTATGCCATCGCCCTCAGTGGCTGCGACCTTCGCTGCGACTTTTGCATCACCGGACGCGAAAGCTGGAATCCCCTCGCTGGCGCTCCCCTTGATGCGTCCGACCTCGCCCGCCGCGCCACCGCCGCGCTCAACCACTCCCCCCCCGCCCGCACCATTATGATTCTCGGCGGCGAACCCACGATTCACCTCCCCGACATACTCGACCTCGTTGCCCACCTCCCCGACGACACTCCCCTCGTCTGGAAAACCAATGGCCGCGCCTCTCCCCTTGCCCGCGCCTGGCTCGCCAACCTCTTCGACACCTGGATCGTCGATTACAAATTCGGCAACGACGCCTGCGCCGCCCGCCTTGCCGCCTCCCCCCCCGGCTATACCGCCACCCTCCGTGACAACCTCCTCCGCGCCTGTCCTCGTTTTTCCACTACACCCCCGCTCATCGTCCGCCACCTCCTCATGCCCGGCCACGTCGAATGCTGCTGGCGCCCCATTGCCACCTGGCTCAGCGCGCACCTGCCCGGCGTTCCAGTTTCTCTCCGCACCGGCTTCTGGCCCGCCTGGCAATCCCGCCGTCATCCCGAACTGACCCGCACCTGCAACGCGCACGAAACCGCCCTCGCCCGCGACATCGCGCACGAGCATCAACTTGTCCTTGCCGAATGAATACGCCCCCCTCCCCCCCCCCGCCGAACATGCCGAACTCCTCATCCTCCCCGACGGACGCATCCTTGCGCACAACATCACCCCCGCCCTCGCCGCCGTCCTCAGCCAACTCGCTCCCCACGACACCGCCATGCGCCACCGCGCCCCGCGCACACCTCAATCCACCGCCGCTCCCTCCATTCCGCAAACCGCACTCCACATTCCATAAACCCTCAAACCACATGAACCCGCTCGCCCAAGAAATCGACACCCTCATCCGCGCCCGTTACCCCATCCTTTATCTCGTCACCAACGAGGAAACCCGCGCCCAGACAATCCTTCACGACATCGCCGCCCGCCGGCAGAAAAAAGTCTTTGAATGGAGCCACACCACTGGCCTCGTCCCCGCTGGCACCAACATCCAGTCGCAGAAAAACCGCAATTCCCCCACTCGCGATCCCCTCATCGCCCTCGACCAAGTCATCGACCAAGTCGATCCCGCCATCTTCCTGTTCAAAGATTTCCACCCCTATCTCGCCCGCAACAACCACGCCGTCATCCGCAAACTCAAGGAAATCGCCCTCCAACTCAAAAGCAGTTACAAGACCCTCGTCATCCTCTCGCCCGTCGTGGAAATCCCTGCCGAAATCGACAAGGAAATCACTCTCCTCAACCTACCCCTCCCCACCCGCTCCGACCTCGGCCACCTCCTCGACCGCATCCTCGCCGACGTCAAACAATACCCCGCCGTCCGCATCGACCTCGACGCCCCCGCCCGCGAACGCCTCCTCAACGCCGCCCTCGGCCTCACCCTCAACGAAGCCGAAAACGTCTTCGCTAAAATCATCGTCAAAGACCAGCGCCTCACCTCCGACCACGTCGCCGACGTATTTTCTGAAAAACAACAAATCATCCGCAAAAGCGGCCTCCTCGAATACTACGCCACCGACGCCACCTTTGCCACCGTCGGCGGCCTTCCCATCCTCAAAGACTGGCTCCAGAAACGCGCCCTCGCCTTCAGCGAACAAGCCCGCGCCTTTGGACTCCCCGCCCCCAAAGGCGTCCTCATGCTCGGCGTCCAAGGCTGCGGCAAAAGCCTCTGCGCCAAAGCCGTTTCCCACCTCTGGCAACTCCCCCTCCTCCGCTTCGACATCGGGCGCATGTTTGGCAGCCTCGTCGGCTCCTCCGAGGAAAACGTACGCAAAGCCATCGCCGTCGCCGAATCCGTCGCCCCCGCAATCCTCTGGGTGGACGAAATCGACAAAGCCTTTGTCGGCACCAAAAGCTCCGGCATGACCGACGGCGGCACCACCGCCCGCGTCTTCGGCACCTTCCTCACCTGGCTCTCCGAAAAAACCGCGCCCGTCTTTGTTGTCGCCACCGCCAACGACATCTCGCAACTCCCGCCCGAACTCCTGCGCAAAGGCCGCCTCGACGAAATCTTCTTCGTCGATCTCCCCACGCCCGCCGAACGCACCGACATCCTCCGCATCCACCTCCAGAAACGCTCCCGCTCTCCCGAAACATTCGACCTTCCCGCCCTCACCGCCACCAGCCAGGACTTCAGCGGAGCCGAGATCGAGCAAGCCGTCATCAGCGCCCTTTACGACGCCTTTTACGACGGCACCGACCTCACCACCGCTCACATCCTCGAAGCCCTCCGCCAGACCGTCCCCCTCTCCAAGACCATGGACGAACACCTCCGCCGCCTCCGCGCCTGGGCCGACGGCCGCGCCCGCCACGCCAGCCGTGCAACGTCCGCGCCCAACTCCATTCAGTCCGAAATACCAACCCTTGAACCCACCTCCGAAAAATGAGTGTTGTCTGCATCCTCGCCCCCGTTGTCGTCTCGGCCACCTGGCCCACGCTCTCCGCCGCCATCATGGCCGCCGCCACCTCGCTCGGCTACACCCTCATCACCCGTGAGAACACCACCGCCGAATCCGAACAAAACACCGAGAACCGCGTCGAAATCCAGATCGGGCAAAGCGAACTCGTTTCCTCCCAACTCGGGCGCGACCAACGCATCCGCGTTCATCGTGACGGCGTCACCATCACCTTTGCGCGCGACGCCCGCGGACGCGCCTCGCTCCACGCCTCTTCCGCCGTCGGACACGACACCGCCACCCTCCGCTTCCTCGGCGAAGAACTCGCCCAAGGCGTCGTGCAACACTACGTCCACCAACGCCTCAAAGACGGTCTCACCGAACACCAATTCATGATCGTCGAAGAAGAAACCAGCCCTGACCGCACCCTCCGCCTCAAAGTCCGCAAATGGGAAAACTAACCTCCCCCCCCCCCGCCATGCCACACCGCGAAATCGACATCACCATCGCCCCCGACGGACAAGTTCAGGTCCATGTGCAAGGTTACAAAGGCGCCCGCTGCCTCGACGCCCTTGCCCTCATCCAACAACTCGTCGGAGAAGAAAAACAACGCCAGCTCACCAGCGAGTATTACGAACCCGACGACGACGTGAACCTCAACATCGAGCAACACCACTGACCCAAGCTGACGCGACGAGCCCAATCCTTTAAAAACCACTAATGCACACTAATGGGCGCTAATGACCAATCCTCTAAATCGTATCGGGAAACAAATTACACCCATCCTTTTATTAGTGGCCATTAGTGTTCATTAGTGGTTTCAAAAACTGATCCCGCGTCCCCCCCCCCCCGCACAACATGGCTCGCAGCGACTCACCCTATTACCCGCCCCGTGCTGGCCTCGGCAACCGCGCCCGTCGCGCTTGGTATTCCATACTCCGCCACACTCCCATCCACCTCCAGACCGTGATCCGCACCGCGTCCGGCCTCCTGCCCGCGCTCATCGTCCCCGGCTACGGATTTCTCCCCCGACACATCCCCTCCCCCCCTCCCCCCCCCCGTCTCCGCCGCAACCGCCGCATCATCGCCGCAGCCGTATTCCTCATCTGGATACTATGTCTCGCGGGCTGGACACTTGCCTACCTGCGCATGGACACCGGCTCCTACCGCTCCGCCCTCGCCCTCATGACCGCCCTGCACGGAGCCAGCCTCTCGCACCACATCCTCACCACGCTCCTCCCGCGCGACCTCTGCCTGCGCCCCCGCCTCGCCATCGCCCTTGCCATCACGCTCGGCCTGTTTCTCGCCGCCTATCTCCCCCTCACCCACCTTGCGCCCCGCATCGCCATCCCCCTGCGCACGCCCGACGGCGTTGTCGTCATCGACCCTCGCACCTCCCTCGCCGACATCCGCCGTGGCGACACTGTCGCCTATCGCGCACCAATACGCTACACCGGCTATGCCAACCGCGCCATCCGCACCAACCAAAGTGATGGCGCTGGCGTTGAAACCGTCCAAGCCCTGCCCGGCGACCGTATCCAATTTTTCCCCTACCGACTCGAAGTAAACGGCCTTGCCCAGCCCCGTATCCCCGGAATGCCCCAGAGCGGCGAACAAATCGTCCCCGCCAGCCATTATTACATCTGGCCCGCCCACTTTCGCGCCCGCAACAACACCGGCAACGCCGCCAACCTCGACACCCTGCTCCAGCAAGCCGCCCTCGTTCCCGAAAAAGAAATTATCGGCAAACCGCACACCGGCTGGCTCAATCCCAACCCTCAACCACAACCATGAGCCGCTTCAGCAACCTCGAACTCGGAGGCGAAGAGAACCAGCCCCCTCCCCTCCCCGCTTCCACCGCCGCCACACCGGCCTCCACCCTCGCCACATCCATCGCCGAGCACCATGCCGCCTTTGGCGCCAAGGACGAAACCCACTACCTCACCGTCGCCAACAAACTCTTTCAAGACGCCCGCTTCGAAGAAGCCCTCCGCGCCTACGCCAAAGTCCTCGAACACAACCCGCAAAACACCACTGCCTGGACTAACCAAGTGCGCATGCTTATCGAACTCGGCGAATATCGCGAAGCCCGTCTCTGGGCCGACAAAGCCCTCGAACGCTTTCCCCACGACCCCGAACTCCTCGCCGCCAAAGCCGTGGCCCTCGCCCGCACCGCCGACCTCAAGGCCGCCCTCGCCTTTTCCGACGCCGCCATCGAGGAACGCGGCGACACCCCCTACGTCTGGCTCGCGCGCGGCGACGTCCTTCTCGCCCGACGCGAAAAACGCGCCGACTACTGTTTCGAGAAAGCACTCTCCCTCGCCCCCGGCGACTGGTTCATCGCCTGGCTCGCCTCGCGTATCCAAGCCTTCTATACACGCTTCGCGCTCGCGCTCCGTCACGCCCAAGCCGCCATCAGCCTCGCCCCCGCCCGCGCCTGCGTCTGGCAACAACTCGGCCAATGTCAGCTCGCCCTCGGACTCGTTGCCCCCGCCTTCAACTCCTTTGAGCAAGCGCAACAACTCGCGCCCGACCTCCCCGGCCTGCGCCAGAACCTCGAACGCGCCTCCCGCATCGGCCCCATCCGCCGCCTCTGGCTCCGCCTGCGCTCCTGATTTTCAGTTTTCAGCTTTTAGCCTTTTAGCTTTTCCCACCCATGCACCCTTACCTCTCCCAGCTACTCGCCGCCGCCTCGGAACACAAAGCCTCCGACCTGCACCTCATCGTCGGCGTCGCGCCCACCCTCCGCATCCACGGCGAAATCATCCTCGCCAACCACGATCCATTTTCCGCCGACATCAGCCGCGCCATCACCGACACCCTCCTCAACGAAAAACAGCGCGAAGCCTTTGCCCGCGACTGGGAACTCTGCATCTCCCTCCTCCACCCCGACGCCGGACGCGTCCGCGTGACAATCTACCGTCGCAACGGCATCCCCGAATACAGCATCCGCTTCTGCGGCGACCGCATCTACACGCGCGACGAACTCGGCCTCCCCGCCAAAATCGACGACATCGCCCGCCGCCGCAACGGCCTCATCCTCGTCACCGGCCCCACCGGTTCCGGCAAGACCACCACCCTCAACTACATGGTGGACCTCATCAACAGCGAACGCCGTTGCAAAATCATCACCATCGAAGACCCCATCGAACACGTCCACTCCAACAACCGCGCCATCATCGTGCAGCAGGAAGTGCTCTCCGACACCCACTCCTTTGCCCGCGCCCTCAACCACGCCCTCCGCCAAGACCCCGACGTCATCGTCGTTGGCGAAATGCGCGACCATGCCGCGATCATGACTGCGCTCACCGCCGCCGAAACCGGCCACCTCGTCCTCGCCACCCTCCACTCCCCCACGGCCAGCCACGCCATCGAACGCATCATCGGCAGCTACGAAGGCAACGCCCAGCGCCAAGTCATCCTCCAACTCGCCAATTCCCTGCAAGCCATCCTCGCGCAAGACCTCGTGCCCGGCGTCGATCAAACCCGCCGCGTCCTCGCCTGCGAACTCCTCATCCCCAACCCCGCCGTGCGAAACATCATCCGCGAAAACAAACTCCACCAACTCGTCAATTCCCTCCAGACCGGCTCCCGCGAAGGCATGATCCTCATGGACGACAGCCTGCACGACCTCTACACCCGCTGCCTCATCACCTACGATAGCGCCCTCAGCCGCGCCCACCACCCCGACCGCTTCACCAAACGCACCGAGTGACGCACCGAGTCCCCTCCCCCCCCCCCCCCCCCGCAGCCAAGACTCGACCTTCCGACCCTCGACCCTCATTCAAACCGACGCCATGCTCCCACCCATCGTTTATGAAGACGAAACCATGCTCGCGTTCGACAAACCCAGCGGGCTCCTTGTCGCGCCCGACCGTTGGGACAAAAACCGCCCCTACCTCATGCGCTACGTCCACGAACGCTACGGACACGACACCGCCAACGTCCACCGCATCGACGCCGACACCAGTGGCCTCCTCCTCTGCTCCCGCACCAAACCCGCGCTCGACTACCTCAGCGGCCAATTCCAATCCAAAACCCCCACCAAAATTTATCACGCCATCGTCGTCATCCTCCCCCCCGGACGGGAAATGAAAATCGGCGCCGCCCTCCGCGACCCCGTCACCGGCCTCCTCCCCGACGAATTCACTGCCGACCTCGCCCTCGGCCAGGACGAAGCCCACCCCGGACGCATGCGCGTCTTCAAAAAACGCGGCGGCAAACCCAGCATCACCCACTTCCGCACCCTCGAACGCTTCGGCCCCTACGCCCTCGTCGAATGCCGCCCCGAAACCGGACGCACCCATCAAATCCGCATCCACCTCGCCGCCCTCGGCGCCCCCATCATTGGCGACCCCTTTTATGGCGATTCCGACATCGGATCGTCCATAAAACTCTCCGACCTCAAACGCGGCTACAAAGGCTGCGACGACGAAAAGCCCCTCATCGCCCGCCTCGCCCTGCACGCCAGCCAGCTCACCCTGAAACACCCCACCACCCGCGAGCCCGTCACCCTCACAGCCCCACTGCCCAAGGACTTCGAACTCGCCCTCAAAAACCTCCGCAAACACACCCCCGGCGCAGCCGCGAAAAAGAAACCATTCCCCTCACGCGGAAACACGGACACGCAGAAAAAACCCGCTCACTCAGTCTTTCTCCGCGCCTCCGCGTGAGACCTCTTAACAAAGCAGAATCAACCATCACTTCCCATGCGACCACTGATCCTCTTCGCCTTCGTGCTTTGCTCTCTGCACCTCTGTGCCTCTGTGGTTAATTCTGAGGCCGACATCGCCGCGCTCAAGGCCCTTGTCGCCCGCCAAAACCAACTCCTCTCCACCGCCGCCGCCAAGACCACCCAGGCCGACATCAACGACATGGCGAACGACTTCCAGAAACTCGCCTACGACTACGACGACTACGTGGCCCGGTACCCCGACTTCGCCGCCGGCTACGTTGCCTACGCCCAGTTCCTCGCCAACCCCCTCTTTGCCGCTCCCGACGCCCGCCGTCCCATTCCCGGCGACGGCCTGCAACGCAAACGCGCCATCCAGTTGCTCCTCCGCGCCAACCAACTCGAACCCGACATCCCCCTCGTCAAAAACCAACTCGGCAACTACCTCGCCGAAGAAGCCCGCCCCCTCGAAGCCATCCAATACTACCTCGAAGCCATCCGCCTCGACCCCGGACAACCCCTCTATCACCTCCAACTCGGCACCCTCCTCGCCGAATCCCGCGACACCTTCATCGCCAGCGGCAACTGGACCCCCTCCACCGTTGACCAGACCATGCTCGACGCCTTTGCCCGCGCCGCCGCCCTCGCCCCCAACAACCCCGCCCTCGCCTATCAGCACGCCCTCGCCTACTACGACCTCAGCGTCCCCGACTGGCCCGCCGCCCTTGCCGCCTGGCGCGCCCTCGCCTCCCGCATGACAACCCCCGTCGAAAAACAAGCCATCCAACTCCACGAAGCCAACATCCTCCTCCGGCAAGGCTCCCCCGCCGCCGCCCGCGCCCTCATCGACCGCGTCACCGAACCCTCGCTCGCCGCCAACAAAAAACGCCTCCTCGACCAACTCTCCACCATGGCCGCCCCCGGCGGCGCCAGCGCCGCCATTCCCACCTCCGAACTCCCCCGCATCACCTTCCCCCGCATCATCCCCA
>NZ_ABEA03000131.1 GCF_000171235.2 Geminisphaera colitermitum TAV2 | reverse complement strand
CCCTCGCCGCCGCCTCCGCCGCCCGCCGCCCCTGGGTGCTCGACCCCGTAGCCGTCGGCCCGCTCGACATCCGCACCCGCTTCGCTCGCGAAATCACCTCCCCCCCCCCCCCCCTCACTCCGCCCACACTCATCCGCGGCAACGCCTCCGAGATCATCGCCCTCGCCGGCCAGTCTGGACGTGGACGCGGCGTTGACAGCGGCGACGCCACCGAGACGGCCCTCGCCGCCGCCCGCCAACTCGCCGCCCGAACCCACGGAGCCGTCCTCGTCACCGGCCCCACCGACTACGCGACCGACGGTGTCCGCACCCTTGCCATCGACAACGGTCACCCGCTCATGACGCGCGTCACCGGCGTCGGCTGCGCCATGAGCGCCCTCGCCGCCGCCTGCGCCGCCGTAGCCGATTCCCCACTACAAGCCGCCGCCGCCACTGCCGTCCTCATGGGACTCGCCGGCGACCTCGCCGCCACCCGCGCCACCCGCCCCGGCTCCTTCCAGATCGCGCTCCTCGACGCGCTCGACGAACTCGACACCGCGATTACCCAAAGCCACGGCAAACTTCATGCCGTCTCCGCCTGACCCCTCCCCCCCCCCCGCACCGCCAGCCATTTCAATGCATCCAAAAACCGACTACACCCTTTATCTCGTCACCGACGCCCCCGTCCGCTACCAGCCCGGCGGTGATCGAGCCGCGCTTCTCCAATCAGTTGAGGACGCCGTCGCGGGAGGGGCGACCATCGTGCAATACCGCGCCACCGAAGGCACCCGGCGCGAACACTACGAAACCGCCCGCGCC
>NZ_ABEA03000132.1 GCF_000171235.2 Geminisphaera colitermitum TAV2 | reverse complement strand
ATCAATGACCACATCGACCTCGCGCTCGCCGTCGATGCCGATGGCGCGCACGTCGGCCAGAACGACCTGCCCGTCAACATTGCCCGCCGCCTGCTCGGTCCGCGCAAGCTCCTCGGCCTCTCGATCACCCACCCCTCGCAACTTCCCCTCCCCCCCTCCCCTGCCGCCGCCGCCATTGTTGACTACCTCGGCATCGGCCCCGTTTACCCGACCGGTTCCAAAGCCGACGCCGCCCCCGCACTCGGCCTCCCACTCTTCGCTCGCATGACAACCGACGCCGCGCCGCTCCCTGTCATCGCCATCGGCGGCATCACGCTCGCCAACACCCCCGCCCTCTTTGCCGCCGGAGCCGCTGGCATCGCCGTGGTCTCCGCGCTCTCCGCCACGCCCGATCCCACCGCCGCCGCCCGCGCGCTCCGCGCAGCCGCCACCGCGACCAACACACCACAACGCTAAATTTTTCTCGTATGATTCCCAACGTTCTCACCATTGCCGGCGTCGATCCCTCGGGCGGCGCGGGCGTCCTCGCCGACATAAAGACCTTCTCCGCGCTCGGAGCCTATGGCGCAGGCGTCATTGCCGCGCTCACCGCGCAAAATACCCAAGGCGTCACTGGCGTGCAAGCCGTACCAGTTGAGTTCATCACGCAACAACTCGACACCCTCTTTGCCGACGTCCGCATCGACGCCGCCAAACTCGGCATGCTCGGCGACGCCGCCACCATTGCCACCGTGGCCGACGGACTGCGCCGCCACGACGTGCGCCGCCTCGTGGTCGATCCCGTCATGGTCGCCAAAAGCGGACACCACCTCCTCGCCCGCGAAGCCATTGCCGCCCTCCGCGAAAAAATCCTGCCCCTCGCCGAAGTCCTCACGCCCAACCTCCCTGAAGCCGCAGTTCTCCTTAACACCCCCCCCCCCTCCTCCCTCGACGAAATGCGACACGCCGCCCGCGCCCTCCACCACCTCGGCCCACGCATCGTCATGCTCAAAGGCGGACACCTCGACGGCCCCGAAAGCATCGACATCGTTGACGACGGCACCACCCAGCACGAACTCCGCGCCCCCCGCACCGCCACGCGCAACACCCACGGCACCGGCTGCACCCTTTCTGCCGCCATTGCCGCGCTCCTCCCCCGCCACGCCGACCCGATCGACGCCATTCGCGCCGCCAAGCATTACATCACCCGCGCCATTGCCGCCGCCGACCAACTCGACATCGGCCACGGCCACGGCCCCGTCCACCACTTCCACTCGCTCTGGCAACAGCCGCGCAAACCAGACATGGACAAATAACCAAACCCATTGGCCGCTCATTTTTCATGTGAGGGCTGGCGTTCACTCCGATCTAATCTCCTTTCCATGACCCACTGCTTTTTTCCCCGCCTCGTCCATCTCTCACTTGTCAGCCTCGCCCTTGCCGGCGTGGTGAACGCTGCCGCGCCAACCAAGCAAGCACTCCCTGCCAGCAACCCCTACGCTGCCGCCATCGCCGCATGGGAGGCACTGCCAAAGGAACAACGCACCCGACTTCACGACGCCAGTTATGCGCAAGTCTCGCCCGCCACGCGCAATCCCACCGATGACACCCCTCCCCTCCCCTCCCTTGCGCAAGCCACCGCCACGCCCGAAACCACCGCTGCTGTTCAAGCCATCACCCAAGCCCTCCGAGCGGGCGCGCAGATGCCGACCGTGGACTGGGGCATCGACATGAATCAGAAACCGGAAAACATCATCTTCAGCCACGTTGGCGACATGCGCCGCCTCAGCTACATCGCGCTCGCCCAAGCCGACCAACTCGTCGCAACCGATCCCCAAGCTGCCATCACCCTTGCCGCCGACACGCTTGCCGTTGCCCGCCATGCCGGGGCAAACAACTTTCTCATCTCCCGCCTCACCCAAAGCGCCCTCGACGGCATCGTCACCAATTGGATTGCCCGCCGCCTTCCCGACCTGCCATCCGACGCCGTATCCGAACTCCAACGACGCATAGCCACCTTCCCCGACGGCGGCGACTGGGCCGCCTGTTTCCAGAACGAGAAACTAATCCCCGAATCCATACTCAACCAGATTCTCGACCTCGTCGCGCTCGCCCCCGCTCCCGAAAGCGGCCTCACCGCCCGGACACTGCGCATGGCCGGCCTGCTCAACGACGGCAAAACCGTTTCCATCAGCCTCGAAACCACTGACCTGAATTTTTGGATACAAACCGGCCAGACCCGCCACGGCGTCCGCCTTGTCAGCGTTGATCTCAAACGCCACCAAGCCCTTCTCTCCTACGAAGGCCGCCTCGTCCAACTCCAGCTTGAAGGCCGCAAACTCGTCGATCTCGACACTATCCGCGTCACACTGCCCGAAGACCATCCCTTGCGAAAAATGCTGGAATTTCTCCCCGGAAAACATCCTGAAGATTTGCCCCAAACCCTGTTCCAATGGGTGACGGTTACCCAAGAAATCATGGATTACTACGACGCCCTCACTGCCAGTTTTGACGACTTCGATTTTGCCAACAGCACCGCTCTCTACGAACGCCTCAGCCTCGCTGCAAAAACTCTAACGATGGATATGGGGTCTCTTCAGCGAACCGCTGCCTACGAAAAAATCCGTTCCGCCCAACTCACTGCCGCCCTTGCTGCTGCCGCCACAGGCAAACCACCCACTGACGTAATCGACCCTATCACTCAAAAATCCTTCCGTATCACTCCCACCACTACATCGAACGGCACCGGCTACATCATCGAATCCGAATTTCGCCCCTCCCCCACCCGCCCCACCCGCCTCGTCATCGGCCCAGAACCAGACAAACGCTAAGCCC
>NZ_ABEA03000133.1 GCF_000171235.2 Geminisphaera colitermitum TAV2 | reverse complement strand
TAGGGGCTTCGCTTGCGAAGCCCGAGAACACCTTGGAGCATCGTCACTTCGTCCGGCTGGCACGGGCTTCGCAAGCGAAGCCCCTACGCCGAATGCGGGCGTCACGCCAGCGCTTCCAATTCCTCCCAGCGCGCGAAGGCGGCGGCGTGCTCGACCTCGATCTCCTCAAGACGAACCCGCACCGCCGCCGCCGCGCCCGGCTCGCGTTGGTAAAAAACGGGGTCGGCCAGCCGCGCCGTCAACTCCGCCTGTTCCGTCTCCAGTTTTTCGATACGTCCGGGGAGGGCGGCCAGTTCGGCCTTTTCCTTGTTCGTCAGCTTGCGTGAAACGCGGACGTCCCGCCGGCTGGGCGCGCCGCCGGGAATGCCAGGCTGGGACTCGGCGCTCCCGGCGGGCTTGCGCGCCAGTTCGGCCTGCCAGTCGCTGTAACCGCCCACATATTCAGTCACCCGGCCCTCGCCCTCGAAGACGTAAACGCTCGTCACCACCTCGTCCAAAAACGCGCGGTCGTGGCTCACCACGATCAACGTGCCATCAAACTCCACGAGCAGGTTTTCCAGCAACTCCAGCGTCTCGGCGTCGAGGTCGTTGGTCGGTTCGTCGAGCACAAGCACGTTGGCCGGCTTGGTGAAAAGCCGGGCGAGCAACAACCGGTTGCGCTCCCCGCCGGAAAGCACGCGGGCGGGGGTGCGGGCGCGTTCGGGCTCGAAGAGAAAATCCTGAAGGTAACTGATGACGTGCTTCGTTTTGCCCGCGACGGTGACGGTCGTGTTGCCATCGGCCACGTTGTCGGCGACGGATTTCGCGTCGTCGATCTGCGCGCGGAGCTGGTCAAGGTAAACCACCTCCAGTTGTGTACCGTGTTTCAGGATACCGCCCGTGGGCTGGAGCTGGCCGAGGAGGAGCTTGATGAAAGTCGTCTTGCCCGCGCCGTTGGGGCCGATGAGGCCGATCTTGTCGCCGCGCGTGATGGTGGCCGTGAAGTCGCGCAAGAGCGGCGGGGGGGGGGGGGGGAGGGGGGAGACAGACGCGGAGGGCCAGGCAAAGGAGAGGTTTTCGGCCTCGATCACCTTGACGCCCGACTCAGCGGCGGTGGTCACGCGAATCGTGGCCGTGCCGGTGCGGGCGCGACGGTTGCGACGCTCGGCGCGCAGGGCGGCAAGCTGCTCAAGACGGGCCACGGCCTTCGTCCGCCGCGCGCTCGGCTGACGGCGCGCCCACTCCTCCTCCTGCGCGAGTTTTTTATCGGTGGCGGCCTGCTGGCGTTCCTCGGCTTCGAGACGTTCCTGACGGCGGACGAGAAACGTGTCGTAAGGACATGCCCAGTTGGTGAGCACGCCGCGATCAAGTTCGACGATGCGGCCCGCGAGTTTGCGCAGGAAGGCGCGGTCGTGCGTGACGAAGAAGAGGCCGGTCTTTTCGTTCAGCAAAAACTCCTCCAGCCACAGGATGCTTGCGAGGTCGAGATGATTGGTCGGCTCGTCGAGCAGGAGCAGGTCGGGCGCGCTCGCCAGGGCGCGGGCCAGGAGCACGCGGCGCTTGAGTCCGCCGGAGAGTTGGGCGACCTCGGCGGCGGCGGGCAGTTGCATGCGGTCGAGGAGTTGTTCGAGGCGGATTTCCTGCTCCCAATCCTCCTCGTGCGCGGAGGCGGGACGCAGCCCGGCGGCCACGAAATCGTGCACGGAGCCGGGCCGGTTGACCTCGGCGGGAATCTCCTGCGTGAGGCGGGCAAAATGCGCGCCCGGCTGGCGAAAGATCTCGCCCTTGTCGGGTTTCATGTCGCCCGCGATGAGTTTCATGAGCGTGGACTTGCCCGCGCCGTTGCGGCCGACGAGGCACACGCGTTCCCCCGGATCAACCTGAAAATTGATGTGATCGAGGAGAAGCGGCCCTCCGAAGGCATGAGAAACATCGAGCAAGGTAAGCAGCGCCATTTGTAGCCGTGAGAAATGAGCGCGAGCCCCCTCCCCGTGCAAGCCTGCCATTGTTACGCAGCCAACCGGAGAGCGGCTGTTTCTCAGACAGAATTAACCACAGAGACACAAAGGTACAAAGAAATTCGTCTTCGTTTCCTTCTGTTCAATTTTTAGAAGCTCCCGGTTATAAACTTACTCACCTCATGATTTCCCTCATCCTTGCCTCCGCCTCGCCCCGCCGCCGCGAACTTCTGGCCCAACTCGGCATCCCGTTTGAGGTCATCGTCGCCGACGTCACCGAACACGAAGACCCCGCGCTCGATCCGCGGGAGATGGTCTCGCGCAACGCCGCCCTCAAGGCCGAGTGGGCCTCGGAACGTCACCCCGACCGCTGGGTGCTGGGGGCCGACACCACCGTTTACATCGAGGGACACGCCCTCAACAAGCCCGCTGACACCGCCGAGGCCCGCGCCATGCTTCGCCGTCTGTCCGGTCGCACGCACACCGTGTTCACCGGCCTTGCCCTCCGCCACCACGCGCGCGGAATCCGCGACGACGCCGGCGAGTCCACGCATGTCACTTTCAAGCCGCTCGACGAGGCCGCCATCGATGCCTACCTCGCCCGCGTCCACACCCTCGATAAAGCCGGCGGCTACGCCATTCAGGAGCACGGCGACCTCATCATTGCCTCCTGCGACGGCTCCCTTTCCAACGTCATCGGTCTGCCCCTCGAAACGCTGCAAAAACTCCTCGCCCGGCATGGGATTGGCTCCAGCGCCGCCGGACCGCATCAAGAGCGCCCGCCGCATTACTAACTGATATTACGCAGCCTGCACTTTATAGGAGGGCGGGTCTCCCGACCCGCCAGACGCGGCATAGCCGCGCCATCCGGAAAAGCGGTGCTTTGCACCGTTGTGTGTGTGCGTGTGTGTGTGGGGGGGGGGGGACCCTTACAACGTGCGGATGGAGCGGTATTGTCCGATCTCGGCGAACACGATGTTCGCCATTTCGGAGTGGGCCTCGTTGGTGGGATAACCTTGGGCGTCGGTGGAGGCCGCCATGATCGTTTCGGTCTTCGTCCACATGTCGATGAGCGGCAGGCCGGCTTCGCGGGCGATCTCCGCAATGGTCGCATTGACCTGCTTCAAAATGGCGCAATCCGCGTTGTAGGGGTTTTGCTCACGGACCCAAGGCGTGAGGCAGAGGACGACGCGCGGCTTGTGGGCGAGGCTTTGGTAAGCGTGGATGATTTCGAGGTAGTCGCGCTTGAACATGTCGCGGCTCCATTGGGGATTCGCGGCATCGTTGACGCCGAGCATGATGACGTAGAGGTCGGGCTTCGTCGTCAGGGAATAGTCATGGAGGATGTCTTTTTTGAAGGGGCGTTTGGCAGTCCTGCCAACGGCCATGCCCTGGCCTGCGTAGCTCAGGCATTTGATTTCCTTGCGCGAGATGAGCTCCACCTGCCGATGGTAGGTGGCAAGGGTGGTCGTGGCGCCGTAGCCGGAGGTGATCTCATCGCCGATAAAGGCCACCCGGATCGGCCGGGCTTTGGCGGCAAGCCTGACAGCGAACTGGCGGGGAGCGGCTCCACTGTTGTGGAGGTCCTGCGGCAATGCGGTTCCGCATCCCACCGTAAGCGTCAGGATGCCAAGCAGACAGATCATGGTATTTTTTCTCATGCAGCGGCCAGCTACAGGAAAAATTTTTCCGTCCGGATCAACAGGATTTTGCTAATCAACTGAATTAACTGATATGGCGCCGCAATCGCTTCAGCCGCCGCCGGCCAGAGAGCTTTCGCCGGGCTTGGTCATCGACATCGGTTCCAGAGCGGCGTCGAGCGTGGCGGCGTCCAGTAGTTGTTTTTCAAGGACAACTTCGCGCAACGTCTTCCCCGTCGCCAGTGCCTCCTTGGCCACGGCGGCGGCGTTGTCGTAGCCGATGTGCGGGTTGAGCGCGGTCACGAGCATGAGCGAGCGATCAACGAGTTCCTTGCAACGCGCTTCGTCGGCTTCGAGTCCGGCGACGCAGGCGTCGGCGAACTGGCGGGCGGCATTGCCCAGAATATGAATCGAATCGTGCAGCGCCTGCGCAATGAGCGGGATCGTGACGTTGAGTTCAAAGTGCCCGTCGCGTCCGGCCATGACGACGACTTGCGCGAGGCCTTGCGTGTAAATCGCCGCCTGCACGAGCATCTCGCTCATCACCGGGTTGACCTTGCCGGGCATGATCGAGGAGCCGGGTTGCGTGGCGGGAAGCTTGAGTTCGCCGAGTCCGCTGCGAGGGCCGGAGCCGAGCAGACGAATGTCGTTGGCGATCTTGGTGAGGCTGGCGGCGATGGTGGCAAGCAGGCCCGCGACCTCGACGGCGTCGTCGCGTCCGCCCTGCGCCTCGAAGTGATTGCGAGCCTCGGTGAACGCGAGCCCGGTTTCCTCGTTGAGCACGCGGATGACGGCGGAGGGAAACGCCGGGTGGCAATTGATGCCGGTGCCCACCGCCGTGCCGCCGATGGCGAGTTCGAGCAGGGCGATGATCGCCTTGTCCACGCGTTCGACGGACTTGGCGGCCTGCGCCGCGTAGCCGGAAAACTCCTGGCCGAGCGTGAGAGGCGTGGCGTCCATCAGGTGGGTGCGGCCAATCTTGACGATGTGCGCGAAGGCGGAGGCCTTGGCGTCGAGCGCGTCGCGCAGATGCGCGAGGGCCGGGCGCAGATGAGTCTGGAGCGCATGGGCCACGCTGACGTGGAGAACGGTCGGGATGATGTCGTTGGAGGACTGGCCGAGGTTGACGTCGTCGTTGGGGTGTATCGGTTTTTTGGAGCCAACGGGCTGGCCCGCGATCTGGCTGGCGCGGTTGGAAATCACCTCGTTGGCGTTCATGTTGGTCGAGGTGCCGGAGCCGGTCTGGAAAACATCGACCGGGAAGTGGGCGTTGAGCTTGCCGTCGGCGATCTCGCGCGCGGCTTGCTGGATGAGCTTCGATTTTTCGGGCGGGAGGCGGCCCAGTTCCTCATTGGCGCGCGCGCAGGCGAGCTTCACAAGGCCAATGCCGCGGATGAACCCGTCGGGCAGCGGGCGTCCACTGACAGGGAAGTTGAGCACGGCGCGCTGGGTGGAGGCGCCGTAGAGTGCATCGTCGGGGACCTGCATGGGGCCCATGGAGTCTTTTTCGGTTCTCATAATGTGCGAAGGTCCACAAGCTATGGCGTCCACCCGGACTTGCGAATGCAGAGTGCAAAAATTCGCGCTCAAACACCCGGTCGCTTTGCGCACATCGTTTGCCAGTGCGCGCTGCGCACGCCCGCAGGCGCGCCGGCCTGCTCCAGACCGCCCGCAAACGCCGCCAGTCCCTCCGCCGCCGGGCGCGCCGGTTGCAGGCGCAGCGGGAAGTCGGAGCCAAAAATCACCTGCTCCGCCCGGCACGTGCGCCCGATCATGCGCCACGCCTCGTCACCGTGGGTCAGGGGCGCGGCGGCTGTATCCAGCCAGACATTACGAAGCTCGCGCACGTCGAGCCCACCCGCCCAGTGCGCGAGCACGAATTTCGTCGCGGGGAAACGCCGCGCCATCTCCCCGATCTCCGCGAGCGGCGTGTCCACGCGCCCCGGATACGGGCGGCCCTGCGGATCGGTGACGTGCAGGTTGACAGGCCAGCCCCACGCCGCCGCCAGCTCCAGAGCCGCCTCCAGCGCGGGATGCGCGAGGATGGAGGGGGGGGGGGGGGGGAGGGAGGGATGCGTATTGGGAATACGGTGACAATTCGCCGAGTCCTTGCAGTCCCTCGTCGCGTGCGCGCCGCAACTCCGCGACCACGGCCTCGACGCCCGCCCCCGGATGGATCGTGGCAAAGGCCGTGAAGCGGTCCGGGTGACGACGCACGCAACCGGCGTAAAACCGGTTGTGCATCGCGCAATTGGGTATGTTTTCCCAATACCAGCCTTGAAGCACGGCGTGCTCGACGCCCGCCGCATCCATCGCGCGCAGCAATTCGTCGGTCGATGGAAAATCCTGCACCGGCACACCGCCGGGCGTCCGCCGACGACGCGTGCAAAGCACCGCCCAATGCCGCTCGCCCTGCGCCGCCGCCCACGCCGCCGGGTCGCGGTTGATCTCGTCGGGATAAAGATGAACGTGCGCGTCAATGGTCATGATTCGAGCATTCCCGATACGCGCCGACCGCCGCCACGGCGAGCAGCGCCAGACTGCGGGCGAAGGTCAGCGCATTGACCGGCGAAGCGGATTGAGCGCCCAGACCGCCAAAGCAACCGCATGTGATGTCGAGACCGCGCCACCACGCCGCCCCGATGAAAACCGCAAACGCCGCATAAAGCCCCAGCGTCACGCACCACGCGCCCGCCCGCCGCCACGCGCCCGGCGCAAAAATCAACACCGCGCCCGTCACAATCTCGGCCCACGGCACGTAGAGCCCGGCCGCCCACGACAATTGCGGTCCGATCAACCGGTATCGCTCGATCTCGGTGACGAAGCGCGTCGGATCAGCCACCTTCAAAACACCCGCCACCAGCAGCAGTCCGCCAACAAGTAGTCGCGCCGCCAATACGCTCCACCAGCGCACTCCCCCCCCCCCTCCCCTGCCCTGCTTGTTCACCGCGCCAGCCATGCGTCCCACCCTCCTTTCAACGTCAGCACCGCCGGAGAACCGGGGGCGTCGGCACCGATGGCCAGTTCGCGTTTGAGTCGCGCCGCCACGGCACGGCTCGCGTCGCATAGCGAACTGTCGCAATAAACGACCACGGACTGCATGCCGTCCCACCGCTCGACAAACCCCGGCAGCAATCCCTCCCAGTCGTCTTCGTTCAAGTTGATCGCGCCCGGGATGTGCCCGGCGGCGAACGCCCCCGCCTGGCGTGCATCGACCCAGAGCACGTTTTCGTAAGCGTCCGCGCCCTGCGCCCTCCGCAACTCCGCGAGCGTCACCTCGCCCGGTTGCGACGCCGCCGACGGCCACGCCGGACTCCGCGGGTGCAGCCACGCGGTCAGCACGGCGGGCGGAACGGCGACCAGCAACAGCAAGACGCCCTGCCCGACAGCGCGCCGCCATGATCGCCAAAATGTGGGATGTAACCGCATCAAAAGAATAAAAACCCTGCCAGCCTCGCCAACCTGCCTCCGCTGGCGAGCCGGAAGAGAAGCTTTCCTTTTCCCGCACGTTTTATCACACCCTCCACACGCATCATGAGCACCAACGCCATCAAAACCCGCCCGCTCGCCTTCCCGAAAAATTTCGTCTGGGGCTTTGCCGCCGCAGCCCCCCAAATCGAAGGCGCCGCTTTCGAGGACAACAAAGGCCCCTCCATCTGGGACACCTTTGCCCGCCAGCCCGGCGCAGTCCACAATGGTGACAACCTCGACGTCGCCTGCGATCACTACCACCTTTACAAAAAAGACTTCGCACTCATGGCCAGACTCGGCGCGAAGCACTACCGCCTCTCCATCGCCTGGCCCCGCATCTTCCCCATGGGCAAAGGCGCGGTGAACCAAAAGGGACTCGATTTCTACAAACGCCTGCTCGACTCCATGCACGACCACGGCCTCACGCCCTGGGTTACGATGTTCCACTGGGACCTGCCGCAGGCGCTCGAAGACGAGGGCGGCTGGCGCGTGCGCTCCACCGCCGACGCCTTCGCCACCTACGCCGACACTATTGTCCAAAACCTCTCCAGCCGCGTGAAAAACTGGATCACGCTCAATGAGATCGTGTGTTTCACCCGGCTCGCCTACGGCATCGGCGAGAAAGCGCCCGGCACCAAGGAGAGCGAAGCCGTGGTCAACCAGACCTACCACACCGCGCTCCTCGCCCACGGACACGGCGTGCGCGCCGTCCGCGAACACGGCGGACGCGGCGCGCGCGTCGGCCTCACCGACAACTCCACGGTGCCCATTCCCGTCACCGAGACCGAGCGCGACATCGCCGCCGCCCGCACCGCCTTCATCAACGACAACATCCGCGTGCTCGATCCCATTTACCGCGGCCACTACTCCGCCACGTATCGCCGCATTACGGGCAAGGACGCCGCCAAGTTCCAGAAGAAGGATTTTGAACTCATTTCACTGCCCACCGATTTCCTCGGGCAGAACATCTACAGCGGTTACTTCGTGCGCGCCGGCAAGGGCGGCAAGCCTGAGCAACTCCCCTTCCCGCCGGGCTATCCGCGCGCCGACGCGCCTTGGCTGGCTCATGCGCCGCAAGCCATTTACTGGGGTCCGCGTCATGCCGCCGAGATTTACGACGTCGGCCCTGTTTACATCACGGAAAACGGCGCGGGATACGACGACCTCCCGCCGGTCAAGGGCGAGGTTCACGATCTGCACCGGCGCGATCTCGTGCGCAATTACCTGAAGGAAGTCCATCGCGCCATTGGCGACGGCGTGCCGCTCAAGGGCTATTTCCTGTGGTCGTTCATGGACAACTTCGAGTGGCAGGATGGTTACAACCGTCGTTTTGGCGTGGTGTATTGCGATTTCACTACACAAAAGCGCACGCCCAAGACCAGCGCCCTCTGGTACAGCCGAGTGATGCAGGAAAACCGGATCGTGTGACGACACCCAGCCCTCAAACCGTGGCGGGGAGGGGGGGGGAGGACGGCGACAGCGCGTGGCGAGGGCACCCGCGCCCGATGTCTTCACGCCGGAGGCATGACAGCCCTTAGAGCATTGTCGGTTTATTTTGTCTCACGCAGAGGCGTGGAGAACGCAGAGGGAGGGAAATGTAATATTTTCAATTCACTTATACTTAGCAAGATGAGTTTTCTCTGCGCCTCTGCGTCTTTGTTTTTAAACCACTGAGGACACGGAGGGCACGGAGGGTCAAACCGAGAAAAGTCAGCTTTTATAATTACAAAAACCTTCCTGCCTTTTCTCCGTGTTCCTCCGTGTCCTCCGTGGTTTAAAAGGTTTGAAGGTTTGTTTTCTTGAAAAAAGAAGGCCCGGCCGCGTCGTTGGGCGAGTCGCCTCGCCTACATAGCCGCAGCCGGGCACGGGTGTTATTTGCCCGGAGGCCGGAAGGGGGGCGGACGAGACTTGCGCTTCGTCGCCATGTGTCCCCTCTTTCCTCCGCGCGGGAGCGCCGGGTGCCTTCCTGATAACGGCACGGCGGCGTGAGCGAGCACGGCATTTAGTCCGTGCCACACCACACGTCGTTCTGGCCAACCAGGCTGGACGCCTGTTCCGAAGGCTGGACAGCAACGAAACGCGAAAACCGAGGTTGTTGTTCTCGTTAGCGGGATCGTTGTTGTTGCGGGCCGAAGAGGCGAGGTTCGTATCGTTATTGTTGAACGAGCCGCCACGCACCCCACGGGCATAAGTGTCCCGGAACCCCCAAGTTTCTTTAACCACGGAGCTTTTTTAAACCACGGAGGACACGGAGGGCACGGAGGTTCAAACCGAGAAAAGTCAGCTTTTATAATTACAAAAACCTTCCTGCCTTTTCTCCGTGTTCCTCCGTGTCCTCCGTGGTTAAAAATTTTTTTCGACCGGCTTCGCCGGTTTCGGATTCAAAGAACACTGGGGGGCAAGCCCCCCAGTCCCCCCGAAATGGCCCCGCTTTCGCGGGTCCATTCATAAAGGGTAAAAGGGTAAAAGGGTAAAAGCCTAAAGGGTGCGGCGGCCCCCCTTTCTCATCAAAACGACTCCTAACATCAACACTCCAATTATAGCCGCTATATCATTCGGCTCGGGCACTTGGGGGCCGTCAAGGCTGGACAACGACACGACACGAAATCCGAGGTAGGGGACCTCGTGGGCGGGAGCGGTGGCGTCGCGGGCCGAAGAGGCGAGGGTCGTATCGGTATTGAGGAACGAGCCGCCACGCACCCCACGGCCAGTTCCGCTTATAAGCGTATCACTCCACTCCCACACGTTGCCCCCCTGATCGAATGTCCCGTACGCGTTCGAAGCAAAACTTCCTACCTCCATCGGGACATTCCCATTACCAGAATTATAATAATTAGCCTGACCGCCACTAATACTATCGCTCTGCGTCGGATATGCCCAATAGCCTCCGACTCCTCCTTTATTCGGATCATAATACGCTGCCTTATACCACTCGTCCTCGCTCGCCACTGCCCAGCCGGTGCTCGTCGCATGGTCAGGAAAACTCGTGATAGTCGTCGTTCCGTCAAACGTGTACAGCCCGTTCTCCGTGTCCCCGGTCGTCAGCCAGTTCGTGAACCGCGCCGCATCGTAAAATGATACGTAATTCATCGGCTTCAGGTCGAACCCCGCCTTCACCACGTAGGACGTTCCGTTCCACGTGATACCTCCATAGCTGCTGCTACTCATGTTGCTGTTGTAGAGATTATACGTGTTCGCACCCGTGCTATCCACAGCATTCAAAAACGCCGCATATTGCCCGTTCGTCACCTCATACTTCCCAATCTGATACTCGTAGCTCACCGAACCGAAGCCAGTCGAATCGGCAACGTTGCCAATGTCGCCCACCGTCACGGTCGGCATGGTGATGAGCTGCGATCCTGGAGTTGCGGCGAAGGCCGTTGTCACGGCCTCCAGCGTCATTAACGCTCCCGCGAGGGGAACGAGCAGCGCCCGCCAAAGCGGACCTGCGCTTATCATATCATTATTTTGAATACTCATAACTGTCGTTTATTGATGATCCTGTTGATGTTGAATCTGCACCGTCACGGATCTGGCCGCGACCGGTTCAGCCTCTCTACTCTGCCTCCCCCCACCTCTTTATCAACCGTTTTATTCAGATATTTCTCGCTTTATACACTACATGTCAGGTGAATCACCTACTTACTATATATAATTATAAGGCTTTTGCTGTATTGCCAAACGCCCGCGCACGCCATTCGATGCCACGTCCTGCATACGCGGGCTTCGCAAGCGAAGCCCCTACGCGGGACGCCCGCGCCACTTTGCCATCAGCACGATGCCGGCAGGATGTCGGCGCTCCCAGGCGCTACCGCGCCAAATCCAACCTTTTCCGCATGTCCCTCCCCCCCCCCCCCGCTAAACAGTTACCCGAGGCCATCCCTATCAGATAGGTGATGGCTACAGCTTAAATGAAACTGCTTTAGGCAGGCGGAGACGCCTGTGCTACAGGCGCTCCTGCACTACGGGTAGCCGCGCCACCGGCTAACGAACGCGGGCCTTTTACTTGATCGCCGCGGCGGCGGTGACCAGTTCGACAAAGCTGCGGGCTTCCAGCGAAGCGCCGCCAATGAGGCCGCCGTCGATGTCCTTTTGCGCGAGAAGCTCGGGAGCGTTGGAGGGCTTCATCGAGCCGCCGTAAAGGATGCGGACTTTTTGCGCGATGGCGTCGCCAAAGAGTTTGACGAGGAGGCTGCGGATGAACGCATGCACTTCCTGCGCCTGCTCGGTGGTGGCGACTTTTCCGGTGCCGATCGCCCACACGGGCTCGTAAGCGATGACGATGTTGAGCGCCTGCTCCTTGGTCACACCTTCGAGGCCGGCTTCGATCTGCGTCTGCACGACCTTGAGGGTCTGGTTGCCTTCGCGCTCGGCGAGGGTCTCGCCCACGCAGAGGATGGGCTTGAGCTCATTCTTGAGGGCGGCGAGGACTTTTTTGTTAATGAAGGCGTCGGTCTCGGCGAAGTAGGTGCGGCGTTCGCTGTGGCCGAGGATCACATGCGTAACGTAGAGGTTGCGCAGCATCTCGGCGGAGATTTCGCCGGTGTAGGCACCGCTCTTTTCAGGGTGCATGTTCTGGGCGCTGAGTTTGACGACGGAGCCTTCAAGGGCTTTGCCGGCGGATTCGAGCGCGGTGTAGGGAGGACCAACAACGACGTCCACGTCGGTCTGTTTGCCGACGGCGGCGACAATCTCCTGCACGAGCGGCGTGGCTTCGGCGGAGGTTTTGTTCATCTTCCAATTACCTGCGATGAGTTTTTTGCGAAGGATCATAAATGAAATTAAGAATTAAGAATTAAGAGTTAAAAATTAAGAATTAAGAAGCAGGAATTGGAATCAAGTTAAGCTCTCGTTTGCAGAGGCTTGGTTTTTTAATTCTTAATTCTTAATTCTTAATTTGTTTTTGGAATCTTCAGGATTCCAAAAACACGACGCCGGGAAGGGCCTTGCCTTCGAGGAATTCGAGGCTCGCGCCGCCGCCGGTGGAGCAGTGGCTGACTTTGTCGGCGACCTTGAATTTCTTCGCGGCAGTGGCGGTGTCGCCTCCGCCCACGACAGTCGTGGCTCCAGAGGCGGTGGCGGCGGCAACGGCAGCGGCTTGCGCGGCGGTGCCGGCGGCGAATTTTTCAAATTCGAACACACCCGCGGGTCCGTTCCAGATGATGGTCTTGCTGGCCTTGATCGTCTCGGTGAAGAGCGCGATGGACTTGGGTCCGATGTCGAGTCCCATCCAACCGGCGGGGATGCCGCTGGCGTCGTCGGCGGTTTTGCTGGCGGCGTCGGGAGCAAATTTGTCGGCAATGACGTAGTCAACGGGGAGGACGAGTTGCACGCCCTTGGCCTTGGCTTTGGCAACGAGTTCGGGAACGAGCTTGGCTCCTTCGGCGTCGAAGAGGCTGTTGCCGATTTCCATGTTGTTGATGACCTTCTTGAAGGTGAAGGCCATGCCGCCGCCGATGATGATGGCGTTGGCTTTCTCGATGAGGTTGTTGATGAGGGGGATTTTGTCCGCGATTTTCGCGCCGCCGAGGATGGCGAGGAGGGGGCGCTGCGGGTTGTCGAGCACTTTGGCGAAGGCGGCGAGTTCGGCTTCCATCAGGACGCCGGCGGCCTTGGCGGGGAGGTTGACGCCGACCATCGACGAGTGGGCGCGGTGGGCGGTGCCAAAAGCATCGTTGACGTAAACGTCGCCGAGTTTGCTGAGGCTGGCGCGGAAGGCTTCAACGGCGGCTTTGTCGGCCTTGGTGGAGGTGCCGTCCTCGTTCTTGACCTTGCCTTCTTCCTCGATGTGGAAGCGGAGGTTTTCGAGTAGGACAACGTCACCGGCCTTCAACGTGCCGGGAGCGCAGGCGGCTTCGACGGCGGGACCGACGCAGTCGTCGAGGAATTTCACGGGTTTGCCGAGGAGCTTGGCGAGTTCGTCAGCGACGGGCTTGAGGGAATACTTGGCGGCTTTCTTGCCGTCGGGTCGGCCCAAGTGGCTGGCAAGGACGACAGAGGCGCCTTTTTCGAGGGCGTATTTGATCGTGGGGAGCGCGGCAACGATACGCTGGTTGTTGGTAATGGCGCCGGTGGCTTTGTCCTGAGGGACGTTGAAGTCAACGCGGATGAACACGCGTTTGCCGGCGAGGTTGAGATCACGAATGGTTTTGTACGACATGGGCTGATGGGAAAGGGAGGTTCTGATACCTGATTATCCTAATTTACTGGATTGAACAGCGAAGGCGCAAAGACGCAAAGAACTGAAATTTCTTAGCGTCTTTGCGCCTTTGCTGCTTTGTCTGAATATTCAGTGAAATGGGTATGACAATGGTTTGGGCGGCGGCGCGGGATGGATGCGAAAAAGGCAGAATGCGAAGCAGAACACCGGGAGCATTCTACATTCTGCATTCTGCCTTCTGCATTAGCGCGAAGCGCGCTTAGAGCTTGGCGGCGATGATCTTGGTGAGATCAACAACGCGGTTGGAATAGCCCCATTCGTTGTCGTACCAGCTGATGAGCTTGAAGAAGTTCTTGTTCAGCTCGATGGAGGAGCCGGCGTCGAAGATCGAGGAGCGCTTGTCGTGGATGAAGTCAGTGGAGACGACTTCGTCCTCGGTGTAGCCGAGGATGCCCTTGAGGGGGCCGGACTCGGAAGCGGCCTTGATGGCGGCCTTGATCTCGGCGAGCGAGGTGTCCTTCTCGGTCTTCACGGTGAGATCGACAACCGACACGGTCGGGGTCGGCACGCGGAAGGCCATGCCAGTGAGCTTGCCCTTGACCTCGGGAATAACGAGGGCAACGGCCTTGGCGGCACCGGTGGTGGAGGGGATGATGTTGAGGGCCGCAGTGCGTCCGCCCTTCCAGTCCTTGCGGCTGGGGCCGTCCACGGTCTTTTGCGTGGCGGTGTAGGAGTGGACGGTGGTCATGAGGCCTTCGACGATGCCGAATTTCTCAAGGATGACCTTGGTGATGGGCGCCAGGCAGTTCGTGGTGCAGGAGGCGTTGGAGATGATGTTGTGCTTGGAGACGTCGAGCTTGTCGTCGTTGACGCCGAGGACGACGGTGATGTCCTCGCCCTTCGCAGGAGCGGAGATGATGACCTTCTTGGCACCAGCGGTGATGTGGCCCTTGGCCTTCTCGGCTTCGGTGAAGAGGCCGGTGGACTCGATCACGAGTTCAACACCGAGAGCCTTCCAAGGAAGCTCGGCAGGGGTCCTGGCGGCGACGACTTTGATTTCCTTGCCATTGACGACGAGGACGTCGTCGTCGGCCTTGTCGGCGGCGGACTTCTTGGAGGAGACGGTGCCTTGGAACGCGCCTTGGGTGGAGTCGTATTTGAGGAGATAGGCGAGGTTGTCGGCGGGGACGATGTCGCCGACGGCAACGACGTCGAAAGTCGTGCCGAGGAGGCCCTGCTCAACGAGGGCGCGGAAGACGAGGCGGCCGATGCGGCCGAAACCATTGATTGCAACTTTAACTGCCATGGAGGGCTCCGTTATTTGTTTATTTATTGTTACTAGTTTACTGCGTGAGAACCGGCCCCGGGCGGGGACGGAAAGGGCTGACTGAAACGGGCGCGGAGACGGGAATCAAGGGTTTTGGCTGCGCATTCACTGAAAAATCTATCGCGTCCGTTGTTACGAGACCGGACTGGCATGTTGCTAGTCTCGGAGTTACAAAACAGGAGGGCCGGCAGAACAGGAGTTTTACGGGACCGAAAATTTTCTTTTTCAGGCGAACGGCAGGCGACGAAGGGGGACGGCCACGGGAGGAAAAGGGCATGGCTTGCGCATGGAGACGCGGTGTGCCGTGCTTGCGGGTTCTCACCATGTCATCACTCGCCAAAGAAGCGCGCGCCACCCTCCTGCTGGCTGTGCCGATCATCGTCGGCCAGATGAGTCAGATGCTGATCAACATCACCGACAGCATGATGATCGGCCATGTGGGGACGGATGAACTGGCGGCGGCAGCCTTCGCCGGGAGTGTGTTCAACGCGGTGTGCATCGCGGGCTTCGGACTGCTGGTGCCGTTGTCAATCTTCACTGCGCGGGCCTACGGCGCGCGCAATGCGGGGGCAATCGGTTCATGGCTGAAACATGGTCTGGTGCTCGGCACGGCCACCGCCATCGTGCAACTGGCGCTGCTGGTCGGGCTGACGTGGCACCTGGATTTGTTCCGCCAGCCGTCGGAGGTGACAGCCATCGTGGGCCCCTACTATGTGCTGCTGGCGGTGTCGGTCGTGCCGGTGATGGTGTTTCAGGTGTTCCGCCAGTTTGCGGAGGCGCTCAACCGTCCGTGGATTCCCATGGGAATCATGCTGGGGGGCGTGGCGCTCAACGTATTTTTAAACTGGATACTGATTTACGGGAGGCTGGGGTCGCCCGCGTTCGGGCTCACGGGCGCGGGGGTGGCAACGTTGATCGCGCGCGTGGGGACGGTGGTGGCCATTATCGCGTGGGCGCGGCGGGCGGAGCGGTTGCGCGATGCATGGCCGCGCGTCGTCGCGGGCAGGCGGAGGGAGGGGGGGGCTGGCGGTGTGGGCGCGTGGTGGCGGTGTTGGACGCACGGGTTGCGCAGGCCGGCGTTTGGCGAGATGCTCAAGGTGGGGGCTCCGGCGGCGGCGATGTTGCTGTTTGAAACAACGGCGTTTGGCATGTCGGCCATCATGATGGGCTGGATCAGCGCGCAGGCGCTGGCGGCGCATCAGATCGCGCTGAGTTGCGCGGGGGCGACGTTCATGGTGCCGCTGGGTTTGTCGATGGCGGTGGGCATCCGCATGGGGACGGCCGTGGGCGAGGGGCGGCTGGAGGCGCGGCGGGCGATCGGTTTTGGGGCGCTGGCGATGTCGAGTCTCTTCATGAGCGCGACGGCGGTGTTTTTCTGGCTGTCGGGCGCATGGCTGGCGCGGGGCTTCGTGCCGGACGACCCGGAGGTGGTGGCGCTGGCCGCGAAGCTGCTGGTGGTGGCGGCGGTTTTCCAGTTGTTCGATGGGGCGCAAGTCGTATCGGTTGGCGCACTACGCGGGCTGACGGATGTGCGCGTGCCGGCATTGGTGACGTTTGCCGCCTACTGGCTGGTGGCCATTCCCGGCGGGTATGTGTGGGGTGTGCACGGCACGGCGGGTCCGTTGGGTGTCTGGATGGCGCTGGCCGGTGGCCTGGCCATCGCCGCCGTGCTGCTGGTGGGACGGCTGGCGCGGCTGACGCGATGATCGCAGGCGTCAGGCCGCGTGCGTTCGCGTTCAGCGGTGCTCGACGATCTCGGCGAACGGGAAGCGCACCTTGGGCGTGGTGGCGTATTTGTCCGCCGGGGAATGATAGCCGGCGGCAACGGCGGCAACCGTCCGGTAAGGCGTGCCGGTGAGGTTCAGGATTTCGTCGTATTTCGCAGGCTGGAGCCCGCCGATGGCGCAGGTGTCGATGCCGAGCATCGCGGCGGCGGTGATGAACTGGCCCATCGCTATAAAAACTTGCTCCGTCGAATAGGTGTCGATGGTTCCGTCGGCGGTGGCGGCGGTGATTTTGCCCATGATCTTGCTTTTATAGGGTGCCAGACTCTCGGTGGTGATGCCGCGCACTTCGGCCGTGCGGGCGATGTGGCGGTCAAGATAGGCTTCGTCGAGGCCCTTGCGCACGAGGAAGACGACGTACTTGGCGGCATCGGTGACGGCGGACTGGCCCCATGTGACGGGTTTCAATTGTTCGCGGAGGGCCGGGGTGTCGATGACGAGAAATTTCCAGGGTTGGATGCCGAAGGAGGAGGGAGCGAGGACAAGGGCTTGTTCAAGAGCGGCCCAATCGGCATCCGCGATTTTGCGCTGCGGGTCGAATTGCTTCGTCGCGTAGCGGGCTTGGAGAGTGGCGAGAAGTTGCTGGTCGGTGATCTGGCGGTTCATGGTGTTAATATAAAGGCGTGGAAACTATTGCGCCCGCGTCCCGCCATGCAAGCTGCGTGCAAAAAAACACCCGGGCGAGAAGGCCCGGGCGTTTTGCGAATGAGAGAGGAAGTCGTCTGGGAAACAGACCCTGCCAGCGTCTGGCTGGCGGCGGGTTATTTCTTGGAGGCGCGGCGGAATTTTGAAGTGAACTTCTCCACGCGACCGGCGGTATCGACGATGCGCTTCTCGCCCGTGTAGGCGGGATGCGAATCCATCGTCACGTCGCGCAACACGACAAAATACTCCTCGCCATCAATCTGCTCCTTGCGGGCGGACTTCATGGTGGACTTGGTGAGGAAACGCTTGCCAGTGGCGACGTCGAGAAAACAGACGTTGTTGAGAACGGGATGACCTTCGGCTTTCATGGTAATTGGGTTGGATTAAATAAACTCCTTTTAATTCGCTAGTTGAGCGATATTAGCCTTGGCGCGCCTTGTAACGCGGATCGGTCTTGTTGATGACATAGATGCGACCCTTGCGACGCACGACCTGGCAGTCAGGATGACGCTTCTTTGCTGATTTGATGGAAGAGACGACTTTCATAAAAGGTCGGAAAACACCGTTTCAAAATCCACCTGTCAAACGCAATCTGGCCCATTCGCCAGTCCTGACGGGAAATTTTCCCGCGCGGTTTTCCTGCTTGGCCCTGCGCCGGGTGCGGTTGGAGACTGCACGCCACTTACTTTTATGATGCTGCTTGGAGTCAATATCGATCACGCCGCCACGCTGCGGCAGGCACGCTACCGCGGTTACGAGCAAACCGTGGGCGGCCCCGTGGAACCCGATCCCGTGGCCCTCGCCACGCTCGCCGAACGGGCCGGCGCCGATGGCATCACGATCCATCTGCGCGAAGACCGCCGCCACATCCAGGACCGCGACGTGTGGCGCGTGCGCGAGGCGTGCCAGACCCGCGTGAATCTCGAAATGGCCTGCACCCAGCCCATGATCGACCTGGCCTTGCAGCTCAAACCGCACTCCGTGTGCGTCGTCCCCGAAAACCGTCAGGAAGTCTCCACCGAAGGCGGACTCGACGTCGTCGCCAACCACGACCGCGTGCGCGCCTGCGTCGAGGCCATGACCGCCGCCGGCATCAAGACCAGCCTCTTCATCGACGCCGACGCCGCCCAGATCGAAGCCTCCGCCGCCGTCGGCGCGCCTTGGGTCGAGCTTCACACCGGCGCCTGGGCCAACGCCTGGCACACCCCGCGTCGCGCCGCCGAACTCGACCGCCTCATCGACGGCGCCCGCCGCGCCCACGCCGCCGGCCTCGTGGTCAACGCCGGCCACGGCATCAGTTACGTCAACGTCCGCGACATCCGCACCGTCCCCCACCTGCACGAACTCAACATCGGCCATAGCATCCTTTCCCGCGCCCTCTTCACCGGCATCGAGGAAGCCGTCCGCGAGATGAAGGCCCGCATGAACGAGCCAGCGTAACTCCGCCCAACAACAACGAAAACCAAGCAAACACTTAACACTAAACGCTTAACATTTAACATTCAATGAAAGCACAGGGAACAGTTCGTTTGGCGGATGAGGCCGCTCCGTCCGGCATTCCGTTCAGTGTTCAATGTTAAATGTTCAGTGTTAAATGTTGAACGTCTTCCGTCGCGTTAGTTCGCCCGACCTCAACTATCCAAAAACTCGCTACAATGCCTGATTCATCCCTCCCCCCCCCCCCGCCCGCCGTGCCAATCGCCATCCCGCCCGGCGGCGTGCTGCTCGGCCTCGGCTGCGACATCATCGAAGTCGAGCGCGTGCGCGGCGTATGGGAACGCCAGGGCGACCGCTTCCTCAGCCGCGTCTTCACCGACGAAGAACGCGCCTACTGCCTTTCGATGAAACATCCCGCCAAACACCTTGCCGCGCGCTTCGCCGCCAAGGAGGCCGTATCCAAATGTTTCACCACCGGCATCGGTGCCGAGCTCGGCTGGAAATCCATTTCCATCCATCACGGCCCGCGCCACGATCCGCGCGTGCGTCTCGACGAACGCGGCGAAGCCCTTCTGCGACACATCGGCGGCACCCACGTGCTCGTGTCGCTTTCTCATTGCGACACATCGGCGATGGCCGTCGCAACCATCGTGCGCGCCCCATAAGCCGGAGCCCGCGTCTGCGTCCGTGTCCGCGTCCGTGATCGAACACTACAGCCATTCGCCGTATTTTTTGATGTATCGGCGTTTTACATACTGCATGAGCAGACAGTAACCGCCGACAGTCGCGGCCAGGAACAGCCAGTAGCCGGGGGGCAAGGCTTCGAGTTCCACGGATCGACCCAGCGCGGTGAAGGGCAGCAGGCAGCCGACCGCCAGAACGAAGCCGGTCAGCAGCAGCACGGGCGGCGCGGCCTTGGTTTGCACGAAGGGAATTTTTTCGGTCCGCACGAAGTGCATGATGAGCGTCTGCGTGAACAGCCCGGCGACAAACCAGCCGGATTGAAAAAGGTGTTCCTTGTCCGGCGTATTGGCTCCGAAAATAAACCACAGCCCGAGAAACATGATAATATCCAAAAGTGAACTGACGGGTCCGACGCGAAGCATGAAGCGCGTGATGCCGGAGGCGGACCATTTGCGCGGGCGGCGCAGCCAGGACTCATCCACGGTGTCCCACGGCATGGAGAGCTGGGCGAAATCGTAGAGGAGATTCTGTATGAGGAGGTGAATCGCCATCATCGGGAGAAAGGGAAGCACGAGGCTGGCGAGGAGCACGCTGATGGCGTTGCCGAAATTGGCGCTCGTGGTCATCTTGAGGTATTTGACGATGTTGCCGAAAACCCGGCGGCCTTCGACTACGCCGCGTTCGAGCACGATGAGGCTTTTTTCCAAGAGAATGATGTCGGCGGCTTCGCGCGCGATGGCGGCCGCACCTTCCACGGAGATGCCGACGTCGGCTTCACGGAGCGCTGGTGCGTCGTTGATGCCGTCACCCAAAAATCCGACGGTGTGTCCGGCGCGTTTGAGGGCGGAGACGACGCGGGCCTTTTGCACGGGTTCGAGTTTGGCGAAGAGCGTGGTGCGGGCGGCGGCGGCGGGAAGAGCGTCGTCGTCGAGGGCGTCGATATCGGAGCCGGTCAGGATGTAGGCAACGTCGAGGCCGACATCGCGGCAGATGCGGCGGGCCACGGGAACGTTGTCGCCAGTGAGGATTTTCACCGCGACACCGTGGTTCTGGAGAAGGCGGAGGGCGGGGGCGGAGGTGTCCTTCGGCGGATCGAGGAAGGCGATGTAGCCGGAGAGAATGAGGCCGGTTTCGTCGGCGGCGGTGAAGGGCCCGGAGCGGGAGGCGATGGCTTTATAGGCAACGGCAACCACACGCATGCCATCGTCGTTGAATTCGTCGCGCAGGGTTTTGATGCGGGCGCGGACGGCGTCGGTCATGGGTTGAATGCGCCCGCCGATGTCGATGTTGTCGCAGATGGAGAGCATCTCTTCGACGGCCCCTTTGCAGACGAGTTGGGTAGGACCGCCGCCGGGACGGCGGATGACGACGGACATGCGGCGACGGGCGAAATCAAAGGGGAGTTCGCCGACAAGCGTGCAGGCGGCGGCGGCTTCGCGGAGACCGAGCAGGGCGGCCCGGTCGATGATGGCGGTGTCGATGAGGTTTTTGAGGCCGGATTGGAAGCGGCTGTTGAGGTAGGCGTGCTCAAGGACGCGACGGTCCGGGCGGCCTTCTGGGTCGAAATGGCGGAGGAGGACGGTCCGGCCTTGGGTGAGCGTACCGGTTTTGTCGGTACAGAGGACGTCCATCGCACCGAAGCTCTGCATCGCCCCGAGGCGTTTGACGATGACCCGGTGACGGGCCATGACGACGGCACCGCGGGCGAGGTTGGTGTTGACGATCATCGGCAGCATCTCGGGGGTGAGGCTGACAGCGATGGCCACGGCGAAGAAAAAGGATTCGAGCCAATCGCCCTGATCCATGCCGTTGAGGAGGAAGACGACGGGGACCATGGCGAGCATGGCGCGGATGAGCGTGCCGCTGACTTTGTTCACGCCTTGGTCGAAGGCGGTTTCGGGTTGCCGGACATGCAGCGTGGCGGCAATGGCGCCCAGCCGGGTGCGGGGTCCCGTGGCAAGAACGAGGGCGGTGGCCTTGCCGCTGACGACGCTGCTGCCCATGAAGGCGTGGTGGGGCGAGTCCAGGTCATCGGCGGGAGAGACGGCGGGAGAGGCGGCGCGAGCGGGGTGGGGGCGTTTCTCGACCGGCATGGATTCGCCGGTGAGAGGGGACTGGTTGATGAAGAGCGCGCTCGAATCGAGAAAGACAACGTCGGCGGGAATCATGTCGCCAGCGGAGAGTTGCACGAGGTCGCCGGGAACCAGTTCCTCCATAGGAATCTCGGCGGGCGTTGGCGGCGGGCGCAGGTTGGCCGGACCGGAGAACAAGGACGGATGGCGAAGAACGGTGACGGTATTGCGCACGAGGTTGCGCAGGGAATCCGTGTGCACGCGCGAGCGGTATTCCTGCCAGAAGCGCACGCCGGTCGCCATGACGGTCATGGAGAGCATGACGGTGGCGGCCTTGAGATCGTCCGTCAGCCAGGAGATGATGCCAAGAAAGAGGAGGACGTAGTTGAAGGGGTTTTTGAAAGCGTGCCAAAGCAGCGAATACCAGGCGGCGGTGGAGCGGGGGGTGGCGATGTTGGGCCCGTGGAGAGCCAGCCGGGCGCGGGCTTCGTCCCAGCCAAGTCCCTTGCTGTCCACGCCTGTAATGTCGTTTTTCTGCATCAGTTTTCCGACAGACTAAACGGAGTGGATGGAAATAACTATCGCATTTACGACAAGCTGGCGGATGAGCGTCATGCCCGGGCCACCCCGACGGACGGGGCGCGGCTCGTGTTGAGCGTTTCAGTTAGTCCGGCGGAAGCGGGCAACCACACGCCAGAACAGGGTGGTGAGCAGGCGCAAGGGATGCGTCAGTGAAACCCAGAGATTTCGTGTCTTCAGGAAATTCTCATACCAAGCCGCCTGTTCCGGAGGCAGGGGGGAATCGCCGTGGCGTATCCAGCCTTTGATGACAGCCGAGCGGTCAACGCGCTTGAGGATGTTTTTGATGAAGCGGGGCAAAAACCGGATGCGGAGGGCGGATTGGAAATCGATGATGGTGGGGCATCCATCGTCGCCGACGAGGACGTTCCCGGTGTTGCGCATGTCGAGGTGCACGATGCCGCGTTGATGCATGGCCTGGACGAGTTGGTCCCAGCGCTGAAAAAAGGCGGCGGGGAGCTTTCGTCCGGCTTTGCTCATGGCGCCGACCGAGGCGCCCGGAATGCAGGTGTAGCAAAAGGTAAATGGACCGAGCTTGTGCGCATCGGTGACGATGCCGCGTCCTTGAAGGTCTTTGAGAAAGTGAATGACGCCGCATTCTTTGGATACGAAACGGCGGCCCATGACGTGGCGAAACCACCAGACGCAACGCGAGAAGTCCTTGACGATGAGATCGCGGCTGGCGTCGGTGTAGCGATAGACGTTGGCATTGCCGTAACGGCCTTGATAAATAATCGAGACGTGACGGGGGAGAAACGGCGGTTCGCCATCACGGAGGGGGTGGTGGCGGTTGAGAAGCCCGGCCACATGGGCGGCAAGTTGCTGGGGTGTTGCGAGTCCTTGGGGTGCCTTGGGCGAAGCTGGCTTGTCCAGGGGGCGGGGCCGGGACGGCTTCGAGACGACGCGGGTTGGTGATTCGGTGGCGATCATGGCAGTGGTTTCAGGCAGGTGCGCGACAGGGCGGCGTCTTGTGACGCGGAGGGATATTATGGATACAACCGCCCCCCCCGGGGGGGGGGGGGGGGGCGGTTCGTATTCATGAGGGGATGTTGCGTTAGAACTTGAACAGAACGCCAAGCCCATAGGCGAAGTCGCCTCCCTCGATCCATGTGGCGCGAGCGGTCACGGCGATTTGGGAGCTAAGCCAGTAAGCGGCCTGCGCCGTGCCGCTCCAATAGTCGGTGATGTGATTATCAAGCCCGTCCGACCAAGTGGCATACGCCAGGAGGCTCAAACTCGAGGTGAGAGTATATTCGCCGCCAGCGCGGACACGATAAAACCAATCGTCCTTGGCAACGGCATCGCCCCATGTGTAGCCGAGGTCGCCGCCGGCGAAGACCCGAAGGCTGGCGGCGGCATCGTACCAGGCATTGATGCCGGCGGTGGCGGTTTGCTCTTCCTGACTGGTATGACCGTCTTCCCAGGCGTAATTGTAGCGGAAGAGGGCATCGAAATTGGCGGCAATGGGCAGGTTGATGCCGAGTGCGCCGCCATGGTTGATGTTGGAGCTATCGATGTCGAAGTACTCCGCCTCGGCGGTCGCATAACGCTGTCCCAAGAGGGACGCGGTGTTGTTGTTGCGGGTGATGCTCTGCGCATGGAGCGCCCCGACTGAGATGACTGTCAGAAACGTTGTGACAATGAACTTGTTCATGGTTGGTTTGTTTAGTGGTTTGACGCCAGCCCTATGAACACGAAGAGGCGCAAAGGACTGGCATGGTAGTCCGATCGGGATGAGAGACCGACCGGGTGGTTCATCCGCCAAGATGCGCCGTCCGAAAGGGGCGGACAATAACCCGAACCTGACGTTTTGTTCAGGTTGGCTGATGCGGAACGAGAGGCAGCCTCAGGGTAAAACAGGTGCCTTGGCCGGGGGTGCTGTTGAGCGTGATCGTGCCGTGCAGGCGCTCGATGGCGGTGCGGGCGATACAGAGGCCCAGCCCCGACCCGGCGCCGGAGGTATCGGCGGAATCCTCCCCGTTGCGGGAGCGGCTGGCGTCGATGCGATAGAAGCGTTCGAAGATGCGGGGTTGGTGCTCGGGCGCGATGCCGGGGCCTTGGTCGGCGATGTCGATAAGCAGGGTGGGAATGGAGGCCGGGGAGAGGCGGGCGTCCACGCGCACGGTGGACTGCGGAGGCGAGTAGCGGATGGCGTTGTGGAGAATGTTGGTGAGGGCGTGGTCGAGGATTTCGGGATCGGTGGTGAGGGTAATCGCGGGGGGGCAGTGGAGTTCGATGCGTTGCTGTTTTTCTTCGGCGAGCACGTGGAGGTTGTCGCAAAGCGTGGCGAGGTGCTCGGCGAGTTGCAGCGAACGATGGCGGAGAACGAGGTTGTCGTTTTCGAGCCGGGCCAGACGGAGAAGCCGCTCCAGGAGATTGTTCATGCGAAGGGCGTCCTCCAGCATGGTCTCAAGGGCGCTGCGGAGTTGGACGGGGTTGGCGATGGAATGCGGATCGTCCCCGGCGGCGCGGAGCGCGACTTCGCCGGTGGTGCGCATGGCGGTAAGCGGAGTGCGGAGTTCGTGGGCGGCGTCGGCGGTGAAGCGCTTGAGTTCGGCGAGGACGCTGTCATGCCGCGCGGTTTCGCGGCGAAGAAGGGAGGCCAGTCCTTCCAATTCGGCGGGAAGCACCCGGGTGGCGGTGACGCCGGTCGCGGTGGATGACAGCGTCGTTACCGCGCGTCCTCCCAAGCGCCCAATTTCGCGCAGACACCAGCCAGCCACAAACCAGCCGCCAACGAAAAATACAGCGAAGGCGAAGAGGGTCGCCGGGATGATTTTCCCTTGCTCCAAATTTTGGATACCGATGGTGCGCGCAACGATCGCGAGCAGGAAAAGGAGCGCCCCGGCGGCCATCGCCCCAAAGGCAAAGGCGAGTCGCGCGCGTAGTGAAAGAGATCCCCACCAGGCTCTCATGAGGTGCGACTTTCGTGTTCCGGATTGGCGGATGTCTCCGATGGCGCGCGTGGCGAAGCGGAGGAGGAGACGGCAGATGATGCGGAGGAGCGGAGCATGTAGCCGAGTCCGCGCAAGGTGTGCAGGAGTTTCTCCGCGCCGGGGCTGGCTTCGTCGATCTTGCGGCGCAGGCGGGCGATGTGGACATCGATGACATTGTCGATGGGAGTGGCGCGGTTGTTTTCCCTCCAAATCTCGCGGGCGAGTTGATCGCGGCTGACGGCTTCGCCTTGGTGAAGGCTGAGGTAGGACAGAAGATCGAACTCGCGGGGAGTCAGGTCGATGGTGCGCCCGGCGCGTGTGACGAGCCGTGTTTCGAGATTGATGGCGAGGTCGGCGACCGAGCGCTGCCAAGGCTCGCGGGGAGTGGTGAAGCGGCGGAGCAAGGCACGCACACGGGCGAGCAGTTCGGCAAAGGCAAAGGGCTTGGCCAGATAATCGTCGGCACCGGCCTCCAGTCCCTGCACGCGATCGTCGATGGCATCGCGGGCGGTGAGCAGAAGCACGGGCATGCGCTGGCCGCGCGCCCGGAGACGTCGTAGCAGGGTGATGCCGTCGATCCCCGGCAGCATCCAATCCAGAATGACAAGATCGGCGGGCGATTCGGAAGGATGGGCAGCGAGCGAGGCATCGGCTGCACCACCATTGGACGCAGTGCGCACCTCGAAGCCCTCTGCGGCAAGCCCCGCGGCAAGGCTGCGCGTGGTGCCGTCATCGTCCTCCACAACGAGAATGCGGTTACGGTTCATGGATCGATATTGGAAAAAGAAAAACAAGAGTAGCCCATTGGAGTCAGGGCATCAATCCCGCTCGTACCGGTAACGGAAGGCACGTATTCTTCTACACGCGCACCTCGAGCGTCACATTGGCCGGAGCCTGCGCCTCGCAACGCACACGTCCATCGGCGCGTCCGCCCTCGCGCCAGGCACGCACGCGAACCGGCCCGCGAATCGTCGGCACCACGCCGCACGCCTCCGTCAGGCCGCCAAGCTGCGGCGCAACGAGCACGCGCCCGTAACCCGGCTCCAGCGGGCGCACCCCGAGCACGTAGCGTCCCACGATATTGCCCGGCACCGCGCCCCAGGCGTGGTTCCAATCCTGATTCGGCTTCAACGACTGATCCCACGCCTCCCATGTGATCGTCGCATCGTGAGCCAGCATGTTTTGCCAGCTACGCAGTCCGCCGCCTGACATCAACGCCACCGCATGATCCGCCTCGCCCGCCTCAAAAAGCCCCTCCAGCAAAAACTGCGCCGGATACACCGAACACGCCATGCCACGCGATTTCACGTAAGCCGCCACGCTCGCCCGTCGTGCCTCCCCCCCCCCCCCTCTGACGCGAGCCCGAATGCGAGCGCGAACAAGTTGCCGTGGATCGACACATGATCGCTCCCCTCTCCATCCACGTACACCCCGCGAGTTCGATCAAAGAACACCTCGTTAAACCGCACGCGCACCACCTCCGCCCGCCGCTCGAACTCCACCGCATCCGCGTCGTGCCCCGCCGCCCGCGCGATCTTTGCCATCACGACCAGCGTGCGATAATGGAACGCATTGATGACCGTGTTGACATCACGAAAATCAAACCCGTCGCGCTCGCCCGGAGGCCAGTCCACCAAGTCGCCCACGTCCGTCCGCTTCGGCTCCACATCGCGCAGGCAGCCCGTTGCCAGCAGGCCGTCCGCCCGCGCATGCTGGAGCAGCAGTTTCTCGTCACGCAGGCAGGCGTAATGCCGTTTCAATGACCGCGCATCGCCCGTTGCCTCGTAGTCGGCCCACGCCACGAGGATCGAATGCTGTTTCCATTCCGTCGGCCACGTCGGGTGCGACAACAGATATTCGTGAGTCCGCCGCGCCAGCGAAAACTCCCGGTCCACCGCGTAATGGCAAAGCTGGTTGATGTAGGCATCCGCCTCGTAAGGAATCCGCTCCCGGTCCCCGTCCACGTAATACCCCGCGAACGACGTTGCCTGGATGCTGTAACGGCACAACTCCCACACCCGGTCCAGTTCCGGCGACGAGGAACGAAAGGACGCAGCGTATTCGTTGAACGGATACTGCACGCGCACCAGCGTCGCCGCGTGCAGCATGACCGCGGCCGATGGCAACTCCCGCGGCACCTCCACCTCCGCAAATCGGAATGGCAACACCACTCCCAACGCCTCCGGCAGCTTGATCGCCGCGGGCCTGGTGCTGTTGCGCTCATCCGCCTCCGTCTGCACGCGATAGGTGTGCCGTCCCGCGCGCACCCGCAACGACGACTCCGCATAACGCACCGATCCCGGCGGCATCCGGTCGAGCACGCCGCCACGCGCCGCCTCGCCCAGCCTCACCGCCAGCACAATCTCCCCTCCCCCCCCCCCCGTGTATTCAATTTCCAACTCCAGCCACCCGAACGCCTGCCGTCCAAAATCCACCGTCCACCCGTCCGATGCGCCCGCGACCACGCGGCTCAAATCCCGCTCCAGCCGCGCCGGCGGCACGCGCACCGTTTCCAGCGGATACACGCTCATCAACTCCCGCGCGCCGTTGGCCCCAATCGCCTCGCCCGCGTCGCCGGCCACGGCAAACACCTGCTCCTCCGACCACGGACTCGCCTCCGACTCATCCATCGCCGCCCCATCCGCCCATGTTCGCACCTGCCATGCATACCTCCCACCACGACGTAATCCCCCTCCCCCCCCTGCAAACTCCACATTGACCGACTGCGCCGATGCCACACATCCCGAATCCCACACCGTTGACCCCGAATGCTCCCGCACGCGCACCTGATACGCCGCCTGCGCCGGACCGGACTCCCCGCCATTGACAATCCACCCAAACGTCGGCGCCGTCGTGGCTATCCGGGTGCGTTCGGGATGCGCCAGCAAATCGCACAGCAACCCCGCTGGTGCCGCATGGCGCGGGCGGGAGGCGCTGGAAACAGGGGAGGAATTTGCAACGGAAGCAGGCGATGGAGCGGGAGACGAAGACGTTATCATGGGTTGGTCGGGAACAAAATTGTATGATGGAGATGGAAATTGCCTCTCTTATTTTACCGGAAGCCTGCTCCGCTCCCACCTTCATTTCCGGGCCGTCCGCCAGCACGATCAGGTCACGCTCGCCCACTTGTCGCCGGACCGGACCCGGCACCGGATTTGGAGGTGCTTCATGACGAAAGCGCAATTTGGTGAAAAAAACACTTGAAGTCCGTGCGTGAGCTTGGACATTCGCCCTTCCTCTTTTTGGTAGGATACTCAAGTGGCCAACGAGGGCAGACTGTAAATCTGCTGGCTTACGCCTTCCCTGGTTCGAATCCAGGTCCTACCACCACTTTAAGAAAGCGGTTTGAAAAAAGAGCGAAAGCGGGCAGGTTTGCCGCCTTGTTCTTTGATCCATCCCGGCTTTTGCGCCGTCGGATACGATCACTCGATTTTCGGGGGTGTTCTGGATTCGACCCATGATTGGCGCGTAGAGCTGCCCTTCGAGAGTTGAGGGTCTCTCGTTAAATCCCCTTCAAAACAAAAATAAACGGCACTTACGAAGAAATGCCCCTGGCAGCCTAAATACGGCTCCTCGTTCGCCCGCTGACACCTGCTAGGTGAAGCGAACGTCGATTAGCAGGCACGTTGGACCGGGCTATCTGCGGCCGGACCAGCCTCTCTTCATTCCGTGGGTTGGTTGACGCTTAAGCGCGTGCAGTCGCGTAACGACAACGAGATAAAAACGGCACTATAAGGGTAGATGTTTTACGCAAAGGTTACGGGCACGCGGGTTCAACTCCCGCCACCTCCACCATTTTCCCAGGCGACATGCGAGTTTTCCATTGGAGAGCGGGTCTCCTGACCCGCCGACGACGCGCAGCGTCGCCCATCCGGAACCGGAAGGGCGCGGCTGCGCCGCGTCTGGCGGGTCGGGAGACCTATACGCGCTAACATGTTTCGTTTTTTTCTTCATTTTTTGATTCAAACCAGCCTTTTAAATCTAAAAATCGCTGTTTTCTGCTGAAATAATCTCAAGAAATGCGTGGCGATTGAAAAGATGTTAGCGCGTATAGGTCGGGAGACCCGCCCTCCTTGGCATTGTCCGTGTAACGTCAGTTAATCAGGTCACTCACGCGAAGGCCTGCACTTCGTAAACGCGCGCTCCGGCGGCTCCGTTGGTGGCGAGGACTTCGATTTCGAGTTTGGAACCGGTCATCGGTGTAGCGAGTGTATGGATACGTTTGCGTTGCCAGTTGCCCGTTACTTCGGCGATCACTTTGCCGTCGAGCTTGAGGCGATAATCTTTAACCGTCTCCGGTTGCGCGGCGCGCACACTGCGGCTCGTGTGGCTGTCGCTCATGGAAAGGATCAGTTCGCGTTCAAAACCGCTGTCGAAGGTCACATGCACTTCGCGGATCGCGGCGGGTGCGGCAAGGGCGAGCGTGAGCGTGGCGGGCAAGGCGGCGGATTCCCAGCGGTGAATGCTGTCCGTGTCGCCCGTCCAGCGGGCGGATGCGCCTTGCGAGGCGTCCAAGGCAAAGCTCGCCTTGAGGTCGCGCGGGGTGCCGTCGAGGACGTTTGTAGCGGCTGCGCCGATACCAGTAACTTCGCTGGTAGCTGAGGCTTTGACATTGCCGGCGCGCAACATGTTCGCCGGATCGGCGTTGGTCGGGAGCGACGGCAGCCAGGCGTCGTCGCGTTGGAGACGACGCTGGAGTGCGATGATGTTTGCCTTGTTTGCGGCGAGGACGCGCAGGTCGTTGGTTTTGTCGTCAGACTTCATCCAGAGCGCGGCGGCGGTGCCGATGGCCTGGCCGCCGATGGCGCAGGTTGCCATGACGCGTGTGCTGGCAAAGGCAACGTGCGTGGCGCTGATGTTGCGACCGGCAAAGAGCAGATTGCCAATGTTGCGCGAGTGGTAGCAGCCAAAGGGAATCGTGTAGATGTGTTTGAATTGCGTGGGTGTGAAGGGACGTTCGTCGGGCACGTCCACGCCGGAGGGCGGGTGAAGGTCGATGGCCCAACCGCCGTAAGCGACTTGATCGTCGAAAATGCGTCCGCCGAGCACGTCCTGCTCCTTGAGCACGTGCGCGCCGAGGAAGCGGCGGCTTTCGCGTTTGCCGGGAATGGGCGCAACCCAGTCGAGCGCCCAGTTGGCGGAGTTGGGATGGTCGCCGGAATTTTTAATGTAATCCCACACGCCAAGCGTGATGCGCAGGAGTTCGTGGCGGATCTTTTCGTTGTCCTTGATCGTGTCGAACTGGCCTCCCCATTCGAACCACCAGTAGCCGTATTCGTAGCTGTTGATCGGGCGGTATTTGAAATCGCTCTTCTGGAATTTACGCACCCACGAAGGGGCGATGAAGGGCTGCGGTTTGTCGTATTTGCGTCCTGTAAGGAGAATGGAACTACCAAGCGTGTGCTTGTCGGCGATGTCGCGCGCGAGCGTTTCGTTGTATTCGGATTTCGCTTCGCGGCCCACGTGGTAATCCGCGCCTGCCTCGACGCCGAGGCGTCCGTCGCCGGTGCAATCGGCAAAAAACTTGGCGCGGATCGTGAACGCGTCCTCCGTCGGGTGGCGCACGGCGTGGGCGGCGGTAATGATGCCGTCCTTCACCTCGGCGCCGGTGACGATGGTGTCGAGGAGGAGCGTGATGTTGGGTTCGAGTTTTACCTTTTCGTAAAGGAGCAGATCCCATTGCGCGTAACAGCGGTGGGGATTGCGCACGGCGTCGTCGAGGCGGAGTTCCTCGATGATGCCGGACTCGCGGAGGCCGGGTTTGCCGCCGTGGCAGTCGGCGCCGACGATGTGCATCTTAATTTCGCTGGAGGCGTTGCCGCCGAGCATGGAGCGGTCCTGCACGAGGACGACGCGGGCGCCGTTGCGAGCCGCCGCGAGAGCGGCGCAAACGCCGGACATGCCGCCGCCGGCGACGAGAAGATCGGTTTCGAGAACGTGGGTCTGCATGGGAGAAAAACAGGACCGTGGAGCGGGGCTTGCGCGAGGGCGAGCCGCCCCTTAGTGAAATCGTTCACTAAAATCCGTCAAAATCATGCAACCATCCGAAACCCAGACCGATGAGAATGCACAAAGGCCCTGCGCCACACTCAAGGACGTGGCGCGCGCCACCGGGCTTGCCGTGTCATCGGTGTCGTATGCCCTGCGTGGAGCGCCCAACATCCCGCCCGCGACGGCCCAACGCGTGCGCGAAGCGGCGCGCCAACTTGGCTACCGACCCAATCCCCGCGTCGCCGAATTGATGGCCAGTGTGCGCCGCGGTCACGCGCTGCCGACCGGCGAACGCATCGCGCTCGTGTGCGCGGAGGGCACGCGCGCAGACATGGCGGTGGCGGGTGGATTTTTCGACAGCGTTGCCGCGGGAGCGCGGGCGCGGGCGGCAGAGGCGGGCTACGCACTGGAGGTTTTTTGGCTGGGCGACATGAGCGGACGCGCAGAACGCCGGACCGAACGGCTGGCCTCGATCATCCGGGCGCGAGGCATCACCGGCATTGTATTCGCTCCAGTGGTACGGCACGAGGACGTGACGATCACCTGGCCGTGGGCGGACTTCTCGATGGCCGTGATCGGCACCGCCGAATGGCCGGTGGCGCTCTCGCGCGCGGCGCATTTCCATTATGAGGCGATGGAGGGGGCGTTGCGCCGTCTGAGCGAAGGCGGCGTGCGCCGGCCCGCCGCGATTTTTTCGGGCGACATCGACGAGCGCGCCCACCGGAGCTGGAGCGCTGCCTGGCTGGCGCATGGCCCGGCGGGGGCGGCGCGACGTCTGCTCATGACGAGGCGCGACCAGCACGGCCGTCAACTTCAGCTGTCCACGCTCGCCGCCTGGCTGCGCAAGCTGTCGCCCGACGCCTTGATTTTGGACAACGGCGGCACGCTCGCCGCCGCGCGCGCCGCGGGCTGGAACGGTGCGGCGGACCGGTCGGTGTTGCTCTCGTGGCATCCCGGGCAAGATGCGCACGGGATCGACCAGCGTTACGACATCATCGCGGCCAACGCCGTTGACCTCGTTGTCGCGCAACTCCTGCGCGGCCAGCGCGGCGTGCCTGATTTCCCACGAAAGCTGATGTTTCCCGGCGTCTGGCGGACGGGGGATGCCGTGTAACCCGCACCTTGCACACGCGTTGCGATTCGAGCGTTGA
>NZ_ABEA03000134.1 GCF_000171235.2 Geminisphaera colitermitum TAV2 | reverse complement strand
CGCGGACTTGTCGCACGTTTCACATTTTTCGCGCACTCCGCCTCCTCCTGCTTCCGTTGCTCGTCATGGCCGCCGCCACCGAAACCCGTTGCGACACCCAGCGCGAACGCGCACCCGATTTCATCCGTCCCTACAAGAGCACGGAACAAGGCGACCTGACTCTCCACGTTTTTAATCCCAATCCCAATCCCGAGCCTGCCGACGCCAACACCATGCGTCCCGCAGTCTTGCTCATACACAGCGGAGGTTGGGTTAAAAACGGCCCCCAAAGCTACTACCTCATAGCCCGATCCCTGTCCGACATGGGCTTCCTCGTCGCCTGTGCGCAATACCGGCTGGCCAAGCCGCCCAACACCGTCCCTGACGCCGTTGCCGACATGCAGGACGCGATGATTTACCTGCGCAAACACGCCGCGGAACTGCGTATTGACCCCGCCCGAATCGCAGCCTGCGGCGGCTCCGCGGGAGCCCATTTGGCGGCGGCGCTCGCCCTGTTCCCCTACGCCGGAACTTCCGAAACCGTTCCTCCTCCCTCCGCATTTCGCCCCGCCGCGCTCATTCTTCTCAATCCCGTCATCGACACCTCACCCGCCGGTTACGGAAACCGCAAACTCGGTTCGCAATGGCGTGCATTCTCGCCCCTGCATCAAGTGCGGCCCGACGTTCCGCCGACGATTCTCTTTCACGGCACTGGCGACCGCACCACGCCCTTTGCCGGAGCGAAAGCCTTTCACGAAGCCATGCTGGAAAACGGCAACGAATGCGAATTTCACCCGCACGAAGGAGGCGATCACGGCTACTATCGGAAACAACCCATTTACGATCAAACCATGAGCGCCATCCGCCTCTTCTGCGTGAAACACGGCCTCCTCCCCAATCCGCAAAAACTCTCCTCCCCTCCCCCCCCCCCCCCTCGCAAACATGAGCTTCTGGACCTGGATCGATGGCGGCGAAAGCATGCCGCACGCCCGCACTTGGCGGCAGCGCCTCGCGCTCCGCTTCGGACGCCACTTGGCCACCCGCCACGGCAACGTCGTCGTTGTCGATCCCACCGCGCGCATCAGCCCTGACGCGCGCATCCATCCGCGCAACGGCTCCATCCGTATCGGAGCCAACACGACCATCGCCGCCGGCGTCACGCTCCAAGGCAATGTGGACATCGGCGAAAACTCCTCCGTGCAGACCGGTTCCATCCTCATCGGCTACGGTGACCGCGACACCCGCGCCGGACGCATCACCATCGGCGACCACGTGCGCATCGCGCCCTTCGTGCAAATGATTGCGGGCAACCACAACTTCGACGACACCACGCGCCCCATTGCCAAGCAAGGCCTCACGCTCGCGCCGATCATCATTGAGGACGACGTATGGGTGGCGGGCCGCGTCATCATCACTGCGGGCGTGCGCATCGGCCACGGCTCCGTCCTCGCCGCTGGCGCTGTTGTCACCAAAGACGTTGCCCCTTGGTCCCTCATGGCCGGCATCCCCGCCCGCCTCCTCCGCAGCCGTAAACCAATTAACTCAACTGAAACTTAATTCTTTTATGAACCTCACACAAAGTCGCAAAAACGCAGAGACAAACGGGATCGAATCCTCTGCGTCTCCGCGCCTCTGCGTGAGATTTTCCAGTCTCAGAGGCTAACTCTTTACATCAATTTTCCCATCACTCGTATCCATTTTTCCAATGCCAACCAACTCATCCTTCCGCCTCGACGGTAAAATCGCCCTTGTCACCGGCTGCAAACGCGGCATCGGCCGCGCCATGGCCATTGCTCTCGCCGAAGCCGGCGCCGACATCATCGGCGTCAGCGCCACGCTCGAAACCACCGCCAGCGGTGCGGTCAGCAACGTCGCCCGCGACGTGACCGCGCTTGGCCGCAAATTCACCGGCTACGCCGCCGACTTCTCCAAACGCGAGGCCCTCATGACCTTCATCAAACAAGTGAAAGCCGACCATCCGCGCATCGACATTTTGGTGAACAACGCCGGCAACATCCTCCGCAAACCCGCTGCCGAGCATCCCGACGAATACTGGGACGCGATCATCGAAATCAACCTTAGCGCGCAATTCCTCCTCTCCCGCGAGATTGGCCGCGACATGATTGCGCGCGGTTCCGGTAAAATCATTTTCACCGCCTCGCTCCTTACCTTCCAAGGCGGCATCAACGTCCCCGGCTACGCGGCCAGCAAGGGCGGCGTCGGCCAGCTCACCAAGGCGCTTGCCAACGAGTGGGCGGGCAAAGGCGTCAACGTCAACGCCATCGCTCCCGGCTACATTGCCACCGACAACACCGAGGCATTGCGCAACGACCCTGCCCGCGCCAAGTCGATCCTCGACCGCATCCCCGCCGGACGCTGGGGCGAACCCGACGACTTCAAGGGACCGATTGTTTTCCTTGCCAGCGACGCCTCCCGTTACGTCCACGGCACCGTCCTCCTCGTGGACGGCGGCTGGATGGGACGGTGAGTAAAAAACTGATATTACAAAGTGGCGCGGGCGTCCCGCCCGCTGGGAGCGCCGGGCCTAAGCCCGGCATTTGTGGCGAGACGCCCGCGCCACCCCCATCCAAGGGGCTTCGTGTAACATCCGTGAAATCCAGATCAGCCACCCGTTGACTGCTTCGACGCTTTCCGCGGCGCGATGCCCGCCACACGCCGGAAAGCGTGGCTAAAATGCACCGCACTCGCATAGCCGCACTGCGTAGCGATTTCCTTGATGCTCCATTTCCCCTGGCTCAGCAGATGCTTCGCCCGCTCCATCCGGATCGCCTCCAGCGTGCGGTGAAACCCATCGCTCTCCCGCGCCGCCAGCGATGACAGATAATTGGGATGCACGCCCATCGCCGTCGCAACCTTCTCCCGCGTCAGTTCCGGATCGGCGTAGTTATTGTTCAAATACGAAACAGTCTCCCACCACACCTGCGCTGGACGCTGCATGCGCGGACTGTCGCTATCCGCCTCCAGATGCCGGATCGAGCAGGACAACAACGCCAACACGATATGCCGCACCATCTCCGCATCCCCCGGCGGAGCCAACGTCACCGCTTCCAACGCCTTCAGCAAATCCGCCCCAGGCGACCCTAATGCCTTGCTCGTATTCCATGCCCAAGGCGACGGCTGGACGAGCAAGCGCGGCCCCGCCTGCCACGAGTAGTTGCTCATCGAAAAACGCAAAAAACCATGCGGGAACACCAGTGCGATTGCCAAGTGCGGCGTATCCCAATGCGGGATACTCCATGCCATCCGCGGTAGAAACAGACAATCCCCCGGCTCCAATACCAATGTCTTGCGCTGTCCGCCGCTCATAATTTCACGCGTCACCCGTCCCTCCAGATTCACCGTCAGCCGATTGCATGGATGCAACTGCGCGGGTGAATCGCCGGGACGCATCTCCCCCGGAAACATTTCCGCCAGCATCGTGCGCGTCGGCCATCCCCGGCGCTGCATCTCGTGCAGGATATCCAAAAAATATTGGCGGGAAACACGCGCCGGGGCAGGTGGCTGGGCAAATGGCATACCCCACCAAAACGCTCCACCGACTCCCGTCAGGCAATGTCAAACACACACGTTTCCCCCACACCAATCATTCATTCCTCTCACATTACAAATTATACAATCATTACTTCTTCGCTTGGAAACAGGCTCGAACTGAGAACCTACATTTCAGACAAAATACCGTTCGTACAAGGATGAGATCATTCATCTTCGTTACGCGTTTCCCGCTAGGTTCAGACAAACCCGGCAACCCTCCTCACCACCCGCCCACCACACCTGTCACACACCACGATACCCACCATGAAAAACCATCTATTCTCCATGTTTTGCCTGATCGCTCTCGCTCCGCTCGCGCCGCGTCTTGCCGCTGCCGTCATCATCGAAGACACCTTCGCAATCACTGCCTCCCGCACCGCCGGTTCTACCCTCGCCGGCAGCACCACGGAGATCGGAGGCGCAACATGGGCCAGCAACGATAATAGTGTCTGGGTCCTTGGCGGCGACGCCACTAACGGCTACGTCACCTCATCCAGCAACTCCGCCGGCGTCGGTGCCGCGGTGCCTTTCAAGTTCAGCGAGCATACCGATTCGGGCAGCCTCGCCACGCTGAGCGTGACGGCTTCGCTACCTGACACCACGACCGAAACTCGCTACTTCAGCTTTGGTTTCACTTTCAACAGCCAGGGAATCGCCCCCACCGGCAATGCCAACGTCTGGGTGAAAATTTACATGGCAACCAACACATGGGAACTCCTCTCCAGAAGCGCGCAGCTTGCCACCGGCACGTTCAACGCGTCCATCAACCTGACCAACAACAACACATTTTCGCTCAGCTATGACGAATCCAAGGCAACGGTGACGGACTTCAGCATCAATGGCACCTCTGTGGCCTCCGGCTACGTCCTCCAAAACCCACCATCCTCCAAGGTCGCTTATGTCTCGATATATTCCGTTCGTCCCGGTGGGACATCCACTACAGGCGACACCCGAATCGACGCCTTCTCTCTGTCGGTGACATCGGCCATCCCCGAACCCGGCACCTACGCGCTCCTCCTCGGCACGGGCCTGCTTCTGGCTGTCGGCGTGCGAAAAATTTCCTTCTTCCGGAAATACCGTTAATCCCTTCCGCCAATCTCACCGTTTTTCCTCCCTCCCCTTGCTTATGCGTATCACCCCGCTCATCCGTCGCCTTGTCAGCGCCAGCCTTGCCCAGCTGGTCCTGACCTCGATCTCCTTCGCCGCCTTGACATCGGCCGACATTGGCCTCGCTGGCGACGGCGTCACCGACGACACTGCTGCGTTACAAAAAGCCCTCGGCGAAGGCTCCGTCGAGATCGTGTTCGCGCCCGGCATCTACCTGCTCAGCACCATCGACCTTCCCTCGCGCGTCACCCTTCGCGGCGAACCCGGCGCTCGGATACGCATCAATGCAAACCGTCTGAGTCACTATTACACGAAGGCGAGCCCACAACGGCCACCGAACATCACCGACGGAGGGCCCGCCACCGTCGGCCTGCGCCCCAGCCGAACGATCCCTTGGGCTCAATGGTCCAACCCGCGCCCCCTCTTCGCCATTCGCGGTGATAACGTCACCCTCCGTGACCTCGAATTCGACTTCACCCTCATCGAAACCCTCACCACCGACGAAGCCCTGCCCGGCGCGCTCATCATGGCCGACGGATACTCCCGGCTCACCTTCAAGGGACTCGTGGCCGAGCGCCCGGAATTCGCCCCCCCCCTGCCTCTGGAACAGCGCAGATCTGACCGCGGCATCAGCCATGGTCGCCACCCCACTCCCCCTCCCGGCAAACACAGTTTCAGCCTCGCCCTCCTGCGCAACAGCCAGGACATCGTGTTGCGCGACTCCCGCGCCGCCTTCATGTCCAGCATGGTTGACCTCTACCAATGCAGCCGCGTGTGGGTGCAACGCAACCGTGCCACCGACGGCAGCGCCATCACCCGTTCCACGCAAGGCGACGAATTTCTTCACCACACCGACAACTGGAGCCGCAACATCGTCCACCAGTGCCGCTGGTGGGGCGGCAACGCCAACGACAACCGTACGCGCTCCCCGGAGTCCCCCGGCTACGGCACCGCCGCCACCGTGAAGCGCGGCAGTCGCGAAGCCGACCCCGACTTCGATCGATTCACCCCCGGAGCCTACGACATCGTCATCGCCAACAATCAGGCCGAATACGGCACCACCCTCGCCTGGGGCTCCAAAGGCCGACAAGTTCTATTCTCCGGCAACATCGCCCGCTTCATGACCGACTACGCCCTCGGCAGCGAAGGCGGGGAAAACGTCATCTTCACCGGCAACACCGTTATCAACTCCTACGCCGCCGGTCTTGTGGCCATGTATTGGAGCGAGAAACTCGTCATGACCGGCAACATCGTCCTCGTCCGCGACGAACCCTACGAACCGCAATACCTCTGGCGCTCCAAAGTCGAAGACTACCACGGAGCCCTCATTCGCCTGCATACCAATCCCGGCAACACCGTCAGCGGCTCTGGCCAGACGCTCATCACCGGCAACATCCTTTCCAGTGAACTCGCAGGCGAGCCCCGTCGCATCAGCATCGAAGGCGACCGCGACGTGATGCTCTCCAGCAACAAAATCCGCAACGGCGTCATCCGCACCGGACACCGCAATCCCGGCTCCGTTTCCATCATCGGCAACGAATTCACCATGACCGTTTCCCACACCTCCCATTGGCTGCACCTGAGCCCGACGCTTTCCCGCGCCATCGTGCGCGACAACATTTTCCACAACACCCGCCCGCTCTCGGCTCGCTCTCCCACCGAATTTCTCATCTGCGCCGAAAGCAACGGTGGCTCCGACGAATCCTTCTTGCGCGTCATTGAGGGGAATCAAGCCATCGGCTTCCCTCTCGCCGTCTGGGCGCGCGCACACAGTCGCGCCACCCCAGACCGCTTCATCATCCGCAACAACAACCTTGATGGTGCTATCCGCCTCGAAGGACTCGACACCAGCCTGCACACTCTTGTCACGGGCAACCATGACCTCGCGACTCTCGCCCCGCTGGAACCCGAACGCCTCGCCCAACGCCCACAACGCCTGCCCCAACCCGTTGCCTCACCCGAGGACCGAGCCCTCGACGCTTCCGCGAACTTCCAGTGATCGGCATCTATCCATGCGCACCATATATTAATCACCCCCATGAACTCCCCTCCTCCCCCCCCCCCCCTGCGAGCCAAGCTGCGCCAACCATGCGCAGCGTTTACGCTCGTGGAACTTCTGACCGTCATCGTGATCATCGGCATCCTCGCCGCGATCATCATCCCCACCGCCGGCAAAGTCCGCGCCCATGCCCGCCAGGTCAAATGCGCCGCCAACACACGCCAATGGCTTACCGCAGTTCGCCTCTACGCCGATGAACATCGAGGGAAACTGCCTTACTCCAGATTCAACACCGACGACGACACCGAAGGCGAAGGGAAAGAAGTCATGGTCACCCTGATGCCCTACCTCAACGTGAAGGTGAATGTCGCCAATCGCTATGCATGGCTCACCAGCAACATGTGCAACCCGGATGCCAAATGGCTCCACGGTTTCAACTCCTACATGAGCAAAGACCCCCTCGAAAAATTCACCCAGCCCTCCCGTCAAATCTACGTGATGGATCTCGGCAACAACGCCCGCTGGATTGATGACCACGCACTCAACGGCTCGCGCGGGACAGACGACGGTAAACGACTCCGCTACGCACACCCCCGCCCTCATGGCAACGGAACCAAAGTCAGCGTCGGCTTCCTTGACGGCCACGTCGCCGCCCTGCGCGTCAGTGACATCACCCGCGCGATGATTACGCGCGACACCGCCAGCGCCAATCCGTCCGGTGCCGACGAAACCACGCTCATCCTCCCCCCCTCCGACGACCATCCCTGACACGCACACCCTCTCTGCACACACCACTGCCTGCTAAATGCGACCCAACACCGACCTCCTCCCGGCCCTCGTTCACTTCGGCTGGAAGCCGCTCGCGCGCCTGCGCCCCCGCACGGCCCGCGAGATTGGCTCCTCGCCCTGGAGCATCGGCCTCGAAACCATCGACCGCGCCTACGTTGACTTCGCCCCGCTCGTGCCGCACCTCGCCGCGCTCGGCGCAACCCAGGCGCGGGTGCAAGCAGGATGGGCGCGCTGCGAACCGGTCAAAGGCGACGCATATCAGTGGGCTTGGCTCGATGATATCGTCGAAGGCTGCCTCGCCCACGGCATCCGCCCCTGGCTGCAAACCTCCTACGGCAACCCCGCCTACCCCGGCGGCGGAGGCATCGGCCTCGGCGATGGCCTGCCCGTCTCACCCGAAGCCCTTACCGCCTGGGACCGCTGGGTGCGCGCCATGGCCGACCGTTATAACGGAAAAGTGGATACATGGGAAATCTGGAACGAACCGATGCTCCCTGTTGTATCCGTGGAAGACTACACACGCTTCTTCATCCGCACCGCCACCCTCCTGCGCGAAGTCCAGCCCGCCGCCCGCATTCTTGGCCCCGGCCTCGCCGAGCACGACGAATACGATTTCACCGGCAAATTTCTCCAAACCCTCGCCCTCGAAAATCAAACCCGTCTGCTCGACGAACTCACGTATCATTTTTACCCCCACAACCCCGACGAACAATTCGACTGCGTGGACGACCTCGCCCGCCTCTGCGCCCGCCACGCCCCGCACGTCACACTGCGCCAAGGCGAAACCGGCGCACCCTCCGAATGCTCGCGTTTCCTCGCTCTCGGCAAGCACGACTGGTCCGAACGCAAGCAAGCCGCCTGGAACCTCCGCCGCCTCCTCGCCCACCACGCCCGCGGCATCCCAATGAATCTCTTCCAACTGGCCGACATGCACTACGTCAAAACCAACGGCGCGCGCTTCCTCGGACGCAACCCCAAGGGACTCCTCTGCATGTTTCCCGACAAAACCGTGGCGTATCCAAAACCCTCCTACTTCGCGGCGCAGCACGTTTTCACCGTATTCGACGACACCTTTCCATTAACGCGCTGCGAATCTCTCACCGGCCGCTTTCTCCGCCGCACCTCCGCCCATGCCTGGCAACGCCGCAACGCAACCCGCCCCTCCCTCTTATGCTGGTGGCGCGCCGATGCCCCACCCTCCCTCACCACGCCCGACCTTGAACGCACCGGCATGATCCCGCATCCCCTGCACGACCCCGTGCTGATTGACTTCATGAGCGGCCACGTATTCGCACCGCCTCCCGGCATCGCCACTGGCGACGAAACCGCGTGGCTCAGCCTCCCTTGGGCCGAAACCCCGCTCGCCCTTGCCGAGAAAAACGAACTCCTCTTGCAACCCCTCACCTGATTCCAATTCGTATCCAAGCGATTCAAACACGCAGGGAGCATCTTACGCTGGGAACGTTTTCGCAGGGGACGTTTTCGCAGGGAGCGGCGGCATCTTGCCGCCGAACAGATCCGCAGTAAATCGTCGCCAGTTTGAATGTAGGGATGCTTGCGGCGAGACGAGGTGAGGCGCGTTGCGCCTCGTTCGGCGGCAAGATGCCGCCGCTCCCTGCGAAATTCACATCTGCGTGTGCGCGGCGCTGCCGCCGAAGAGTTCGCGGAGCGAAGACCATGCCTTGCGGATGCCAGCCTCCCGCACGCCGCCTTCCAAGGCGTAAACCTCGGCCACGCGCTCTTCGTGTCCGCTGTAACGTGGAGGAAGGATAAGCGCGGTGCCGCCCGTCTCGTCGCGGATGGTCGAAAAAAGCAGGCCGCGCCCCACGCTGGGCGCATCCATGCGCACCTCCACACGACGCTCGGAGAGGAGGAGCCAGGGCTTGAAGGCAAATACGAGGCGCCCGTTCTCCGGCTCGTTGAGCAGTCTTCCATAGGTGCGCACGGGCACGCCTTTGCGCTTCAGGAGGGCGCTGGAAAACATTTTGTTTTCGCGCGTGTCGGGTTCGAAGCGGAGTCGGCGGAGGGTGAAAAATTCCCACGTGAAAATCGTCCCAAATACCGTGAGCCGGAAGGCCCAGCCCGCCACCAGCGCCGCCACGAGAATCACCAGCAGCGAGAGGATCAGACCCACCCAAGGGTCAAACGCCGAGACCGCCACGAGTCCGCCGAGCAGCGCGGTGCGCAGCGACTTGAGCGCGGCGTCGATCACGCCCCACGGACTGAGGAGGATCAAGACGTTGATCGCATGCGATGCCATCCAGACGACGACAAATGCCGCCAGCCCGACCGGCAGCAGCGCCGCCCAGAGCAGCCACGATCCGATGTCACCAGTCAATGACGCCAGCCCCGGCATCATCGCCAGCCCGGACGACATCAGGCCCGCCGCGCCTCCCGCGCCCGCCACGCCTGTCTCTGCGGCTGCGGCGGCGGTCTGCGTTTGGGTGGACAAGAGGTTGGAAAGAGTGCCAACAACGGAGGGGATCACGGCTCCGGCGGCAACGAGGCCGCTGATTTTGTTTTCGACGGTTTCGAGGACGTCCGCCGGTTTTTTCAGGCCGGGCGGGAGGGCGGCTCCGGCGGCGTCCTTGGCCGCGATCGCGCCGACGACAAGGAGGGCGGGCAACCAAAACCAGACTTGCGCGAACCAAGGCAGGGAGGCGCGTTCGGCGGTGTCAGCCTGCCACCATTGCCAGGCGCCGTAGGCTCCGGTGCCGAGGAGCGGCGAGATGGCGATGCCGGTAAAGGCGGCGACTTGCGTGGCAATGGGGCCGATCACAGTCTGGGGGTTGTTCTGCTGCACGGCGGGAGTGGTTTTGGGGGCGGTCGTGGCGTGCGAGACGAGGGGAGGCAACAGAATGGCGGCAATCAGGAGGAGGCTTGTGATGGAGGGCAGGTGACGGAAGCGGTTCATGTTTTTCACCACAGAGACACAAGGACGCAGAGGGAAGAGAAATGTCCGATCTTTTTTAACCGCGAATGAGCGCTAATGGGCGCGAATAAAGACAGGATTTCCCGCAACGGCGCCACGGTCGCAACGGCCCAAGCGGAACCGTTGCGGGCGTTGCGAGCGTGGCGGGAAATTCGCTTCACTCGAAACGCGATTGGGTTTGGAGATTGGGATCGGGGGGGGGGGCAAAACTGAACGGCCAATTCACCGAAAACGTTGAAGAACCAACTGCCTTCTCCGCGCCTTTGCGTCTCTGCGTGAGGTATTTTTGAATGGGAACGGGTATCAGATGGCGATCTCGCCGCGCTCTTCGGTGCGGACACGGATGACGTCTTCCACGGGATAAACGAAGATCTTGCCGTCGCCGATTTTGCCGGTGCGGGACGACTCGATGATCGTGTCCACGGCGCGCGCGGCGAGGTCGGCAGGGACCACTATCTCGATCTCGGCCTTGGGGAGAAATTCGATGTTGTACTCGGTGCCCCGATACACCTCGGTATGGCCTTTCTGGCGTCCGTGGCCCTTGGCTTCAGTGACGGTCATGCCGGCGACACCGATGGCGGTGAGGGCTTCGCGGACTTGCTCCAGCTTGAAGGGTTTGATGATGGCTACGATGAGTTTCATGGCGGTGAACAGGTGTCAGTCCACGGGATGAGATTCGGTGGTGGAACGAAAGGGTTTGATGACGCGTTCGCGGTCGGCGGCTTGTTGCTCCATGTAGGCGATGAGGCGGTCGTTGAATTCCTTGGCGGGGTCGTGGCCGATTTTTTTGAGGGCCTGCACCATGGCGGCGACTTCGACGAGACGGGCGATGTCGCGGCCGGGGCGCACGTAAATCTCCATGTGCGGGATCTGGATGCCGAGGATTTCGTAGTGCGATTCCTCCAGTCCGGTGCGCTCCTCCAGCGCCTCGGGGGTCCATTCGCGGAGGGTGATGACGAGGTCGATGTGTTTGTCGATGCGGATGGCGCGGATGCCGAACATCTCGGCTATGTTGATGATGCCGATGCCGCGGCATTCCATGTAGCCGCGGTTGAGGTCGCGGCTGGAGGCGAGGAGGCGGGTGTCTTCAACGACGCGGATGACGGTGAGGTCGTCGGCCACGAGCAGGGAGCCGCGTTCGATGAGGGCGAGGGCGCATTCGCTTTTGCCGGTGCCGGATTCGCCGCGGATCATCACGCCCATGCCTTTGATGTCGATCGTGGTGGCGTGCTCGGTGGAGACGGGGGAAAATTCCTGGTCGATGCAGAGGGTGGCAAGGTTGACCCAGTGCATCGTGATCATGGGGGTGCGGAAGATGGGGAGTTTGCGCTCCTCGGCCACGACGAGCATGGCGTGGGTGGGGTTGAAGTTGCGGGTGAGAACGATGCAGGGGATGCCGCGGTCGGCCATCTGGTTGAGGATGTCGATCTGGAGCCGGGGTTCGATCGACTTGAAATAGGTCATCTCGGCGGCGCCGAGGACTTGAATGCGTTTGTTGGCAAAATATTTGAAGAAGCCGGTGAGGGCGAGCGAGGGACGGTTGATGGAGCCTTCGCGTATGAGGCGGTGCAGACCGGTGCCGCTGGTCACGAGTTCGAGACGGAGTTTTTCCTGATAGGTCTCGTAGAAGTGGGAAACGGTGATTCCGTGGATGGACTTGTTGGTCATGGAAAAAAGAAAAAGAGAGGTAGCGGGTAGTGGGAGGTGGAGGCGGGAGGTTCAGAAGTTAACCACAGAGACACCGAGGCACAAAGTTCAAGCCGGAGTCGGAATCTAATGGCCGCAAAGAGGCGCAAAAAAGAGAGGTGTTTTGCAGCCGAAGTTTTTGCGCTTTTTGTGCCTCTTTGTGGCTAATCATGACTTGGTTGTTTTCTCCGTGGTAATTTTTCAGAGGGGGGGGGGGGGAAGAGTGGCTTACATATTGAAGCTTTCGCCGAGGTAGAACTGGCGGGCCTCGGGATCGTTGACGAGAAATTCGCTGGTGCCTTCCTTGAAGACGCGGCCTTCGCGGATGAGGTAGGCGCGGTCCACGATGCGGAGGGTTTCGCGGACGTTGTGGTCTGTAACGATAACTCCAATACCGCGCTGTTTGAGGGCGAGGATGATGTGCTGCACGTCGGCGACGGAGATGGGGTCGATGGCCGCGAAGGGTTCGTCCATGAGGAGGAAGGCGGGCTGGGTGACGAGGGCGCGGGCGATTTCGAGGCGGCGGCGTTCCCCGCCGGAAAGGGTGTAGGCGGGCTGGCGGCGGACGTGCGTGAGGTGGAGGTCTTCGAGGTAGTGTTCGAGCCAGGCGCGGCGCTGGCGGCGGGGGGTTTTGGTGGTTTCGATGATGGCGAGGATGTTTTGCTCGACGGTGAGTTTGCGAAAGGTGGAGGGCTCCTGGGGCAGGTAGCCGAGGCCGAGGCGGGCGCGCTGGTGCATGCGCAGGCGGGTGATGTCGCGGCCGTTGTAGAGGACGCGTCCGCTGGTGGCCTGAATGAGGCCAACTATCATGTAAAAGGTGGTGGTCTTGCCGGCTCCGTTGGGGCCGAGGAAGCCGACGACTTCGCCGGCCCGGATGTGGAGGTCCACGCCGTCAACGACGTTGCGCTGGCCGTAGGTTTTGACGAGGGCACGGGTCTCGATCTGGTGTACAGGCCCGGGGGGGGTGGGGGGGGGGGAGGCGGCGGCTTCGCCGCCGTCAGAGAGGTCGGTGGCCAGAGGACTGGGGCCAGAATCGGACTTCGGCTGTGTGGCCGCTTCCACCATCTGTTCTCTGGCCTCTGGCTTCTGATCTGGATCGGTGCTCATTATTTTTTGTCGGTTTTGGGCGCGTTTTTGGCGGCATCTTCGGCGGCGTTCTTGGTGGCGTTCGCGCCGAGATCCTGGATTGCAGGGCCGATGATGCGGACCATGTCTCCGTGAATGGCTTTCTGGCCGCGGAGAAGGACCATGCGCTCAGCGGTGGTGATGATGCCGTTGCTGTGATCGACAAGGACGGGGGCTTCGCTGAGCACGACTTTTTCCTCGCGCGGGAAGACTTCGGCGCGGCCGCAGGTGGCCTCGCGGTCGTCCTGCTGGATGCGGACGCGCCCGGTGGCGAGGAGGTATTTGAAGCGTTCGAGGGTGCCGACGATTTCGTCGGTGTCGCCGCCGATGCGGGTGGCGATGATTTCGAGGCGGTCGCAGGTGATCTTGAGGTTGGTGGCGGTGAGGATGACGGAGCCGGTGGCGATGGCGTGGGTCTCGGTGTCGGTGGACCACATTTCGAGTTTTTCGCTGCGGAGTTCCGTGGGTTGGGTGTCGCGCTTGGGATCGGGTTTCGCCTGGGCGCTGGCCGGGAGTTTGATGGCGGGGGGGGCGTCGGTTGTCGTGGCGGACGGTGCGGCGGTGGACGCGGCAGGTTTGGCGGAGTCGTTTTGCAGGGGAACGATACCGGGGAAGGCGATCTGCTGGGCGGGGCTCGGGAGCGGCATGGCGCCGGCGGCAAGGAGCGCGGAGAGGGCGGCCGCGGGGACTAACCGTGGCAGGCGGAGGAGGCGGGCGGTGTGGGTGGTCGGGCTCATTTGAGAATGTTCTGTATTTCTGCTTTGAATACGAGATGGACGTCGCGGCCGATGGTGATGCGCTGGTCTTTGTGGTTGTAGGACCAGTCGGCGCCGGTGGCCTGAAAATCGGGGCGCGTGATGCTGACGGTGCTGTCGCCTCTTACCCGTTGTTCCTTGATGAAGGCTTCCGCGGAGGGGCTGACGAGAGTGGTGTCGATGGTGTTGCCTTCGTCGGGGTTGTAGCGGGTGAGGATCATGTCGGTGGCGGTGATGTGATCGGGGGTGATGACGCGGGCTTCGGCGGCAACGAGGATGGAGAGACGCTGGCCTTCGTCGTTGAAGAGGGGGAGGCTGAACTGGGTGATGGGCGCGCTGGCGCGGACGTCGGTGGCGGCAGCTTCGGCGCGCGGTTTCTCAGATGGCGAAGCTGCGGGGGTATGCGTGGCGATGGTGAGCAGAGCGAGGCCGCAGATTACGTGGCGCGCCGAACGTCCAACATCCAACATCGAACATCCAACATCCAATGGGAGGATGCCGTGTGGGGATTGGGGGGGGGGGGGGGGAGTCATTGGGTTGTTCGATGTCCGGCGTCTGATGTTCGATTGTCCGGTGTCCGTCATTGGATGTTGGATGTTCGACGTTGGATGTTCGATGTTCATTCAGGCGCGGCTTTGCCGGGCCTGAAGGATGTGTTCGCAGATTTCGCGCACGGCGCCGTGGCCGGCGCGGCGGCTGGTGATGAGCGTGGCGGCGTCATGCGCGGCGGGCATGGCGTCGGGTACGCTGACGCCGATGCCGGCCCAGCGGATGGCGGGGGCGTCGATGTCGTCGTCTCCCATGTAAACGATTTCGTCGGCGGTGAGGTTGAGGGTGGTGGCGAGTTCCTGGATGGCGGCGAGTTTGTCGGTGCGGCCCTGGATGATGTGGGGAATGCGGAGTTCGTTGGCGCGGACGGTGGTGGCGCCGGAAAAGCGTCCGCTGATCCAGGCGGTGGCGATGCCGGCGGCGACGAGGCGGTTGAGGCCGAGTCCGTCGAGGACGGAGAATTGCTTGCTTTCGGTGCCGTCCGAGTGGGTGTGAATGGTGCCGTCGGTGAGGATGCCATCAACGTCCATCGCGAAGAGTTTGATGCGGGCCCAGCGGTCAGCGGTAATGAGAGACTTCATACAGAAAAGTGGGTGGTATTCGGTGGACAGGACGCTTGGGTCAGGCGGCTTTTTTCAGACGCAGGTGAGGATGCGTGCCCCGGACTGTGATTTCAAAATCGGGCAGTGTTTTGAGGAATGCGCCGAGCTGTTTTGTTTTGATTCCGAGACCTTGAATGGAGCGTGGATCAAAATCGGGCCAGCGGTTGTGGAGGACATTTCCAACCTGTCCGATGGGAACCCATCCATCCGTGGAATCCAAGCTGTCGAGGGCATTTTTGATGGTGGAAATGACATTTTTTTTGGAGAGGGAAAGCGGTTTTGGAGTATCGGGCGCCTCTGGTTTTTTCTGCGTTGTCTTGGCGGAGGAGGGAGGTGGTGGTTCGGTGAGGGCGGCGTTTGATTCCGTGGATTCCAGCGTTTTCGGTTTTGCGGGACTTTGGGAAAGAATGTTTCCGGGGCCGTTATTTTTGTCCGTGAGATGTTTGAAGGTTGAGCAGGCTTTAACAAATTCATGGCCGGTTTTTCCCTCTTCGCCCAAGCCGATAACGTCCAACCCAGCCTCGACAATGCGCATGGCCAAACGGGTAAAATCGTTGTCGTTGGAAACGATGCAAATGGCGTCAACTTTCCCGGCGTGAAGGATGTCCATCGCATCAATCACAAGGACAATGTCGGAACTGTTTTTCCCGTTTTTGCTGTGACGCTGAGTGACTTGACGCAGGGCGAAGTCGGTGGCGACGGCGTTCCAGCCGGTCATGTGAGAGGTGGTAAAATCGCCGTAAACGCGTCGATGCGTCACTCTTCCCAAGAGCGCAATTTCGTCAAAAATTTCGTCCACGAGCTTGAAGGAGACGTTTTCGGCGTCGATCAGGACGGCGATTCGTTTGTCGTTGTTTTCCATGCGCGTTTTTTGGGGACGATTCAGAGAGCGAGCCAGTTGGCGATTTGTTCGATGATCTTGTCGCGGGTGGGGCGGTAGGCGGCTTCGAGTTCGGGGGCGAAGGGGACGGGGATGTCGGCAGAGGCAATGCGGAGGGGGGGGGCTTCGAGGTCGAAGAAGTGTTCTTCGGTGAGGCGCGCCACGAGTTCGGCGCCGAAGCCGTGGGTGCGGTGGCCTTCGTAAACGACGATGAGGCGGTGCGTGCGGGCAAGGGACGCCTTGATGGTGTCGAGTTTGAGCGGGGCAAGGGCACGGAGGTCATAAACGTCGAGGGTGCGTTCGTATTCGTTTTCGAGATACGCGGCGGCTTCCTCGGCGTGGTGGACCATTTCGCCGTAGGTGACGAGGGTGGCGTGCGCGCCGGCGCGGACGTGGCGGGGTTGCCAGATGTCGCGGTAGGCGGGGTCCCAGGTGACGGGGTGTTTGCCGCGTCGGTAGAGGGCTTTGTGTTCGAAGAGGATGACGGGGTTGTCGTCTTCGTAGGCAGCAAGAAGGGCGTTGAAGGCGTCCTGCGGGGTGCTGGGGTAAAGGGCTTTGATGCCGGGGAAGGCGAGGAAGAGGGTTTCGAGTTCTTGCGAGTGGAAGGAGCCGACGGTGATGCCGCCGCCGCAGGGAAAGCGGTAAACGACGGGGACTTTGGCCGCCGCTCCGGTGCGGTAGTGGTAGGTGGCGGCGTTTTGGGTGATCTGCGTGACGGCTTCGGTGGAGAAGTCGGCAAACTGAAATTCTTCAATGGGCCTGTAACCGCCGAGGGCAAGGCCGGTGGCGTAACCGGTGCAGGCGGATTCGGCAAGGGGTGTATTGAAGACGCGGGTACGGCCAAAGTCGCGCAGGAGGTTTTCGGTGACTTTGAAGGCTCCGCCGTAAACGCCGATGTCTTGGCCGAGGAGGAGGGATTCGGGGCGTTCGGCGAGGATTTTGCGCAGGGCGGCGTTGATGGCTTGCGCCATGGTGAGGTGCGCTGGCGCTGTGCACAGCGAAGGTCCAACATCCACCGCCGAAGTGGCGACGGCGGATATCCCGCTGGTTATTGGATGTTGGATGTTGGATGTTGGATGTTGGACGTTGACGGTGGGTTGCCAGGCAATGGGGGGGGGGGGGGGGGCAAAGGGCGTCGGCGGGAAGCGTGGCGGGCGAGGGCGGCGGGACGGCGAGGGATACCTTGATGCAGGCTTCGATGTGGGCGCGGATTTCGGTTTCGAGTTTTTCGATGGCCGGGCCGTGTCCGGCGGCGACGAGGCGGGCGCGGAAGGGAGGGAGGGGGTCGGCGGCGGTGATGGCGGCGATTTGGTCGGGGGTGAGGTAGTCGCGGGTGTCGTAGGCGGCGTGGCCGCGGAGGCGCAGGACGTTGGCTTCGACGAGGATAGGGCGGCCGGTGGTGCGGACTTTTTCGACGATCTCGGAGAGTTGGCGGGCCACTTCCACGGGGTCGGCGGTGGCGTCGAGGGGTCGGCCTTCGATGCCGTAGGCGGCGGCGCGGGTCCAGAGGGCGACGTCGGCGGGGTATTGTTCGTTGGTGGGGGTGGAGTAGGCGATTTGGTTGTTCTCGATGATGAAGACGACCGGGAGTGAGAGGAGGGCGGCGAGGTTGAGGGTTTCATGGATGTCGCCGGTGCTGGAGCCGCCGTCGCCAAAGATCGCAATGCCGATGGCGGGTTTGCCGGAGCGGCGCTGGGCGTCGGCAAGGCCGGCGACGTTGGAAATCATGGAGCCGAGATGGCTGATCATCGGCAGGGAGCGGTTGGCGGGGTCGCCGTGGTGGACGTTGCCTTCGCGGGCAAGGGTGGGGCTGCCGGAGTTGGCAAAGTACTGGTTGAGGTGTTCGCAGAGGTGGCCGCTCCAGATAAGGTGTCCGCCGAGGTCGCGGTGGGTGAAGGAGATGGCGTCGATGGTCTTGTCGGCAAGGAGGGTGAGGGGGATGGTGAGGGCTTCGTTGCCCTGACCGCCGGTGCAGGTGCCCTTGATGCTGCCTTCACGGAAGATGTCCACGATGCGGTCGTCGGTCGTGCGGGCGTAATACATCCATGCGTAGATGCGCAGCGCGGCGCGGGGGTCGGGGGCGGTGAGGTCGTTGGAGGATAGGTCGCGCTCCGCGAGGATCGCCGGAATCGTTGGATAGGCCATGTGAAAGCGGGAAAGTTGAAGGGCAGGCGGGAGGGCGGCGAGTTTTAGTTTTCGGGCGGGAAGTTTTGCGTTAGCCAGATGTTCAACAACACCTTTTCCGATGGACACGCCGCTTATCTCGCTTGAATCGCTCCGCGCCTACCCGGCCTGGCTGGTGCTGGCGTGCGTGGGTGTGCTCGCAGGGGGGGGGCTGTTTTTGCTGGCGAAGCCGTTGAAGTGGGGACTCTACGCGTTGTTGGCAGGTGTCTTCATCGCCATCCTCGGCGCGGCGGCGACGTGGCTGGCGGGGTAGGAGGAAATGACGAATTACGAACGCCAAATTACGAATTGATGAGAAGCCGGGAGGTTCTTTTTATGCCCCCCCTTCTGGTAGCCGCTTCCGGCAGCCATTTGTCATTTGTAATTCGTCATTAATCATCGCCATGTCCAACACCACCACTCCGCAATCCTTCGAGTTCCAAGCCGAGATCAAGCAACTCCTCGATATCGTCATCCACTCGCTCTATACGGAGAAGGAAATCTTCGTCCGTGAGCTCGTCTCCAACGCCTCCGACGCGCTGGAAAAACTCCGTCACCTCCAACTCACCGAAAAGGACATTCAGGACGCCAGCCGCGACCTCGAAATCAGCCTCACGACCGACGACAAGGCCACGCCCAAAACGCTTACGATTCAAGACACCGGCCTCGGCATGACGCGCGCCGAACTCGTCGAAAACCTCGGCACCATCGCGCACTCCGGCTCCAAAGCCTTCCTCAAAGCCCTTGGCGAAAACGGTCAGAAAAACGCCAACCTCATTGGCCAGTTCGGCGTCGGTTTTTACGCCGCGTTCATGGCCGCCAAGTCCGTGAAAGTTTACTCCCGTTCCTGGCGTACCAACGAACCCGGCCATCTCTGGTCGAGCGACGGCTCCGGCAGCTACACCGTGGAAGAAACCGCCGACCTCACGCGCGGCACCAAGATCGTTCTCGAACTCAAGGACGACTGCGGCGAATTCGCCACCGAACACCGCATCAAGGACATCCTCGAACGTTACAGCGCCTTCGTTTCGTTCCCCATCAACCTCAACGGCAAACGCATCAACACCATCCAAGCCCTCTGGCTGCGTTCCAAAAACGAAATCAAGGACGAAGAATACACCGAGTTTTACAAATTCCAGGCCCACGCCTGGGACGAACCCCGCCTGCGTCTCCACTTCAGCGCCGACGCCCCGCTCCAGATCAACTCCCTCCTCTTCGTCCCCAAGGAGAACACGGAAAAATTTGGCATGGCGCGCTTCGAACCCGCCGTCGCCCTCTACTGCCGCAAAGTCCTCATCGACGCCAAACCCCAGGACCTGCTCCCCGACTGGCTCCGCTTCCTCAAAGGCGTTGTCGATAGCGAAGACCTCCCGCTCAACATCTCGCGCGAGACCATGCAGGACAAAGCCCTCTTGGACAAACTCGGCAAAGTCATTTCCAAACGCTTCCTCAAATTCCTCGACGAAGAAGCCACTGCCCGCCCCGACACCTACAACGAGTTTTACAAAGAATTTGGCATCTTCCTCAAGGAAGGCGCCGCGATGGACTACGCCAACAAGGACGCCCTCGTAAAACTCCTCCGCTTCGAATCCTCGCTTACCGAAAAAGGCAAAACCACCTCCCTCGCCGACTATCTCTCGCGCATCACTGGCGAAGGCGACGCCGCGCAAAAGGAAATCTATTACCTTGTCGGCCCCAACCGCGAAGCCCTCGAAAACGGTCCCTACCTCGAAGGTTTCAAAGCCCGCGGCATCGAAGTCCTTTTCTGCTACGAAGCCGTGGACGAATACGTCATGAACAACGTCCGCGAATTTGAGGGCAAAAAACTCATCGCCGCCGACCACGCCGACGTGAAACTCCCCGACGCGCCCAAGCCCCCCGAAGCCGAAGGCAGCACGCCCGCGCTCACCGAAGACCAAATCAAAAACCTCGCCGACTGGCTCAAAGAAACGCTTGGCGACCGCGTTGAATCCGTGAAGGCGAGCGACCGCCTTGTTGATTCTCCAGCACTCGCGACCAACGCTGACAAGTTCATGACTCCGCACATGCGCCGCATGATGAAGGCCATGAAAAAGGACGAGGCCGACGCGCCGCTCAAAGTCAATTTGGAGATCAATCCGCGTCACGCCGTCGTGAAACATCTCGCCGCCATGCGCGAAGCTTCGCCCGACAAGGCCAAGCTGATTGCCGAGCAAATCCTCGACAACTCCCTCATCTCCGCCGGTCTCTTCGAAGACCCGACCAAGATGATCGCCCGCCTCTACAAACTACTGGAGCAGGTGTAACCGGCGTAGGGGCTTCGCTTGCGAAGCCCGAGAACACCTTGG
>NZ_ABEA03000135.1 GCF_000171235.2 Geminisphaera colitermitum TAV2 | reverse complement strand
TGTCTTTGGGCTTACTTGCCCATTTCGCGCTCGCCTCCGATGCGCCAACCGCCACCACGCTCCCGCTCCAAAATCCCGGCTTTGAAGACGGCCTCGTCGGCTGGACCGCGCCTCGCGTTGACGGCGGGAAAAGCCGCGTCGTCGCCGAGGCAGCCCGCACCGGCAAACTCGGCCTCGCCGTCATTGATGACGACGACCAAGGCGGCAGCGAACTCCTCTCCTCCCCCCTCCCCGCCATCGAAGGGCGGCGCTACCGCGCCCACTTCTGGGGGAAAATCACCTCGGGCCGCGGCATGGCGGTCTGCATGGTTTTTTACGACCGGAAAGGCGTGGCAATCAACGCCGCCAAACACGGCAACGAAATCCTCATCCAGCTCGACCCGCGTTTCCCTGACTGGCGCTCCTACTCGTTTGACGGCGTTGCCCCGGCCTCCGCCGCGACCATCGGCCTCCGCCTCCACTCGATCAACAGCGCACGCGTCACCGTTCACCTCGATGACTTCGCCATCGAACTCGTGGACGAAGCCGCCGAGGCCCAACAGCATGCCGCGCTCGCCACGCAACACCTCCAACCCATTCCCGACACCGCTCTCGCCGACTGGCGCCGCGCCCACCCCGGCTTGAAAATTGGCATCACCGACATCGCTCCCGTGTGCTCCGATTTCCGCGTCGGTTTCACCCTTCTCACGCGCGGCGACCGGCAATACGCCGCCTTCTACAACCCCGACCGCCAGATGACAATCGCGTGGCGCGACCTCGACGAAACCGTCTGGCACACGAAGTCCCTTCCCAGCCGCGTCGGTTACGACAGCCACAACAACATCGTGCTCGGCTTTGACCGCGAAGGCGGCGTCCACGTAAGCGGCAACATGCACGCCACGCCCCTTGTCTATTTTCGCACCACCCGCCCGAACGACCTCGCGTCACTCGAACCCGTTCACCGCATGACGGGCGTTGGCGAAGAAGGCGTCACGTATCCGCGCTTTGAAAATCTTGCCGACGGTCAGCTCATTTTTAGTTACCGGCAGGGACGCGGCTACGCGGGCAAATACGAAACGGTTTTCAACATCTTTGATGAACCGACGAAAACCTGGAAACGTCTCCTCCACGCACCGCTCTTCGACGGCGAGGGCGCGCGCCGCGCCTACCCCATCGGCCCTGTTCTCGGACCGGACGGCAACTATCACCTCACGTGGGTTTGGCGATCCGCGCCGTTCAACGAGGCCGCAACCAATAACAATCTCGGCTACGTCCGCAGTGCCAACTTCCTCGACTGGACGACCATTGACGGAACACCGGTTTCCCTGCCCATCACCCTCAGCACGCCGGGCGTCGTCGTTGACCCCGTGCCGGATCGCGGCGGCCTCATCAACGGCACCGGCTTCGTCGGATTCGATGCGAACAACAGGCTCCTCATCACCTACCACAAATACGACGCGAACGGCCTCACGCAGATGTTCATCGCCACCCGCGAAAACGGCGCATGGAAACACACGCAGGCGACACAATGGGATTACCGCTGGGACTTCCACGGCGACGGCAGCATTCCTTACGAGATCAACATCGGCAAAGCGGAGCTAATCAGCGGACGCCTCGGAGCCTTCATCAAACATCCCCGCCTTCCGGGCGGTTTTTATCTCATAGACCCGCTCACGTTGAAACTTGGCGAACGTGTTCCCGCCTCCGAAATGCCTTGGGATTACACGCCCCTGCCGGACGCGCTCAATCGTCCGCAAAGCCCTTTCCCTGCCATGCAAGTCAACTGGTCACAAGACGCCGGTAACATAAATCCGGATACGAACATCAGGTATCGGCTCCGTTGGGAGACACTTCCCGCCAACCGCGACAAGTCCTATTCCATGCCCTCCCCCCCCCCCCCTACCATGCTCCGTTTGATTACTGTGCAAAGCATCGCCCGATGAACACCGCCACTTCCACCTCCACCGTCACCGCCTCCGCTTGTGTTGCGGTCGCCCTCGCGCAAATCGAACGCGACCTCTTCCTGCACCCCGGAGATTTTCCCGAACGCGAAGACCGACGCACATTCCATTATTGTCCCGACGCTCCGGGAGAAAACATATCCGGCTGGGAGAACTGGCTGCGCAAAACATCTCCTGAAATCCTCCTCACCGGCTGGACCACGCCGCCGCTTCCCCGCTCGTGGCTCGACGAACCGTCATGCCCACTCCGATACATCTGTCACCTCACCGGCAGCGTGCGCCACCTCGTCCCTAAAAGATTTCTGGAACGCGGCGGCATCGTCAGCAACTGGGGCGGGATTGCCGCTCCTGCCGTGGCCGAGCATGCGCTGCTCCTCGCACTCATGGCCCTGCGCAACCAACGCGCCTGGACCCAAATCATCCACCATCCCGACATCACCCGCCCGCCCGCCAACCGGCTCGGCACCCGCACCCTGCATGGCCGCGCCGTCGGCATTCACGGCTTCGGCCAAGTGGCCCGCGAACTCGTTAAACTCCTGCAACCCTTCGGCGTGTCCATCCGCGCTTACACAAACGGTCTGCCGGCCGATGCCATCCGGTCCCATGAAATCACTCCTGCTGACTCGCTTGCCGGGCTGTTTTCTCAAAGTGAAATCCTCTTCGAATGCGAGGCGCTGAATCCAAGCACCGCTGGCTGTGTCACTGCCGACATCCTTGCCCGCCTTCCCGACGACGCAGTTTTTGTGAATGTAGGCCGCGGCCTCGTGGTGGATGAACAGGCGCTTCTTCGCGAATCCGCAAGCGGACGCCTTCGCGTTGCCCTCGATGTTGTCAGTCGCGAGCCGATGGATGCATCCGTTCCGTTTCACACCCATGCTGACTCCATCCTGTCGCCGCACATCGGCGGCCCGACCAACGACACCAATCGCAAATGCGCGCTCAAAGCGTTCGCCAACATTGACCGTTACCTGTCCGGCTTCGTTCCCGAATCCGTCATCACTCCCGAAATTTACGACCGCTCCACATAGCGGAAAAATACGATTCATTCACCAAGTAAAACGCCAAAGAAATTGCGCCATGCCGGCCCCGTTCCAACCTCTTCCCGTTTCAGTTTCCTCGTCACAAATCCCGTCAAAAATCATGAATACACACATCACCATTCCCCCCCCTCGCCTCATCCGTTCCTGCCTGCTGCTCGTATCAGTAATTTCCTGCGTAACTGCACTTTCCGCTGCCAATATTACCGACTGGCGGAAGGACACCGGCAGCGCCACCCTCACCGACGCCACCACGAACTCCCCCGTCATCGGAACCGGCGCGGCAGCATCGGCGAATTCGACCCTCCTGTCTGCGACCATTGGATTGGTCACGCTGACGAACATCGGTGACCACCTGACCTTCAGCGGCACCGTGACTTTTGAGGGTCTCGGCGGCACGCTCCAGTATGGTTTTCGCTGGGGTCTGTTCAACACCAACGCCAGCGCCAGCGTCAACGGCTGGCTCGGCTACTTCACCGAGAATGGCAGTAACGACAAGGTAAGTCGGCTGTGGGAACGTGCAAACCCTGACACATCATCGTCGTGGTGGTCCAACAACCCTGCCACCAGTGGCAGCACCAATATCAAGGGAGTCACAGTGACCGACAATGCCACGCTGGTAGACGGCAGTTACAGCTTCAACATACGTTACGAACTGACGGCTGCGAACACGATCACCATCAGCTGGTCGCTGGTCGAAACAAGTTCCCCCACAAAATACTCTGTAAGCGGCTCCTTCGAGGACAACTCGCCCCAGACGCTGACATTCAACCGTGTCGGCATCGGCAACGCCGGTTTCAATGCCTCAAAAATCAGCTTTGCCAACCTGCAGGCCAACTATGTTGCCGCGGTTCCCGAACCCTCGTCCGTCGCGTGGATAAGCGGACTGCTTGCCTTGATCGTGACAGCCAGACTTTGCCGCAAGCGGAACTAAGCTGCGCTGTTTTCCAAACCACGGGATTTAAGGGCAGTGAGAGCAAAAATCATAAAATCCCCGATTTGCTCACACGCCTTTTCCACTCTCGGCTGCGTCGAGCTTTCGCTTGCGGATTCCCTTCGTCTGGCCGCGCGCCACCGCCTCGACGCCATCGAACTGCGCGGCATCGGCGGCTCCCTCGACGTCCCCGCCCAGTTGGAAAAAACTTTCGGCACGCCCGAAGCATTCGCCGCCGCCGCCGGTGCGAACCCCGTTAGTATTTGCTCTCTGGATACGTCGTTGTTTCTCATCGGCAACATCGCCGCGGACCGCGACGCTTTTTTGCGTTACCTGCCGTGGGCCGAGGCTCTCGGCGTGCCGCGCCTGCGCGTGTTCGACGGCGGCACGGACTTGAACGATGCCGAACTGGGGCAGGCGCTGGACACCTTGTCCTGGTGGAACGACCTCCGTCGCGCCAATCGCTGGCGCGCCGACGTGATGATCGAGACGCACGACGCGCTCACCCGCACGCCCGCGATTCTCCGCTTTCTTGCCCGCGCCCCGTCCGGCACCGGCCTGTTGTGGGATACCCACCACACATGGCGTTTGGGCGGCGAGGAAACTGCCGCGACCTGGCAGGCCATCCGTTCCCGCGTCGTTCACATCCACGTGAAAGACAGCATCTCCCGTCCCTCGTATTACGGGGCGCACACCTACGTTCCGCCCGGACAAGGCGAGTTCGCCATGAACACACTGCGCGCGCTCCTCGCCCGCGACGCTTACGCGGGAGCCGTCAGCCTTGAATGGGAACGTCATTGGCATCCTGAGTTGGTGCCTCTTGAGGAGGCGCTCGCCTCCGCCGCCACCCGCGAGTGGTGGTAACTCACCGCCATTCGTGACGCGGGTAACGGCGGGAAAGTTCAGCTTTAACTTTTGGATACATGTCGCGCCAGAAACTCGTCAGATCATCCGTCACTTGGATCGGACGCTGATTGGGCGCAAGCACATGGATTTTCACCGGCACGCGACCGTGGCCGAGCGTGAATTTCCCCTCCACGCCGTAAAGCTCCTGTATCCGAGCCGACAATATCGGCGGCCCCTCCTTCGCATATTCGATCCGCGAACGCCGTCCGTTGCCCATCACGAGGCGCTCCGGCAGGTAGTCGTCGAGCACCGCCAGTTGCTCGGGACGCAACCACTCGCGCAGGACGGGCATCACCGGTTTGTCCTTCAACTCGCGCGCGCCAAAACTGCCGTAACAAATCTGCTCGATCAACATCGCCCGGTCCGCGTCCGTGATCGGCGCCACCTCCAGTTCCGGGAACCACTCGGCCAGCCGGTTCACGCGCACGATCCACTGCTCCACGCTGTCGTTCCATTCGCCGAGTTGTATCCGACCCGCCATGACTTCCGCAGCGAGCAACGCCGCCGCCGCTCCGGCTGGCGGTTCTCCGCCCGTCGGTTTCGCCTCCAGCACCAAATCACGGAACCGGCGCTCACGCCGCGCAATCACGCGCCGTGCCTGCGCATCGTAAACCACGCCTGTCTCGTCATGATAATCGGCGGGAAACAACTCGCGCAGCCACTCCTCCTCGACAGCCGTTGCGAGCGAGAGCAACACGCTGACCTCCCCCCCCCGGCCCCCGATCTCGCTCACCTCCGCCGCCACGAGCAACGGCGCACGCTGGATGGCACTCTCGCGGGCCAGCGTGCCGCGACGCTTGTGCGTGAGTTCGCAACGCAACGTGCCCGCGTCGAGCCGCTTTGCCAGATGATCGGAAAAACCCGCCAGCACGCACTTGCGCACCGCCTCGGAGCTTTCTGATTCTCGATTATCCGACACAGCGAGCCCCTCCTTTTCGGCGATTTTGAGAAACTGATCGAATAACGGCCCCACCTGCCGCGCTCCCTGCGCGTGCAACCCGAGACGCCGGCAGGCATCGAGCGAGTAACCGGCGTTTTCCGCGAAACGCCACGCGCGCATGAGCAGGAAAAAATCGCTGTAAACCTCCTCGCCCAATTCGTCATCACGCGCGTCCTCGATGGCGCGCGGAACACCACGCAGGAGAAAATTCCGTCCCTGCGTCAGCGCCGCCATCAAGGCCACGCTGCGCACGCACCCGCGCGCGTCCGCCTCCAGCAACATGCGCGCATAACGCGGATGCACCGGAAACCTCAACATGCGACGCCCCATCTCCGTGATTCGCCAAAGTGGCGCGGGCGTCCCGCCCGCAATTCTTTCCGAAGCGGGCGGGACGCCCGCGCCACATTCCTCCACCGCCCCCAAATCCGCCAGCAACGACTCCGCCCGCTCCAACGCCTTCGCATCCGGTTTTTCCAGCCACGGAAAACCCGCCACGTCGTCAATGCCGCTCGCCTTGAGCGTTAAGACCACTTCCGCCAAATCGAGACGCCGCACCTCGGGCAATTCCTGCGCGGCGCGATCCGCGTGTTCGCGCTCCGTCCACAGGCGCACGCACACACCCGGCGCGGTGCGTCCGGCGCGACCCGCGCGCTGGTCGGCGGAGGCGCGTGAGATTTTTTCGATGAGCAGCGTGTTGATCCCCCGGTTGGCGTCGAACCGCGCCATGCGCGCCAGTCCGCTGTCGATCACCGCCGTGACGCCGTCAATCGTAAGCGACGTTTCCGCCACGTTGGTCGAGACGATGATCTTGCGTGCTTCATAACGCGCCACCGCCCGGTCCTGTTGTTCGGGCGGGAGTTCTCCGTGTAATGGAAAAACAATACAATCGCGCAACGACCGTTCCCGACTCGCCTGAAGCGCCCCCACCGTACGCCCGATCTCGTACGCGCCGGGCATGAACACCAGCAAATCCCCCGGCGTCGTCTCCGCCACCCGCGCCGCCTCGCGCGCGGCCACATCCCACACCGGCTCCTGTTCAAAATCCACGCGACGCGGCAGGTATTCGATGTTCACCGGGAAACTGCGTCCCTGCGACGTGAGCAGGTCGCAAGGTTTCATGTAATCGCCAAGCGCGGCGGCATCGAGCGTGGCGGACATGATGACAATCCGCAGATCGGGTCGCGTGGACTGCTGGATTTGCAATGCGCGCGCCAGCGAAATGTCGCCGTAAAGGTGGCGTTCGTGAAACTCGTCAAACACCAGTGCCGCCACGCCGCGCAACGCCGGATCGAACGACATCTGCCGCAGCAAAATGCCCTCCGTGACAAAGCGGATTTTGGTGTGCTCCGACACGCGTGATTCCAGCCGTATCTGGTAGCCGACTTCCGCGCCGAGACGGACGCTCATTTCCTCGGCCACACGTTTCGCCAGCATTCGCGCCGCCAGCCGGCGCGGCTGGAGCACCACGACTTCTCCCGTATCCAAAAAACCATGGCGCCATAGCATCTGCGGGATCTGCGTCGATTTGCCCGACCCCGTCGGGGCCTGCACCACCACGCGCCCTTGTCCGCGCAAGGCGGAAACCAAGTCGTGTTCGAGTTCGTAGATCGGCAGTGCGGAAGGTTGAAGAGGAGGCGGCATGAACGGTGAAGAGCGGAAAACGTTCAACGTCCAACGCTCAACTCTCAACGTCCAAGTAAAAAGCGCCGCTCCGCCAGCTTCCCGGCGTGTTTCCTCGCTTCGTCCAGCAAAGCGCCAACCAGCGCATCAACCTCGCCTCCTTCATTTTTTCCGCCGCCGCGCCAGAGCGCGACGATTTCCAAAGGTTCAAAATCAGGCAACGGCACCATGCGCACATCCCGATGCCGGACCACCTCCGTCAGTCCCACGCTGACGCCGATCCCAAGCCCGGCGGCGACGTAATCCGTGATCAAACCGAGCGAACTCGCCTCGACCGACACCGGCCATTCCACGCCAAGTCGGCGCATGTTTTTTTGGAAAATCCGGCTCACCGGCTCCGCCGGCGGCAGGCAGATCAAGGGCTCCTCCATCACGCCACGCTCCGCCCGCGCCCACAAATCGCGCGCCTCGCGCACCGGGGATTTTTTGTGCACCAGAAGCACAACGGGGAGACGAAACAGTTTTTCGCAACGCAGGCGGGCGGGCGGTTTGTTTTCCAACGCGGCAAATGCCACGTCGATCTCGCGGTCGAGCAGCCATGCCTCCATCTCCGGCTGGAATCCCGAGCGCAACGTCAGCCGCAGGCGCGGGTCGCGCTTGAGCAACGGCGCGACCACGTCCGGCAAGTGATCGCGCAAGGCAACCTCCGCCGCCGCGATGCGCAAGCGCGGCGCGGCCTCTCCGCGCAAGCGGCGCGCCATGTCGTCCAGTCCGCTGAAAAATGGTTTCGCATACGCAAACAACTCTTCGCCCGCCGGGGTCAGTTTGAAGGGGATGCGTTCAAACAGGCGCACGCCGAGGTCTTGTTCGAGTTGCAGGATCTGGCTGCTGACGGCGGGTTGCTGGATGCCCCACGGCATGTGTCGCACCGCCCGACTAATCCCGCCATGCAGGGCAACGTGGTAAAAAAGTTCGAGGTGGTGGACGTTTATCACGAACGCCGATTTGACCGCGTCCCGCGTTGGCGGCAACTGCCATTCCGATAGGTACAGGGGGGGGGGGGGGGGGGGGAGGGGGCGTTGTCGGTGAAGGAAATCGCGACGCGAGCCATTTGTGCAAGTGCTTCCAGGCGCGGTTTCATTTTTCGCCGGGAGCGTATCGGAATTTTCGAGACGCGACGGAGACCGAATGGAAAGACGCAACGGGAACGCCGTTGAAGAAGATTAATTCGCCAACTTGCACATGATCGGGACTTGTGGCAGTAGTGGCGACATTGCCTTCCATCGTTTCCTGCAACTCAGCGGAAACAGTGCGGACTTTTCCACGGAGGCAGACAAACCTCACACACCTATGCCTATGAACGCCAAATCATTCACAATTCTTGCAACCATCGCAACCAGCGCCGCCATGCTGGTTTTTTCCGGGTGCTCCAATTCGGGCACCAGCACCTATAAAAAGAGTGAAAATGCTGCGAATTCACTCCTTTCCGCCGGTGATGAGCTGGTCAAAACCCGCTCTCAAATCGACACCACGCTCGCTTCGCTCGACTCGCTCGTAAACCAGCCGGCGACGAACCTCACCGCCCAGTATCAAAACTTCGTCAAACAGTTCGGGGCACTGGAAAAGCAGGCCGCCGCCGTCAGCGAGGCCGCCAAAACGATGCGAACCAAGGCCGACACCTATCTCAGCACTTGGGGCACGCAGGTCGCCGCCATTCAAAATCCTGACCTTCGGACCGCCGCCTTGGATCGTCGCGCGGAAGTCGCGGCGCAGTTGCAGAAACTCGTCGCCGACTACGCAAGCGCGGCCAACGCCTACCAGCCGTTGCAACGAAGCTTGAAGGACATTCAACAGGTGCTCGGCGCCGATCTCACCAGCGCAGGCCTCAACACCGTGAAGCCCTACGTGAGCAAGGCCGCGGCGGATGCATTGCCGCTCAAGCAATCGCTCGACGCCCTCACCGCCCAGTTCAAGAGCCTGAGCACCGCGCTCAAACCCACGGGGCCGGTTGCGACACCGACAGCGGCGAAGTGATGAAAAAGTGGCGCGGGCGTCCCGCTCGCAACGTGCATCCCGTAGCGCAGGCGTCTCGCCTGCAATCCATAGGTTGCGCGAAGCGCGGTGCTCTCTTCTGCTTTTTGCTGATTCTGTTATTTGGGAAGGCGGCGCTTCGCGCAATAGACTGACTTGCAGGCAGGATGCCTGCACTACGCTATGGCGCGGGCGTCCCGCCCGCATTTCCGCCCTTCCGTCTGAATGCGGGCGGGAAGCCCGCGCCACATGGCCTCATGGTGTACGAAACTTGATCTGTAAATCGACGATCTCCGACACAGTGCCCACACGCGCAGGCAGGCCCCAGAGGCCGAGGCCCGAGGTGACGTAAATCTGAAAATCGCCGCGGCGAGCGTAGCCGTAGGCGACTTCGTGGGTGTATTCAACAATCCAGCTAATGGGCCACACCTGACCGTGGTGCGTGTGGCCGGAGAGTTGCAAGTCCACTCCGGCGGCGGCGGAAGCAACCAGGTCCTTGGGCTGGTGATCGAGAAGGATCAACGGGCGGGTGCGATCAATGGCGGCGGCAGAAGCGGGCCCAACCGGAGGCATGGCGAGGAGTTGCGGGATGGTTTTGCGGTTGCTCCGCGAGGCATCCTCCCTCCCTGCAAGATAGAAGGCTCCGCCGGCCATGGGGACGACTTCGTCGCGCAGGATGCGAATGCCGTGGCGGCTGAAGTATGCGGCGGACGCGTCGGCATCGGAGTAGGTTTCGTGGTTGCCGAGCACGGCATAGACGCCAAGCGGGGCGTGAAGTTTTTGGAGTTCGCCGCCGACATTTTGTTCGATGAGCGAGGCAAGTCCGTTGTCGAGGATGTCTCCGGAAATGAGGATGATGTCGGGGTTGAGGGCATTGATGCGGCGAACGTAGTCGGCGGTGCGTTTGCGTCCGATGATATCGCCCGCGTGAATGTCGGCGAGGAAGACGGCATGCAGCGTTTGGAGCGGCGGAGCGGGTTTGTCGATGACGACGGTGACGCGGGTCGTCTGCGGGTTAACAAAGTTAATGTATCCGTAAACAATTACAATGACAACAAGGGCGATGGAGCCGGCGAGCGCGAGGCCGCGGGTGCGTTGCGGGTTTGCGCGGAGACGGGCGGGGAGAAGCGCAGGGCGAAAACGGGCGGCCAGGCGGACGATCTCGAAAATGAAGGCGATGATGCACCACCAAGGCAGCGTGACGAGCCACATGCCGCCGACGAGGCGGCAGAGGCGGGCGAGCGGTTCCCAGAGTCCGGCGGCGCGCAGGGCGAGGCCGGCCATGAAGGACAGCGTGAGCACGGCGATAAACGCAGGCCAAAGGTTGCGCACCCACCTCCGACGCGGCAGCGCCTGCCAGCTTCGAAAGCCGAGCCAGACGCAAAGGAGGAGATAGGCGGTGAGAATGAGCGGAAAGTGGCTGCGCATCGGGAAATCGCACAACACACATGGGGCAACACTTCGGAATGGCGAGACAGAGGGAGAAAATTATGTGAATCGGACCGGACTCAGATAAGTGCGCAGGGGCTCTCTTTTTCCCGCAGCCTGACGGTGCCGGCAGTCGAAACCGGGAAGAAATCGTTCATGTGTTTGTTAAAATGTGTTTTCCTCGGTTTTTCCCGTGACGGTGATGGTGAGGCGGACGCGGGGGGCGGGGGAATTTATTCGAAAATTGATGCGGCGAATCGTGTCGCCCCAATTCTTTTTCACGCCTTCGTCAGATTCCGTTTTCAAGGGGATCTTTTCGACGTGCGCCTCCACTGGCGCGCCTTCTATTCTCAAAATATAGGCTCGTACATTTGCGCCGTCGGCGGTCGCGGAAGAAGAGGGGAGAAGGGGAGAGGGTTTTACAAAAATTGTCACCTCGCCGTCACCGGTGACCTTGGCGTCATGGCATGTCATGAAATGCTCAACCACACTCTCGGTTTTCGTCAGCGAAACGTCGTCGTTGATGATTATCGCAGGGCCGTCCTTGCCTGTTCGCACGAGCGTGATTTCGCGCTTCCACTGCGCGACGCCGGCCTCGCGCGGATACGCGGTGGCGATGTCGCACGAAAACGTTGCGCGGGCGTTGTCCGTCTCGAAACGCGCGTCGCGCGCGGCGAACTCTGCGCCAGCCTTTTGGGTGACGCCGTTGATTGTGGGCGTGTTATGATAATCCGAGCAAAGGTTCCAGATTTCGTAGCGGCGCTCGCTGAATGTTTGCGCGGTGTATTCGCCCTTGCCGACATCAATGAGCAGCGGGCGTCCGTCATGGAAAACAATGACGTTCCCAATGTCGTTGTGATTGTGGCTCTCGTTGTTGTCGCCGCCTTTGGCGGCAAAATAGAAGCCGCGCGCCGAGTCGCCGTTTTCGCGGGCGGCGGCAACCTGCAGGTCGGGCAGCCACACGTCGCGCAGTAGCGGCAGGCGCGGCGGAGTGGCGGCAATTTCGCGGCGCAAAAACAGCGTGTAAAAATTGCGTGCGAAGTTGGCTCGGAATGACGCGAGATCGTATTGCCGGGCGAATGCCGCGCCGAAACCCGCCATGTCGGTGTCGCCAATGTCGCGTCCGAAACGGAAAATTTCCGCTCCGTCAAATTTCGCCAGCGGCGAGGCGTCGGCAAAGTTGATGACGTAGGCGATGTCTTGCGCGCCGTCCGGGTCCACGTCGCTCGCGAGCCTGTTGCCGGCGATGTGGGCGCGGTAAATGAAACGCGCCATGTTGCGAATTTTTTCGTCGCGCAATGCAAAACGAAAGGCGTCGTTTGTGGCGAGGTTGAGCAGGGCGAAGTTGTCGTAAAGCGAACCCGCCGCCCTGTCCCAATAAATCGGCCCCTCGTCACAACCGCCGTCGGCAGGAAACGGCGCGATGTAGTTGTCGAGCGTTTTGATGATTTTGGCGACATGCGTGACGCGCCGCCGTTCGTCGCGTTCGGTGAGCAGCGCGGCGGTGAGCCAGTTGGAGCAAATCCACGGATTCCAGTTGTTCGGGCGTTGCTCGCCCCCCGGCCCGCCCCGCCAGCGGTGACGAATGTTGGCATCGTCGTGGCTGAGCGGCACCAGCACGCGGCGCGAAATTTCGGAAGTAATGCGCTGGCGGATACGGGGCGAGACAGCGTCGAATTTTTCCGCGAAAAAATAATCCGCCCATGCGAGATTCGCCGCGGTCTCGGCGGCGAAAAGATCAACGCGCGGGTCGCCAACCTCCACCAGCCCTCCCCCGGTTTTGTAGTCGGTGTGCGCGGACACGCCCCAGAAGGATTCCTCGCAGATCGCCCAGACCCCGTTGATGATCTGGTCGAGGAACCGCCCGCGATTCTCGGCGAGTTCGGCGAGCATGAATGCCGCGAGCATGCGCCGCCGTCCGAAGTGAACCGCCTCGAATTCGGTGCGATTTCCCGTGCGCGAAATCGCGAGCGAGAGTGTTGCCGTGAGCGTCGGCCATGGATAATCGAGATGTGCCTCGGCGAGTTTTTTGGCCGCCGCGAGCGTTTCCTGATCGGCGCGATTTTCCCATGCATCGCGATCGGACAACGGCGGAAATGGCATCCAATTTTCTCGCGGCGTGAGCACTTTCGCGACGCTGTCCGCGTCGGGAAACGTTTCGCTGAGGATGCGCGCATGGGCGCGGGGGGAGGCCGCATCAGCGCCAATCGCCGGAGTGGGGAGAGTTGCCATGAGAAGAAAAATTGAGGTAGCCAGAATTGAGACGGAGGAGGGAGAGAGGAACGAGAATTTCATTGAGTGGAAACACTTCGGAATGGCGAGACAGAGGGGGAGATTATGTGAATCAGGACGGACTCAAACAAGTGCGCAGGGGCTCTCTTTTTCCCGCAGCCTGACGGTGCCGGCAGTCGAAAGCGGGAGGGATGCGTTCATGTCCACGGATCGAATCCGGTGACGGATGGCGTGCATCAAGGCAACTTGCTGGCAGGTCTCGGACAAGGCGGGCGTTGGGGCGCGACCCTGGCGGATGGCGTCAAAGAAGGCTTTGTTTTCCGCGTAAAAACCGCTGCGTTCAAACAACGGTTTCGGGCGGGAAGAAATGCCATCATCGTTTTCGGAAACGTCGGAGACGAGGCTGCCATCCCGCCAGTATCGCAGATAGCCGCGCTGGTCGTCGCCCCACATGGGGAGTTCGAGAAGGAACGAGTGATTGTGAGCATTGATGCTGACGCGCTCAACAACGACACCGGCCACTGGCTGGATGTTCATGCGGATACGGGTGCCGCTTTCCGCAAGCGCATCCATTTCGATGTTGGCGACGCCCGGCCCCAAGGCGGGCAGTTCGGCATAGGCAAAGGAAGCATGCCTCCAAGGACTGCGAGCAAGGTAGCGGATGGCGTCGAGGGCATGAATCGCGGTCACGGAAAAATCCGTGTCGCGGCGATTGTGCCGGATCAGGTCGTAGTTGATTTGGAATACAGCACCGGGGGGGAGGTTTTCATCAAGGAGGCGATGCGTCTCCATGAGCAGCGGTGTGTAACGGCGGTTGAAGGCGACTTGATTGGGAGCGTGGCCGCGGGCGGCGGCGGCGATAAGCCAGTCGAGTTGCGCCGAGGTCATCGCCGGGGGTTTTTCGATGAGCATGGGGATGCCGCGTTCGAGCAGCGGGGCGCAGGTGGCGGCGGTCAGGTGCGGGGGAAGGACGACGCTGAGGGCGTCCGGTTGCTCGCGGTCGAGCATGGCGTCGATGCTGGTGTGGGCGGCGGCAAAACCGAAATCGGCGGCAAAAGCGCGGGCGGCGTCCAGGTTGATGTCGCAAGTCGCGGCGAGGACGACACCGGGGGTTTCGTCGCGGTATTTCCTGAGCGAGGGCCCATGCGCCATGCGGGCGTGGCGCCCGCAGCCGATCAGGCAAATTCTAAAGGCGTCCGGGTTCATAGTGTGGGTGCGTGGCGTGGCGTTTGTCATGAGTCGTCAAGCTCGCCGCCGGGAGCCTGGTAATTTGCCGGTCCGCCGAGTTTCATGAAGCGCGAATGCAGGACGATGCCGGCGATCAGGCCGACAAGCGAGAGGAGCGCGGCGGCAAGAAAGATCAGGCGGTAGTCGTGTCCCGTACGGTCGAGCAAGAAGCCGACGCAGGGGCCGGCGAGCATGGTGAAGAAGGACGTCATGATGCCCTGCGCGGAGGCGAACTGGGCATAGCTGATGCGCGGATACAAGCGCAAGCCGAGCGAGGCGGCGGAGGTCATCCACGCGCCCGCGCAAACGCTCTGCGCCACGAGCGCCACGCCGAAAAGCGTGATGTTGTTCGCGAAGACGGAACCCCAGAGCGTTGCCAGCATGAAGAGGGCGGAGGTCACGAGACTCACACGCAGGGGGTGAAACTTGTCCGCCAGCGCACCGAGCGGCCAGGCCAGCGCGAGCGAGATGAAATAGGTGAGCGCGTAGCATTTGCCGAAGGTGCCCATGTCCATCCCGATTTTTTTAGCGAAATAGACGCCAAAGAGCGTCGGCGGCATCGTGGCGGTGAACATCACTGCCTTGAAAAAGAACACCAGCAGGTAATAAGGCCGTCCAAAGCAAATGCGGAAATACGAGCGGGCCGCCCGTGTGAAGCCTGCAACGGACGTCTCGCGCGGCGGCAGGGGGGGGGGAGGAGGGTAACTGCCTTCGCGGACTTTCAGGGCCATCATCGTGAAGCCCACGCCGTAGATCAGCGCCATGCCGAGAAAAATCAGCGCGTAGTGGCTCTCGGCTTTCCCGAACAGCCAGTAGTTGAAAACGATCCCGGCAAGGAGACTGAAGGCGCGGAACAGGCCGTAGAAGCGTCCGAGCAGCGGCGCGGGCACGACGTCGTTGACGAGTCCGCCGAAGACGGCGTTGACGATCACGCTCGACACCTCAAAGAGCGCCCAGAAAAAGCCGAGCAGGCACAGAATGAGAAGGGCGGTGCCGGGCGAGCGCGCGCCAAGGACGTCGTGCAACCACAGGCCAAGCCACGGGCTGGCCGCCAGTCCACCCATTGCGAGGACCGTGAACGGCGTCCCCAACAGGAGGAACGGGATGCGGCGTCCAAGGCGTCCGCGGTGCCGATCGGATTTGTAGGCAAAGACCGGCTTCAGAAGCACGGTCAGGATGGCTGGCAGCGAGCCGATGAGGAAGCCGCTCAGGGTGTCCGATGCCTCGAAGCGTTTGAAGAGGAGTTGGAGGACGGAGGGGATGGAGCGCTCCTTGAGCGCGAAGGCGAAGTCGCCCCAGAGCAGCCAGCAGAAGAGCACGGCCAGCGCGCCCGTCGTGTATGTGAGCGTGCCGGCGCGCCAGATTTTCCCCGCCGGTTTTTTTTCAGCGGGCATGGTGTCTTCAGCGTTCACGCGGCGCGGCTCCTGCTTGCGCCGGGCGCGGGATGAAACGGACGTCGAGGCTCGCGTTCGTTTCCTGCGCGGGGCGCGGGGCGATGCGAATTTCCAGAACGGAGACGCCGGGGTTTTTGCTTTCGGCAGCGGTCGGCGGCCCGGCGGTCGTGATGTCGAAAATGACGTCGGCGGCGGACGATGTGATTTCGATGCGCAGGGTTTTGCCGTTTTGGGTGAGCGTGGCAGAGCGGGCTTCGGGAGAGAGCATGACGCGGGCGCGGGTGTGCATCCGCCAGACGAACGGCACGTCGGGACGCAGGCCCGCGATGTCGTCGCGCAAGAGGAGCGTTTTGCCATCGGCGGCAAGGGTGGCGGTGCGCGTGATTTTTTGGGCGAAGCGCGACCACGCGGGCGTCAGGTCGAGTGTGGCGGAGGGCGCGTCGCCTTTGTCGTCGAAGGCGGTGACCGGAGTGGTGGCGAAGGCGTCCTGGAGGGCATCGTCGAAAGTGAGCGTGTTGTGGCCGCGGTTGTTGCAACGATAGTAATCCCAGCGGCGTCCATCCTGGGCGTATTTCCAATAGCCGGGGAGATTGTATTTTTCCGAGCCGAGGTCGATGGCCCAGCGTTCACCAAGGGCGTCGAGGACGAAAGAGCCGAGATCGAGATGGCTATGACTGAGGCCGTTTTTGCCGGCCTTGATTGCAAACCAGAGGGCATCGGGGGAAGCGTCGGCGGCGCGCAGGATGACGAGTTCAGTGTCACCTCGGAAATGGGCGGAACGCGGGGGGGGGGGAGGGGAGGTGTTTTCCGGTTGTGCGGGGAAAAAGATGGCGGCGAAGACGAGGCCGCGTCCGGCCGAGCCGGAGGGCAGGGAACGTTCGTATCCGGTGAGCGGGGAGCGGAGTTTGATGGCGAGGCGGCGGCGTGTTTCGGGGAGGATTTCCGGCTGGTTGAAGTGCCTGGCGAGCAGGGTCATGGTGGCGGCGGACGTTTCGCGGTCGGGGACGAGTCCGCCATCGCCGAAGTTGAAACAGAAGCCGCTGGTGCCGAAAATTTGGAGCGCGTAGAGAGCGGTCCGGTTGAGTCCGGGCGCGGCGGCGAGCGCGGCGATGCCATCGGCGCCGGTTTGCGGGCGCTGGAGGATGTCGAGGGTTTTGGCGAGGTTGGAGGTGCCGTAGCTCCAGTAGGTGATGCTTTCGGGCCAGACGCCGTCGGGCGCGTATCCGCGCAGGGCGAGTGGCAGGGAGCGGCGGGCGCCATCAAAGACGAGGCGGGAGAGTTGCGGTTCGTCGTCGCGGAGCACGAAGGCGGCGGCGACAAAGGCTTGGTTGCAGACAAAATTCCAGTTGTTGGTGGTTTTGGGGTTTGTGCCGAAGGCGGACCAGTTGAGGCCACCGCGTCCCTCGGGCTGATAGGCGCGCGGGGCGAGGGCGAGGAGGTTGCGGCGGAGGCCGTCGCGGATCACGGCGTTGTCGGCGGCGGAGAGGTCCTGGGCGAGCCAGGACCAGGCAAGGGCGGTGCCCGCGCCAAGTTCGGCGGTGTCGAGGAAGTGGTTCGGATTCCAATCGGGGAAGGCGGAGACGGCGAGGAGGTCGCGGCGCGCGAGATCGAGGTGGTTTTGTTCGCCAGTAAGCCGCCAGAGAAAGGCGTTCACTTCGAGGCGCCCGGCGAAGGCGCGAAACTGATTGAGGTATCCGTCATTTTTTGCCGTGCCGGGATGGACGGGGGGAGGGAGGGGGGCGATTTTTCCTGCGTTCCGTTTGATGGCGGTGAGCAGGTCGCGCATGAGCGGATCGCTTTCTTCCTGTATCTGGATTTTGGTGACAGCTTCCGCATCAAGCCAGAGCGGGGAAGTTTTTTTTGTTTCGGATTTGGGCGCGGGTGCATCAAGGGCTGAGGTGCTGGCGGGGGAGATGGCTGGCACAAGGGCGACCAGTGCGAGCACAAACAGGGAGAGGCGGCGTGGTGAGTGACGCATAAGGGAATGAATGGGAGGGGGGGGCGACGCTTCGCGTCGAACATCCAGTGAGGCACTGCCAAGCCATGGGATGTTCCATCAAGGAGCGGTATCCGGTGTTTTGTTTTTAACGGCGGCGGCGAAGGACGACGGTGGCGACCGCGAGACCGGCAAGGAGGGCGGCGGTTGTCGCTGATTCGGGGATGGCGCTGACGGTGAATTGCAGGGTGTTGCCGTCGCCACCGTAGGTGAAGTCGCCGGCCCAACCCGCATCAATGGATTCCTGCGCGAGCGCGAAGGCAGTGAGCGCGATGCCGGGGGTTGTGCCGCCGAAACTGATCAGATCGTAGGTTCCGCCAATTTGTGCACCGGTGTTTGTAAATTTGACCTGGATACTGCCGTCGCCTCCGGTGGCGGAGCCAGTCATGGAGGCGTCGGCGAAGGTGAGCGTCGAGCCGTCCGCGCCAACGGACGCGAGGAGTGTGGCGTTGCCGCCGAAGACGAGACCCTTGCTTGTGACGGTGCTGCCAATGCAGTCGAGAGTGGCGTTGCCCTTGGAGAGATCGAGCGTCCCGCCGTCTTCGATGGTGACGGCTTTTGCCGCGCCGATGTTGAAGGTGCCGGAGAGACCGAGCGTCGCGCCGGTTTTGATGATGAAATTGCCTTGGTTGATGTTGGCGCCACCGGCGCTTGTGCTGCCGAAGGTACCGGCAAGGTAAAGCTTGCCGCCTTCGACCGTGGTGTCGCCGGCATAGCTGCTTGTCTCCGTGCTGGTGATGTCGAGTCGTCCCGCGCCGGCTTTGACGAGAGCGAGGACATTACTGGTCTGGGTGGTCGTGGTGCTTCCGATAACGCCGGAAAAGGTGGTGTCGGTGGCTTGTTCGACACGCAGGGTGCGGGTGCCAGAGCTGCCGGCGGCTAAGCCTTCCAAGGCGATGACTCCGGTGCCTGAAAGGCTTCCAATGGTGGCGGCGGTGCCGGCAAGTCCTCTTTCCAGCATGAGTCTTCCGCCGTTGAGGATGACGTGCGTGTTGACGCCGGTGCCGCCAAGCGTGGCGGGGGGGGAGGCGGGCTTGGTGGTGCCGCCGAGCACGAGGCCGGAGAAGGCTTCGGTGAAGCTGTTGACGGTGATGGTGCCGTTGTAGCCGTCACCAGTGGTTGTAGCGGTAAATGCAATACGGGCTTTGGCGCCGCCGCCAGCAATGTCCGCGAGCGTGAAGTCTCCGCCGCCGCCTTCGCCGCCACCGGTTCCTGAAATGTTGACGGTGGTTGAGTAGCTGGTGGTGCCGGTGAAGGTGGCTCCGTTGCGGACGGTGAGGTTGCCGACGCTGATGGCAGTGCCGCCGAGTGTGATCAGAGCGTTGGCGGTGACGATTTCGGCATCGCTGCCGGCCGCCCAAGCCACGTAGCCGGTTGTGGCGTCAGCGGAGTCCGCCCAGTTGGCGTTGTTGGAGGAGGCCCAAGTGAGCGTGGATGAGGTTTTGTTCCAGTAAAGGGTGGCGGCGTTGGCGGGAATGGACGCCGCGAGGAGGGCGAACCCGAAGGTGGCGGACAGAAGGCTTTGGGGACGAATACGCAAAGGCGAGTCAACGGATGATGTGGTTTTCATGTGAGGTGGAGTTTTGGTGAACGCAGGCATACCGATATTCGGGCGCGGCAAAAGCGCGTTGGAGCTAACACTGGTTAGGTGGTTTTTTGCGCCAGAGGCCCGACCGTTGTAATGACTGGTCAACTACACCGTGTCACCATCCTGCCACACGGCTTGCACGAGGATGCGCTTGGACAGCTTGGGGATGCCTTTTTCGTTGTGATATAGCATGCTCGCCAGCGAATCGATGGCGGAGCGGCCCACCTCCTTCGAGTTCAGATTCACCCCGGACCGGGAATCCCCGGGCATCACCGAAAGCAAAGCCACTGCGATCTCCTTGGGAATCGCACGGCCGCTTTTGAGAAGATGCTCCGGCATCTCGCCAAAATGCGTCACGATGCCATCGGGACGATGCGCCCGAAACCACGGCTGCATTTTCCTGAAGCCGTTTTTGTCGAGGAAAGTTTCGTCGTGGATGAAGACCGGGATTTTTTCCTTTTCCGGCAACGCCGCCTGCGCCGCAAGGAAGCCGCCGATGAAATTCCAGTTGGTGCGCTCACTTTGCCCCCGCGATGTGACAAAGCCGATGCGCCGCCGCCCTGCCTCCCGCAGCCTGGTCAGCGCGAGCGAGCCGGCCTCGAACTGGTCGTTGGCGACACGATGGATTTGGGGTGCGAGCAGGGAATAGCCGAATGTGATGGCGGCAAAGGGGGAAAAATCAAAATCCCCGATTTTCCCGTGTTTGGGCAAGGGCGCAAACAGGAGTCCCTGAATGCCTCGTGTCTGGAGTATTTTCCCCAATTGGGGGGCGGTAAGGCGGTCGCGGCACGGGGTAAAAAGTTCGAGTTTGTATCCGAGTTCCCGCGCACGTTCCTCCGCGCCTTCGCGGTGCAAACGAAAATCGCCGACGCAATCCGCGTCGGCTGGGTTCTGGTAGTAGTTGATCCATGCCAGAGTGGATTGATAGGGAGGTGCTGTTTTGTCGCGCCGGTATTCCGCCAGAGCGCGCAACATGGGGTCGGGCTGGTAACCGCAGGCACGGGCAAGTTGTTCGATGCGTTCTCTCGTGGCGGCGGCAACGTCCGGGGAATTGCGCAGGGCGAGCGACACAGTCGCATGAGAGACTTTCGCCATGCGCGCCAAGTCGCGCAGGGATATTCGACGGTTTTCCATGACGACATGTTTTGGAAACGCAGGGTTTCCATTTCAACTTCAACCTGCCTTGAGGGACGGAAACCTACGGGGCGGGAATGCCTTTCACGTGGGCGTCGAAGTAGAGCTGGTTTTTGAGATTCCCGTGTGGGCCAATCTTGTCGGGAAGCCCGATGGCCGTGCCCGTGCGTTCGCAGAGTGCGGGGGTGGCGGAGGGCGAGGGGATTTCGGTGATGCGGCGGACGGGCTTGGTATCCACGTTTTTCTGGCCGAAATAATTCGGCGAATGGGGAATGGAATAAAACAGGACGGTCAGCGGGTCGCTGGTGGTTTTGGCGAGCCATGATTTGCAGGCGAGCATGGGCATCAGCCATTTTGCGTTCGGCGTAGTGGGGCGGGCTTGGTTGAGGTAGGGCGCGATGAGGTTGCCGAGAAGCGCGTCGTCGGAGGTGGAGCAATAGGCGCCGATTCCCGACCAGAGCGGGCCGGGAAGCCGCTCCTTGTGGTCTCCGGTGTAGGCGATGATGGCCATGCCCACCTGCCGGAGATTGGAGGTGCATTCCGCCCGGCGGGCGGATTCGCGCACTTTGCCAACGGTCGGGATGATGATGGCGGCCAGGATGCCGATGATGGCGATAACCGTGAGGAGTTCAATCAGGGTGAAAGCGTCGCGGGCGCTGTGCGGGGAGGAACCGCGGAGGAACACGCATAGGGGAATGGGTCTGGGTGGGTTCATGCGGATGCAGTCTGCTGAAAAGATGAGGCAAGGAAAGCAAGGCGACGCTAACACTGGTTAGCTGTTCGGCGGCGCGCCGACCTCTCATCGCAACTGATAAACACGGACAAAGTGGACGCGCATCTTGCCCGGGAATTTTTCAGGCAGCGCATTCCCCGGTTCCCAGCCGCCAACGCCCACGCTCAAAATCAGAAACATCTCATCGTGAAATCCCGGATTGGGACGCCGCGCCACCTCGTTGTCGTCCACAAACCAGACGATTTCCTCCGGCGTCCAAAGCAATCCGTAGGTGTGTGGCCGGGCAATGTCCTCCGCGGCGGCCTCCGCCGTGTCCGGTTTTTCCGGGACAGAGACCGGTTTGCCATCCAAGCCCGGTCGCGCTCGCAGATGCAGGGAATGCCAGGTCTTGGCTGGGTTGACGGTCTGGCCTTCCACGATGTCAATTTCGTTCCCCAGACTGTCCGGCCCCTGACGCGACCAGAGCCAGAACGCGGGCCAGAATCCGGGGCCCTCTGGCATCGTGATGCTCGCCTCGAAAAAACCGTAGCGCTGGGCGAAACTTTTTTCCGTGGTGAGGGTGCCGCCTGTGTAAAGTTTACCGTCCATGCGCGGGTCGCCGGCGGGCGCGGGATTGACGTGAATCTCCAGCGAATGGCCGTCTTGCGAAAAGGGGTTTATGCCCGCGTAAGCCTCGTACACCGCAATCTCTTTCGCCGCCGCATAGGTGCGCGATGAGGCGCTTTGCTGCCAGCCGAACCAGTAGTTCGTTTTCCAACGTCCGCTGTCGTTGACGGGGTTGTAAAAATCAACCGGCACCCGGAAATTTTCCTCAAATGTCAGCTTCAGCTTTTCGCGTTCCAATTTCACCGGCGCGCCCAAGGGCGTGTCGGGGCGAAAGGGTCTCGAGGATGTGCCACCGCCAAACATCAGGTCATAAATGGCGTCATTGGCGATCTTGCATTGTGTAATGAATTCTTGATACGGGCGGTCGGCGACGTTGACCAGGCCGGTGTTGGCGGCCTCGCCGTTGAATCCTTCAAACCAGCGGCCCGTGGTCGGCTGATCGGTATAGGTGAACCATTGGCTGCCGACGACGAAAGGAAGCGCGGCGGCTTTTCCACGTAGTTGCGATAAGCCATGCCGCGTTCTTTCTGGCTGGCAACCGCCTGGTGTCCGCCAAGTCCCTGATCCGCGGCGGTGTAGTGCCATTCGCTGAGGAGGAGCGGTTTTTGGCTGCTCCATTCGTGAATGCGGCGCAGGAAGGCGGGGTCGATTTTGTCCGTGTAATAGTTGACGCTGACGACGTCTGTATTGCGAGCGGCGATACGGACGAGTTGCTCGCTGGCAGCGGTGCCGGGTTGCCAGCGGGAACCGAGCAGGAGATGGTTGGGGGCGTGTTTGCGAAAGAGGCGTTCGACTCGTGAATAGTGGGTTTCGAGAAAGAGCGCCATGAAGTCGCGCATGTCAGCGGCGGAGGCCGGCGTGGTTGCGAAAAGGGGAGTGTCCGCGAGTTCATCGAAGCTGGCGAAAGGAGCGGCGCCGAGTCCCCAGGCGGCGTTGAAGCGGTCAATGGCGCCGTCGTATTTTTCACGCAGCAATTCGACGAGGCGAAGTTTTGAAGGCGAATCGCTTTTCTGCGCGGGGACGACCTTGGGGATGTTTTCGTAAAGCACTTCGTTTTCGATGAACCAGCCGATGATGGCAGGATCGCTGGCGTGAGGCGCGACGTTTTTCGCGAAGGCGCGGTCGATGATCTCCTCGACGCCGGGCTGGAAGGGATCGTAGGTGCGCGTAGCGCCTTGCATGGGGCGCAGGCCGGGAGCCATCCAGGGTTCCAAGGGAAGCTGGGGCGTGCCGGCAAAGCGGGCATTTTTCATTGTGCGAGTAAGCGTGGACCAGGCTCCGGCGGAGTTGAAACCCCAGGCGCGGAGGCGTTCGACGGCGCGGCCCGACTCGTTTTCTTCGTCCCACGGGGCGTCATATTTGCGAACGATGTTGGCGGTGTAAAACGACACGACGCCGGTTGGGTCGTCTGGGAACCAGGCGCCGGCAAACTTGCCTTGGCGCGGGGGCAGCCATTCGAAGATGCGTTCGCGTCCACGGACGAGAGTCATGCTTTCGTTGGTGCCAATGCAGCAGACGCCGAGTTGAAAAAAAACGTTGCCGTCGGGCGTGACCAGCACCTGGCGGCCGCCGGCATGGTCGGTGCGGAAATATCCCGTGGCGCGGAGATCATGTTTTTGGCGGCTGCCGGGCAGGCCCCCCCAAGGGTCGCGGGGAGCGCGCGAAAGGCGGGCGAGGCTGGCGGCATCGCTGGCGGCATCGTCGCGCAGTTGTTGTTCATTGGTGATTTTTCCGGGATAATCGCGTCGGACAAACTGACCGAATCGATCGATGAAAAAGGCGGGGGCTGACGAAAGTGTTGGCTGGAGCGGGGCAAGTTGAATCGAGAATCCGGTTTCGCCGGCGTGCTCATCGAACTTGTAGTTAAAAATCCATGCAAACACGGGCCAGTTGAAGACGCGGTTGTCCTGCAACTCCTGAAAACCGTATGGCGTGGTGACGCTGAACCCCGCGTCTGCCGGATCGCGAAGCACGAGCCCGCATCCATTGTTTTGGGCAATATTTTGGACATTCTTCGCGGCGGGAAAGGGATGAAAATCGGAAGCGGAGGGCAAGGCAGAGGGCGGGGGGGGGCCGGCCATGCCGGGCATGAGGGCAAAGGCGCCGCCTTGCGCGAATTTGATCGGGATGAGAGTGGTGACGCGGAACCGCTGTGCATCGGCGGGAAGACCGGAGAAGGCATAGTCGATACGGAGTCCGTCGATGGTGATGCGCATTTCTCCGCCTCCGGGATAACGAGCGGTTGCGCGCACAGGGGTTTCAATGGCGAGGGCGGGTTTGCGGCCTTCATAATCGTCGGGGCGCATCATGAGGCGCGGCATTTCCATGACGAACTGGCCGGCGATATCGGCCGTGATGAGCACGCCTTCGGAATCAAGACGGGCGGTCATGCCTGACGGCGATGTTTGCGCGCACAGGCGGGATAACGTAAAAACGAGAAGCCAAATGAACGTAATGGAAACGGGACGGGAAGGGCACGTGTGGTGGGACATGGGTGACAGGGTTATTGTCGGGATTGTTGTCCGGCGGCAGCAATCCAACGCAGCAGCCAGGCTATTCAATTCACCACAACCGCGAGCCGTCCAACCTGTCCATTACCATCGCAAGGGTATTTTTCCTACACTGGTTAACGGCAAGGAAGCGGCGGGCGTCGCAGGAACAACCTGCATGAGTTTTCTGGTCCATACCCAGTTGCCCAACTGGCATTGGCCCGCAAATTGCGGGAGGCGGACCACCACGCGGGGCATGCGCTGGAACTGACAATGGGATTAACCGGAGGCGAATCCTTGCATCATTGGCTATTTTCCGTAACGTGACGTAAAATTATGAAAAAGCAGATTCTCATTCAGGCTTTGCGGCGGCTCGGTGAACTCGCCGCAGCCGAGGGAAGCATGGTTGAGATCACCGTTTATGGTGGAGTGGCAATGATGCTCCATTTCGACTCGCGACAGGCGACCAAGGACATCGATGCCATCTTTCGCCCGCGTGCGGAAACGCTGACGCTGGCACGCAAGGTTCAGGCCGAACTCGATCTTCCGGACAACTGGATCAACGACGAGGTGCGACAATTTTTGTCCAACGAACTCGCCGCACGCGGTGCCCGCGCGCGCGTCACGCCGTTTGTGCTTCCGACCGAATTGCGGGAGGCGCCAGGGTTGCGAATCAGCGCGCCTTCGCCACGATACCTCATCGCAATGAAAGCGCGGGCATTGCGGCGTCCGCTTCCGGGCATCGCGGGAGATCGCGAGGATCTTGCCGTGCTGTTTCGTCACGAAAACATCCGCTCGGCAGACGAAGTGGACGAGATCCTTGAGGAGTTTTTCCCCGACTACATCCTCAATGACACGGCGCGCTTGGTCATCGAAGCGATTATCGAAAAAGCGCACGCGCCTTCCTGAAACCATTTTCTGCAATGTCTGTTTCGACCTCTTACAAAACCAACGTCAATCGTCGCCCGCGCACGGCGGCGGAGGTGGCGGCGTGGGCGCATGATTTGCCGGAATTCTCGCTCAATCTCACGGATTGGTTGCACGAGTTCCGACATGTTCATTCGCGCGCCGAACTGGCCCGGCGTGTTGCCGAGCGCCCACGCGCGTGTCGGAAGGTTTTTGCGGAGAGGAAGTCTGGAGGTCTGGCGGATGCTTTGCTTGCGGCGCATGTGGCGCATCTTTGCCTGCACGCCGGGACGCCGGTTCCCGGATGGGTAACAGCAACACCGGCCTTGGCTCGTCCGTGGTTTCAGGGCGGATATGCGGAGGGGCACAATGCAAGCGCACTGGACAGGATCGACGCGCTGCGTTTCGCGCCGGCATGTTTCCGGGCGTTCAATGTTTTTTATGTGCCGGTGGCGGCGCGGCAGTTGTTCAAAAAGCGGGCCGGACGTCCGACCGTTCCCGCGAGTGAACAGCGGGCCAAGGCGGCGGAGCGGCAGCGGTGTTACCGGCAGCGTTTGTTGCACGATGCCGGACGGGGACGGAGCAAAACTCTCATTCCCCCGGAATCCGGAACGAGGTCTGCGCGGTGATTGGCTCGGGACAGCCTTTCGGACCGGGAACTCACTCCAGCTCGAACACGCCGAAGCCGGTGCCGGACTCGGGGTCTTCAACGAGGTCGCCGTTGGCGGCGACGCGAACCCGGACGGACGTCATCATGTATAAGCCGGAATCGTCGCCATCGAAGGTCAGATCCAGCGTGACGGCTTCCCAGATGGTATCCTCGCCGACAGCGTGGCCGCTGAGTTGATCGAAGCTCACGCGCACCGTGCCGTGGACCAGCCATTCGCTGCGGAGGTTTTGCCGCGAACTGTCGCCAAGGTCGAGCAGACTGGTTTCGCCCGTAATCAGGTCGGTGAGGCGGAGCGTATCCGCGGCGGTCGGCAAGCGGCCTGTCACGGAAGCGGCATTGGACCCGGAGGACGTTGACTCCGCGGTTGACGACAGTGCGGTGATACCGGAGATGCCGGCCGTTTTCGCCGTGGCGGCGGAAGCCTGCACCTTGATGGTCACGCTGGCGGTCCTGGCGTAGCTATCGCCCGCGCCGTTGCTCACGCGAACGGCATAGGTCCCGGCGGTGACGGTGGCGGTTTTGGACGCCGGCTTGAGCGTCAGCGACGCCTTGTTGACCGGTCCCCTGGCATCTCGAATGACCTCGCCATCGGGACCGCGCCATTCGTAAACGAGTTTCTTCGTGCCAGTCGCCTTGACGGTGAGGGTCGCGGTCTTACCGGGGGCGATTTCTTCGCCGGGCTTCACCGTGAGCGACACGATTTGCGGCGGGAGCACGATCTTGATCACCACGGCCTTGCTCTTCGCCTTGGCCAGCGGCTTGCCCTTCGCGTCCTTCACGCTCTCGACCTGCACGCTGATTTTTTGCGCCTTGGCGACGTTGGTCAGGGTGAAGGTATCGGTGAGCGAACTACTCATGTGTGTTTTCAGGACGGTTTTGCCGTCCAGCCATGTCCAAGTGAACGGGCCGGTGCCCTCGGCGAGTTTCGCGGTGAACGTCACCGATTGGCCGACGTCGGCGACAATCTCCGTCCTGTCGGCAATCAAGCCGGCCTTCGCATCGAATTTTGGCGGCACGATGAGCTTAACGTTGGCGATCACGCGCTCGACCGTGCCCGCGCCATTGGTCACGCGCACACTGTACTGGCCATCGGTCTTCGCGGTGTAGCTGGCCTTGGTTGCGCCGGGGATGGGGTTGCCGTCGAGCAACCATTGGTAGGTCGGCTTGGCCTTGTTTTTGGCGAGCTTGACGGTGAGTTTCGCGCCTTTGGTTGCCAATGCGTAGGTGAAGTCGCTTTCACCGGCAGCCGGAGTCTCGATGACCGGCGGCAGGATGGCGCTGAGCGTCGTCACCTTGCTGGTGATCGTGTTCGGTCCACTGGTGACCACCACGCTGTAACTGCCGAGGTTTTGCTCGCCGACGTTCTCGATGGTACAGGTTGCTCCCGTCGCGCCGGAGATGGGATTGCCATTGAGCAGCCACTGGAAGGTCGGTGGCGGGTTGCCCGTCGCGGTCACGGAGAGCGTCACGGATTTGCCGAGCCCGGTTTCCATTTTCGAGGTCGGCTTGCTGGTGACCTTCGGCTTTTGCGGCACGTTAACAGTGAGGCTGGCGGCGTCGCTGGTGGCCGTGCCATTGGCGTTTTTGACCGTGACGGTGTAGTTGCCCGCGTTTTTCGCGACAACCTTGGCGATAGTGTAGCTGGAACCGGTCGCGCCCTTGATCGCCTTGCCATTGAAATACCATTGATAACTCAACGTGCCTTGACCGGTGGCGCTCACCGAGAAGGTTGCGCTTTCGCCTTGCCATTTGTTTTGTGATACAGGCTGTGTCATGATAACGGGGAAAACTGAAAAAGTCGTCCCGATTCCACTGACTACACATGTGTTCGTTCCACTGGTCGCATCGGAGAGGATCGTCACCTTGCCGCTATAGCTCAATGCCGCTGTCGGCTTAAAGGATACTGTCACGGCCTGAGTGCCGCCTGCCGTAATCGTGCCGCTGTTCCAATCGCCGCTGAAGCCGGACGGGAAGCTGATGCCTGTCACGGTGAGGAATGCAGTGCCCGTATTGCTGATGGTCAGAGTTTGCGTTGCCGTCTGTCCCACTATCACGCTGTCGAAGGACAGATCGCCCGACAGCGCGATCACGCGAGTGGGGACGGGGGCAATGGCTTGCACTGGTTCATCACGTTTGGTCCTGGTGCCATCACCAAGCTGGCCATAGTAATTGTAACCGGAAGCCCAGGCAGAACCATCGTTTTTTAGATATAATGAATGAGAGGTACCAGCGGAAATAGCCGTGACCTCGCTCATGATATGCACTGGCGCATAGTTTTCAAAGGTCCAGCCGGTAGTCCAGACGGTCCCGTCGGCCTTCAAAAACAAAGAGTGAGAGCCGCCTGCTGAAATAGCAGCCACATTCCCCATGATCTGCACTGGCGTGCTGCGATTGGTGGTGGTGCCGTCGCCAAGCCGACCAGACTCATTGATACCAGAGGCCCAGACGGTGCCATCCCTCTTTAAAAACAAGGAGTGAGAATCACCTGCTGAAATAGCCATAACGCCACTCATGGTTTGCACTGGCGTAGAGCGATCGGTTTTGGTGCCGTCACCAAGCTGACCGAAATTGTTGGAACCGACAGCCCAGACGGTGCCGTCCCTTTTCAGGAACAAGGAGTGCGAGTAACCAGCCGAAACGGCAGTCACGTCACTCATGACTTGCACGGGCGTATCACGGTCGGTCTTGGTACCATCACCGAGTTGGCCGTCGCTGTTGTAACCGGAGGCCCAGACAGTACCGTCGGCCTTCAAAAACAAAGAGTGATTACCGCCTGCAGAAATAGAAGCCGCGCCATCCATGACCTGCACCGGCGTAGAGCGATTAGTCCTCGTGCCATCGCCAAGCTGGCCGAAGCCATTAGAACCGGAGGCCCAGACGGTACCGTCATTCTTCAAAAACAAGGAGTGAGAGTTGTCTGAAACGGCGACCATGTCATTCATGATCTGGACAGGAATTGTCATACCGGAGGCACTACCAGAAGCCCAGGCCGTGCCGTCGGCTTTGAGAAAAAAAGAACTGGAACTGCCTGCAGAAACAACAACCACGTCGGGAGCATTTTCGGCGGCAATGCCAATGCCGGAGACACTGCGAGTATCGGTGTCGCCAGAGTGATTGACCCGGATTGCTACATCACCGCCGTAGCTTTGGGCGGCAGTCGGCTTAAACATCACGGTCACGATTTCGGTCTCTCCCCGTGGGATGATCTGACCATTCCAATCGCCAGTGATGCCAGAGGGATAGATGATCCCGGTCACGTTGAGGGTGGAGGCACTGACGTTGGTAATCTCAAGCACTCGGACGGCCGCTTGCCCAACAGTAACGTTGCCAAAAGACAGATTGCCAGAGAATGCGACAATGCGCGTGGCTTCAATATCTGACCGAACCGCGCTACGTCTGGGGATAGTGGTGCCGTCGCCAAGCGCCCCGGAACCGTTGGAACCGGAAGCCCAGGCAGTCCCATCGGACCTCTGGAATAAGGAATGTTGGTTGCCTGCAGAAATGCCAGTTGCCTTGTTCATGACCTGCACCGGTGTGGTCCGGTTGTCGGTGGTGCCGTCGCCGAGTTGCCCATACTCGTTGGAACCGCAGGCCCAGACGCTACCGTCTCTCTTGAGAAACAAGGAGTGAGAGGAACCGGCCGAAATGGCGACTACATCTCTCATGACCTGTACCGGCGTGCTACAGTTGGTCGTCGTGCCATTGCCAAGCTGGCCGGAACTGTTATAACCAGTGGCCCAAGCGGTGCCGTCACTTTTGAGAAACAAGGAGTGAGAGGAACCGGCCGAAATGGCGACTACATCTCTCATGACCTGTACCGGCGTGCTACGGTTGGTCGTCGTGCCATTGCCAAGCTGGCCGGAACCGTTATAACCAGTGGCCCAAGCGGTGCCGTCACTTTTGAGAAACAAGGAGTGAGAACCGCCTCCCGAAATAGCAGCAACATCGCGCATGACTTGTACCGGCGTACTGCGGTTGGTGGTGGTGCCGTCGCCAAGTCGCCCAAGGTAGTTATAGCCGGAGGCCCAAGCGGTGCCGTCAACCTTCAGAAATAAGGAATGCCAAGCACCAACAGAAACTGCAGCAACGTCAGTCATAATCTGCACCGGCGTATGGGAGTCGATTTTTGTGCCGTCACCAAGCTGGCCATAGTAATTGGAACCGGAAGCCCAGGCAGTGCCGTCGTTCCTCAGAAAAAGTGAGTGGCCGAGGCTAGCCGAAATGGCAACTCCGTCGCTCGTGATCTGTACCGGTATGCTGCGATGGGTCGTGGTGCCATCGCCAAGCTGGCCATCATTCCAACCGGAACCCCAGACGATGCCGTTACTGGATAGAAACAAGGAGTGATTGCCAGCGGAGACTGCGACTATAGAAGATCCTGCCGCCGGGATTCCATTGCCGAAAACACTTCGGGTCTTTGTGCCGCCGACGGCATTGGTGACGACAGTCACATTACCTTCGTGCCTCTGGGTGGCAGCGGGTACAAAGGAGACGGTCACATTGCGGGTCTCACCGGCATCAATGGTGCCGCTGCTCCAGTTGCCGGAAAAGCCAACCGGGTAGGTGATATTCATTACCTCAAAGGAAGTGTTGCCGGTGTTGCTGATCGTCAGCTTGCGCGTAGCGGTTTGCCCCACCAAAACGTTGCTAAAAAACAAGTCACCGGAGAGGGCGAACGCAATGCCAGAGCCAGAAACTTCCTGGGTGTTTGTGCCGCTGGCGGCGTTGGAGACGATGGTTATGTTGCCTCCATAGCTTTGGGCTGCAGTGGGTGTAAAGGTAATGGTTACGTTGCGCGTTCCGCCAGCAGCGATGGTTCCGCTGCTCCAGTCGCCGGAAAAACAACCATTCGGGTAAGTGATACTGTATATCGCAAGGGAGGTACTGCCGGTATTGCGGATTGTCAGCGTGCGTGTTGTGGTCTGATCGACGATGACGTTACCAAAGGACAGGTCGCCTGACAGGCTGATGGCCGAGGCTGCTATCGCTACTGCTGTGCTCGCAAACAGAAGTAACAGGGGCAGCACAGCGAGTACGCGATTGGTGCTAATTTTTGTATTCATAGCGAATGATAATTCAGGTGCTCCGTTGCTGTGTTTTATCGAGTTGATGACGGTTTGTCGGTTGATGTCGGGCGGAGTATCATTTCAGCAAGAAACCGGCTTTACGAATTGATCGGATTTCCTCGACGAGAGGTTTCCAGGAATCCTTTGATTTCCGTGCAGGGTGCCAATAGTCGATCATAATACGATCCTGTCCCTGATGATAACTGCAGTCTGCACCGGGGATCCGCTTGTATCCGGGAAACAATTCATCTTTTACAAGCCCGAAGGTGTTTCCGCACAGAATCAGACGTGGACTCAACAGGTCGATCTGCTGGCGGAGAAATCGGGCATCCTTCTTTACGACATGGTTCAAGTCGTCATAATCGGATGTCGCCACGCCGTTTGCTTTTTTTATATTAACCCAAGCCGAACGGAGCATGGTTTTCCGCGCCTCCCGGTAATCCTCCTTCCGGTCCTTTTCGATATTCGGATCGGCTTGATCCAACGTGCATTCGATCGCATGCAGCCATTCGATCATTCTGTAATGGGTGGCTTGGTTTGCGGTTCCTCCAACACGAAGCAAACCGTCGGCCTCCTTGATGGCTTCCGCATGATTCCACTTCCCACCTCCATGCGCCTCTTTCAAAAGGCACATGATCCGCCAGCGGCTTTCGATCCACAGCGTCGGGTCTGTTGCGCCATCGTAGATAAAATCAATATCCGGGTTTTTGTAGGAATTAAACCATTCCTCACGCAAGGAGTGGTCTTCTTTTATAAATTTTGGAACTGTTGTGTTCATAAGGCAAAAGGAACGCGCTTTTGCCAATGTCCTTGGATGTACCCTTGATTCAAGGGCGAGGAGAAAACCCTTGTTACTTGGATACAAAAAAGGGACGCATTTACTTGCGTCCGTTATCGGGCACCTTGGAAGGCCCATAGAGAAGACGCTTTCAATGCGCCCCAGCACGGGGCGCATCTCCAGCGCGGCCTCTCTATCTCGAAATTTCCAAGGTTTCGATAACGACAGCAGCCGAAGCTACGCAAAACTAGAGTTATTTTGGGTTAGTGGTTTCCGGGTTAAGTGATGCCTGGGTTGAATGAGTTGGCGGAAAATTGCGTCGATGCGACGAGAGAAGGGCGTTGTCTGGCGTTTTCCGAAGCCGAGGTCAAGCAGGCACTTCTCTTTGCGGCTTCACGCCTTTGTTCTTCCAAAACGACTTTGCAGAACACGGAGCCCGGACACAGGATTTCCGATAATTCCCCGTCGTTTACCGGTCAGCCTGAACCAGAAGGCACCGGGACGGGAGCTTCGGGCACGGCATCGGCGGGCTCCATCCACTTGCCGTGTTCTTTGATGAGGGCGATGAGGCGGGCGTCGGCTTCGGCTTGGGGGATGTTGTATTGGACGCAGGTTTTGCCGACGTAGAGGTTGATTTTCCCCGGTGCGCCTCCGACGTATCCAAAATCGGCATCCGCCATTTCGCCGGGGCCATTCACGATGCAGCCCATGATGGCGAGTTTCACGCCTTTGAGGTGGCCGGTTTTTTCACGAATGCGTTGCGTGGTGGTTTGCAAATCAAAGAGGGTGCGTCCGCAGGAAGGACAGGCTACGTATTCGGTTTTGGATACGCGGGCTCCAGCGCCTTGCAGGATGTTGTAGGCGAGTTTGGTGGCGCGGGTGGGGTCGGGGTCAGTTTCAATGCTCACAATGTCTCCAATGCCGTCGCAAAGGAGAGCGCCGGTGAGGATCGAGGCGTCGAGGAGTCGCGAAAGAAAATCTTGGGGATGCGAAATGGGGGGGGGGGGGGGGGGGGAGGGTAAAGATGAGACGTTGGTCGGGTGGAAGCGTGCGGAGTGTGGGCGCGAGCGTGGCAAGGGCGTCGGCGGTTGTTGCGATGGCGAGGGTGTGGTGCTGCGCGTGAGCGTAGGCGGCAAATTCGCGCAGCACGGTGGCGTCGGTGTTTGAGGAGGTGAAAGAGCGGAGGAGGATTAACGGCGGGAGTTCGGGGTTGGAGATTTGAGATTTGAGTTCGGCGAGCGTGATGGATGGGGCGAGGTCGAGGACGAATGGGGGCGGCAGGGGGTCGGCGGTTTTTGGCTGAGGGGCAAGGGTTGCGGGCGGGACGCCCGCGCCACGAAAGGGGTGTGGGCGTTTGGCAGAAAAAGCCCGCGCCACGAAGGCGGTTAGGGTGGCGGTGTCAGGGATGGCGATGATGCGGCCTTCGATGGGAGTGTCGGCAGAGGGGGGGGGGGGGGGAGGGTAAACGTCACGGGTGAAGACACGCGGGGGATGGTCGGGGCCGACAGGGATTCCGCAGGCTAGTTTTTGCGGGAGGATTTCGCGGCGGGTGTAGTGGTAGGGGTCGATGCTATCGGTGGTCGAGGAGGCAGTATTCGGTAGGGAGGTCTCTCCGAGGCCTCCGCAATTGCGCGCCGAATTTTTATGCGTTTCGCATTCCTTCAACTGGTACGACGACGGAGGCCTCGGAGAGGCCTCCCTACCATTTGCCCAGATGGCGTGGGCTTTGGCGGCGAGTTTTTGGGCGACGGGGATTTCGTAAACGCTGTCCTCGGTAAGGGAGACGCGAATGGTGTCGCCGAGTCCGTCGTGGAGGAGGCTGCCGATGCCAATGGCGCTTTTTATGCGGCCGTCTTCACCGTCGCCCGCCTCAGTCACGCCGAGATGGAGCGGGTAGTGCATGTTTTCCTGATCCATGCGGGCGACGAGAAGGCGGTAGGCCTGGATCATGACCTTGGGGTTGGACGCCTTCATCGAGAGCACAATGTTTTTGAAATTGTGGCTTTCGCAGATGCGCAGGAACTCAAGGGCGCTCTCGACCATGCCAAGCGGGGTGTCGCCATAGCGGTTCATGATGCGGTCGGAGAGGGAACCGTGGTTGGTGCCGATGCGAAGGGAGCGGCCAAGGGCTTTGGCGCGGAGAACGAGCGGGGTGAAGGCTTCGTAAATGCGCTGAAGTTCGCGGTCGTATTCGGCATCCGAATACTCGTTGACGGCGAATTTTTTCTTGTCGGCGTAGTTGCCGGGATTGACGCGGATTTTTTCGACGTGCTCGACGGCCTCCATCGCGGCGGAGGGCAGGAAGTGGATGTCGGCCACGAGCGGGATGTGCCCAAAGCCGGCGGCGGTGAGTTTTTTGCGGATGTCCTTGAGGGCGCGGGCGGCGGCGTGGTTGGGCGCGGTGACGCGGACGATTTCACAACCGACTTCGGCGAGGGCGATGGATTGTTTTACGGTCGCCTCGACGTCCTGCGTGTTGGTCGTGGTCATCGACTGCACGCGCACCGGATTTTGGTGTCCGATGCCAACGGCGCCGACCTTGGCTTCGGTCGTGAAACGGCGAACGGTGGCGTAGCGGGATGAACAATAGTTCATGCTGGGAGCAGTAATCGGTAATCCGTAAGCCGGATGTTATTTGGCTGGAGCGTCCGCAGGTTGTTCGACGGCGGGTGTGTCGGGCATGATGTCGCGTTTGACGCGGCGGATGTCGAAGAAGGACACGTAGAGGATCATCGTGAGGAGCAGGGCCATGAAAACGGCCTGGGTGTTCATGACGAATTTCATGGGAAGGGGGCGGCCACGGAGTTTTCCAATGGTGGCAAACATCATGTGCCCGCCGTCGAGGACGGGGATGGGAAGGAGGTTGAAGATGGCGAGGTTGATGTTGAGGAGAACGGTGAACCAGATGACGCTGCGCAGATCGACTTGGGCGAGGCGGATGAAGACGTGGGCGATGCCGACGGGGCCGCTGAGTTTGGAAACGCCGATGTCGGACTTGGGGCTCACGAGGCTGACGATCGTGCGCCAGGTGGTGCGTATGTGGCGCGCGATTTGTTCGTGCGGGGGGATGTGGACGAGGGGGGCGTTGAGGATGTGGGGGTTGAGGAGAACGCCGATGCGGGGGACGGGCTGGCCGGTGTTTTCGTCGTTAACGAGACGCGGGGTGACGGTGAGGGTGAAGGGCTGGCCGTCACGCAGGCCGGAGACGCGGACGGGCTTGGCTCCGTGTTCGCGGAGGTAGTCGGAGATGGAGCCGACATAGTAGGCGGCGCGGTCGTCGATGTGTGTAATGATGTCGCCGATACGCAGGCCGGCGTCGCGCGCGGCGCTGTCGGCGGAGAAGCTGTCCACGGCGGGGTTGGCGGAGGGGGCGATGCCGATGGAGCGAATGCGTTCGGGGCCGACGTAGGCGGGGATGAGGCTGAGGGTGAGCGGGGTGTTGTCGCGCAGGACGGTGAGCGCGACTTCGGGGGAGCCGTCGGGGGTGCGTCCAGAGCCGAGGATGACGAGGTCTTCGATTTCGCGGAAGCGGGACACGGCTTTGCCGTCAACGTGGGTGATGATGTCGCCCGGGCGGAGGCCGGCGGTGGCACCGGGAGAGGGGATTTTGTTGCCATCGGTCGTGACGAGGGTGCTGGCGACGTAGCCGATTTGGGTGGGTTCCTCCTGCGGGAGTCCGGCGATCCAGAGGATGGAGGCGAGGGCGAAGGCGAAGATGATGTTGCAGACGGCTCCGGCGACGAAGACGAGCATTTTGGTGGAATAGGAGGGGGGGGGGGCGGGGCTTCGCCCCGAACATCCAACGTCCAACGTCGAACGTCCAACATCCAAATCGGAAGCAACGCTTGTGGGTTCGCCCTCAATGCCGCGCATGTCGGCGAGTTGCGGGAGGGCAACGTAGCCGCCGAGGGGTATCCAGGAGAGGCGGTATTCGACGCCGTCTTTGCCGGTCCAGGCGAAGATTTTGGGGCCGAATCCGATGGAGAAGCGGTCCACTTTCACCCCGCGGCGGCGGGCGGCGAGGAAGTGGCCGAGTTCGTGAACGAAGATCGAGCCGCCAAAAAAGAGGGCCATGAGGACGAGGGCCCAGAGGAGTGAGAGGACGGTGGTGATGGACATGTGGGAAAAGGCTGAAGGACTGAAGGCTGAAGGGTGGATGGTGGAAGCTGAAGGGTGGAGTTGGTAATGGGAGGTTGTTGGTGTTCGTTTGTGTATTATCGCGGCGGGGGCATTCAGCCTTCAGGCTTTCAGCCCTTCAGCCTTTTGCTCCGCGATTCGGCGGGCTTCGGCATCGGCCGCAAGGACGGCGGAAAGTTCGGTGGGCGTGGTCATCATATCGATCGGGATCGTGGAGAGAGTCTGCTCCACGACTTGGGGAATCGCAAGGTAGGGGAGCCGACCGGCGAGGAAGGCGGCAACGGCGATTTCGTTGGCGGCGTTGTAAACCGCAGGGGCCGCGCCTCCTGCGTGCATGGCGGCGCGGGCGAGGCCGAGCATGGGATAGCGGGCGGGGTCGATGGGGCGGAAGTCGAGCGAGAGGGTTTGGGTGAAATCGAGCGTGGTGCGGGCGGCGTCGGGGGCGCGGTCGGGGTGAAGCAGGGCGTGCTGGATGGGGAAGGTCATGGAGGGGGGGGTCATTTGCGCCATGATTGAGCCGTCGGTGTATTCAACGAGCGCATGCACGATGCTTTGCGGGTGGAGGACGGCGTGACATTGATCGGGGCGGAGGCCGAAGAGGATTTGGGCTTCGATGAGTTCGAGTCCTTTGTTGGCGAGCGTGGCGGAATCGACGGTGATCTTGGGGCCCATGCTCCAGTTGGGATGCCGGAGGGCGTCGGCGGGAGTGGCGTGGGCGAGGCGCGCAGCGGGCCAGTCGCGGAAGGCTCCTCCAGAGGCGGTGAGGTGGATGTGGCGGACGTCGTCGGCAGAGTGGCCGGTGAGACATTGGAAAACGGCGTTGTGCTCGCTGTCCACGGGGAGGAGTCGGGCTCCGCTGGCTTTCGCGGCGGCGAGGACGAAGGGGCCGGCGAGGACGAGAATTTCTTTGGAGGCGAGGGCGAGGTCTTTGCCGGCGGCAAGGGCGGCGAGCGCGGGGGCAAGCCCGGCGGTGCCAACGACGGCGACGAGAACGATGTCGGCTTCGGGGAGCGTTGCCAGGATGGAGAGGGAATCGGGGCCGGTGTGGAGTTTTGTGAGGGGGGGGGGGGGGGGGGATGCATTGGCGGCGACGGGGTCTGTGAGGGCGGCGTGGGGGACGGAAAATTCGCGGCAGATGGCGGCAAGTTTTTGCGCGTTGCGACAGGCTCCGACGCCAATGAGTCGGAGTTTGTCGGGGTGGGCACGAAGGACGGCGAGGGTGTTTTCTCCGATCGATCCGGTGGCTCCGAGGAGGACGACGCGTTTCATGTAATGGGCTGAAGGCTGAATGATGGGCGCGGGGAGGGAGGGGGTTTACTGGAATAGGGCGAAGAGAAGGAGTCCGATTGGGGAGGCCAGGAGGAACCAAGCAGCGGGAGCGGCGAGGAGGAGGCTGTCGGTAAGGTCAAATATTCCGCCGATGCCGGGGATGATGTTGCCGGAATCTTTGGCACCGGCCCGACGTTTGATGACGGACTCAAGCAGATCGGAGACAATGCCGAGGATTGCAATGGGGACGGCGATGGCGGCGGCAATGGCAGGAGTGAGGGAGTCGGGGAGCCATGCACTGCAGTAGGCGACGATGACAACACTGACCAACACGGAGGTTAGGACACCGCCAACCGCGCCTTCCCAGGTTTTCTTGGGACTGGTGAGCGGCGCCATTTTGTGTTTGCCGCAGGCCAGCCCGGTGAGGAGCGCACCGACATCGCAGAACTTGGCGGTGGCAATGAGCCAAAGGGCAAGGACAACACCGGTACGGGGATGGGGGACGTTGATGCAAATTATCCTGACAAGGTAATGGAGGAGGAAGGGAACGCAGAGGAGAACGAAGAGCGTCCATGCAAGGGACTCGACGCGGTTTTCCATGTCGCGGCGCGCGAGGAGGAGGAGAACACAAACGATGGCGGCAAGGGCAAGGAGGTTGGCGGGGTTGCCCGCAAACCGGCACGCATGGAGGAGAAAAAAGCTGCCGCTCTCCATCTGCCAGCTGGAGTTGGCGAACAGGGCGTTGGCGACGATTTCGGCGGCCGGGGCGAACATGATTAGAATGCCAAAAAGGAGACTGGTGCGAACAAAGGGGCGGTGTCCCATTTTTCTGACCAGCAGGCAGAGTTCGAGCTGGGTAAGTGCGCCGACGAGGACGGCCAGCGCGACCGCGCCGGGAGCGCCGAAAAACCAGAGGACACCAATGACAATGGCCCAGAGGGAAAGAGTGCTGAGTGTGCGTTTGAGCATGGGAAAATAAAGGGCTGAAGGCTGAAAAAAAACGGAAGGATGGAGTGCGGAGTGGCGACAGGATGGATGTGGACGGTGGTGAAGATGGAGGGTTGATGTTTTTTTCAGATTTCGGATTTTCAGCCTTCAGCCTTCAGGCTTTCAGCCTTTCCGTCCCGCGCTTGCTCGCCGGTGCAGCCGAAGCGGCGTTCGCGGCGGTGGTATTCGGCAACGGCGGCGGCGAGGTCGGTTTCTCGAAAATCAGGCCAGAGGACGGGCGTAAAAATAAACTCCGCATAGGCGGCTTGCAGGAGCAGAAAATTGCTGATGCGCATCTCGCCCGACGTGCGAATGACAAGGTCGGGATCGGGAATGTCCGCAGTGTCGAGACGGGCGGCAATGGCGTCCCACGTAATGGCATCGGGCGTGAGCGTGCCCGCAGCGGCATCGACGGCGATCCGGCGAACCGTATCGGTGAGTTCAATACGCGAGCCGTAGTTGAGCGCGAGGATGAGGGTGTGTTCGGTAAACGGCGCGGTGGCCTCAATGGCGGCGGCGAGTTGCGCGCGGACGGGGGGGGGGAGGGCGTCGGTCCGTCCAATGGTGCGCAGGCGGATGCGATTTTTGACGAGGGTCTTGGTTTCGCGTTTGAGGAAATGCTCCAGGAGATTCATCAAACCGCCCACTTCATCCTGGGGACGTTTCCAGTTTTCCGAGGAAAAGGCGTAGAGGGTGAGATAACGGATGCCTTGCGCTTGCGCGCCTTCGATGGCGGCCCGCACGGCGTCGGCTCCGCGGCGGTGGCCTTCGAGGCGGGGCAGGCCGCGCTGGCGGGCCCAGCGTCCGTTGCCGTCCATGATGATCGCCACGTGAACGGGCGGCGCGGGGGGGGAGAGCGTCGTCGTTGTGGATAGGTTGGAGGAGGCGTCGGGAGGAGCGTCGGACATGCAGGAAACCCGGGAGTTAGGGGGGCGCGACGAGGTTGTTCAACGCAGAAGGCAAGGGGCGATGGGGATGGGGTGCCTCAAAGTGATGTCAGGCACCGGGGGGCGAGGGGGGGGGGGGGACGATCGGCCGATCTCTGCCGACGAGGCTCGGCTCGCGTCAGCAAGCCTCGCCCTTCCGAATACAGGATTATGATACGGATGGGCGCGGCTGCGCCGCGTCTGGCGGGTCAGGAGACCCGCCCTCCGGCCAATCCTGCCGCACTTGAGAGGGCTACACCTGTTGGGGAAGTGCCACGGGGCAAGCGGCCGCCTGCTTGCGCTTGCGGTCACGCCAGGATTTGAGGCCGAGCACAAAAGCGCCTGCACCCACCATCATCATGCCCCAGGTCTGAGGCTCGGGGACGGGGGAAAAGGCAACGGAAGGCGCGGCGGTAAAGGCCCCGTTGTAATAAAGCTCCCCGCCCTGCCCCTGAGTGTAGCTATTGGCCACAATCTGGCCGTAAATCTTGGTGGCGTTGCCCACGTTAAGGTCCACCAGCGGGGCAAGGATGCTCCCGTAAAATTGAGAGGAGTTGCTGCCAAGAAGGGTCGCGGATTGAACGGTGGTGCTGGTGTCGGTGAGGGAACCGGGGAGGATGTTCCAGAGCAGGTGGTCGTTGTTGGTGCCTTCATGGACATTGACTCCAGAGGCGGCGATAACCGTGCGTCCGGCGGCGTTGGTGACGTTGATCACAAGGTTTACATCGTCGGGCACATCAATGCGGACCGAACTGACTGTCTGGCCGTTGTACTGATTGCCAACGAAGAGGTTGGCATCGAGCGTCACCGTGACAATACCGGTGACTCCACTGGGCACGGACACGCTAAGAGTTTGGTCGGTCACGATGATTGACGCGGTGGCGGTGACGGCGGCCAAGGTCTTGGAGGCGGCGGCAAACGTGGACTGCAAGTCGTTCCACGCCCAGTTGGGGCTGGCTCCGTTGGTGCCAGGATTGAGGGAGCGGTTGGGGTCTTTGGAATTTTCCAGATTCAAAATCTGACCGCCGGCCATGAATTTGATCTGGTTGGAATTCGGAGAGACGTCAGTCCAACTGCCAGCCATGCCGGGCGTGGAGGCATAACCGTTGCGGAGTTTCGATTCCCCCTGCAAGGCGAGTTGCCCGCCAACATACAGGGTAAGGGCGGAACTGCTCTGCGGATAGAGAGCGTCCTTGCGGGCGATCTCCGAGCCACTGCCCAAGGTGAAATCCCCCCCAACGGCAACGGCGGAGTCGGTCTTGCTGTTGCCGCCCATGCTGGTGTTGCCGAAGGTGACCAGATTGTAGCCTTGGATGGCGCTGGCGTAGTTAATAATGGCTTCGTTAGCCGTTGATGCGCGGATTGTTGGGGCGACAATGAGGGCGCAGGTCAGAGTGGCCAGTGAGGCCACGGCGTGCATCGTGTGGTAGCTGATGCGACGCATCGAAGAGATGTGTCCTGAGTTCATTTGTAAAAAATAAGTTTAGCCCACCCAGGGAATTTCGTCAAAGATCAGTAAGGCTTTTACCCCATATAAGAAGTTGCCGAAACGGAAATCTCCTCATTACCATATTGTTCGCACATGGGGTGGTTCACCGATTTTTTTCGACTGGCATGGGGGTTCTTTTACTGGAACGCGCGCAAAACCGCTTGGAAGGTCCGTTCCACGCGGGGCCGCTGTCCCTGCCAGCATCCCAGCGACTCCGGCCGCGCGTGGGAAACCGGTTGCGAAGCTCTGGCGGGCTGGAACAGCCCCGTGCGCTTTCGCCGCCTCTGCCCACTCCTCCAGCGTACCGAAGCCGGCCTCTGGCGCTGTTCCGTGAACCGGTCCGACGTGCGGCCCTTCTGGGGTCGCGCGCTCGCTTTCCACGGCGGCGTCGTGCTCGTCCTCTACCTCGTGGCGACACTGGGGGCGTTTACCTTCCTTCGCACGGTCGGCTACGCAGTCACCTACCCCGGTGTGCTCTGGCCTCCCGCCTGGAAAAAATACCCTGCCATCCGCGCCGAGTTTTTTCTGGAAAAATACCGCCATGCCTCGGCAGCGGGCGACAACCGGCAGGCCCTCATGGCGCTCTCCACCGCCTACAATCTGGATCCGCGCAACTACCAAGTCGGCCTGCTCCTTGCCAACCTGTCCCAAGCCAGCAATCCCGGCCTGTCCGACCACGTCCACCAGCGACTCATAAACGAGCACCCGGCGCAGGCCGCCGCCATCGCGCAACTCTGGCTCCGTGCTCTCATCGTTCGCGGTGATTTCCAGACCATCGAAACCCTGGCCGCCTCCCGCCTCCAAGTCTCCACGGACCAGGCCGCCGTCTGGATGCACGCACTCCTCTTTGCCAATCTCCGCACCGGCAACGGCAACGTAATCTCCACTCTGCGCAATTCCCCTCACCTGCCAGCCTGGGCCTCCGACCTGCTCGCCCTCCACGCAGACCTGGGCACCCTGCCGCCCGCAGCCATTCCCCCCCGCCTCGCTGCCATCGCCAGCAACACAACCGACCCGTTTTCCTTCTTCTTCGTCTGCCGCCGCCTCATCCAACTCGGCCACGCCCACGAGGTCATCACTCTGCTGGAGAACAGGGCCGGCCTGCTCCGTCGGCGCGACTTCGTTTCGTTGCGCTTCGACGCCCTCGCAGCTCTCGGGTGGGACTCGATTCTGCGCAACGAAATCAGCTCCCTGCTCCTCGCCGATCCCACGCCGGCCGTCGTGGAACTGCTGGCCACGCACCTCATCCGCCATCCTGACTCCGCCCGGCTTGCCCTCGTGTTTGACCGTCTCGCCCAAGCTCCCCTTCCCGACACCACGGAAAACTACCCGGCCTATCTCGCGCTCTTTTGCGCGGCGGGCGTCGGACGCGACCAGCCCCGGCTCGACTGGGCCGCAGTTCATATCAGGACCATCGCCCGCGTTCCATTCCGCAGCCTCGATATCATCGGGCGCGGCCTTGTTAAAGGCGAAGACGTTCATGCCGAAAACCATCTGCCCGCGCTGCGGCAACTCCCGTTTGAGACAACCTATGCGTTGCTCGACCGCCTCAAGCCGCCACCCTCCCCTCCCGGTCAATGAACCGCCTCCCGCCTCCACCTCCGCTCTCCAAACCCGCCTGGATCACGCTCGTGCTCTCCGCTGGCCTCATGCTCGCCCTTTGCCTGCGCATGTGGCCCGAATGGACGCACAATCCCGACCTCTCGCACGGCCTGCTGACCCCCGTCCTCTTCCTGATCCTGCTCTATGAAAGCCGTCGCAACGGTCCGTGGAGACATCACGCCGACACGACCGGCCTGCGCCTGTTACGCGGCGCTTCGCTCGCAGCCAGCGTAATGCTGGTCATCATTGCCGGACTCTATGCGGCGGCCGTGGACTGGGCCCATCCCCTCGTCAGCCTGTCACTGTCCCTGGCCCTCTCGGCACTCCAATTCGCACTGCTCCTCTGGCTGTCCGGCAACCGCGTGCGCGCCCTGCCGCTCAACTGGCCGGCCCTCGTCGCCATCGCGCTCTGGCCACTCTGCGCACCCATCCCCCCCGGCACCTATTCCCGGCTCACGCTCCAACTCCAATTCTGGATAACCGACCTCGTGCTTGCCTCGCTGCACCTGCTCGGCATCCCCGCCGACACCGCCGGCAATGTGATCCTCCTCGCCCATGCCAGCGTGGGCGTCGAGGAGGCATGCAGCGGCATTCGCAGCCTGCTCTCGTGCATCGTCGCCGCCCTGTTTTTCTCCGCTACGCTCGTGCGCCGTCCCTGGGCTCGCGTGCTCCTCATCGCCCTCGCCCCGCCGCTCGCGTTTGGCATGAACATCCTCCGTTCGCTCGCTCTCACGCTTCTGGCCAACTCCGGCGTGGACATCAACGGAACCTGGCACGATGCCACGGGCTTCGCCGTGCTCGGCATCACCGTCGCGGCCATTGCGGGAATCGCCGTCATGCTCGAAAACCGGCCAGCCTCCACCCCGCAGCCAGCCATGCAGCCGGCCAAGCTGCCGGCCAAGCTGCCGGCCACGCCACCCGTGCCATCGCCAGCCCCACCCGCCGCCGGCCCGGCTTCCCGGCACCCTTGGGATGCACTCGCCGCCACGATTGCCGTCACCCTGCTCGTCGCTTTCTTCGTTATCAACACCCGCAGTCCTCCCCGTAATCCCGCTCCGCCTCCCGACCTGGCAGCCATCCTGCCGTCCCACCCCCCCCCCGGCTGGGATCTCGTCGCCACCGAGGATCTCCACCGCTTCAGCGGCATCCTTGAAACCCAATACATCATTCAGCGCACCTACGTGCGTCGCTCCCCATCGGCGGGGACGCCCGGCCCTCTCCAGATCACCGTCTATCTTGCCTACTGGCCTGCTGGACAAGCACCGGTAAGCCGGGTGGCCATGCACACGCCCGATGCCTGCTGGCCCGCAGGCGGCTGGCAGATGAATTCCCCCGAACCTCCGCCCGCGCCCTTCCTCGTGGGCGATCAATCGCTGCCCGCCCCCACGTACCGTTCGTTCACGCAAACAGGCGTCGTCCAGAACGTCTGGTATTGGCATCTGCACGACGGACACGCCCTCTCCCAAACCGATCCACGCTCGGCCCTCTCGCTCCTCAAACTCGCCTGGCGGCACGGCTTCCGCACCGCCGGGGACCAGTGGTTCGTGCGCATCTCCAGCAACCACCCTTGGTCCGCCATCCAGCACGATCCGCTCCTTCAGGAAATTTTCGCCCTCCTCCGTCCCTACGGACTCTGACTGCGAACCGGGGGGGGGGGGGGGGGGGGGCGAAAACGAGAGAGATGATGCATGCTCCCTATTTAAATGTAGGGTGAATACCTGATATACCTATTGACGAGACCCCAATGATCCATTTACTCATTTTTTACAAATGGACTTGGGACACATCTTTTCGATGCGTCGCATCAGCTACCACACGATGCGCGCAGCAGCCCTTCTGGCGATGGGGCTGTTGGTTGTAATCAATTTGCAATCAGCGACCTACACATGGGATGGAGGCGGTAGCAACAACAATTTATCCACGGCCGGAAACTGGAACCCCGATGGCGCTCCCGCACAAGGAGCCGGGGCCGATTTGATTTTCGCCGGGAGCACGCGCCTTAGTCCCACTGTCGAGTGGGGTTGGACGGTCAAATCGCTTTCATTCAATAGCACCGCCGGGGCGTTCACCCTCACTGGAGGCCAGTTTACCATCGGCACGGGCGGCGTCACCAACAACAGCACCAGAACCCAGACAATCCAGAGCCAGATCGCCCTCTCAGCCAATCAGACATGGAACGCCGCCGTCGGCGCGATCGTCTCCACTGACAATTTCAACGGTGGCAACAACACCCTCACGCTGGCGGGCTCCTCTGCCATCACCATCTCCGGCCAGGTCAGCTCTGTCGCCACGCTCAACCTCACCGGCAGCGGCAGCCGCACGTTCGGCACTCAGACCACCGCCTCCACAGTCAATATTACCGGCACTGGCGCCAGCAGCTTCAACGGCCAGCTCAACGTCGGCACGCTGAACATGAGCGCCGGCACGAACAACTTTGCCAATGTTCAGGCCACCGGCGGCATTAACATCAGCGGCTCGGCCAACGCCAATTTTACGGGACCGGTCACCGGTGGCAGCAGCGGCATGAACATTTCCAGCAGCGGCAACGTCAACTTCAACGGCTCCATCAACAGCGGTTCCATCACCCTGAATGGAAGCGGCACCACCACCATCAGCGGCAACGGCAGCATGAGCACCGGCGCCGTGACCGTGAACAACGGCACGCTTGTCCTCGACCACAATGGCGCCGCAATCAACAGCACGCTCACCGTCAACAATGGCGGCACTGTCATCTTCGGGCAGAACAACCAGATTCCCAACTGGCAAACCGTGACGCTGAACGAAGGCAGCACGCTGCACCTCGGCAACACCTCTCAAACCATCGCCAACCTGATCATCACTGGAGACTCGGTAATCGATTTCGGCGAAGGAGGCTCCCAGCTTAATGTTCAAGAGTGGGGCAACATCTCCATCGCTGACGGCATCACGATCACCATCGTCAACTGGGACGACTCCAAGGGCGATGTTTTCACCGGAAGAAATCCCGGCACCCCTGTAGTGAACATCCAATACGCCGACAACAACGGCAACGTTTACGCCACCGGCACCTGGGGCGGCGGTCTCATCACTCCCGGTGCTCCGGTGCCCGAACCCGCCACCTACGGCTTCATGATGCTGGGCTCAGGAATCGCATTCTTCGCCTGGAGGCGTTGGCAGACGGCGCGCAAGCAGGCGCAAGCCCAGCATGTCTGACAACTGATGTTACGCGAAGCGTCCGTGGCGCGGGCGTCCCGCCCGCAACGTGCATCCCGTAGCGCAGGCGTCTCGCCTGCAATCCATAGGTTGCGCGAAGCGCGGTGCTCTCTTCTGCTTTTTGCTGATTGTGTTATTTGGGAAAGCGGCACTTCGCGCAATAGACTGACTTGCAGGCAGGATGCCTGCGCTACGCTATGGCGCGGGCGTCCCGCCCGCTTCGGGGATTTGGGTTGGCGCGCGTTTTTTCTGCAATCCTCCGTCACGTAACTTCAGTGAATCTGTTTTCCATCAGAGTCCATTAGTGTGCATTAATGGTTAAAAAATGGATTTTCAGGTCCTGACTTTTCAGCTTTCCGGTTAACTTTTCCCCCGTCCGCGTGTCTTACCCAACGTCACCCATGCCTTTTCCCCCTCCAAGCCCATCTTTGCGATTGCTCCCCGAAAACGGATGCCTTTCCCTGTTCAGCTTTCCCCCTATGCTTCGAAAATTCTCCCATCATCGCCTCACTCCGCCACTTCAGCGTTTAGCATTCAGCGGTCAACGTTCAACTCCCCTCCCCCCCCCCCCCCGCCGAGCCTTTACCTTGATTGAACTGCTTACCGTCATCGCAATCATCGGAATTTTGGCTGGCATCACCTTCGGCATCACAAAAGGCGTCAATGAACGCGCCGCCATTAACCAAGCCAAAGCCGAACTCGCCGCCCTGTCCGTTGCCTTGGAAAACTATAAACGGCAATATGGGGATTATCCGCAAACAAATCGTATCGCGGCGACTGAAATTACAGCTACATTAAACGAAACCAGTGTATCGGGTAAATTTTTCAATTCGCTTGCCGGAAAACTTGGCCCCAAAGGCGATCCCATAGACGGGCGTAGTTTTGTGGAACTTGGCAAGTTCACGCTGGAGACTGCCAATTTGCCAACATCAGGCAATACAATTTCCGTTGCCAATGCCTTCCTCGACCCGTGGGGAAAACGTTATCTGTATTCCTATAAAAACAGTTCCAGTCCCGGTACATGGAAAAACCCATCTTATATTCTATTTTCAGCCGGTCCGAACGGGACCTTCACACAACCTGGCACAAACGGGGATTTACCAACCGCCTCCGATGATAAAAATGCTGATAATATCTACGCCAACGAATAGTCTCCCCCCTCGTCCGAACCTCACCATTACAATTTTTTTGAAATATGAAACATCTCATCCATAGGAACAAAGCCTTCACACTCATTGAGCTTCTCACCGTGATTGCCGTTATCGGCATCTTGGCTGCAATTATTATCCCGACGGTCGGTTCTGTTCGCACTTCCGCCAAGAAGGCAAAAACCAAAGTCCAGTTTTCGCAAATCATCCAAGCCTACGAACTTTTCAAACAAGAATATGGCTTTTATCCATCTCTTTACACAAGCACAACGAGCACTCCAAACATTAAAAAGCTGACTGGGGCAACAGAGACAAGATTACTTGCTGGAGCACTGACAGGCAAAGAACCAAATGGTGCCAAAATAGAGGATGATGATAAAGACAATCTTTGTGGGAACAGAAAAAGACTTGGTTTCTATTCATTTGCAACGGATGAGCTTACAAATGACTACAAAATAAAGGATGCGTTTGGAAATACGGAAATAGTCATTATCTCTGATAAAAATGGTGACGGACGGATTACAAAGAATGGAACAGCTAGCGAAAAAGATGTTGCTGATTTTGAAGACGTAACAGGCAATGATGGAGAAATTTTCACAAAAGCCAAACTGGGTATTCCAACTGAAGGAGTTCGCGCTAGTGTCATCATCTATTCCGCTGGGGACAAAGGCAAAGGCGTGAAAAGTTGGGAATAACCCTCCCACTTCGAATACCTCCTTACAACGCACGCCATGCATCAAAAAACGATAAAACAAACAAAAGCGTTCACGCTTATCGAACTGTTGGTGGTGATAGGCCTGATTGGGGTTCTGGCTGCAGGCATTGGGGTTGCACTAAAAACAAACGATGGCGGCACTTCCCTCCAAGCCGCCCAAGCTACTGTCAACAGTCTTATCTCCGCCGCCCGCTCCCAAGCCGCACTCAAAAACGCCCGCGCGGGTGTCTTCGTCAATGTTACCACCAATACCAATGATGAAGCCTCCAATGGGTTTCTGTCCACCTTGCGTGTCGCTTACGAAAATTCATCAGGGAAATGGGTGACGACTGGTACTGCAACATCGCTTCCCAAAGGCATATTTATCGTGCCTGGTCATGGACAATTTTCAAGCGGTAGCAACGTGACCCTTGCAAGTAGTTGGCCCACGACATTACCGACTGCTGCAATCTCCACTGTGTTAAAAACCGATGCAGGCACTGAAGCAGATACGATTACAGACATGCGAATGCAAGCCACAGGGTCCGAAACTGTAGGAGGAAATTATCAGCCATTGGTCGTCTTTACGTCGGGTGGTTTACGAAGTCAGACAAAAGAAGCGGCACAAGGCGGCACTGGGCCCGCATGGATAAGTTCAGGAGATCGCATCGCATTGGCTCCTGCACAATTACTATCTCCTGCGCACATTTCCTTTGAAAACGAAAACAATGTGCTCGGCCTCAAAATTGGCACATATGGCATCGTTACATTCTTGAATGAGAAAGATGCCTTTCATTCAGACAGTTCAGGTGGTGATTGATAAACTCTAAAATGAAAACGAATGAATTAAAAACTGGTTTCTCACTTGTCGAAGTGGTTGTGGCCACTGGTATTTTTGCATTGGCAGTAGTTAGTGTTTTGGGCGTTTTGGCTGCCACAAGCAAATCCATTGTCGAAAATAAAGAAAGTGATGACGCATCCCGACTTCTCACACGTATTCAAGCCGGATTACAAGAGGAATACAAACACAGCAATTATTCGACATTTGTCAGTTTTATAAATTCTCCATCTTCCCTAATCTATGCAAATCGAAGTGGAGAAAAGATAGGATCTGGAACGGCTAAGATTTCAAAAAAGGATGGTTCAGGAACGGAGGACATGTGGCCATCTGGGAAAAATGGAGAGAAATTTTTTGAAATTAAATTATTAAAAAATGACAATCTAGATCCTGATCCAAATTCTGGTTTCATTGCATTTAATGTGAAAATCTCATGGCCAGCTTATATGCCAACTGCCGATGGTGATGGAAGTCCTGTGGAAGAATCACAACGCAACGCCTTGATCGTCCCCTCGGCTATTGTTCGTTAAAACCCACCTCCTATGGAATCGTTTATTCAAAAAAATCTTATTAAGCGGAAAGACGGATTTACAATTATTGAATTGCTTGTCGCCCTTGGGATAACCGCCATGCTGATAACTTTGATGGTGACGATCACTATGAGCGTGCTAAACGCATGGAATCAATCCGCTGCAAATCTCACGACAGAAAATCAAGCTCGTTTCGTTTTTAATCAATTAGCAACCGATCTTGAAGGAATGCTCTTCAAACAAGATGGGAATAATTGGCTTGCGGCAACAGTACAAAGAGATCAAACTGTTGACATTGGTGGTGGTGCAACAGCAGGCGACACAAAAATTGGTGTAAGTGCATCAGGTAGCGATAAACCCCCATTCTATACGAAATGGACCCCCATAAACAATGCTGGATCTGGCACAACGACGACGAGGAAACCTAGTTCAAGTGCGTCAGGAAGCAACAATACAATTTTAGGTAATAATAAATCATTCGATATCGATACCAGTGATAAATTGGAAGATTGGAGATTTGGGCATGCTGGCGTTTGGCTTCGTTTTTTCACGACTGGCACAATTGAAAGTCAGCCCTGTGCGGTCTCTTATCAATTGATACGCATCCAAATTGGAAATCCCGCCGTGAGTGCTCAATATCGCTATATGTTTTTCCGTTCTGAGGTTAGCGCTGAAAACACAATAAAAGCTGGATATAATATAATTTATCGCGGATCATACACAGATAGTTCAAACAGCAATGCAGGAAAGGATGTTTACGACATAGGGAATGGAGACAGCAATTACCGATACCCAGGCATCATACGGCGTCCAGCAGCGTCATTGGTGATTGCCAATGATATCATTGACTTTGGGATTCGTTTTTTTGCACGAAACGCCACAACCGGTTATGAGGAAGAAATTTTTCCTCACAAAGCAGGGAATGTTACGCCATCATCAGTGCCATTTACCTTTGTCGCAACTTCAAACCCTGACCCGACGAGTAATTCTGATCCTGCAGCTTATACAGGGTATGGCAACGACTATCAATCAACATGGACGGGAATTCCTGTTGCAGCAGAAATCATGTTGAGAATTCTAACACCAGAAGGTTCCAAGATTTTGGAAGATTTTGAACGCTCTCGTATAACAACAGGAAATTGGTGGGAAATCGCTGAAAAATATTCAAAAGTTTACACTCGTCGCATTTCATTAAAAACAAACGCACTGTGACTCCCCCCTCCGGCAGTAAATATCAGTTAAATAAAATATTTATGAAGACGAAGAAACAACAATGCGGCTTCGCCCTTTTGATCACAATCGTGCTGATCGCCTTCTTGGTGCTAATCTTGGTTGCGATGTCCACGCTGACGCGGGTCGAGACACAAGTTTCCTCGAACTCGCAAGATGTTGCCAAGGCCCGTCAAAATGCGATGATGGCGCTCAATATAGCTGTTGGCCAACTCCAGAAATACGCCGGGCCAGATGCTCGTATTACAATTCGCGGAGATTGGCAAAGCGCCACTGTCAATCAACCCTATTTGACTGGCATTTGGAATAAAAATACCAATACTATTGATACTTGGTTGGTTAGTGGAAATGAAAATTCTATTGTGACAGATCCAGCCACGATGGTTCCTTCATTGGCTTTGCATAACCTCTTTAATGACGCCAACTCCGGACCCGAGGGAGGCGGTGGAGAAGTTGCCTTGGTTGACGAGTATTCTGTACCTACGACGGGCAACGATGTTTGGGGCGAACCTAATATCAAAAAACGCATTGTGCTAGATAAGCAGAAGATCAAAATCAAGCAAGATGACATACCAGGCATGAGTGGAACTACCGATGCAACGATTGGCCATTATGCCTACTGGATTGGCGATGAAGGTATGAAGGCAAGCATTGCGCTGACCGATGCAGTCAGCAAAGACTATGCCAATCGTATCGATTATAATAACTCTGGGACATACAGCCAAAACTGGGGGGGAGGGGGAGCCGTTGGCACCGCTGATACAAATAAAGACCGCCAACGCCTGAATCAACTATCTTTAATACGCCCACGTTTGGAGTTAACATTAAATGACCCACCCAGCAGCTATGACAGCATCCATGTTGATACGATTAACTTTTTGCCACGGATCACTAATCGAGCCCAAATGCGTCTGTTACCAAATGCAACTGCTAGTGCAAGCAATCGCGCAGAAGCTATTCGCACGCAATTTCATAATTTAACGCCATTAAGTGAAGGAGTGCTTGTTAACTTAAGTGCATCACATAACGGGGATGGGAATGTGATATTAAAAAAAGATTTATCCCCACTTAATGAAGCAGCAGACTCCGACGCTGTTAAATTCATGCGCGTAAGGCCAGAACCGGGTTCCGCCACACCTTACGAGGCAACATATTATCCTAGGACACAAAACTCGGTTCCTGATGCTCTTATGCCCATTGGCCCGATTGTGACAGATTTTAAACTCCGATTTTCTATAAAGAAAAATCACACCTCCAGCACCGCAACCAGTTTGGTGATTGATATGGGGTATGCTATTGATGTAGAATTATGGAATCCATATGCGGCCAAATTGGAAATAGGCGGTACAAATGGCATTCAATTTTATGTTGAGGGGGCATTACCTGTCATAAAAATAAAGAATGGATTGAGCCCAAGTTATGATGCCATACCTTCGTATTCGTCAGTCATTTCCTTGGCCTCACCTGTAACGATAAACATACCAAATACCTTGATCTTGGAGCCCGGCGAAATCAAAGGAATTTCTGGAACAATCAGCGCCGGGCTTTCGGTCGGGGGCGGGAGTGGAGCGGCACAAACAGTATTAACACAAACAACTACTGCTGACACAGATATTGATAAAATCGAAGTAGAAGCTGTTTCCAACCTAAAGGTGACAATGCGAATGGCCGAAATAGGAAATACCGAAATTCAATCATATAATCTAGAATTCGATAATGAATCTGACATATCACCTTCAGGCAGTTATGATTTTGGTTATGGATTTATATTGGCCAACAATCTCCAGCAATGGACAAATGGAAATCCTGAAAACTCATCTGGGACGCCGCATACAAGCAGTGATCCACGAGTAAATATTGATATAACTGGCGCCACTCCGACCACAGACCTTACTCTTCTGGCATCCACAAAAGCCCCATCGAGTTTGAGCGGCGATGTGGATGGCCTATTTGCTGGTCAGTCAAAAATCATACTTTTTGACCTTCCCCGTCAGGAGGTGACTTCATTGGGAATGCTGACTCATCTGAAAAAAAATAAAGCATATTCTATTGGTAGTCCTTGGGGGGGGGGGGATAATGCCATATTGGATGAATGTTTCGTATCAACTATACCGCGAGAGGGGCACGATATCGTATTAAGCAGCAATTGGGGATTTGGCTCACCGCTTGCATTACCCAATCGTTACATACACATATATTTGCCTCAGGGCCAATCAGCAATGTCAGAGGCCAATATTCGTTCCGACATAAAGGCATATGATAAAGCCGCACGCTATTTAGTGATTAAAGGCGCATTTAATATTAATTCAACATCCAAGGATGCATGGACAATGCTGCTGGGCAATGCACTGTCGGATTGGGAATATCAGGGAGGCACAGAACCTAATCTGGATGATGTATTTTTTCGTTTTCCACACGGTGCGCAGCAACTTTCGAAACCTGTTGATGGCAGCACTTCCATAAGTGATATGGATGCGCTTGAAGGCGCAGGACGACAAGTAAACGCAACCAACGCAATTCAGAATCTGGCACAAAAGATCGTAGATCAAATACAGAGTTGGACAACTTCAAATAATAAGCCATTTGACAGCTTAAAAGAATTTATAAATTCTGGAGTAATAGAAGGAGCGATTACAACCCAAGGAATAAACAGTTCCATCTCTGCCGATCTGCGCAATACAGCGGGTGCTTTGACACAGGCGGATGTCGTTGCATCAATGGCACAATTCATAACAGCGCGTTCCGATACGTTTCTTGTCAGAGCATATGGGGATGTCAGGAATCCCATAACCGAAGAGATTATATCGCGAGCATGGTGCGAAGCAACGGTGCAGCGAGTCCCCGATCTCACGAAACCCACCTCTGGCTCATACAGCACCGATAACGAATTAAACCCTCCCGCCAGCTATAAATTTGGACGACAATTCAAGATAATCTCCTTCCGATGGCTCACCACAGACGAAATTTAATCCGGCTTGTCTTATTCCTGTCTCCACTTTGGACGACATTTGCGCAATCAGTCCCCGATAAAGAGAGACGAACCGAGGGGAAGGATACCCATCCCTATTCATTTTGCGCCATCGCATTGGCAAATGATGAAATACTGGAGAATTTTTACTGTTATATAAACGCGAACGATATTCCGATGGTCAAACTGTCGACCAACCGCCGTTCACAACCCATTGCCCTGAAAAAGAAGCCAATTCATTTGGTCTTCGTCGCCAAGGATGGCGAGAATACCCAAAAGCCATGGAAACCTCTCAGCGAAATAGCATGGCCAGGCCAAACCAAAAATGCACTTGTTCTCTTTGCCGTTGTACCATCCGCCAACGGCAAGGAAGTGAGGGGGATGCCGATTGACGACAGCATCGACGCATTTCCGATCCACTTCACACGAATCCTTAATCTTACAGGGCAGGAACTTTATGCCAAGATTGGGAATACCAATATTGTTTTACCCAAGTTGCTATCCAATCCTATTCCCTATCCGCCGGAATTATTAAAGGACAGGGATGACAAATCGACACCCCGTTTCCCGTTGGGATTGGCGGTAAAACAAGGGCAGGACGACTTCAAAATCCTTTATCGTGGCTATACGGAGGCATGGTTGAATGCCCGAAAGCTTCTGATTATACGACAAAACGAAAAAGACAAAACACTACAGGTTCAGGAATTGGTAGATAACGGATAGCTCTTCTGGTGTATTTCTCCGTGCCTCCGTGTGAAATTTTCAGAAGGTGTCTGGTCCGTGAATCTCGCCTTATCAAGGACGGACTTGCCGAATCGCTGGAAATACGCCATCCTTCATCTATAAGGGTAGTGTCTGTCAAGTTGCGCAGATTTTGGGAAGCATATATTCGGCGCAGGAAGGTTCTGTGTTGTTTTTGTTGTATGGTTTTTCGTTGAGGGCTCGGGGCTGCGCGTAGGCCCGGCTTGGCGGGCCGCAGCGCAGCCCCGAGCCAAAGTTTCATGCCGCCTGGACTTCCATCGTCGCGGCGTTGTTAATCCGGGCCATGTCCATGTAACGTTTCTGGCCCCATTGCGTTCCAGCTACGTGGCGCAGGCGCGCGGCCACAAGTACCATGGCCGAGTTGCCGTCGGGAAACGCTCCCACGGCTCGTGTTCGCCGTCGTATTTCCCGCATGAGCCTTTCGAGCGGGTTGTTCGTTCGCAATGAACGCCAGTGCTGGCTCGGGAAGTCGTAATAGTTGAGCGTTTCGTCGATGCTTGTTTCCACCAGTTGCGCGGCGGCGGGCAGTTTCATCTCGCGCAGTTTCGCGCCCACTTGCGCGGCTTTGATGCGTGCCGAGGCCCGGTCCTCGCTCGCGTGAATCGCTTTGAGCATCGCCGCCACCTCACGCACTTTGCCGGCGGGTACCAGCGACCACACGTTGCGGTAAAAATGCACCGCGCAGCGTTGGTGTTTGGCCTCCGGATAGAACTCGGCGAGGCTTTCCACCAGACCGAGGCACTTGTCCGAGATGAACAGTTTCACGCCTTTGAGTCCGCGTTCTTTGATGCGGCGCAGAAAGTTTTGCCACGAGGCTTTGTCTTCCTTCGTCCCTTCCTCCACGGCGAGCACTTCGCGGTAACCCTCTGTGTTTACTCCCACTGCGACCAAGATGCTTACGTTTTTGACTTCGCCGCCCCAGCTGCGTTTCAGCCAGATGCCGTCGAGATAAACATAGGCGTGCTCACCTTCGATCGGGCGGGCGCGCCAGGTGTCGATTTGCACCGCGATCTTCTGGTTGAGTTCGCTCAGCGTCGATGGACTCACGCGCGAGCCCCATAGCGCCTCGGTTATGTCCTCGACGCGTCGCACGGACACGCCCGCCAGATACATCTCCACAAGAGCTTCCTCGACGCTGCTTTCGCGTCGTCGATATCGCTCTATGATCGCCGTTTCAAATGGCAGTTTCCGCAGCTTGGGCATGCGCAGCGTCACTTCGCCCGCCTTCGTGTGGTATTGCCGCTCGTAATGGCCCGCTCGCTGGTCTTTGCGCGCCTCGGTGTGCTCGTACCGTCCTGCCCCGCACAAGCGTTCGGCTTCGGCGTCGAGCAGCGCGTTGAGCGTTTGCTCCACGGTCGATAACACCACCTTGTCGAGGTGGCTTTGGATCATCTTTTCGTCCACGCGGATTACTCCGCCGGGCATTGCTTTGTCTTCGGTCGCGGTTTCATCGCGACCTTCCTTCGTGGTTTCTGTTGTCATCAGGGTTATCTCCCCTGCCTCTATAGCTTTAGAAAATGTGCGCAAGACTCCGGACGTTATCATCCGAAGGCGGTTATCGGCGTTGTTTGCGGCGGTAGATGCAGGTCCAGCCTAGGAATGTGGAGCCGATGATGAGCGCCCAGGTGGCGGGTTCGGGAACGGGGGTGGTGTAAATGAGGTAGTTGCTGCCGTTCTCTGAGATGAATTCAAAGTGGCCGGTGTAATCGCCGTAGGCTGCGTTGTGCGCGGTGTTGAGGGCAAACCAGTTGGCAGCGTCGTAGAGGTCGATGCTGCCGCCGTTGATGAGGTTGAAGCTGGCCAGATAAACAGTGGTGCCGTTGACGTAGTCGTCGAGGTTGACGAGGGCGGTGCCGGTGAGGGTGAGGTTGCCTGCGATGGAGATGAAGTCGCCTTGTTGCCAGTCGATGATGGAGCCGCCTGCGAGGTTGAGGTTGCCGCCGATGTGGAGGGTGCCGGTGTTGGCGGTGTCGGCGTAGTTGCCGGGGGCTATGATGGCGCCGCTGGCAACTGAGACGTTGCCGAGGGCGGTGCCGGTGCCGCTGAGGGTGGTGTTGGCATTGGCTGTGATGGGACCAGCGAGGCGGGCGGTGGTGGCGAGGGCGAGTTCGCCAGTGTTGATGGTGGTGCCTCCGATGAGGTCGGTGCTGGTGCCGGTGAGGGTGAGTTTGCCTGCGCCGGTTTTGGTGAAGTTGCCCGCGCCGTTGAGGGTGCCGGTGTGGGTGAGGTCGTTGGTGATGTCGAGGGTGGCGGTGACGCCTGCGTTGCTGGTGAGGTTGTTGGCGAGGGTGAGTTTGTTGTAGGTGCGCAGGGTGGAGTTGCCGCCAAAGGTGATGTTACCGGTGCCGAGGCCGCGGTTGGCTTCGATTTCAATGGCTCCGGCGTTGATGGTGGTGGTGCCGTGGTAATTTGTATTGTTGTTTTCGATACCGAGGGTGCCGTTGCCGTTTTTGATGAATTGGCTGTTCGTGTCGCCGGTGATGGGGCCGGTGAGGGTGGTGGTGGCGTCGGTGTAGTTGGCGGTGAGGGTGGCGTCGGTGAGGGCTAGGGTGCCTGCGCCGCCGAGGTTGTTGATGTGTTGGTCGTGGTGGTTGAGGTCGAGGGTGGTGCCGGTGTTGGCGAGGGTGACGCGGGTGCTGTTGGCGATGATGTCGGTGGTATTGGCGCGCAGGATACCGTTGGTGATTTGGGTTTCGCCGGTGTGGGTGTTTTGGCGGGAGAGGGAGATGGTGTTGGTGGCGTTGATGTTGAGGTCGCCGGTGCCGGTGATGAGGGCGTTCATGTCGGCGGCGTTGCCTGTGGCTCCGGCGCGTTCGGTGAGGGTGAGCGCTTTGCCGTTGAGGATGTCGATTTGGGTGAGGCCGTAGTTGAGGTAGAGGCCGTTGGAGCCAGTGCCGTTGGTGGTGGCGAGTGAGTAGTCGTAGATGGCGTTGGCGACGTGGGTGTTTGTTTGGGTGATGGCTTGGGTGCGGGGGGTGGTGATGGCGGTGCCGGTGGCGTCGAGGAGGGTGAGGTTGGCGGCGTTGCCTGTGACGGTGTTGGCGTTGATGAGGGTCACGAGGACGCGGTCGTCTTGTTCGAGGAGGTTGGCGTCGGTCGTTGAGGAGGGGGGGGGGGGGGTAGCGCGGATGTCGAGTTGCACGCTGCCGCTGTTGAGCGCGAGTGTAGTGGTGTTGATGATACCGGTCGAGATCGTCGATGAGGGGAGGGTGGCTCCGGGGTAGATGAGTTTGCCGCCGTCGAGGGTGAGGTTGGCAGTGGTTTGGATGCCGTCGGTAACGGTGGTGGTGTTGCCGGTGCCGAGGGAGAGGGTGGCGTTGGCAAGGCGGGTGCTGGCGGCAGCGTCGAGGGCGAAGGTGGAGCGGTCGAGGCGGAGGGTGCCGTTGAAGGCGGAGGTGGCGGGGTTGTTGGCGAGGGTGAAGGTGTCGGTGGCGTTGGCGAGGTTGACGGCGAGGGTGCCGTTGCCTTTGAGGGTGTTGGCAAAGGTGTAGTTGCCGGTGGCGGTGGGGGCGATGGTGAGGCGCGCGGTGGGGGCGTTGAGGTTGAGCGTGCTGGCGGCGCCGAGGTTGTTGGTGTCGGTAATGGTGGCACTGGCGTTGGCGGCTACGTGCCAGTTGCCGGTGTAGCTGGCAGCGTTGGTGGCGAGGGCGATGTTCTGGCCCAGGATGTTGGTGCTGCCGGTGCCGGTAAGGGTGTTGGCGATGGTGCCGTTGGAGAAGTCGAGGTTGAGGGTGGTGTTGGCGGCAAGGGCGATGTCGCCAGTGCCTGCGGCAGAGCCGTGGCCGAGGCGCAGGGTGCCTTGTTGCACGGTGGTGCCGCCTGCATAGGTGTTGGCTCCTTGGAGATCGAGGAGGCCTGCGCCGGTTTTGGTGAGGCGGGCGTTGGCTGCGCCGGTAAGTCCGTTGGCTCCGTAGCCGGTGCCGATGGAGAGGCGTCCGGTGGGGTTGGCGATGTCGAGGGTGGTGCTGGCGGCAAGGGTGGCGGCGCTGTTGCCAGCACCTTGGAGCGTGAGGGCGCGGGGGCCGGCAATGGCGATGTCGCCGGAGAGTGCGATGGCGTTGTGCAGGGTGCGGGCGGCGTTGATGGCTTCGAGGGTGCCGTTGGTCACGGTGAGGGGGCCGGTGCCAAGGGGGCCGTTGGTCACGGCTCCGCCGGAGATGGAGCTGCTGGCTCCGATTTGGAGTGTTCCGTCTTCGAGGATGGTGCCGCCGCGGTAGGTGCTGGTTCCGGCTGTGATGCGGAGGATGCCGTCGCCTTGTTTGGTGAGGCTGGCTGGGGCGTTGATGCCGACGCCGGCGTCGGTGATCTGGCCGGAGAGGGTGGCAATGCCAGTGCCTTCGTGGTTAACGCGGAGGTTGTTGGCAAGGATCAGGTTGGCGGCGATGGTGGGGGAGGCGTTGGATTCGGGAGTGATGCGAATGTGGACGTCGTCTTCAGGGAGTTCGCCTTGGAGTGTGAGCTGGCTGCCGGGGTTACCAATGGTGAAGGCGGCTCCCATGGTGTTGGATACGACAATGGCACCGAGTTGTTTGGTGGTGCCAGTGTTGATGGTTTTGCCGTTAAGCTCCGGATCGAGGTCTCCAAAGAGGGCAGAGTCGCCGATTTTGCTGGGGTTACCGGGGCGGGTCCAGCCGCCGTCCACTTCCCAAGAGGAGCTGCCTTGCCATTCGTAGGTAACCGAGGTGGCAACGAGTTCGTAGAGGCCGTTGCCCAGGGCAATGACTTTGGCTCCGCTGGTGCCGTAGTTGAAAGTGATGTTGCGGATGCGTTTATCAACTTCGCCGGAGAAGTTCGTGAAGAGGAGTTGGTCAACGCCGTTGCCGCTGGCGAGGCCGTTCCAGTTGGTGACGTCAAACATGAGGTCGGCATTGCCAGTGGAACCAAAGAGGTAGCTGCTGCCGGTATCGACGAGCGCGAGGTCGGAGAAGGTGAGTTTGGTGTCGTAGGGGGTGTTGCCGAAGTCGATGCGGGAACTGTTGGTCATGTCGAGGATCGAACCGGCGGCAAGGGTCTGGTTGTGGCCACCAAGGGAAAGGGTGCCGCCGTCAAGGGTGAGCTTGCGGGTGTCGCGTAGGAGGTTGGTTGCGTCGAGTGCAAGCGTGCCTTGTTCGATGATGAGGTTGGCGGTGTCGAAATTGACAGCCGCAGTGGTTACACCAGTGCCGGTTTTAACGATGGCACTGGTATCAGAGACGGTGCGAAGGATGCCGAGTACACTGAGGTTGTCGTCAACTGCGCGTCCGATGCGTTGCGCGGTGCCATCTGGCGTGCCGATAACAAGGCGGGCGTTGTTACCCCAGGAGGCGGGTTCTCCGGGGAGGATGGCACCGGGCGCGGTGGACGAGCCGAGGCGGATGCCTGTGCCGTCTTTGATGAGTAAGTTGGCGTCGGTCAGGTAAGCGGAGTGGCCATCAGCAATACGAATGGCAAGGCCTTGGCCGCTGTCGGAAATAGAGAGGGTGCCTATGCCCAGGGGGGTGCCTGTGCCAGCAACGCGTTTAGCACCAATGGAGATGTCTCCGCTTGTGCCATCGTGAACGTTACCATCGCCAACAATCATGCCGCCTGCCTTGATGGACGTTCCGCCTGTATAGTTGTTGTGGGGGTCGATTAGCTGGAGGTAGCCTTCGCCAGTTTTGGTCAGTTTGGCGTTTCCAGTAAGCTGGGTGTCGGCAGAAAAGACGGTGAAGCCGGATTTGGCATCAATGGTCAGGTCGCGTGTGAGGTTGACCGCCCCATTGTAGGCAAAGGTGAGCACCTGTCCGTTGTTATTGGAGAAATTGTTATAATTACTGCCTGTGCCAATGGCTTCGTTGATTACGCCTGTGTGGAGTCTGGCAACGTTGATCTCCAGCTTATTGTGAAGAGTGACGTCGTTGTTATAGGCATAAACGCCTGCATCCATGACGGTGTTGACGCCTCCGAGCGTGAGTGTGCCAGTACCAATCGGACCTTTGGCAACGGTGCGTCCGTTATCGTTGCTTGTAGACGAGCTGCCGAGTTGGAGACTGAAGGCATTGTCATGCAATTGCTCGCTCATCGTGACCTGACGGAAATTAAGGCCCTCGGAAAAGGTGTTGTCGCCGCCTTCAAAGCGCATGGTCAGGCGGTCGTTCGGTGATTTCTGGGAGATTGATGTAATCTCGAATCCACTCTTGTTTGCGACACCCACACCAGCATCGACGAAAATGTGGTCTTTGCCGAAAACAAGATTTTGGCCGCCAACAGAGTTTTGGCTTGTTATAGAGAACATGCCACTGCCAAGGCGACTGGTGCCAGCATGCGTAAAGCTGAAGTTGCCACCATTGAGCATGACGCCGCCACTCCAATCCAAGCGGTTCTGCAGAATCCGTGTGGTCACAGGAGGCGTAGTTGTTGCATTGGATTTTCCGTCTATAGCGCGAATCGTCGGACTGCCCGTGATCGTAAAGGTGCCACTACCCAACGCCGTGTCACTGCCAATATACAAGTGGCCGGAACCGAGTTCAACTCCACCTTTGAAGGTATTATTGCCAGACAGTGCGAGCCTGCCCATGACGCGCAGGCCACTGGTGTCGTCAACACCAACCATGTTTTGACGAATATAGAGGTAGGCTCCGTCACCGGCATTGGTTGCGCTTGATATGGTTTTTATTCCGGAGCCAATCAATCCATTGGTATTCTTGGCGGGATCGTGGCTGCCAAATTGGATAAGAGCATTGGCCTGCGTCTGGCGTGTGGTGTAGGCGAATTGCAGATCCGCATCCAAAAATAATGGTGTGTCAATGGTATAACTGCGACCCACCGTGGCATGCAATATGTGTGAGCCCGGGCCGGAAACATGCAGGCTATTGGTGCCGAAGAGCGTGCCTGATGCACCTATGACGATACCACCATCAAGCCAGAGCGTTTCGCCCGTGTAGGTATTATTGAGGACAGAATTGGCGGTCAGATTATCACCCACTTGCCAGAGACCGACACCGGTTTTGGTGATTCCATAATTGCCACTGATGACACCGGTGGTGGTGAGGCGTCCCCAAAGGTCTTCGCCGACGCCGGTATTGCCTGATGCATTGGCTGATTTTGTATTACCAATAGTATCGATGGTCAGATTATCCCGAAGTTCCAAGTCGGCTGCTATAACAGGCGCACTGGCAGAAACGGCTTTGTTATCATAACTGATTTTGGCACCGTTGCCATTGTTATCCAATATGAGTTTGCTGCCACTTGTGCCAGCGATGGTGAAGGCCTGGTTGATATTGGCTTTGATATTGATGCCGCCAAACGTGTTGGTGCCGTTGAGCAGGATGGTTTTTCCATTCAGGGCTGTATCATAGTTGTGAATCAAGGCCATCGAGCCAGCAGCATTTGGAATTGTAGAGGCTCCAACGGGAGACCAGTTGTCGTTTTGCTGGAAGCCATTGCTGTCGAGGTCGTTGTTTCCGAGCCATTCGAAGAGTTGGTTCTGGCCAGGAGTAAAATAGGTGTAATTGCCAGACGTGAATGTATCGGCATCTTCATAGCCAACGAAATGCATGTTGTTCAGCAAATTATTGATCAAGGTGCCAGTCAGACTAGATGTTAAAATACGGAAATAACCATATTGATCAATGTTGCTTGCATTGGATGCCCATTTTCCGTCCGAAGCGGAATTCATCATGTAGAGCAGTCCGGGCGCCGCATCCATAACAAGGCTCTCAAAGGTGAGTCCGCCTGTGTTCTTTCCGATATCGATAGTGGATCCAGTTGTTGTTATATTGAGCCTACCAAATTGTTGTTTGTAACCATTGGCATCAAACTTGCCGCCTTGGAGTGAAAGCGCGAAATTGGTGTTAGTCATGCTTCCATCAATAATGGAAGATATTTTATTATCCGAACCAAGACGAATCGTGCCACCGGCGGTCGTGACTTTGTAAATATTAATATTGGCCTGATTCGTCTCGATGGTACCTCCGGTGTAAGCGACAAGCTGACTGTTACTGTGGTTGAGGCCGGAAACAACATTAGATGCACTGCCAAGATCCAGGATGCTGCCTTGTTCGGGAGTGACGCCAGATGGTGTATAATTTACTGCGATGGTAGAGGCAGTCAGACTGGTTTCAAGAGTGGTGCGGCCAGTCCCGGTCTTGTTCAACATTGAACTGGCACTATGCGACTTTAAATCTGCCGATGAGCCACCCAAGATGAGCGGAGCATCGCTTTTTAGCACTGTATCATAACCAGCGGTATTCATTACCAGGTTAATGTTCCCGACTGAACCAGTTCCGTAATTGAGAGACGCCCCGTTTTCAAACGTAAGGTTGCCATCGGAAATAAGGAATACGGTGCCAGCACCGGAGGTATTAACGAATTTGGCGTTCGCGCCACTGAAAAGGACGTTGCCACTGACGCTGGAGTTTCCCTTCACAAAATTGAGACGGGCGCCATCATCTGTCATGTTTATTGTGCCAGCAACAAGTGTATCGTAACCGTTGTTTTTAACAAAAAGGCCGTAAGTTCCTGATGTTTTATGCCCGCTGCCGATATTGAGCACACCGCTGCCAAGATAGTTTGTGTAATCAGTGTATCCGACAAGAGTGCCTTCCCTCTTGCCGATCAAAAGATTGTTTTGAAGGTTTGTATTCGCAGCGTAGATACCTTTGGCAATCGTTAGACCTCCGGAAAATGTGCTATGGTCTCCATTGAGATCAATCTGTCCAATAGTACCATTCCCATTTTTGAATGTTAGTGCGGAGCTGAGCACCGTTCCGGTTTGATCAGCGCCATCGACGAAATCGAAGTTGAAGGTATAGCGACCTGTGTTTCCAGATATGGTGGTGCTAGCTTGATTGAGGGCCACGTCGCCGGAATAGCCAAAGATCACAGGGGAGCCGGCCATGCCGTTATGCTGAACGGTGAAGTCGCTGTTTATGATGAACTTATTTAAGTTTGGCAGATTAGGAGCGGCCATTGCAACAGTGCCTGTTCCATCAATGGAAATGGTAGCATTTCCGATCGTTGCACCCGTGCTGCCACCCGGAATAAAAAGTATGCCCTCTACCAAATGGATCGTGCCAGAATAGGCTCCTGCACCTGATTGTGTATCAATACGGAGTGAGCCGGTGCCAGTTTTGATAATGTCGCCAGTTCCATAAAGCGTATTGGCTGTAAAATTGATGTCGTAGCAGGCGGGATTAGAGAGCGATGCGGTTTTGTTTGAGGTAATATTAAACTCAACCGTATCGTCGATATCAACACGTGAGGTGTTGCCAAAAATCACTTGGGAGGTGGCGCTGCCAACATATTTCACCACAGAATTTTTATCTGCGATGCCATTGTCGATTTTGAGGATGCCTCGGTTTGAGGTGCTGGTTCCGTTGAAGGTGAGGCTTGTGCTGGCTCCAGAGAGATTAAAGTCCAAGCTTGCGACATGGAATGTATTGCTGCCGAGCGACATGGTTCTGGCGGTAGAACCGGAGAAGGTCATGTTGGCCGTCATTCCCGAGGTATTGGGCACACCGCCGTCCCAGTCTTGTTCATTGAGCCAAGTGAAGGTGTTGCCAGCAGAGGAGGAATTCCAACGGGAAATGTCGGCGAGATAGGGGGCGATTTCGTATTTGCCACCATTGTTGGTCACTACTGATGAGCGTGATACGCCAGTAAAAGAAATGCGTGCAAGCTCTGCCGCTGAGAGGTTGGGGTCAGCCAGTACGTAAATGTGCGCCTTGTCGGAGGCATCGTCCCATATGGTTTTGTTGGCCAGAATGTTTTTGCCCCAGTCAGTGACGGCGAGGCTGGCATTGGAAGCAAGGGAGAGGCTGGCAAAGGTTTGCGAGGTGTCGTTGAGGGTTAGCTTGCCTCGGGTGGTGCTGGTGTTGGTCGGCGCAAGCAGGGCAAGAGCGGTGTCGAGAGAGACCTGATTGTCGCGTCCGAAGGCGACCGTGGCGTTATTGGCAAGGGCGAGTTGGCGGGCGGAAAGGGTCGTCACTGAACCGAAGTCGAGCGTGCCGTCTTCGACGCGGACGTCGCCGCGGGTGTGGAAGCTCGACAGGGATGTCGCAGGGGCGGAAGAAAAGGCGAGGACGTTGGTGCCTCGTTTGATGAGATTGAGGTCGGTGTCTGTGAGTTCGTAACCGGAGATGTCCGTGGAAATGGTGCGGGCCGTGGCACCAACGGAGTCGAAAATAAAATCAATGCCCCCGGTGTTGGAAAGGTTGGTGCCATTGAAAAGCAGGTTGCCGGTGAGGACGAGGTCGCCTGCCGTGCCGGAGGAGCCGCCGGAGAGGGTGCCGCCTTTGAGAGCGAAACTGGCACCGTTGTTGATCTTCATGATGGCATTGTCGGCAAGGGTGAGGGTGCTGCCAGCAAGGGTGACCCGGGTGTTGCCGGCGGTGGCGCCGTTGATGTCGAGCGTGGTGCCGAGCTGACTGACCGTGATATCGCCGACACCGAAGTAGTTTTCGCCGTTTTTTGCCGCGCCAAGCGTGACGTTTTTTCCGCTGTCGAGGGTGGCGGTGGCGAGCTTGCCGAGACGCACGTCGGTGCCTCCTGAGTAAGTCGAATTGCCGGAGGAAAGAATCAGGGTGCCTGCACTGCCGTCCTTGACGAGCTTGCCGGGCGTCGCGCCGGGGGCAGTCGAATCGACAAGGGCGTGGTTGGGCCCAAAGGTCGTGGTGACGCCGTAGGCAATCTGGAATGTGGATGTGCCGTCGAGAGTGGAGGCACCGCTGCCGTCGAAGGTGTAGATGTTGCCGGAATTGCCGAGAAACTGCGGCGTGGAATCAGCCGAGAAATCGAAGAGGTTGCCAAGGGTGCGGTTGGCGGCGATTTGAAATGCGCCGCCGTTGACAGAGACGCGCCCTGTGCCGAGAGCCGCGTTGTTGCCAAGCAGAAGGGTGCCGTTCGACAAGGTCACGCCGCCGGAAAAGGTATTGGCTCCGTTGAGCGCAAGGGTGCCGGTGCCGGTCTTGGTAAGGGTGCCGTCCGTGCCGCTGATAATGCCGTTGATCGTCACGAGTCCTCCGGTCGATAGCACGTTAATATTCATGGCGTTGGCATCCAGATTGATGCCTCCGTTAAAGGTAATTCTGCCGCTGCCGCCGCTGTTGTTGAAGAGGTTGAGGTCGTTGGCGAGCGCCAGCTTGGACGCCATGGTAAGCGAGCCGTTGCCGTTGAATGTAAAACTGGAAGGAGCCCCCGTGCCGCTGTTGAAGATCAATGTGTTGCTCGCACTTGAGAAATTCAGCGTGTGCGCAGTAGCGGCAAGATTGACGATAAATGCGTCGAGCGTGCGGTCAGCCCCGAGCGCAATGGTTTGCCCGGAGAGGCTGGGCGTGGTGGCGGAATTGAATTCGGCGCTGGCACCGGGCGCATTCGGGACGATGCTGTTGTCCCAGTTGCCCGCAGCCGACCAATTGGTGTTTCCAGCCCCACCAGTCCAAGTAGAGCCAATCGCCTGACCAGTAACAATAAATGAGAGCAAAAACGCCATTGCCAGTGCGGTTGCGAACATGAGAGCGCGCATCGCCGATTCATTGGCGAATGAAACAATGGATAGTAGCGTAAGTGGTCGATGCGAGGAGAGCGTTCTCATAATGTCAGTGGTAGCTCCAGAGCTTCCAAGGAGCCGATCTTATCACCCCCTCTGGCGAAAACATAGTCGGGTAAACGCCTGATATTACACTGCCCGCAGATGGGCATGAACCCAACGCAAACTTCCTGAATATCGAACAGCGAGATCGGATTCCATGCGCGGGCGAGGACGGGGCAACTCAACGTGATGTCAGGCACCGGAGGGCGGGTCTCCTGACCCGACGGCGAGGCTCGCGTCAGCGAGCCTCGCCCATCCGAATACAGGATTACGATACGGATGGGCGCGGCTGCGGCCGCGTCTGGCGGGTCAGGAGACCCGCCCTCCGGTGCCTGACATCACGGTGTTGCACCCGGCGAGGACAACGAACGTGCCCAAAGCCGTAGGATCACAACCGTATCGTCTGCCCCGGCGGCACGTCCACCAAGCGGCCATCAACATTGAGCGTCACCGTGAGCGCGCTCGGGTTGTGCGCGAGATTACGGTTGGCCGACAGCACCAACCGCTGACGCACCGCCTCGTAGTCGAACAACTCGATGTTCGTGCAATACCACACGTCCGGCTTCCCGGAGAGCGGCTTGTAAATGCGCTCCACGCCCGCCCAGTCGTCGCGGTCGTCAAACTCGTAGGCGTGACCCCACACGTAAAACACGCCGTTGGCGCGCGGATTGGCGTGCCATTTCGTGAAACGCGCCGGCACGTCGTCGCCCGCCGCATCCACGTTGTATTGGTGCGCCGTCGCCGGCCACGCCAGCGGTTCGGCAGGCGGAAAACACTTGTCGGAGTTTTGCGTCGTGCGGCTGTAAACCATGCCCAACCCTCGCAGCACCTCGATCACCCGCTCGTTGTAGGTGCCAAATGGATACGCCATGCCGCGCACCGGATAACCGACCAGTTCCTCCAACGCCCGCCGGTCCTCCAAAACCTCCTGTGCGATTTGCAGCGGATCAAGCCGCTCCAGCCACGGATGCGTCACCGTATGCACCGCCACCTCATGTCCGCGAAAAAGCTCCGCAACCTCGGAGGCATCAAGGTAGGTGCGCACGCCACGCCCGGCCTGTTCGACGGCGGGCTTGCCGGTGCGCTGGAGTTTGCCCGAGTTGACGTTGAAGGTGCCCTTGAGTCCCCACTGGTTGAAGGCGGCGACGATGCGCCGGTCGAACGTCTGGCCGTCATCGAAACTCGTGGTGACGGCGATGCGTTTCCCTCCCGGGAAGGCGCAAATCTCAACGCGCGAAGGTTTCGTTGCAGTCGCGGCGGCATTGGCAGTGCATGGATTCGAAAGCGTGCTCATGGGCGAAAATTCGGTGAAACAAAACCGCCACTCTGAACCATCGCCCAACCATGACAAGCCAGCGGAGCGACGGTTTCGGCCAAGGAGGGCAGGTTTCCTGACCCGCCGCCCCCCCCCCCCCCCCCTCCTCCCGCTCACCCGCCCAGTCGCTGTGTCCACGAACGAAAGAGCTCTGCCGCCGGCTTGCCATGGAGGATGAAACCCTTGTCGCCCGCCGGATCGTCCTTGAATTGGACACGGTCGGACTGCTCCTCCCATTTCCACCAATAAAATCCGCGCCACCACGGCTCCGGCGAAAACACGCGGCACACCGCCTCAAGGAAATTGGCCTGCTCGTCAGGCGCATAACGCCCGTCACCGCGCCAACCGCTCGGCGACATCGCGCCGCCGGTCGAGGACGTGCATCCTGTCTCGCCAAACCAGAACGGTTTCGCGAAGATCGTTGCCACGTCGCGGTAGTAGGGAAGCCATGACGAAAGTTTGGCGACCATCTCGTCCACGGTCGCCCCAGCGTGGTCAGCCGCCTGCCGGTAAAAACTCACACTCAACCCGTCGAGATCGTAAAACCAATGGTCGGCCCGGCGTCGCAATTCCGCCAATACATCCACCTGCGGCGTATGACACGAGTCAATGGGCCCGCGGTAAACACTACGCGCAGCGGCAATGACCCGTTTCCAGTGGTCGTTTTCGTCCACCATGCGGTCGAGTTCGCTGTCGAGTCCATACCACTCGCAACCGCATTCCTGCGCAATGCGCGCATAGTGCAGAGTGCGGGCGATAAGCCCATCGAACCACGCCGCGCGATGGCGCGACACGCGCCCCGGGATGCGTTCGCGATCAGGGGGGAACCACACCTGATTGCGTCCGTGACCATCGAGCGTTTCGAGCATCGGGCGCAGATGCACATGGATGCCGCGCGAGTGCAGCAGGTCGATCACGCGCCGCAACTCGGCATCGTCCGGTGTGTAGGTAAAATGTCGATACTGCACCTCGCTGCTCGCGGTGTCCTGAAACACCGTCGGAATGAGTACGCACCAACGCACGCCCAGCGCCGTCATGCGGTCCACCTCGACGCGCGCGGCATCGGAGGAAAAGTAGCCGTTGGGGGCATTGAAGCCAAACGACACGCCGAGACGTCGTGCATTGCTGGCAGGGGGGGGGGGGAGGGAAACGTTGGAAGCGACAGGCGCGCCGGACGTGATGTTGTTCATGGTAAGCTGTGGTGAATCGTGATGAATCGTCGCGTGCCACCTCACGCCGAAAGTTGTCCGCCGGCAAGGTCACGGAAGGCTTGAGCGCGGGTTTGTGTTGAGCATTGCTCAGAGCGGAAAAACCGACATGGCCCAAAACGCTCCCATCCAATCCGTCGAACGCGCGATACGCATCCTGTTTGCCGTGGCCGGGGCGGAGGACGGGCGAACCATTGAACAAATCGCCCGCGCGACCGAACTCAACCCGAGCACCGCCTACCGTCTCGCGCGCACACTGGAAGGTGCGGGCATGCTGGCACGCGCAATGCGGCACACGTCGCCTGCGTCGCTCACGTCGTGCCCCCCCTCCCCCCCCCCCCTGCCCACATCTCCCTCGCGGTCGCAGTTGCCCGCGCCGTCGGCGTCTTCGGTGCGTTTTTTAATCGGCCCGGCCGTGGGCGAACTCAAACACCTCGATGACGACCGACACCTGATCGCCATCGCCAGCCGCGTGCTCGTGCGCTGGCAGGCAAAATTGCCCGGATGCAATCTTGGCCTGGTGGAGCGAATCGCACACGAAAGCTGCGAGCGCCTGCGGGTGACCTCCGCCCGCCCCGGCGTGCCGATCATCCGACGCACCAAGCTGCACCATCCCTACGGCAAGGTGAGTCCATTGTTGTTTCTTGCCTACGCGACGCCTGATGAGCGCGACGACTTTTCCCGCCGACATCCCTTCGAACGCGAAGGCCGCGCCCTCTGGGGCGACCTTGCGCGGCTGGAGGGATTTTTGGCGGACGTAGTGCGTTATGGATACGCGCAACCTGATTTCCCGGACGGCAAATGGTTCCGCCTCGCCGTCCCTGTTTTCGCCTCCGACGGTCATCTTGCTGCGGCGGTGGGCGGCTACGTGGAAAACAGCGCATCCCAACGCACCCGCCAACGCCTCCTCACCCTCTGCCGCGGCGCGGCGGAGGAAATCGGACGGGGATTGTGAGAAGACGGAACAGCCAGACTGCCAAATCTGCTCCCATCCAAACGTTTGATCGGAAAACTCAACCGGGCAGCGAAATCATGAACATCTGCCGGGTACCGTCCGCGGCGATACCGGGGACGACGATGGCGTTGCCCTCACGGTTCCACGCCGGAGCGGGATCAAGACGAAGCGCGCCGGTCTTTGTGCTCCAGTCTGCCATGTAAACACCGGGGGACCTAAAGGTACGGCCTGTTTCGCGGTCGAGAAAAACGTAATGATTGCAGCTTCCGATGCGATCACCGTTGACGAACCAACGCGCATCGGGAGAGACGGCGATGTCGCCTTCGGGATTGGCAAAAAGTTCAGGCCCGCCGAGGTCGCCGACGATCTTTTGACTGGCAGTATCGTAAATAACCTGGCGTCCGTTGCGCGAACCGATGATGCGGGTGCCAGTGTCCCAGTCGGGATGACCGCCGATGAAGATCGGCTGCGCGGTGAGACCAGTGCCGTCCTGACGAACAGTGAAGGCGATGTTGATGCGCGAGCCCTCTTTCTCGGTCTCGAAATCGGCGCGGCAAAAAAAATAGAGCAACCCGCTGTCCCGACTCGGAAGCGTGTGGTTGATGAAGAGGTGGCGCGTGTCGATGCGCTTCGGGTCCATGGGGCGAATCGCTTCGCGGAGTTGCGCGAAGGAGACGATGAGCGTGCGTTCGCCGGTGTCGGTCTCGATGCGATAAATGCCGTCGTCCTCGGGCGCGGAGACACCCGTCGTCCAGTCGGTCGCGCCCTTGTAGCCGGTTGCGGGACGCATGCGCGCCAGACGGGCATAGTTGATGGCAAAAAAACAGCGCTCATCCTGCGCGACCCCGCCGTTGGCGACGGGGCAATCGTCATAGCGATATTCGCGGACGCGTGCGCCATCGCCCTTGCCGGGTGTGCCGTTCTTGTCGGCGGTGATGTCGTAGAGCACGGTAAAAACCTTGCCGGTTTTCACATCGCGGTCGTTGAAGAAAAACTGCGTTTCCGGATGCCTGGGATTCCAGTAAAACATCGTGCCTTGCTGCGGATTCCAGCCGCGCGTCCGGTCAATGACACGCAAGGTGTTTGTCGTCGTGTCGTAGAGGCAGACACCGGCAGGGTCGCCAGCTTCGGGCAGGCGGTCCTGAAACTCCGTTTCGAGGCAAAGAATATAACGGCCGGTGGCGTTCCACGGAATCGTGCGGCACTGGCCGATGTATCCAAAATAATGATTCATCGGTCCCTCGGTGAGCTGGCGCACGGTCACGCCGGCATCGCCAGGCGGAGACATTCCACTGTCGTCCTGAGTCTTGAAAATACGCGACATGAGGCTGGTCAGGGTTGCGCCGAATGATCCGGGATGTCCAGCCACGATTCGCGGAGGCCGGTTTCCACGCGCCAGCCGAGCCATTTGGCGGCCTGCATTTCCATGCGCAGGGGAATCGTGGCATCAGCAGTGGATGGGACACGCAGCACAAGTCGGTCACGGTTATTCAAGGGCTTCCCTGTATCCTCCCAATCAATACCAAGAGGACGCCCCCAGCGGGCGTGCGCGACGACGTTGCCCTGCTTGTCCAGCAATTCCACCGCGGCAATCGATCCATAATCGACGAAGCGCCAGTCGAGCGCGACGGAGACATCCACGCCAGACGACGCAGGCGTGATGTCAAAGCTGACGAATCCGTTGCCGTGACGATGCTGGCGGAAAAACAACCAATTGTTAGCAGCCAGCGATATTTCGGCGTTGGCGGCGGAAAGTTCAGCCTGGGCATCGCCAGCGCAGCGCAGAGTCAGCCGGACAGCGGACGCGGATGATGGCAACGGCGGCAGGTCGAAAACCTCAAATTTCGGGCCGGCAAGAGAGCCAGAAGCGAGTTCGGTGAAGGCCGAATCGTCAGTGGTGAGTCGATAATCCAAAACATCGTCGGCTGCGTTTTTACCCGAGCGAAATCCGATCTGTTTGTAAAGTCGAACGGCAGGCGCAGTGCGTGCAATTGGAGCGCTGGCCGTGGGGCGAATGCGGAATGTGAGGTCGGCATCGTGACGGCCTCCGGCGCGGCCGGTGAGAAGCGCGATGCCCGCCGGATGCGCGGGCGTAAGTGGAGAGAGGGGGACGCCGAGCCGGGCGGCTTCGTGCAACCAGATGGCTCCGCGCACGGCGTTGATGCCCATGCCATGCGCGCTCATTGCCTGCACAGGAAGCCGGTCGGCGAACGCTTGCAAATAAGCGGGATCGTTGGTGCGCGCAGCCAAGGCCGCGGAGGCTTGGAAAAGAAACTGGTCACGATCCTCACCAATGTTTTCGAGGAGATCGCGTTTGGCCGTGACGTCGAGGAGCTGGCGTCCGTAGGCCGCGATGCGGGCATCAAGCGCAGGGGTGGAGCCGGTGACTGCACGCCATTTTTCGAGAGCCATGATATTGATGCCGGCGTAGTAGGCGCCGGTTTCCATGGGCACGTCGTGGGCGAGATGAGTTTCGAAGGCGTCGCGCAAGAGTTTGTAGTGGGTTATCTCATACAGCTCGGCAAGGTGCAGGAGCACACGGGCGCGTTCGCGGCCGGTATAGCGGAGCTTGTGGCGTGAGAGGAGTTCAGCAGCAGTGCCGCGCGCGGCCTCGTAGGAACGGCGGTCGCCGGTCAACAGGTAATGTCCGATGAGGCCGGTGCTCCAGTAGTGGCCGACGTGCCAATGGCTCGTGGTGTGGAGACCGGCGGCGTGGGTCTGCATCCATTTGGAGTTTTGGGACGCATGCAGGATGGCGACGTCACGAAACTGCCGTGTCATGATGGCGGCACGACGAAAGAGCGCCGGGTCGCCTCCGCGCAGGTATTGCATGAGGAGCGCTTCGATGAGCGAGGTTTCGTTATTTTTCCATCCACTGGGCGCGCCGGCATCACCAAAATCGAAGCCGCCTGTTGTATCCTGTCTTTGGATATCCCTGGCGAAGGCGGCGAAGAATGCCTCCAGCGAGAGTTCAAAGAGCGGGAATTTCCCGCGGGCCTCGGCGGCAGTGAGCCAGGGGCCGCCAAACACGCCGGTGCGGACGACATGGGCGGGATCAGGGAAGACGCGAAGTGGATGCGTGATGCGAGCCTGCGCAGTGCGCAATGCGGCGGTGGTGACAGCGGAGTCCGAAGCAGCGGGGGCGAGGAGAAAGCGAAAGGTCTGGCTGATGCCAAAGGGAAGCTCGACGTAGGTGGCGTGACGCGGAGGTTGCGCATAAACGGTCACGCTGCCGGGCCGCCATGTGATGGCGGCGGGGTTCATGTTGTCGAAATCAGCGACAGCCACCGTGACGTCGGGGAAGCAAACGGTTCCGGTGGCGCGGGTGGATTCGTGGCGTTGGGTGGTTGCGGAAGCCGCGCCGCCGTCGGTATCGATGACAAGATCGTAGCGACCTTCTCCGAAATACTGGTGTAGCTGCGTGAGGGTGAGCGATTGACGGGGCGCGGGAAGCGTGAGGGCGTTGCCGTTGGCTAGCGTGATTTGAACGGTCGAGCCGGCGGAAGCGGCGGGGGGGGGAGGGAACGGCACGGACAATGTGAGACCGACAGAGCGGACGGTGAGGTGCGAAACGCGTTCCTGCTGTTCGTAGCTCATTTCGACTTCGAGCGCATCGGTATTGGCGAAGGCATGCAGGCGGCAGTCGTAGGCAACGCCGAGTGTGCGTCCGTTGCCATTGGCGGGGGAGGATTCGTGAAGGCGACCGCGCACGCGAACGATGGCATGAAGGGGGCCGTTGCGTTCGAGTTCGACGATGTCGGGCGCGATGGCGTCGGAAACAAAACGACGTCCGTCGATGGTGGTGAGTTCGAAACCGGAAAAGCGTTTACGAGAGAGGGGCAAAGGACGCCCGTTGAGGTTGAGTGTGATTGCGTCGGCAGTCTCGATGGCGAGCGGGGCGTTCGTTTTGGGGGTATCAGGAAAAGACGGGGCGTAATGCAGGAAGTAATTTTTAATTGAATACGATTCAAGCGTGACCGGCAGTTCCACGAGGACGGAGATGGCGCTGCCGTCGAGTGGGCGGCGGGCGAGGATCGTGGTTTGCGCGGAGACGGGATTGCCGTCGGCGTCGGTTACGCGGAGTGCGCTCGTGTCATAAACTTGTCCGGGCGCGAGCGGGATGCCTCCGGTGGCGATTTCGGCGTGGCGAGCGGCGCCAGCGGTTTCCGTGACAGTGAAGGGCGCGCTTCCTGCCGGGAGACTGACGGCGGAGGGAGGGGGGGGGGGAGGGGTTATTTCGGGGGATGTGCCAAGCCAGTCGCGCAAAACCACTCGTTCTTCGCGGACGGTGGCGAAGGCGGGCATCATCGAGGTGAAGGGACCGGGTTCGGCGCGGTCCACTTCGAGTTGCGCGGCGTCAATCCAGATGTCGCCTTTCGCGGGCGTGAGGGGACGTATCCAGGTTTTGAGAAGATGGACGCGGATGTGTCCCTGATCGGTCGCTTTGGTGACGCGCACGGGAACAATGATGCGCTGCCATTCGGAGGTAAGCGTGACGGTGTGGTTTCCGGTGACGCGGGGGCCGGTCTTGTAGTGGTCGTCGATGGCGAAAACCTCGAAGCCGGCCTCAACTTCGACGCCGGGCCGATCGCTGCGGGCGTAGATGGAAAATACGGCGTCAGCTTCACCGGGAAAGTCGCGGGCGATGCGCCATGTGAAGGGACGCGCGCCGCGAAGCACGAGCGAGCGGCGGCCTTCATATGCACGGGTGGTGTCGAAGCGCCAGCCAGAGAGTTCGCCGAGGTCGCGCCGGTCGGAGCCGGAGGGGAGACCGATTTCGCGGGGTTCTGCGCGGAACTCGAATCCGCCGTCAGCAAGCCAGTTGCCCGCCGGAAATGTGTCTTCGGCGGCGGCCATGATGGCGAAGGAGAAGACAAGGCTGGACAGGAGTGCGCATGGGAATCGCATGGGAAAATAGGAGGGGGGGGGGGGCGACCAATGTAGAATGCAGAATGCAGAATGTGGAATGCGGAATGTCCAATCCACGAGCGCAAATGCTCCTGATCATTCTTCATTCTACATTAGCCCGCGGTACAGATAGCGGCGCAGTGCGGCGAAAGAAAATACGCCCGCGCCAAGGAGCAGAACCCACGCGGCGGGTTCGGGAATGGCGCCGGAGGTGACGATAAAATTCCCGATCAGTTCGTTCATGCTCAAGGTGCCGGAGAGGTTTTGTGTTCCGAAGTTTTTGTAGGTGAGCGTGGCACCGGCGAAGGCGTTGGCACCGGCAACGGAAAGGAGGTGTGTGTAGGTTTGGTCAAGGATTCCCGTGCTCTGGAAATCAATCACGAAGGTGGCTTCGCCGGAGCCGCTTTGCGTAAGGTCGCCGGAGAGGTTGAGTTTTGCATTGGCTCCAAGGTCGAGGCCGAGGACGGCTCCGCTTGCGAAAGCAGCGTCGTTCAGGGTCAGAGCCGCGCCCGCGACAAACGTTGCGTCTTTCGCAACGGTCAGGTCGCCAGTTGCGGCAAGGCTGCCGGTGATGACAAGCGTGCCCGCGTCAACTTGCGTGCCACCAGTGTGGGTAAGCACGCCGGTGAGGGTTTGTTTGCCCGCGCCGGTCTTGAGAAGGGCGAGCGTGCCGCCGGTGCCGTCGGCAAGGATCGTGGTGGCGGTGAAAGCGGTGGCGGCATCGGTGTCGATTTTGAGCATGGCGGCGTTGGAACCGCTGGAACCAGCGCGTTGTGAACCATAGATTGTCGCAGCCGTGCCACTCGTTTGCGTGAGGCTTTTGATGGTCGCCGTGCGACTGTAGCCGGTGGAGTTGTTATTGATAAGGTAAACGTTTTTGGTGTTCGAGCCGCTGAAAGTGACGGCGCCAAGGGAGTAGTTTTGCGTGGCGTTGAAGGCCAGAATGGAGGTTGGTGAGCCGCTGTTGTTGTTGCCCATATCAAGCGTGCTGATGGCGAGCGAGTTGATCCGGCGTCCGCCATCGTTGCGGCCAAAGTAAAAATTGCCGTTGGTGTTAAAGTTGAGCCTGTTGATCGTGAGGTTGAGGTAACGGCCCGTGTTGTCGTCGGCAAAGTTGATGGAGCTGCTGCCATTGTTTTTTGTCAGGGTTCCGGTGATGGCCAGCGTGGCGCTTCCCTCGGTGTTGGGTGAACTGAAGGTGAGGTTGGTGCCGCCGTTCGTTGTCGCGGAGAGGTTGCGAACGGTGGTGGTGCCGTTGCCTAGATAGATGTTTTGTCCACTGGTGGTCGTGGTGACGGAAACATCGGCGTCGTCAGCATTGGGCACGCCGTTTGGAGTCCAGTTGGTGGCGGTGTTCCAGTCGCCACCAGTGGCTTGGTTCGCCCATGTGTAACTGGCGGCGCTGGCGTTGAGAGCGAATAGCCCGAGGCTGGCGAACAGCAGGGCCGCGAGAGTGATGATGCGGGTCGTTTTCATAGGTTTTGGTCGGGTGGTTTCGGATTCGGATTAAGGTTGATCTCAGGGAGAGAGAGGGGATGCGGGGGGCGTGTTGGTCGTGATTTTCACGCCGGTGATCGTGAACGCGCCGGAGAGGTTGCCGGAACCGAAAATGAATGTGTCAAACGTAGTGGTAATCGGGATACCGATGCGTTTTTCGTTGCTGATGACGAAAGGCGTTCCGGCAACTTCGCCCCAAAATTTCAGGCCGGCGGTTGTGCATTCGATGGTAAAGACAACCGGCTGCGGTTCGGTGCCGAAAGCCGCGCCTTTGAAGCCGATGATGCGGTTGTCTCCGCTCGTTGTGAAAACGGCGGCGCCTTTGGTGATGGTTTTGTCGCCGGGGTCGCGAAAGAGATTGGTCTGGTCGGCACCGCCAGTGTTGAGCGTCACGAAATATCCAGACGCGCTGTCTCCCGCAGGATTGGTGTTGGGGTTTTGAGGGAAGAGCGTGGCGGGATTTTTTCGGCTGTCGTAAAGGCCGAGTCGGAGCGCGCCGCCGATGCTGGCAGGGGCGTTCTCGTAGCGGATGGTGAGGCGGAGTGTCACGCAGTCACCGGGCGCCGCGAGTGTCACCGGATCGAAGCGCGTGTATCCGATCGCCCATGCTCCGTTGACGCGAAGGCCAGTGCCGGAGTTTTTGAAAATGTCGCTGGTGCCAAGATTGCCGTAAAGGGTGCCGCCGTCGGAGGTGGCAGTCTGGTTGGCGCGGGCGTCCTTGACGGTGACTTGCGCCAGATCGTCGGCGAGGACCGTGCGCGTTTCCGCAGCAGCAACTATCAACGGGGCAACGGCGAGAATGAGCGCAATCAACAGGGTCGGTGCAGCGGAAGCAGAGCTGGGTTTTCGCATGAACATGGTTCGTCGAATGATCGGGAGCGGGGGGGGGGAGGGTTACGGCCACGTTTTCTGCGGTTCTTTTAGCCCGACGGTGGCGACGTGGCCGTCAAAGAAAGCGCGGTTATATTTGGAGTTGTGCACGGAGGGCGCCATGTCGGCGACGTCCCACCCATACGCCCATGTTTTTCTGAGTTCGGCATCCATGTCGGTAAGCATCCAGACGCGACTCGGCATCGGGATTGAGTGCAGGGAGACGGGTTTTTGTTGAGGCGTTCCAGCGCCAGCATCGGGATTGCCCCAGACGGTACCGGTGTAGTCAGAGAAGACGTCGCTGCGGGTGTTGACAGCGTAAACGATGGCCGAATCCGGTTTGTCGGTGAGGCGGTCGGGACGCGCGGAGGCGAAACCGGGACATATCATGATGGGCACCATGATGACTTCGTTGTTGATCAATCTGGTCTGAAACTGCGAGGCGATGAAGCCGGTGAGGCGTCCCTTGTCGTTACCCTTTAGATGGGCCGGGAAAACTTTTCCGTAGAGCGGGCCTGGGAGGGTGTTGTTGCGCTGTTCGTTGGCGTAGAGGATGATCGCAAGGGCAATTTGCCGCATGTTGGACTGGCAGGAGGCAGTGCGCGCGCTCTGGCGAACTTTGCCGGTCACGGGGAGAATGATTGCCGAGAGGATGCCGATAATCGCGATCACGGTGAGCAACTCGATCAGGGTAAATGCACGGCGGGGTGGACGTGGTGTTTTCACCGGCACAAGGCGCGTGTTTGAGCGTGATGATTGCATGGGCGGGGTGGTGTGGTGTTTGCGGCAAGATTGCCCGGCCTTTCCGTAGGCGCAATGATCGTAAAACTTTATTGTATAGTAACAGGAAACCGGCTTCCCATGCCGGGCATGAAATCAGAGGACACCGACTCATTCTCCGGACCCGCCGCGGCAAAGTTCGCCTTGTCTTCGCATGGAGCGCCGACTGTCCCGCGAGTGTCGCTCAAGGATGTGGCAGAGGCGGCGGGGGTGACGCGGATGACGGTGTCGCTGGCGTTGCGCAATCACTCGTCGATCCCGGAAGTGACGCGGGCACGCATCCGCGAGCACGCGGAGCGGCTGGGCTACCTGCCTGACCCGGAAGTGGCGCGTGTGATGGGTTCGATCCGGGCGCGCAGACGTAGTCACCGGCCCACTACAATCGCCTACATCACGGCGCACGAAAACCGGTTTGAATGGCGAAATCATCCCACGCATCTGGCGTATCACGATGGCGCGGAGCGGCGGGCGGCTGAATGCGGGTACAATCTGGAAGAATTCTGGCTGGGAGAACCGGGAATGACGGCGCGGAGGCTGGGGGATGTAATCCGCAATCGTGGCATCAACGGCGTGGTGGTGTCACCGTTTCCATGGGCGCAGCCGTTGTTTGACGAATTTCCGTGGAAATTCTTTTCGGCGGTGGCACTCGGCTATTCGATGGTGCAGCCGGCGCTTTGCCGCGCGTGCAACCACCAGTTCCAGTCAATGCAGTTGCTGGTGGCGAAGCTTTGGCGATGCGGTTACCGGCGGATCGGATTCGCGATGGAACGCGATCAGAACGACCGCGTGCGGCACAACTGGCGCGGCGGGTTCATGTCGGATGACGCGCCTTTGCCGGGATGGCCTGTAGTGCCTTTTTTGTTACATGAGGACTGGACACGGGATCGCTTCGCGGCGTGGCTGGAGTTGGAAAAGCCGGACGTGGTCGTCACCGCCGGTCCCGAGGTGGAGCGCTGGCTGGCGGAATTGGGATTGCGCACGCCGCGCGATATCGGGCTGGCCAATGTGGACCTTGTGCCGGTCATGGCGGAACACAAAGTCACGGGCATCAACCAGAACTCGCCGCAGGTGGGCGCGGCGGGGGTGGATTTGCTGATTACGTTGATGAACTCCAATGAGCGCGGTGTGCCGCGGGTGCCGCGGATTTTGATGGTGGAGGGGGAATTCGTGCAGGGGAAAACGACCAGGGCAATTTCCACAAAGCCCCCGGAATAATCCGTCTTATACCACTTCCCTCCCGAACGTAGAATAATGGGTTCAAACATCTCACGCGGGGACGCGGAGGCGCGGAGGATTGGAAACAGATGGTTTTCTCCGCGTGAGATGTTTTTGACGGGGATTCTGATTCAGGGATTATTCGCGGCGGCGCTGGCGCTGATGCGGGTGATCGTCTCGCCGAGATGGGCGATGTCGGACGGAGCAACAGGCTTCGCGGCGTGCCGGCGGGGCCAGCCGCAGGTCTCGCTGGGCCAGCGACCGGTATCCAAAAAAGTCTGCATGGCGTCGGTCAGGCCGGTCACCACGAGGTAGTCGCGCTGATCCTTTTCGTTGCGCACGAAACGGCGGGCCGACTCAGGGATCGGTGTGATCTCGCCGCTGGAAACATAGGAGAGTCCGTTGAAGTGGACGAATGGCCGGCTGTCCTCCAGACGCGTGGCGGGACGGGCAACCTCGCCGCGAAGGTAGCGATAATATTGCTGGTGGTTTTCGACGAGGGTGTCGAAGGGCGGGAGCGCGGCGCGCTCGGTGCGGCCGTCGTTCCAGGTGATTTCGTAGTGCGAGCCGACGACGTAACGAATGCGGGCTTTTTCCAGAACGAGGGTTTCGTGGTGGATGTGCGGTTCGGGACAGGCGTGGGTGAGGGCAACGCGGATGGTGACGCCGGTGGCGGTGACGGCCTGCGTGAAAAACGTGTCGGTGCCCTCGATGGCATTGCCGCGGTAAAGCTCGGCCTTGACTTGGGCAAGCACGGCCCAGTCGAGCACGGCGGCGGGACCGGCCCAGTAAAGGGTGTTGTGCGCGTAGTGCGCCATGGCGTTGCCAAAACAGGAATCGAGCAGCAAGCGCCCGTCAGGAGTGCGCAAATGGGCGGCCCAGTTGTTGCGGGAAAAATAGCTGGCGGTGCGCGGCCATTGGGCCAGGAGGCGCACGTCGGTGAGGGCGCCAAACTCGCCGGCGAGGATGCGTTGTTTGAGCTCGGTGCGGGGTTTTTCGATGATGAAGTTGAAGCCGACGAGGGTTGCCTTTTTGGCGGCGCGGTCGGTGGCGATCATCGTCTCCAATTCGGCGGGGTCGAGGGTGGGCGGTTTTTCGAGATAAACGGGAATGCCGCGTTCGACGGCGGCGCGGTGCATCTCGGCGTGCAGGGCGATGGGCGTCGGGATCACAATGAGATCGAACTGGCCGGCGCAGGCGTCGAGCAGAGCGCGGTAGTCTTCAAACACGCGGACGCCGCGGGCGTCGAAGCGCCAGCGTTCGCGCTCGGCTTCGAAGGCGTCGGGCCGCGGGTCGCAGGTGGCGACGAGCCGGGCCTGGCCGAGCTCTTCGAGCGCGAGGAGGGCGCGGTGGTGGACGCCGGCAAAGCCGCCCATGCCGATGATTGCGACGCGGATTGGAGGAACGCTGTTGCTCATACGATTTTTAGTTTTGGCAAATCCTGACCGTCCACGAGGCCGACGGGACGGCCGGAACGGTCAACGACGATGAGATCGTCGATTTTGTGTTGTTCAAAAACGCGGAGGGCATCGACGCCAAGCGCATCATCGCGGATGGTTTTGGGCGATCGAGTCATGAATTCGCTGACGGGCTTTTGGAGAAAATCGGGGCCGGTGAGGGCGCTGCGGCGGAAGTCGCCGTCGGTGAGGATGCCCGTGAGTTTGCCTCCCCCCCCCCCCGGCTTTCGGGCGGTGGAGACGAGGGCGATGGAACCGCTCTTGGCCTTGGTCATGCGCAGGATGGCGTCTTGCAACGTGACGGTTTCAGGAGCCACGGGGAGGCGGTCGCCGGTGCGCATGATGTCGCTGACGCGCAGGAGAAGGATGCGGCCCAGGTTGCCGGCGGGGTGGAAGCGGGCAAAATCGTTGCGAGTGAGTCCGCGGATTTTGAGCAACACCATGGCCAGCGCGTCGCCAAGCGCGAGGGCGGCGGTGGTGCTGGCGGTGGGGGCGATGCCGAGGGGGCAGGCTTCGCGGGGCACGCGATAGAGGAGGCGCAGCGGAGTGTGGCGGGCGAGTTCGGAGTCGGGGTTGCTGGTAAAGGCAACGATGACGACGCCGAAGCGTTTGAGGAGAGTGACGAGTTTGATGACTTCGTCGGACTGGCCGCTGTTGCTGAGGAGAATGACAACGTCGCCTTCGGCGCAGAGGCCGAGGTCACCGTGGAGGGCCTGGGTGGCGTCGAGGAAGCACGAGGGAATGCCGGTGCTGTTGAAGGTGCCTGCGAGTTTTATCGAGATGTGGGCCGACTTGCCCACGCCGGTGAAGATGAGTTTGCGACCGGCCTCGATGGCGGACTGCACGGCGCGCACGACGTTGACAAACTGGGTGTCGAGACTGGCGCGGGTGGCGTCGATGGCGTCCTGCTCGATTTGCAGACACTCGCGGGCGTGATTGATAACGGATTTGGAAGCCAGAGCCATTTAGGATTTGAGTCAGAGGGAAGCTTGCGAGACTTAGGAGCAAACCAACGTCCATCAAACCATTTTCCCGTTTTACCGTTTTTCAGCCATGCCCATGAGGAGTTTTTCGTTTGTCAAGTCGTCGCCCGTCCTGCGTGTCGCCGTGCTGTTGCTGGTGTTGACGGTGACATCCGGCTGGTGGGGCGGGTGCGAGCGGCAGGCCGCGACAATCTACACGGCAGAGGCGGATGACCCGAATTTTCGCCGGGGCAAGGAATTCGCCAAACAAGCGAGCAATCGCGAGGCGCTCTCGTCGTTTCTACGCGTGATCGCCGATCGCGGTGACAATGCCCCTGAGTCTCATCTGGAACTCGGGATTCTCTATCAGCAGCACATGAAGGATCCGCTTTCGGCGATCTATCATTTCAAAAAATTCCGCGAACTGCGGCCCAACTCGCCACAGGCCAACTTTGCCCGCCAGCAAATAGATGCCTGCATCCGCGAATTCGCGCGCACGCTGCCGGGCGAGTTGATCGAAAACCAGACCCCGCAATCCTCACTCCACGAGGAAAACAACAAGCTTCGCCGCGAGATCGATTCGCTCAAAGATCAACTCGACATCGCCCGCAACTCCGCCCTCGACGCGAGCCGCAACGTATTGCCGCCGCTCACCGTCGATGCCAGCCGCACGTCAACGCCGCCGGGGGGGGGGGGACAGGGGCAGTCGCAAGCCTACGGGCAGGCGCAGCCCCCGGCGCAGTCGTCCGGGACCACTTATGGCAACAATCCGGTGCCGCTGGTGCCGCTCGCGCCTGTGACCTCGACTTATGCCCCGCCGACTCCGGCCCCCCTCCCACCCCCCCCCCCCCCCTCCCATCAGGCTTCACCGGCGTCCATCACGCCAGTGCCGGCAGCACCCGCAACAACCGCGCGCGGGCAACGCCACGTCGTGGCCAAGGGTGACACGCTCTACAACCTTGCCCAGCGCTACTACGGCAACCGCTCGCGCTGGCGCGATATTCTCGCTGCCAACCGCGACCAGTTGCCCGGCGAAAACGCCACACTGCGAATCGGCATGGAATTGCGCATCCCGCAGTGATTCCCGGCGTCAGGCGTAGCCGAAACTAGAGCAATCTCATTTGAACTGTAGCCATTTGATACCTGGTAGGGAGGCCTCTCCGAGGCCTCCGCTGTGCGTAGTGTGAGAATGCGAAATTCATAGGTAGATGGAACGTGGTTTCGGAGGCCTCGGACGGAGCGCAGCAGCGCGGAGATGGCATCGCCGGAGGCGATGGCCCGAAGGGCTGCCCTCGGCAGAGGGCACAAAGGCCTCCCTACCATTAAGACAACGGCTATATCTCAACTCTAAATGCTCTAAAGCTGCTGTTACGCATTTGCAGAACCTGACGCGAAGTCAGGAGATCAGACCCTGCAAATTTCACTCGCCTGCCGCATTCGCATCCGGATGTGGCCTCGCCAGATCCGCATCAATGATGACGCCCGCCTTGCGCAGCGTCGCTTGTAATTTTTCCACTGGAATCCGTCTCCGATCCTCAATCCGCTCGCGGATCAACAACGCCGCCGCCATTCCGCTCGCCTGACCCGTCACGGCACACGTGCCGATGGCGCGCGTCACGTCGATCACCGTGTGATCCGACGACATGCACCGCCCCGCGACAAAAAGATTTGGGCAATCATCGGCATGGATCGCTCGCAACGGAATCGGATACACCGGCCCCTTTCGCCTCCAGTCGCCCGTCATTCCCACGCAGTCATCCAGCCAAGTATGGCGGTGACATTCGCCGAGCGAAAACCGGTTTTGCAAACGCCTCGTCACGCGAAACGTTGGGATCGACGTCAACGCGAAAGGATAAATCACCGACTCCGGCGACGCCTCCTGCTTCTTCGCCAGTTTTTCGAGCAGCAGCCTGCGCGAATCAATCACCTGCCGCGTGACGTCGCGGTGATCCGTGCCGGAAAAAAACGGCCCCACCGCGTTGTTCCCGCCGCGATGCTCCTTGTCGTAGGGATTTGTCCATGACACCAGGCGAACCTTGCCGTCATTGATTTCATAATACCAACCACAAAGCACATTGTGCCGGTAAGTCTCCACCGGACACCCTGCGAGAAACGCCAGGTCCGCGTCACCACTCGCATCGACAAACACCTCCGCCGCAATCGCCAGCCGCCCGCTCTTGTTCTCCACGATCAGATGCGCAATCTCGTCGCCCCGCTTCAGCACCTGGCACACCCGCGTATCGTACATGAGCGTCACGCCCTCCGCCTCCAGCAAACGCTCCATCGCCATCTGAAACGCGTAGGGATTGAAACTCGACATGTAGCGTTTTTTCCGCCGGTCCTCCTGTCCCGCCGTCCCCTCCCCCGCCTTCCAGCAATCCGGCACCGGCACGAAACCCGCCGCCGGCAGCCCCGCCCCCTTCAATTCCGCCACCGAATGATGCAACAACTCCTCGGCGATGCCCCCCATCACCTGCCGCCCGAACCCGTCGCATAGCGGCAGGTATTTTACGACGTGCCCCAGCGTGGCCAGTCCGCCGAGACCAAATTGTTTTTCGATCAACACCACGCGCATTCCCTGTCGCACGGCGGCCAGCGCCGCCGCCACGCCGGCGATGCCGCCGCCCGCCACCGCCACGTCATACGCGGCATCAAGCGGAATCTGTCTTTCCGGTTCGGATACAAATGCGGCCGTCGCCGCCGAGGTTTGAGCATTCATGATGATAAATTCCGTGTGATCGCCGCGCCTGCCGCCCGGGCCGCGACGATCAGTTCCCTCTTACGCTGCGCCAGCCCCTTGCGCTCCCTCAGATTCCACTGGACGGTCAACGCCGCCGCGAGACCGCCGCCCGGACGAAAAACCGGCAGCGCGAGTTTCAGCCGCAACGGCGTTTTCTCCGGCATCAAATAAAAACCCGTCTCGCGCAACACCCGCAACGCCGTCTCAAACGCCTCCCGGCTCTCCCAAAAATGAAGCCCGTAGGCATCAAACGGATACCGCGCCTCGTAGGCCTCCCGCACCTCCTGCGGCCAGAACGCCAGATGCGCCAGCCCGCCCGCGGACACATACGGCGGCAGCACATGGTTGACCTCCTCGCGCACCACCTCCGGCTCGTTTGCCGGCGTGTGGGCGCGCACCACGACGCTGTCTCCGATGTATTCGGAAAAATAAAGCAACACCCCCGGCAACTCCCGCGCCAGACCCCGCATCTGGTCATAAACCACGTGATAAAAACGATCCCGCCTCTGTCCCTCGGCCAGTTGCAACCATTTGTCTCCCGTCACATAGCGCGCCGGGTTTTCCAGCCGCCGCACGTAACCGCACTCCACCAGCGTATGCACCAGATGATACGCCGCCGGGGCCGAGCAGCCAATCTCCGCCGCAAGCTCCTTGAGCGAAGCGCCCTCCTTTCGCCGGGAGACCGCCTCAAACAAGGCAAGACCACGCTGGAGTGACTGGACAGGTTTGAATGCTCGATTAACCATAGGTTAATTTTTATTTTCTAATGATTAATTAAGAATCAACGCTCCCACTGCCTGTCAACGTCAGACACGCGCATTTTCACATGCATTGCGCAGGTCAAAAAAATGCCAATCGCGTCAAGCCGCGCTAAAGACGCGAATAACGGGATTTGTTTTAATCTTAACCGGCCTCATATTAGCCACCCGTCATGCCTGCCAACGCCACCAACGCCCCCTCCACCATTCGCCCGCTTCCCATCTCCGACCGCTGGAGCCTCCACAGCTACTACACGCTCTGCCCCTACGCGCCCGACGGCTCCGACCGCCTGCTTCTCTCCGGAGCCGACCTCGCCACCCGCACCGGCGAAGTCATCGTCCTCGGCCCCGCCGATGCCAGCGGACACCGCGCCATCCAAAACCGTTTCCCCGCCGGCCCCGTCAACGAGGCGTATTGGCACACCGGATACTGGCAAACCTGGTCGCCCGACGCCCGCGCTGTTTATTTCCAAGGCGGCAGCCTCACCGCGCCCCGCATCCGCCGCCACGACCTCGCCACCGGCGTCACCACCGAGATTGAAGGCGACATGGAAGGCGCCCCCCCCGACGGCGAACCCATTCTCTCCGGACTCCTCGGCATGCTCTATGCCGCCGGTTACGGCGACGGACTCTACAAACCCGACACCGCCCCCGTTCCCTTTCAAGCCCGCGACAAACACGGACTTTTTGAATACAGTTTTCCACCACCCCCCCCCCCCCCCCCCCCTCTCGAAATCCCAAATTTCAAATCCCAAATCCCAAATGCCCCTGTTGCCCGGCTGCGACTCAGCATCAACGATGTCCTTCAAAAACTCCCCGCCGCCACCCGCGACCGCATACGCAACACCGACAGCGAACTCGCTGCCCGACTCGGCAACGGCGATGCCGCCACGCTCATGCTCTACTGCGCACGCTGGACGCGCAACGCCCGCCGCTTCCTCTTTTTCTTCGGCAACCACTGCGTCGTAAAAGGACGTGGCGAACCCAAAATCACCTACGTCCTCACTGCCGACCGCACCCTGCGCGACATCCACGTCGCCCTTGATTTCAGCTACGAACGCCGCGGCGTCCACTGGAGCTGGCAACCCGACGCCGAGCACCTCATCGGCTACGGACCCGACCCGCAAAACCCCTCCCGCCAGTGCCTCGCCGAAGTCCGCTATGACGGCACCGGTTACCGCAAACTCAGCGACCACGCCAGCGGCGGGCACCCAAGCGTCAGTCCGCTCGATTCCGATCTCATCGTCACCGACGAAGGCACGCCTACGGGCGGCGCGGTTCTCTTCATCTCCAAACGCACCGGGCAAACCATCCAGCGCATCGAACTCCCCAAGTTCATCGGCGACCGTGAACCGCCAGGACGAAATCCCCTCCGCATCTGCCATCACCCGGTTTTCAACCATCGCGGCGACAAAGTGCTCGTCAATACGCTCCCCGGCGCGAATGCCGTCCCCGCTGAAATCACTCCGCCCGGCGTATTCACTAAATAAT
>NZ_ABEA03000136.1 GCF_000171235.2 Geminisphaera colitermitum TAV2 | reverse complement strand
TCGCCCGTCAGCACTTCCACCGTCAGCCCCATCGCCCGCAACTCGCCCAAAGTCTCCCGCAACCCCTCGCGCCACGTTTCGCCCAACGCGATCACCGCCGCCAGTTCCCCGTCCACCGACACGCAAACCCGCTTCCCCCCCCCCCCGCATCCTCCGCCCCACCGCAGACAAACGCCCGCTCCCCCACCCGAACCTCGCACACATCGACGCCATCCCCAGCCGACGAAGCGCAGCTTCGCCCCACTAAATGTTCAACGTTCAACGTTAAATGTTCAGCGTTCAACGCCTGCCTTGCCGCCACCGTCGCCACCACCCCCTGCCCCGGCACCACCCGGACGGATTGAAATTCCGCATTCCGCATTCCACACTCCGCATTTGCCAGCGCCCGCGCCACCGGATGCGCCACGCCCGCCTCCGCTGCCGCCACCACCCCGCGCAGCCACGCCTCGCGCTCCGCCCCGCGCCACGCCTCTGCGAACTCCCACCCCAGCACACGCACCCGCGACTCCGACAAGGTCCCCGTCTTGTCAAACGCCACCACATCCACCCGCGACAACGCATCCAGAAAATCCCCGCTTCGCGCCACCACGCCCAACGACGCCAGCCGCGCCAGTCCCCCCCACACCGCCACCGGCGTTGCCAGCCCCATCGCGCACGGACACGCCACCAGCAACACCGCCATTGCATTGAACAACGCCCGGTCCCACACCGCCCCCAGTATCCAAAACCACACGACAAACGTCCCCGCGCTCACCCCCGCTACCAAAGGCAAAAACCACGCCATCAACCGGTCTGCCTGTTGTTGCCAGCGCGACGGCGCCAGCCTCGCCTGCTCCACCGCCGCCAGAATCCGGTCGATCCGCCGCTCCCCCACCCCGTCCGACGCAGGACGAATCACCAGCCGTCCGTCCACCGAATGCGTCCCCGCCAGCACCCGGTCGCCCACCCCGCGTGATGCCGGCTGCCACTCGCCCGTCATCGACGTTTCCTGCACATACCCCCCCCCCTCCACGATGACCCCGTCCACGCAAATCTCCCCGCCCGGCGCCACCACCACGCGATCCTCCGCCGTCACCTCAGCCACCGGCACGTCCCTCTCCGTCTGTAGTCCCTTTTTAATTACAATGCAGCGATCATACCGTCGCCTCATCAAGGCCACCCCGCGCAACGCCGCCACACGACTGCGCGCCCCCAACATTTTTCCTGCCGTGTGTACCACGATCAAAATCGCCACCACCTCATAATATACCGCCCCCGTCCCCGTGAACGAACTCACCAGCGACCCCGCCAGCGCGCCCAACAACGTCAGCAAAAACAACAAATCGATACTCACCCGCCGCCCCCTCACCGCCTCCCAAGCCGACCGCATCAAATCCCCTCCCAAGAACCCCAGCACCAGCAACGCACTCGCCATCAACCCGCCATGCACCACCCAATACTCCCCCCCCCCCCCCCCCCCGCTGGCGTGATATTCAATCCCAGGCTGAACACCATTGCTTGTCCCGCCACTGCCAGCCCGATCCCGATCCGCAACCACGCCCGGTCCACCAACCGCTGATCCGCCTGCAACCCCGGCTCCGCCCCGTCGCCATTATCAATGCTGATATAATTAGGATTACCTGCCATTGCTCTCACCAAGCTCTCAATCGCCCGACTCTCAACGCCCAAGTTCAAAAACACTGGTTCTTCGACAAGTTGAGTGGGTGAAAGCATCGAAGGCCCAAGCTTAATTTTTGAACATTGAGCCCCCTGCCTTTGCTGTTGAACATTCGCCTTACCAGACAGCCACATGCCAACGCCCGACCCACAACCATCCACCTCAAGCACATCCTCCCGCCAGCCCTCCCGCCCCGCCCCCCCCGATTCCCTCGACGCCTTCATCCAATCGCTGCCCAAGACCGAAACCCACCTCCACCTCGAAGGCGCGCTACCCTACGAACTCCTTCACCAGTGGGACCCCGCCCGCTTCCCCGCCCGACCCGCCTTTCTCTCCCCCGCGCACCGCTTCCCTGACTTCCCCTCGTTCGACGCCCTCCTCCTCGGCCACGCCGTCCCCTGGTTCACCTCCGCGCAACGCTACCACGACGCCGCCCGCGCCGTCTTCGCCCGACACCTCTCGCAAAACGTCCGCTACGTCGAAATCAGTTTTCACCTCCCCATCATCGGCTTCATCCACACCCCCGGACGTGAAATTCTCTCCGCCATCCGCTCCGCCGTCCCCGCCGGACTCGAAGTGCGCATCTTCGCCGGCATGCTCCGTGACAGCTACGACGGCCCCCTGCGCTCCGTCATCGACGACCTCGAAAACTGGGACGGCCTCGCCGGCGTGGACCTCCACGGCAACGAAGCCGCGCCCACCCAAGCCTGGACGGCTCCCGTGTGGCAACGCCTGCGCGCCGCAGGCAAAATCACCAAAAGCCACGCCGGCGAATTTGACGGCCCCGACCGCGTGCGCGAAGCCATCGAACAACTCGGAGTCACCCGTATCCAGCACGGCGTGCGCGCCATCGAAGACCCCGCCGTCGTCGCCCTCGCCGCCGAACGCGGAGTGACCTTTGACACCTGCCCGATCAGCAACGTCAAACTCGGCGTCGCCCCCTCGCTTGCCACCCATCCCCTCGCCCGCCTCCTGCGCGCCGGCGTGCGCTGCACCCTCAGCACCGACGACCCGCTCCTCTTCGGCAACACCCTCAACGGCGAATACGCCGCCCTCGCCACCGAGGCCGGATTCACCCGCGCCACCCTCGCGCAACTCGCCTGCAACGGCTGGGATGTCGCCGACATCCCCCACGCCACGCGCACCGCCATGCAGTCCGCCATCGCAACACTCGCTTCTGCCTGACCATGGCCCGGCCCGACACCCAAACGCAGTTCGCCATCGATGCGCTGATGAAACGCATCCACCACGGCGACCACGGCGCCACCCGGCTCCCCGGCGAACGCCAACTCGCCGCTGAACTCGGACTCAGCCGCCAGACCGTGCGCCGCGCCATCCGCCACCTCACCGACCAAGGCACCATCGCCCGCGACGCGACCGGACGCCTCCGTATCGCCTCTCCCGATACACACGACGGCGACGCCCGCGGCGGCACCACGACCACCCGGCAGCGCATCATCGTCTGCCTGCGACCGCCCAGCTCCTCGTTCGAGGTGGAACGCTGGCGCACCGACATTGAAAAAGCCGTCGCCAGTCGCGGTGCCGTCACACGCTCCATCATCTACGAACACGCCAGCGACACCGCCATCAGCACCGCGCTCAAAGGCGGTTATGACGGCGTGTTTTTTCATCCCCGCAGTCGCATGCAACCCTGGTTGATGAAGCAACTCCGTGAAGCCCCCGCCCGTGTTGTCGTCGTCGATCACGACGCCAGCCCGCAAGGGCTGCGCTCCGTCGCCGTGTTTCCCGACGCCGCCGAGCGCAAACTCCTCGAACACCTCGTCACCCTCGGCCACCGTCGCATCGACTGCTTCAACGTCCACGGCCACAACTCCGTCATCGAAGCCCGTATCGGCCAATGGCGACGTTTCCTCGACCAGCACGGTCTTGACGGCGAACTCTACTCCACCGAGACCGCCGGCATCGAAGCCGCGCGCGACGAACTCACCGCCCTCCTCCGCTCTGGCCGGCGTCCTGGCACCGCGCTCCTCTGCACCACGCTTTACGCCGCCATGGGCGGCATGCGTGCCCTGCACGAAGCGGGCCTCCGCATCGGTCGCGACATCTCCCTTTGCGTCATCAACGACGAAGGCCTCGGCCCCTTTCTCATCCCCTCGCTCACCTGCCTGCAATCCCCCTCGCGTGTTCCCTATCTGCGCAAAGCCGTTGACTGGATGCTGGGTCGTGCCGACTGGCCCCTCCCCTCACTCGAACAACCCAAAACCGCCCCTCTCTTCATCGGCGAATCCACCGGACCAGCGCCCGCCTGAAGACGCGCTTCGCTATTTCGGGAAAAACGTATCCGTATCCTTCCACGGCCACTGATTGCGGTCGCAAACACCGCGAGCCTCCACATGCCAGTCCGCGAACAAAAAAATCGCCTTGTCACGAAAATTTGGAGACGGGCCGAAGTTGTCTACTCCACCGACGTAACCATATTCCTTCGCCTTGGGCGGCGGTCCGCCTTTCGACAACCGCAACCCACCGCCTACCGAGCCATCTGATGTCGCCAGCACGGGGAATTGTCCGGGATTGCTCAACGACGCCAATGACACCGGAGCCGACTCCCCGCCATTTTCATCAACTACTTTTTCCAGAGTCTTGTTGTATCCAAACATGCCCTTCCCATCCGTATATTGCGACTGCGTTGGACAGCGGAATATCGGCTGTTTTGACAACGTTGATGCAAGCGTTTTCCCCAGGTCAACGTAAGGAGCGATCAGGATATACCAGCGCTTCGTTCCCTCGTCCTCCGGTTGCAACAGGCGGTCCCTGTTTTCGTTGGCATACAATTGGAACGCCACGCCCAGTTGCCGCTCCCGGCTGATGCAAGTCGCCTGCTGCGCCCGCAACCGCACAGGCCCCAGCGTGGCGAATATCAGTCCGGCCAGAATGCCGATGATGGCGATTACCGTCAGCAACTCGATCAACGTGAAACCATGCGGACTGCCTCTCTCCTTCGCCCGGGGTGAGGTGGCGCGCGTCAAAAATACATGCGGTAAACCAAGCATGACGCGACTCTGGACATTTGCTTGCGGGCTGCAACATGCCCGCCATTTTACTTGGTGAATGAAAATCACCCCGCGCGTCACCATGCGGCAAATTGCCCTCAAGGCGGGCGTGTCGCACTCGACCGTTTCCCTGTCCCTCAACGGCAGTCCGGCCATCACCACCGCAACCCGTGAACGCATCACGGCGCTGGCTCGAGAAATGGGCTACGAGCCCGACCCCATGCTCGCTGCGCTCAACGTTTACCGGCAGCAAAAGAAAGGTTCCGGCTACCGTGCCACCTTTGCCTGGCTTAATAACTTCCGGAATCGCGGCATCCTGCGCAGCAACCCCGATTTCGACCTCTACTGGCAGGGCGCATGCGAACAAGCCAGACAAGCCGGTTACAACATGGAGGAACTGTGGCTTCAGGAGTCCGGCATGACCATTAACCGTCTCAACCGCATCCTCAAAAGCCGACAAATCCAAGGTCTGCTCGTCCCTCCCCTGCCCCAAGCGCACAACCTCGAACCACTCCCTTGGGAAAACTACTCGGTCGTCGCCTTCGGCTACTCACACACGCCGGTGTTTCACCTCGTCACCAACGCTCAGTTTCGATGCGCACGCCTGGCCGTCCAACGCCTGCACGCCATGGGGCACCGCAACATCGGCATGTTTTCCTGGCCGGATTTTGAAGAACGCACCGATTACAACTACTCCGGCGGCTACACCAGTGAATGCACCCGCCTCGGTATCCGCCCTCGTATCTGCCACGTGGACGACACACCCAACGAAGAAGGCGGACTCAACAAAACTCTCCTTCGACGCTGGGCTCAACAAGTGCGCGACTGGCTCGGAAAAAACAAACTGCACGCGATGATCATGCCCGACCCCACCATCACCATCGGACTCGAAGAAACCGGCCTGCGCCTCTGCGACGAGATGGCAGTCGCGGTCGTGTCGTATTACCAAAAACATCCGCGGTTCGGTGGCGTTGACCAGAACGCGCGAGGCATTGGCGCCGCCGCTGTCAACCAGCTCATCGGCATGATCCAGCGCAACGAAAAAGGCTACCCCGAATATCCCCTGCGCATTCATGTGGAAGGCTTTTGGGTGGACGGCCCCTCCTTGCATCGGAATCCGTAAAACGGATACGACGATACTCGGAAACATGGATACACGAAAAGGCGGCAGGCGACCATCGTTCACCAAGTAAAACGGCGAAAGCCTTGTCCCCCCCCCGCCCCCCCTGTGACTGTGCGGACAACCCGTATGTCCAACACCCGTTCGCCAGACGCCAGCCCCCGTTCGGTCACCCGCCCTGAAGACCGCGTTTCGCTCCGCGAAAAAATCGGAATCGGTTGCGGACGCGTCGCCGCCGATGGGACAGCCGGCACGATCCACACGCTGGTCAATCAGGTTTACAACATGACCTTTGGCGTGAATCCCGCCCTTCTCAGCACGGCGGTTTTCATCCAACGACTTTGGGACGCGATTCTCGATCCGCTCTTCGGTCAGTTCTCCGACAATTTCCGTTCTCCGTGGGGACGCCGCCTGCCGCTCCTCGCCGCCGCCGCTGCGCCACTCGCCCTTTTTTTTGGGCTCATCTGGTGGTTTCCCACCGGACTCGGCTCGACCGGCTTGTTTCTGTTTCTCGTCGGCACATCGCTCGTGTTTTACACCTTTCACTCGCTGTATGCCATGCCGCTCAACGGCCTCTTGATTGAGGCCACCGGCGACTACCACGAACGGACACAGGTTGCCATGGTCGCGGTGGTCTTTGCCCTCGGTTTCCAGATTTTCGGGCAATGGGTGTTCCCTCTCATGCAGCTCAGCGTTTTCGATTCCCCCACATCCGGTATTCGCTGGGTCGCTACAAGCTGCGCCATTCTCTTCCTCGGATTCGCACTGGCCCCCGTCTTTTTGTGTCGGGAAAAAAACTACAAACACGTTGCCGCCACCCAGAGAAAAATCCCCCTCCGCGAAGGGCTGCGGCACGCCCGGCGCAACCCGCAACTGATGCGCCTCATCGCCGCGCGCTTCATTTCCACCTTCACCTATAACATCGTCGGCATGTTCGGCATCTACATGAACACCTACTACGTGTTTGGCGGAGACTTGAAGGCCGCCGCACCCGTTTACGGCGTGCTCGGCTCCACTTACATGATTTCCGGCGCGCTCTGTTCACTCCTTGTTTATCCCGCCCTTGCCCGCCGCCTCGGCAAGAAACTCACTTTCCAACTTGCCGCTGGCGTTCTCGTTTTGGGCTGCCTCTCCAAACTCGTCGTTTATCACCCCGGGCATCCCTGGCTCCAACTCATCGTCCTTGCAGCGAACGGCATCTCGGGCGCCGGCTTGACGCTGATGACAACCTCCATGCTTGGCGACATCGCTGACTACAACGAATACCTCACCGGTCAGCGCAACGAAGCATTCCTCGCTGCCGTCTTCGCCTGGTTCGACAAAGTTGGCAACTCAACCGGCACCCTGATTGGCGGCTTCGCCCTGCTCTGGATCGGCTTCGACGCCACCCTCGGCGGCCAGCCGCAACAAACCCTCCAGTGGATGAAATACAGCTACTGTTTCATGCCACTGATCGGCGCCGTGGTCGCGCTCTGCGTGATGCGAACCTACACGCTCGACGAATCCCGCGTCGCAGAAATCCGACGTGCCTTGGACGAACGTCATGCTTCCCCCCCTCCCCCCCCCCCATTCCCGAAGTGAACGCCTGAAAATTTTCACGCCATGACAACCATGCCCGCC
>NZ_ABEA03000137.1 GCF_000171235.2 Geminisphaera colitermitum TAV2 | reverse complement strand
CCTCCGCCTCCAACTGCGTGACGAGCCCGTCCATCTGCGCGACCACCGCCTGCACCGTCTCGCGCCGCGTGAGATCGACCCCCGCCTTCCTGAGCTGCTCCATCGGGTGGTCGTTGCCGCCGCTGCGCAACAATTCCAGATAACGCTCCACCGCGACCTCCCGACCTTCCCGACCCTCCCTCCCCCCGACTCCCGTTGTCATTGCCGCGTAAAGATGCGCCGAAGAGGCGAAGCACGTCGCGTATTGGTAAACATAATACGGCGTGTTGTAAAAATGCGGAATGCGCGCCCAGGTGAAACGGTACAGATCATCCGCCGCCACCGAGTCGCCGTAGTAGTCGTTGAGCAACCCCGCGTAAATTTCTCCGAGCACATCGGCGGTGACAGGCTCGCCCCGCTCGATCCGCTCGTGCGCCCGGCGCTCGAAATCGGCAAACAACACCTGCGTGTAAAACGTGCCCACGATCTGATCGACGGCATGCTGGAGCAGCAGGAACCTCGCCTTGGGATCACTCGTCGCGCCAAGAAGCCGGTCGAGCATCAAACGCTCGTTGATCGTGGACGCCACCTCCGCCACGAAAAGCGTGTAGCTGTGCGTGGCGAAAGGCTGCGCCTCATCAGAAAGCTCCGTGTGCATCGCGTGCCCCATCTCGTGGGCAAACGTAAACAACGCATCGAGCGTGTCGTTGTAGTTGAGCAGCACATACGGACCCGCGCCATACACGCCCGCGCTGTAGCCCCCGGAACGCTTGCCCTCGTTCTCATAAACATCCACCCGGTTGCCCGTCAGCAACCCGCCCATCTTGCGCTGATAGTCGTCGCCGAGCGGCGCGACGGACGCGATGATCTCGGCGCGCGCCGCATCATAAGGCCACACCGACTCATCCTTCAGCAGCGGAATCTGGCCGTCGTAAAGATGATACTCCGCCAGCCCGAGCAGACGCTGACGCAGACGGAAATAACGCCGCAGCGGAGCCGTCCCCTCGCGCACCGCCTCGACGAGCGTCGTGTACACCTCCACCGGAATCGCGTTGCCATCGAGCGCGGCGGCGAGCGTGTCGGGATAATCACGCGCCTGCGCATGGAACCAGTCGCGCTCCAGAACCCCCCGGTAAATGGCCGCATAGGTGTGCTTGGTCGCGGCATAGGTCGCCAGGTAATTTTCAAAAGCCAGACGACGGTCAGCCTGATTGCGATTCGTTGCCAGCGTGGCCTGATACACGGCGGGCGAGAGCGTGACCTCGCGCCCATCGCTAAACGTGACCTTGGGAAACTGGATGTCCGACGTGCTCAACTCCGAATACACCGAGCGCGGCGTATCGTTGAAACGCGCGGCGTGGGAAAGGAGCTTTTCGCCCCTTTCGTCGAGCACGTGCTTCTGCTGCCGGTAGGTGTCGAGGATGGGAAACCGATAAACGCCGAGCGCGGGCGTGGCGTCGATCCAGCCACGCATGGTCTCCTCCGGAACCGTGAGCAACTCCGGCGTGAACCACGCCGTGGCGGTGCCGAAACGGGCGAAGACGGCCTGCACGCGCTGGAGCCTGCCCGCCACCGCCTGGTCACGTGTATCGACATCGCGCTGGAGTTGCGGGTAGCGAAAAAGCCGATACTGAAGCATCCCGATCTCATCAAAAAGCCGGTGGGCGCGGAGCACGGCTTCGGCACCCTCCTTCAGAGTCCCCTTGAGTCCGGCGAATGCCCCGGTTTGCGCCTCCATCTTTTTTACGTCGGCCTCCCAAACCTCCCAATTTGGATAAATCGGAGAAAAATCCCATTTGTAATCGGAGCCGATTTGGGCGCGGTCACGGGTGGCGGGTTTGAGAGAAGCGGATGGAACACGGGACGTCGGCATGATGATGAGGCATCGTGACGCAATTCTCCCTTATCAGAAGTCCGAAATACTGAAGCATGGACAATCTCTTGTGCGATGTCCGATGCTCGCAGACATGTTGCGTGCACTGGTTTTCGACTTCGACGGACTGATGGTGGACACCGAAACGGTGATTATCGAAGCGTGGGAACGCATCCACGCCCACGACGGTTTTGCCGCGGACCGGGCGGTGCTGCACGCCCTGGTCGGTCACACCGACATCGTGCAGGACGTCTGGACTGCGTACCCACCCAATCACGACAAGCACGCCTTGGGACGCCGTTGGCGCGACCTGTCGCGCAGCCTCATGGACGCCGCGCCTGTACTGCCTGGTGTGCGCGAATTACTGGACTCCGCCCGCGCCGCCGGCCTCCGGCTCGCCGTCGCCTCCAACTCCAACCGTCCCCACGTCAAAAACCACCTGCGCCTGCGCGGGCTCGACACCTTATTCGACGCCATCTGCACGCGCGACGAAGTGCAGCACCCCAAACCCGCGCCCGACGTTTACCTCGAAGCCCTGCGCCGCCTCGGTGTCGCCCCCGGCGAAACACTTGCCTTTGAAGATTCCGTGCCCGGCCACCTCGCCGCCCACCGCGCCGGCCTGCGCGTGATCGTCATCCCCGGCCCATCGACGCTGCACGACGAGTTCCCCCACGCCGCACTCCGCCTCCCCACGCTCGCCGGCCTCACGCTCGAAACCCTGAACTCCAGATTCTAGAGCGGTATAAGGGAGGTTCTAAAAATCAGAAATTACACAGAGATCACAGAGAAGGCACAGAGTTTAGGGAGGACAAAACGACTTTGCTCCTTTTTCCGTAAAAAATATTATTTTATTTATTTATAATAAATGAATTACAGAGACATTCATTCGCGAGGAAAATATCCTTCCACCGGACAGGCCTCCCCAAACTCTGTGCCTCCTCTGTGTCCTCTGTGTAATTTTTAGAAGTTCCCATAAGTTGAGATGTAGCCGTTGTCTTAACGGTAGGGAGGCCTTTGTGCCCTCGGCCGAGGGCACAAAGGCCTCCCTACCAGGTATCAAATGGCTACAGTTTGAATGAAACTGCTCTAAACTCGAAACGGTGCGTCAGCGGTCAGTGCTCAGCCCTCAGCGCCACCGCCAGAAAATCGAGCAACTGCGTGGTGCGCACCGCCACCGCGCCGTGGGCCCGGGCCAGCGCGTCGGCTGCCGCGCCATGCCATGCCACAGCCCGGCACGCCGCCGCCGCCGGATCGCCGGGCGACTGCGCCAGCAGCCCCCCCATGAGTCCCGCCAGCAAATCGCCGCTGCCACCGCGCGCCAGCACCGGGCCACCCTTGAAACTATAAAAACTCACGCCCTGCGCCTCGATGCACGTCACCGGCCCCTTGCGCACCAGCACCGCCGACGACGGCACACGCTCCGCGATCCGAGCCAATTCCCCCGCATGCGGCGTGAGAATGCGCGGTATCGCCCCTGCCGATACAATTTGAGGCTGCAACGCATCCGCGTCGATCACCACGGGCGCGGACGACATTTTCACCATTTCCTCCGCCAGCACGAGCGACTCCCGTTCGCGCCCCAGTCCCGGTCCGACAACCAGCGCCGTTGCCCGTCCGATCCGCTCCTGCACCAAGTGCAACCCCTCCAAAGCCAGTCCGCCCTCCGGCGTTTCCGGGCAGGCAACCCACATTGCCTCGGGCAACCGCGCCGCGAACGACGCCACCAGCGACTCCGGCGCAAACACCGTCACCAGCCCCGCCCCGCTCCGCACCGCCGCGCTCGCCGCCATGAAAATCGCCCCCGGATACGATCGTGACCCGCCCGCCAAAAACACATGTCCATAAGTTCGTTTGTCGGAATCCGCCGCACGCAATTCCCGCAACGGCGCAAGCACCGCCGACGTCAGCGCGCGACGCGGCGCAACTGCGCCTTCCGAAACCTCCCCCCCCCCCTCCTCTTCATCAAAAAATCCAAGATCCAAATACCGCAACCGCCCGGCGTTCAGCAGTCCGCCCGACGCCACCAATGGCTCCTTCACAATCCCCGTTGCGTAGGTGAAATCCGCCCTGAACGCACCCGCCTCACCCAACCCGCTCGGCAAGTCCACAGCCGCACGCAAGCGCGCCGGCAGCGCGTTCGCCCATGCCAGCACCCGCGCAAGCTCCGGCGACAACGGCGGGCGGAATTGAAAACCGAATACACCATCAATCACCAAATCGTAAATATGGAGCGGCGGCGTCCCCGCCGCC
>NZ_ABEA03000138.1 GCF_000171235.2 Geminisphaera colitermitum TAV2 | reverse complement strand
AGGGTTAGCCGTGATAGTCGCGCGTTTCGCGTCCGTCCTTGTCGATGTGGATGTGGTATCCGCCCGGGCCTTCAAAGGCCCAGCCGAGGACGCCAAGAAAGAGGATGACGCCGCCCGCGATGGCTCCGGCCCAGACGTGATGCGCGACAAACAATCCGCCCACGAGCAGGCCGGTGGCGGTGATAATGGGATACCAGGACTGGCTCGGCATGTGGATGCCGCCATGCGCCTGTTCGTCGGCGGCGTGCGCGGCTTTCTCGTGCGCGATGGCGGCGCGGTTTTGCTTTTCGTGCCAGAAGGCGTCGCGCGCGTGGATGACGGGCGTGGCGGCATAGTTGTATTCAGGCGGTGGATTCGGCAGCGACCATTCGAGGGTGCGCGCATCCCAGTAATCGCGGCCCACGCGTTCGCCTTTGAGCCAGGTGTAGATGATCGTCCCAAAGTAGAGGGCGATGCCCGCGGCGAGGATGAAGGCGCCGATGGTGGCGATGAGGTTGGCTTCGTTCCAGCCCATGTTGCCGTCGTAAACGGCAGTGCGGCGCGGCATGCCGTTGAGGCCGAGGAAGTGCATGGGAAAGAAGGTGGTGTTGAAGCCGGCAAAGATGATCCAGAACGAGAGCTTGCCCGTGCGCTCGGGCACCTTGCGTCCGAAGATGAGCGGGAACCAATAATGAATGCCGGCGAGGAGCCCGAAAACCGCGCCGCCAATCAGCACGTAGTGAAAATGCGCCACGACAAAATAGCTGTCCTGCTGTTGCGTGTCGGCGGGCGAAGCCGAGTGCATGATGCCGGAAAAGCCGCCCATCATGAACATCCAGATGAAACCGAGGGCGAACATCATGGGCGTGCGCGTCAGGATGTGGCCGCCCCAGAGGGTGCCGACCCAGTTGAAGATTTTGACGCCGGTGGGGATGGCGATGGCCATGGTGGCGAGCGAGAAGGCGGCGGTGGCCACGGTGCCGAGCCCGGTGGTAAACATGTGGTGCGACCACACGCCGAAACCGAGGAATCCGATGACCGCGCCGGAAAACACCACGATGGGATAACCGAAGAGCGGCTTGCGCGCGAAGCAGGGCAGGATCTCCGAGATGATGCCCATCGCGGGGAGGATCAGGATGTAAACCTCGGGGTGTCCGAAAATCCAGAACAGGTGCTGCCAGAGGATCGGTAGTCCGCCGCCGGATACATCGAAGAACGTGGTCGAGAAGGCGCGGTCCATCATCAGCTCGACGAGCGCGATGGTGATGGCGGGGAAGGACAGGATGATGAGAAACGCGGTGAAGAGCGTCATCCAGGTGAAGACGGGCATGCGCATCATGGTCATGCCGGGGGCGCGCATGTTGATGATGGTGACGATGAAATTGAGCGAGCCGACGACGGATGACACGCCGAGGATTTGCAGGCCCATGATCCAGAGGTCGGTGGAGACGTCGGCGGCGAACTGGTTGGAGAAGGCTTTTGAGGTGAGAGGGGCGTAGCCGAACCAGCCGATGTCGGGCGCGCCGGATTTCACGAACCAGCCGACGTTGACGATGATGGCGCCGGCCATGAAGACCCAGAAGGCGAAGCCGTTGAGCCGCGGAAAGGCGACGTCGCGCGCGCCGATCTGGAGCGGCATGATGTAGTTGAAGAACGCGGTGGAGAGGGGCATGACCGCGAGGAAAATCATCGTGGTGGCGTGCATCGTGAACAGTTCGTTGTAGAGCTGGTGCGAGATGAACGTGTTGTTGGGCACGGCGAGTTGCACGCGGACGAGCAGCGCCTCGAATCCGCCGACGAGAAAGAAAAAGAGCGCGGCAATGCCGTAGAGGATGCCGATGCGTTTGTGATCGACGGTGGTGAGCCAGGAGGCAAGGCCGGTGCTCGCCGTGGGCCGGGTGAAAAACCAGGGACGTTTGATGTCAAGGGGGTTCATTTCAGGCTGTGGAGGTAGGAAACGAGGGCGCGGGCTTCGTCGTCGGTCACGGTGATATTTTGTTTTTGGATACGGTGGTTGTCCACGGGATCGAGCGTGACGTAGCCGGCCATGCCGTTGACACCGACCCACATCTTGTTGCCGGGTTTGACCTCGTCGGGATGGGCGATCCAGCGGTGGAGGTTTTGCGGCGTGTTTTCCAAAAGGCCGCCGGCGATGGTGGTGCGCGCGCCGATATGGGTGAGGTCGGGGCCGTTGACGCCGACGCCGTCGTGGCCGCGCGTGGTGTGGCAGGTGATGCAGTTCTTGGAGCGAAAGAGTTCCCGGCCATGTGCCACGAGCGCGGGGTCTTCGCCGGTCTCGACGGCCTGCTGCTTTTTCCACGCGGCGAGCGGGTCGGCGTCGAAGCCGGCGGAGTAACCGGGGGCGTTGCGTCCTGGGTTTTTGAATACGTAGCCGGGGCCCGCGGTTTGCGGGCGCGGCGGGGCGTCGTCGGCGGCGGGGGTGCGGGCGGGGTGTTTCTGGCCGGCGATCCAGCGGGCGTAGTCGCCGGCTTCGAGCGCGACGACGCGGAAGCGCATCACGGCGTGCGATTCGCCGCAGTATTCGGCGCACTGGCCCCAGTAATAGCCGGGGCGCTCGGCGTGGAGCCAGAGGTGGTTGCCGCGGTTGGGGATCATGTCCACCTTGCCGGCGAGCTTGGGAACCCAGAAGGAGTGAATGACGTCGGTGGTGCGCAGGTTGATGCGCACGGGGCGTCCGGCGGGAATGACGAGTTCGTTGGCGGTGACGAGCGGACCGGCGCCGTCGATCTGCTCCTGCGTGTATTCAAATTTAAACCACCACTGGTATCCGGTTGCGGTGATCTGCACCGCCTGGTCGCGCTGGTCCTCGGGCACGTCGTATTGATACCAGATGGCGCGCAGGGTGGGCACGGCGATGAAGACGAGGGCAAGCACGGAGGCGGCGATGAGCGAGAGTTCAACGAGCGGGTTGCCGTGGCTTTGGGGGGGGGGGGGCGTGTTCGTCGGCGCGGTTGCGGGCCTTGAACTTGAGCGTGGCGTAGGTGAGCACGCTGGCGACGATCACAAAGATGATGCCGGTCACCCAGAGCGTCACATAAAACACTTGGGTCTGCGCGCGCGCCACTGGTCCCTCGACGTCGATCGTCGATTGGGGGCCGCTTAACCAGCGCCAGCTCCAACCTCCGAGATAGAGCGGCAGCAACAGGGTGAAAACGAGGGCGGCAATGCGCCGTGGATGGAGACGGGAGGCTTTAGCAGCGCTCATTTGGTCGAGAAAGAGAGCTTGTAGTGGTAGAGGCGTGATACGCTCCTGTGGGCGGTCGGGTTTTCAAGACAGAAACAGAGATTAATGTTAGAATATCTAATTTTTCAACCTGTTGGCTCGAAATGCATAAGGTGTGAGCTGCACCGATGGAGGGTGTGTTTAATGATTTGTCTAATGAGCCGTAAAAATGTAATAAGGCATTTGCGCGAGTCTGCGAATGCGTCTCAATGCGGCCCATGGCATTACGTTTCTTTCGCCTTCCTGTTTTTTGCTTTAATTTTGCGTTTGCGGCTGCGGTCGGTGTGGCACTGAGCGGTTGCAAGCCGGATGCGTCGTCGGCGAATGGTGCGGGCGCACACGGTTCGCATGGCGCGGCAACCGGGGCGGGGGGGGG
>NZ_ABEA03000139.1 GCF_000171235.2 Geminisphaera colitermitum TAV2 | reverse complement strand
GGCGGTGTCGGTGCCGAGGCCGATGCGGCCGGAGCCGGCGGTGAGTCGGCGGGTGTCCTGGTCGATGGTGAGGGTGGTGGTGCTGAGGGTGGGGGAGAGGGCGTCGGGTTCGCCGTAATGGAGGTGGGCGTTGGTGACGGTGAGGTGGCTGGTGGTGCCGGTGGCTTGGTCGCCGCTGATGTAGAGGGGGAATTGGCCGGCGCGGAGGTGGGTGATGTTAAATTCTTTGGTCTCGACGTTGTAGGTGGCTTCTTCGGCGAGGAGGCGGGCTTTGAGTCGGGTGAATGTGACGTGGCCGCGGGCGGTGGCGGTGTGGGTCTTGGGTTGGTAGATGATTTCGTCGGCGGTGAGGGTGATGTCGTCTTGTTCGAGGCGGGCGTTGCCGACGAAGCGCGCGCCGTCGGAGGTGGTGACCATGGTGTGGTCGGCCGTGAGCTGGGGCATGGAGGCGGCGTGGGCTGCGGGGGGCGCGGCGTGAGCGGCAAGCAGGAGCGCGACAAGGGTCTTGATGAAGCGGGAGGAGAGGCGGAGGGTCACAGTCGGGCGAGCAAAACGGCGGGCGTGTCGCGGGCAAGCCCGCATTCGGGAGGACGCAGGACTCGGGACGCGGGACTCGGGACGCGGGACTTAGGGAGTGGGACTTAGGAGGGTGCGGAGTTTGGCGGTGTTTTTGCCGCCGCCCATGGCGAAGTCGGGTTTGCCGCCGCCTTTGCCGTCGATCTGCTGGCAGAGGTCGCGGACGAGCGCGCCGGCTTGGTGTCCGAGTTTGTTCGCGGGGGGATTCGCAAAAACGGCGAGGCTGGCTTTGTCGGGCGCGGTGATCGTGGCAAGGCGGATGACGGCAGGGGCAGGCGCGAGGTGCCCTTGGATTTGAGAGCCGATGTGACGGAGGGCTTCGGGGGTTTCGACTTCGACGATGGCGTCAACCCACTTCGTGCCGTCGGGTTTTTCAACGGCTTTGGCGGCGAGGTCGGCGGCGAGGGTGGAGGCGGCGCGGGCTTCGATGGCCGTGAGTTTTTTCTCCAGTTCGGCTTTTTGCGCGACGAGGTGGGCGAGTTTCTGGTCGAACTGCGCGGGCGTGGCGCCGATCAATTCGGCGGCGGCGGCGAGGCGGGTTTCTTGTTGCGCGGCATGGGCGTGGGCAGCGGCTCCGGCCAGGGCTTCGATGCGGCGGGTGCCGGCGGCTATGGCGCCTTCACTGATGATTTTGAAGTAGCCGATCTCGCCCGTCGTGGCGACGTGGGTGCCGCCGCAGAGTTCGCGGCTGTAGCCGCCGATGTCCACGACGCGGACGCGTTTGCCGTATTTCTCGCCGAAGAAGGCGAGGGTGCCTTCGGGTTTTTGGTCGAAGTCGGTCTCGTAGGATTGGACGGGGGCGTTTTCGAGGATGTGGGTGTTGACGAGGGTTTCGATCTTGCGGAGGGCGTCGGGGGGGACGGCTTCAAAGTGCGAGAAGTCGAAGCGGAGGCGGTCGGTGGCGTTGAGCGATCCGGCCTGGCGGAGGTGCGTGCCGACGACTTGGCGGAGGGCCCAGTGAAGGAGGTGCGTGGCGGTGTGGTGGCGCTGGATGGCGCGGCGGCGGTCCAGGTCAACGGAGAGCGTGGCGACGGCGTTGCAGTTGCCTGCTGGTAGTGCTTTGGTGGATACGTCGGAGAGGCGGTGGAGGTGGCGCCCGGTTTTGTCTTTGATGGTGTCGGTGATGGTGAGCGCGGCGTCGCCAATGATGACGGTGCCGGCGTCGCCAAGCTGGCCGCCCATTTCGGCGTAGAAGGGGGTGTGGTCAAAGACGAGATAGGTGGCGTCCTTGATGTGGACGATGTCGATGAGTTGCGCGGGCGCGGCGGTGAGGGCGGCGGGGTCGTAGCCGGTGAAGAGGGTCGCGGTGGTGGCGGCGTCGGAGCCTTCAGTGGCGGCGGTGATGATTTCCTTCTTGGTGGAGGCGCGGCCGCGATTGCGCTGCTCTTCCATGAGTCGCTCGAACTCGTTGGTATCGACAGTTAGGCCGCGTTCGGACGCGAGGAGTTGCGTCATGTCGAGCGGGAATCCGTAAGTGTCGTAGAGTTCAAAGACAATTTTTCCAGACACCATAAACTGCTTATTGGAAAGTTCATTCCAAGGCATTGAGTTTGGATCTCTCATCAATTCATCACGAGAGATAGGGTGTCGCGCTGGATATTGCTGATAAGTAGGAAAACGAATAAAAGGATCATTTGCCGTTCTAGTGGCCTCTTCAACAAGATCGCTAAGGCTGATTTGTTGCCAATCACAATGCGTAATACCAAAGTTAATTGCGCTACGAGCAAGTGCTCGTTGAAATTCCTCTAGGCCTTTGTTGAGGGCTCTGCCGAAACTCTCTTCCTCGCTGCGGATGACGCGGCGGATGATGTCCTGCTGCGCGACGAGTTCGGGGAAAACGGGACCGAGCGACTCGACGACGGGGGCGACGAGTTGTTCGAAGAAGCCGGTTTTGAGGCCGAGCTTGTTGCCGTAGAGGATGCCGCGGCGGAGGATGCGGCGGATGACGTAATTGCGACCTTCGTTGCCGGGGTGGATGCCGTCGGCAATGGCGCAGGAGACGGTGCGGGCGTGGTCGGCAAGGACGCGGAAGGCGATGTCGGTGCGTTCTTGTTCGGTGAGATTTTTGCGGTCGGCGTCGGTGGCGGGGACGGTCTCGCGGTAGGTCTTGCCGGAGAGTTCGGCGACTTTGGCGAAGAGGGGCGTGAAGACGTCGGCGTTGTAGTTGGAGGGTTCGCGGGAGAAGTCTTTAAAGCCGTGCGTGGTGGCGTGGATGCCGGCAACGCGTTCAAAGCCCATGCCGGTGTCAACGTGTTTGGCGGCAAGGGGGGCGAAGGTGCCGTCGGCGTTGGCGTTGAACTGGATAAAAACGTGGTTCCAGATTTCGATGCAGCGGGGGCTGGACGAGTTGACGAGGGCGCGCCCGGCGGCTTCGTCGTCGGAGGGGAGCAGGTTGAAATGGATTTCGGAGCAGGGGCCGCAGGGGCCGGTGTCGCCCATCATCCAGAAGTTGTCCTTTTTGTTGCCGTGGACGATGTGGACGGCGGGGTCGAGACCGGCGGCGCGGAAGAGGTCGGTCCAGATGGCGGCGGCTTCGTGGTCAAATTCGGCGGGGTCGCCTTTGGTTTTGTCGGGCGCGTAAACGGTGGCAAAGAGGCGTTTGGCGGGAATGCCCCAGACTTTGGTCAGGAGTTCCCAGCCCCAGGTGAGGGATTCGCGCTTGAAATAGTCGCCGAAGGACCAGTTGCCGAGCATCTCGAACATCGTGTGGTGGTAGGTGTCGTAGCCGACGTCTTCGAGGTCGTTGTGTTTGCCACCGGCGCGGATGCATTTCTGGGTGTCGGCAGCGCGGGTGTCCTTGGCGGGACGGACGCCGGCCCAGTGGGAAACGTCGGGGGCGCGATCACCGAGGAAGATGGGCACGAATTGGTTCATGCCGGCGTTGGTGAAGAGGAGGCCGGGGTAGTCGGGCAGGAGGGAGGCCGAGGGCACGATGGTGTGGCCTTGCTTGGCAAAGTAATCGAGGAAGGACTGGCGGATCTCGGCGGAGGTCATGGTGGAAAGTTGAAAAAGGGAAAAATGCTAGAGGAGCGAAACGTAGCTTGGCGAGCGGGGTTTTCTTTTTGCTGATGTCACGCGGAGCATGGTGGCGCGGAGTGCCGCCCTGAGACAGGGCTGGGAGGCACCTTCCTCAGATGCGGGCGGGACGCCCGCGCCACTTTCCAGATATAGGTAACATCAGCTAATCGTCTCTTGGTTCATATCTTCGTTCTCTTTGTTTCCTTCTGTTCAAAAGCCCTCTTTTAGGCGTTTCCTGAACGTTGAACACTGAACATCGAATGAAGTTACCTGAAGATACATTGACGGGCGCCGTGTTGGTGACGGGGGGGACGGGGTTTTTGGGACGGCGATTGGTGGAGCGGTTGCTGGGGCAGGGGCGCGAGGTGGTGGTGCTGGCGCGGAGGCCGGCGCCGGATTTGGTGGAGCGCGGGGTGCGGTTTGTGCAGGTGGCGCTGGAGGATGGGGCGGCGTTGGAGGAGGCGTGCCGGGGGGTGAAAACGGTTTTCCATGTGGCGGCGCGAGTGGGGATGTGGGGGCGTTATCGGGATTTTTATCGGGCAAATGTGGAGGGGACACGGGCGTTGATCGCGGGGTGTCGGATGCATGGGGTGCGGCGGTTGGTTTATACGAGCACGCCGAGCGTGGTTTATAATGGGGAAAATCTGGCGGGGGCGGACGAAGGGCTGCCGTTGACGGTGAGGTGTCCGAGTCCGTATCCGCTGACCAAGGCGATTGCGGAGCGCGAGGTGCTGGCGGCGAATGGACAAATGCTGAAT
>NZ_ABEA03000140.1 GCF_000171235.2 Geminisphaera colitermitum TAV2 | reverse complement strand
GGGAGTGGTGGATGTGGCAGAGGTGGCGGGAGGGGTTACTTTTTCGCCGGGTTTGCCGACGGCGCAAAGGGGGGCTCCAATGGCGACTTGGGCTCCGGCGGGGGCGAAGATTTGGAGGAGCGTGCCGTCGAAGAAACACTCAAGTTCCATCGTGGCTTTGTCGGTTTCGACTTCGGCCAGCATGTCGCCAGTGGCGACGGGGTCGCCTTCTTTTTTGAGCCATTTGACGAGCGTGCCCACCGTCATGGTGTCGCTGAGTTTGGGCATTTCGATGATGTCGGCCATGGTGTGTGCTTTATAAGGTGTCGGTGCGTCGTGAAAAGGAATTAACCACAGAGACACAGAGGCACAGAGAAATGCACAGAGTGTTTTCTGTTTTTTTTTAGGTGGTTTGGCCTCTGTGTCTTCGTGTCTTTGTGGTGAAGGGTTGGATGGGTTGTGTCAGCCGTTGACGGCGGCGAGGGCGGCGTGGAGGACGCGTTGCGTGTTGGGCAATTGCTCGGCTTCGACGGGGGGGCTGTAGATGGCGGGAGCGTCGATGGTGGCGAGGCGGTGGATGGGGCCGTCGAGGTCGTCGAAGGCTTCGCGCTGGATCATATAGGCGAGTTGCGAGCCGACACTGGCAAAGGGTTTTTGTTCTTCGACGATGAGGACGCGGTTGGTCTTTTTGACAGAGGCAAGGACGGTGTCGAAATCGAGGGGGCGGATGGTGCGCAGGTCCACAATTTCGACGGAGATTTCATGCTCTTTTTCCAAGATGGCGGCGGCGGCGAGGGAGTGTTGGACGCAGCGTCCGTAGGTGACAATGGTGAGGTCGGTGCCTTCGCGTTTCACGTCGGCGAGGCCGAGGGGGATTAGCTCGTTGGGGTCGTCGGAGACTTCGCCTTTGTCGCCGTAGAGGAGGGTGTTTTCGAGGAAGAAGACGGGGTCGTTGTCACGGATGGCGGACTTCAATAATCCCTTGGCGTCGCGCGGGGTGGCGGGGACGACGACTTTGACGCCGGGGTGGTTGGCGAGGACGTTTTCGGGGGTGTGGGAGTGGGTGGCACCGACGTTGGTGCCGCCGTTGGCGGGGCCGCGGATGACGATGGGGCAGTTGATTTGGCCGCCGCTCATGTAGCGGATGTTGGCGGCGTTGTTGAGAATCTGGTCGAAGGCGACGGAATAGAAGGACCAGAACATCAACTCCATGACGGGGCGGATGCCGAGCATGGAGGCGCCGACGCCGAGGCCGATGAAGCCGGCTTCGGAGATGGGCGTGTCAACGATGCGCTTGGGGCCGAATTTTTCGAGGAGGCCTTCGGAGACTTTGTAAGCGCCGTGGAATTGGCCGACTTCTTCGCCGAGGACGACGACGTTTTCGTCGCGTTCGAGTTCTTCGGCGAGGGCGGCGCGAACGGCTTCGCGGTAGGTGAGGACAGGCATGGTGGAAATTAGTTAAGAATTAATAGTTAAAAATTAAGGGAACTTCTAAAAATTACACAGAGGACACAGAGGAGGCACAGAGTTTGGGGAGGCCTGTCCGGTGGAAGGACATTTTCCTCGCGAATGAATGTCTCTGTAATTCATTTATTATAAATAAAATAATATTTTTACGGAAAAAGGAGCAAAGTCGTTTTGTCCTCCCTAAACTTTGTGCCTTCTCTGTGATCTCTGTGTAATTTCTGATTTTTAGAACCTCCCTTGATTTTTAATTAAAAAAGAGGCGTCCTTTGGAGGTGCGTTGCGCGGGGTTGTCGGCTTCCCAATAAACGTCGGTCTGGATGTCGGCGGGGGTGGGGAAGGGGCTGGCTTCGGCAAAGTCGGCGGCGTGGTCGGCCTCGGCGCGGGCGGCGGTGTCGATCTCTTCGATAAGGGCGTCGGTGAGGACTTTTTCGGCAAGGAGGGTTTGCTGGAAGAGGTTTATCGGGTCCTTGGTTTTGCGATACTCTTCGATTTCGTCGCGGGTGCGGTAGGTTTTGTCGGGGTCGGCGACGGAGTGACCGCGGTAGCGGTAGGTGTCGATTTCGACGACGGCGGGTTTTTGTTCTTCGCGGGCGCGGGTGAGGAGGGCGTGCATCTTGGCGCGGACTTCGTAGAGGTCGTGTCCGTTGATGGTTTCCCATTTCATGTCGTAACCGGCGGCGCGGGTGGCGAGTTCGCCGGCGGAGGAGCGGGCTTGGGAGGTGCCCATGGAGTAGCCGTTGTTTTCAATGACGAAGATGCAGGGGAGGTCCCAGAGGGCGGCAAGGTTGTAGGCTTCGTGCACTGCACCTTGGTTGACGGCTCCGTCGCCCATGAAGGCCATGGCGGAGCCTTTGAGTCCGCGGTATTTGACGGCGTAGGCGAGGCCGGTGCCGAGGGGGATCTGGCCGCCGACGATGCCGTGGCCGCCCCAGTAGTTTTTGCTTGGGTCGAAGTAGTGCATGGAGCCGCCTTTGCCTTTGGAGCAGCCGGTGGCTTTGCCGTAGAGTTCGGCCATGAGCGCCTTCGTGTCCATGCCGACGGCGATGGCGTGGCCGTGGTCACGGTAGGCGGTGATGACGTGGTCGTGCTCGCCCATGAGGGAACAGCAGCCGACGGCCACGGCTTCCTGGCCGATGTAGAGGTGGAGGAATCCGCCGATTTTTTTGGCCTGGTAGGCGCGCAGAGAGCGTTCTTCAAAGCGGCGGATGCGAACCATCGTCCGGTAGAGTTCGATGCGGGCCGCAGGGGTGAGGTCGGCGTTGATGGGGGCGGTGACAGTGGTTTTTTTGCTCACGATGGCTGCGGTTAAAGTGGAATGGGCAAGTGTTTGATCGTGAGACATGAAATCAAGTTCGTTCGTTTGGCAAATGTCGGAGCACTAGTAAGAAAGCTGATATGAATGAGTCTGGATTATCATTTTTGCTGTGCCTCCCGCGCCTTCCTCCCGCGCCTCCCGGCGGCTTGTTGTGGGGGACGCCGGGGGGGGGGGGAGGGGGGAATGGGTCGTCATGGTTTGGTTACGCGGCCTGGGTTTCGTGGTGTTCGATAGTGTGGCGGTTGGCGGCACCGGGCGGAACCATGGGGAGCACGTTGACGGCGTTGGAAACGGGGATGTCGATGACGCAGGGGCCGGGTTGCGCGAGGGCGGCGGCGATCTCGGCGAGCGGGTTGCGGGTGTTGGCCGCAATGCGGTGGCCGCGCACGCCAAAGGCGCGGGCAAGGGCGGCAAAGTCGGGGCCGGTGGTGAAGTGGGAGGCGGCGTAGCGTTGTTGGAAAAACAGTTCCTGCTGCTGCCGCACGAGGCCGAGTTGGGCGTTGTTGAAGATGAGGACGGCCACGGGGAGGTCGTGGTCGGCGAGGGTGGCGAGTTCCTGGATGTTCATCAGGATGGAGCCGTCGCCGCTGACGCAGGCCACGCGGCGTCCGGGCGCGGCGAGGGCGGCGCCAATGGCGGCGGGCAGGCCAAAGCCCATCGTGCCGAGTCCGCCGGAGGTCAGGAAGGTGCGGGGGCGGCGAAAGGGATAGGCTTGGGCAATCCACATCTGGTGCTGGCCGACGTCGGTGGTGAGGATGGCATCGGGCGGGAGGGTTTCGCTGAGGAAGCGGCAGAGGTTGACCGGGTGCAGCGGGTCGTGTTCACGGGGGGGATGGCGCAGGGGATGCGCGGCGCGCAGGGTGCGGGCGCGGGCGAACCAGGTGGCGCGGGCGTGGCGGGCGTCGGCTGTGGGGTGGTGCGCGTCGAGGTGCGCGAGCAGGCGGGGGAGGATGTCTGCGGCGTCGCCGGTGAGTCCGAGAAAGGTGTTTTTGATTTTCCCAATCTCGGCGCGGTCGATGTCGATGTGCGCGATGGTGGCGTGCGGGCAGAATTCGGCGGCCTTGCCCGTGGCGCGGTCGTCGAAACGCGCGCCGATGGCGAGGAGGACGTCGGCTTCGTCGAGCAGGGTGTGCGTGGCGCGGGTGCCGTGCATGCCGAGCATTCCCATGAAGTGTGGGTCGTGGTCGGGGATGGCTCCGAGGGCGTTGAGGGTGCTGACAATGGGCGCGGCGAGGTGTTGGGCGAGGGCAAGCGCGTGGTGGCTGGCGTTGGCGGCGATGATGCCGCCGCCAAGGTAAATGACGGGACGGCGGGCGTTGGCGAGGAGGCGGGCGAGGGCGACGAGGTCGGCATCGGGACAGGGTGGCGAGGGTGCGCGCATGCCGGGGGTGGGGAGGTCGGCGTCGGAGAGCGCGAAGGGGAGGGAGGCGGTTTGCACGTCTTTGGGCAGGTCGATGAGCACGGGGCCGGGGCGGCCGGACTCGGCGATTTCAAAGGCGAGGGGAACGATCTCCAGCAACTCGGCGGGGGTGCGAACGAGGAAGTTGTGCTTGGTGATGGGCACGGTGAGTCCATAGGTATCGACTTCTTGAAAGGCGTCGGTGCCGATGAGCGTCTGGGGCACCTGGCCGGTAAGGGCGACGAGGGGAATGGAGTCCAGGTGGGCGTCGGCGATGGCGGTGAGCAGGTTGGTGGCGCCGGGGCCGGAGGTGGCGACGCAGGCGGCGGCGCGGCCAGTGACGCGCGCCATGCCTTGGGCGATGAAGCCGGCGCCTTGTTCGTGGCGGGCGAGGATGTGCCGGATGGCGGGGCTGTCGTGGAGCGCGTCGTAAAAGGGCAGGATCGCGCCGCCGGGGATGCCGGGGAGGTGCGCGATGCCCTGGCGTTCGAGCAGGCGGGTGAGGAGCGTGGCTCCGGTGTAGTGTGTTTGGTGTGACATGTGCGGTTGGCGTGTGATGGGTGTGTGGTGGCTGCCATTGCCGTCTGTCGTTGTCACCGGGGGGGGGCGGGTTTGTCCTTAAAACAAAAAGCCCCCTCCGGCGGCGTCGCCAGAGGGGGCAAAGTGTTCTGCTTTCGTTAACAGAAACCCTCTCGGCGCGCGACGGGCACGACGACTACGACTACGACGGCTGCGAGGCCGGGGAGCGTGACGAGGGCGGGTGTGCCGGTGAGTTTCATGTTGGTTGTCTGGCGGGAACGGATGGGCAGGGGGCGGAGGCGTGTCAAGCGTGCAGGGAGACTTGCGGGAGGGGCGGGGAATGGTCTGTATGGCGCGTTTATGGGATTCTTTTACGAGAAAATCGCCCGTCCGATGTTCTTCCGTCTCGATTGCGAACCGGCGCACGAGCTGGCCGTCATGGGCATGTCATTGCTGGGTAAATTGCCGCCGTTGTGCCGGGCGCTGGAGGCATGGAACCGGGTGCCGCGTTCGGTGTTTTGCCCGGTGCGGGTGTTCGGGCTGGAGTTTCCCAACGCGGTGGGTCTTGCCGCAGGGTTCGACAAGGGGGGGACGGCGTGGCCGGCGGCGGCGGCGATGGGGTTTGGACACGCGGAGATTGGCACGGTCACGGCGCTGGCCCAGCCGGGCAATCCGAAGCCGCGCATGTTTCGCTATCCGGCGCAGGAGGCGGTGATCAATCGGATGGGATTCAACAACGATGGCGCGGAAAATCTGGCGAAGCGTCTGGCGCGGCTGGCTCCGGCGGGGCGGCGGCGAGTGGTGCTGGGGATCAACTTGGGCAAGTCCAAGGTTGCGTCGTTGGAGGAGGCGGTGGGCGATTATTTAAAAAGTTTCGCGCTGCTGGCGGATCATGCGGATTACGTGGCGATCAATGTGAGCAGTCCCAACACGCCGGACTTGCGCAAGCTTCAGGAGAAGGACCGGCTCGAGGGTGTGTTGCGTGCGCTTTGCGAGGCCAACGCGGCTCGCGCAGTGCGGCGTCCGTTGCTGCTCAAGATCGCGCCCGATCTTTCGTGGAGTCAGATCGACGATGTGCTGGAGACGATCCTGGGGCTGGGGCTCGATGGTATCATTGCAACGAATACAACGCTGGCGCGTCCGGGGTTTTTTGAAACGGTCAACGAGACGGGCGGGCTGAGCGGCGCTCCGGTTGAGCGGCGGGCGACGGAGATCATCAACTACATTTCGCGCGCCACGCAGGGGCGGCTGCCGATCATCGGCGTGGGCGGCATCATGGATGTGCGCGGGGCGTGCGAGAAACTGGATGCGGGGGCGTCGCTCGTGCAGGTTTACACGGGAATGATTTACCGGGGGCCGTTCTTCGCCGCGCAAATCGCACGGGCGGCGGCGGACCGGCAGCGGAAGGGGTGGTGAGTGATGTGTCCGACGCGGGCGAGCTTGGCGGAAATTTTGGCGTGGGAGCGCCTGGGAACGCCGGCATCCTGCCGGCATCCTGAGTGGCGCGGGCGGGACGCCCGCTTTGGAACGGAAGCGGGCGGGACGCCCGCGCCACTTGCGGCGGGAGCGGTGATCGAGG
>NZ_ABEA03000141.1 GCF_000171235.2 Geminisphaera colitermitum TAV2 | reverse complement strand
GGGGGGACGGCTGCGCCGTCGAACGTCGAACATCCAACGTCGAACATCCAACGTCGAATGGGGCGACGGGAACGGATGCGGGCGTTTGGCAGAAAAAGCCCGCGTCACTTGCGGCGGCGGCGCGCAGGGTGGTGTAGGTGAATTCCCGATACAGGCGGCGGTCACGCGAACCGAAGCGGCGGTCGGCAAGGAGGGTCTTGAGTTTTTGCGGGAAGTGGCGGTCGATGGGCTGGAGGCGCGCCCAGAGTTGCTGGAAGATGCGTTGCTGGTTGGCGGCGATGGTCATGCAAGCGACGTGACGAGATGTTTAGAAGTTCGTCATGTCCACGCGGACGCCGAAGCCGATGTCGCCGTCGCGGTCGTTGCCTTCGTAGAAGCTGAGGACGTAGCGAAGGGTCCAGACTCGCGTGAGGCGTTGCACGAGCGAGTAGCTTTGCTCGGTGAAGCGGTTCTGACGGGTGTCATACCGCCAGAGGACAAGGGCGGACCAGGCTTCGTTGAAGGTGTAACCGGCGCTGAGGAGAAATTCCTGAATGCGTTTTTCGGAATCAACGTCGTGCAGGTAGTGCTGCCCGAAGCGTATCCACCATGCGTCGGCGTCGCGGAGGGTGAGGCCGGTGTTGAGTTCGTTGAGGGCGAGGTTGTCGAGCGCGAGGCGTTGGTAGAGGTCAAACTGGAGCCAGCGGACGGGGGTGAGGGTGAGACCGATGTGGAGGTCGGAGAAGTTGTTGTCGCTGGTGGTCTGGTTGGCTGCGTCGTCAAAGTAGTAGTCGGTGGCGAGGGTGAGGCGGGCGAGGTCGCGGGAGCCGTAAAGGGGGTCGCGGGTCTGGAGGGTGTTGTCGAGGGCGAGGCGGGCGGTGTTGGCGGCGGAGAGTTCGTCGATGTTGCGCTGGTTGCCGAGGCCAAGGGGGGCAAGATAGGTGTCAAAGGGGCGGTCGTCGATTTGAGGGATGTAGGGGCGGCCTTTGTCGGCGTCGGGGATGTAGCGGTAGGAGAGTTTGGGGGTGACGAGGTGGCGGAGGCCGTCGATGTCCCAAGTGGTGTTTTTATATTCCCAAGTGGCGGAGGTGCGGGCTTCGGCGTCGAAACCGAGTTCACCGAGGACGCGGGTGTAGTTGTCTTTGCCGCCGGTGGCGCGGTCGTAGTAGGTGATGCGTCCGCCGGCGACGGGGGAGAGGGTGAGCCATTCGGTGGGGGTGAAGGGTCGGACGGCAGAGTAATAGATGTCGGCGCGGGTGCTGCGGAGGTTGTTGGCGGG
>NZ_ABEA03000142.1 GCF_000171235.2 Geminisphaera colitermitum TAV2 | reverse complement strand
GTTGCGGCGTCGTTGTTTCGTGGATACTGGCCGGGCTGGCGGGCGGGGGAAATGTGGTTGACGGGCGACGTGGGCGTTTTGGACGCGGAGGGGCGTTTGCAGGTGGCGGGGCGGGGGGATGCGTTGATTATCACGGGCGGAGAAAAGGTGAATCCGCTGGAGGTGGAGGCGGCGTTGCGCGAGTCGGGTTTGTTTGCGGATGTGGTGGTGCTGGGTGTGCCGGATCGGGAATGGGGGGAGTCGGTGGTGGCGTTTTACTCGGAGGAGTTGGAGGGGGGGGGGAGTATGGGGTTGGCGGAGCGGGTTGCGGCGCGGTTGAGGGGCGGCTGGCGGGGTTCAAGCGTCCGCGGCGTTTTGTGCGGGTGTCGCCTTGGCCGCGCAATGCGCAGGGCAAGGTGAACCGGGAGGCGTTGAAGAGGTTGGCGGGGTGAGAGGGCGGGTCAGTTTTTTCTTTGGAAGGCGGCGATGTAGAAGCCGTCGGTGTCGTGGATTTCGGGGGGGATGGTGAGGCCGCCGTAGGCGTCGGGTGTGAGACCGGGGGGGGGGAGGGGGGCGGGAAACGGGCAACAACGGTGTCGCGGTGGGCGGCGAGGAAGGCGGCGGCGACAGTGGTGTTTTCTTCGTCGCAGAGGGAACAGGTGGCGTAGAGGAGGTGGCCGCCGGGACGGACGTGCGTGGCGTGGCGGGTGAGGAGTTCCAACTG